>DASXPD010000065.1:0-119158 GCA_036493835.1 Candidatus Acidiferrum sp. | reverse complement strand
CCGGAAGTCCGCCGCGTGTATCTCGGCGATCATTTCCGCCTGAATTAGGCAGCACTCGAAAGGCACGATCGAACGCACATGGCTTGGCAGGGACTAAAACTCAACCTGAAGGTGTCCCAGCGTCAGATTCTGACGCCCGGCTTGGTGCAGATGGTGAGCGTGCTCGCGCTCAATCGCCTCGAGCTTCGCGAGATGATCAATCAGGAGATGATCGCGAATCCCGTCCTCGAAGAGCAGAGCGAAGAGCCGACGCAAACCGACAACTACGCCGACGAAAACTTCCTCAAAAACGAAACCGAAAAAGTTCCAGAGAAGCCCGAGTCCAATCCCTTCGACGAATTCGACGTCGGCACCTTCTTCAATCAATATCTCGATTCCGGCGGCGACGGTGGCAAGTCCGCCGAGCGCGAAATTTCCGAGCGCCCCTCGTTTGAAAAATTTCTTTCATCCTCGACCGGCCTGACCGACCATCTGACTTGGCAGCTCAGCGTCACGATCTCTTCCGAGACCGTCAAGGAACTCGCCGAGAGCATCATCGGCAACCTCGACGAAAACGGCTACCTCATGGCATCCAACGAGGAGCTGCTGCAGGAAGGCAAATACACGCAGGACGATCTCGACGACGCACTTGCCGTTGTGCAGGATTTCGATCCCATCGGCGTTGGCGCGCACGATTTGCGCGAATGCCTGCTGCTCCAGCTCAAAGCCTTCGATCCGGCGAACACGCTCGCCTATCAAGTCGTCGCCGAACACCTCAAGCAAGTGCAGGCCAATCAGCTCAAGGAAGTTGCCCGCGCTCTGAATCGTCCGCTCGACATCGTCAAGCGCGCGCTCGACGTCATCAAGAAACTCGATCCGCGCCCCGGCCTCCGCTACAACAAGACCGAGCCGCGCCTCGTCGAGCCCGACGTTTATTTCCGCAAGGTCGATGACCAGTGGCAGGCCTTCCTCAACGAAGACGATATGCCGCAGCTTCGCCTGAGCCCGACGTATCGCCGCCTGCTCGTCAAAGACGCGAGCGATCGCGACGTCCGCAACTACGTCAAAGAGCGTTTCACCGCCGCGATCCAGCTGATGAAAAATATCGAGCAGCGCAAACATACGATTTTGCGCGTCTGCCAATCGATCATCGCGCGCCAGGACGATTTCTTCATCCACGGACCCGATGCGCTGAAACCGATGATGATCAAGGAAGTCGCCGAGGAAGTTGGCGTCCACCCTTCAACCGTCAGCCGCGCCGTCGCGAGCAAGTACGCGCACACTCCGCAGGGCGTCCTCGAACTCCGCTCATTCTTTAGTGAATCCGTGAACGGTCCTGAGGGCGGCGCCATGTCGCTGCTCACCCTCAAGCGCCTGGTCAAGAAAATGATCGAAGAAGAAGATTCGACCAAGCCGCTCACCGACGATCAGATCGCCAAGAAGCTCGACGAAAACGGCATCCATGTCACGCGCCGCACCGTCGCCAAATATCGCGAAGACATGCGTATTCCCAGTACGCATCAGCGCCGGGTGAAAAACTGAGCCCGCGTCGCGCTTCCGGCAAGTCCCAGGCTAAAGCTCGCTCCCAGTCCCACAAAGATTCTCCCGATCATCCCGAATCCCGCCAGTTGGTCATCCTCACCGGTCTCTCCGGCTCCGGAAAAAGCACCGTCCTGCACGCGTTCGAGGACATGGGTTTTTATTGCGTCGACAATCTTCCCGTCGAGTTGATTCCGATTTTTGCCGAGCTGCATGCCGCCGGTGATGGCGGCTATGCGCGCGCCGCGCTGCTCGTCGATGCCCGCGAAGGCGACCAGCTCCAGAAATTGCCCGCGCTCCTGAAGCATCTCCGCGAGCAGCATCCCATCGCTCTCGTATTCATCGACGCCGCTGAAGACGCGTTGCTGCGCCGCTACAGCGAAACCCGTCGTCCCCACCCGGTGGGAAAGCATCTCAGCGTTCGCGAAAGCCTCAGCCACGAACGCAAGATGATGGAGCCGATTCGCAAGCTCGCCGACGTCGTGATCGACACATCGAAATTCAACGTTCACGAGTTGCGCCACTTCATCACCGAACGTTTCCGCAATCCCGAAAAGCGCCCGATGCTGATTTCGTGCGTCAGCTTTGGCTATCGCTACGGCGTCCCGTCCGATGCCGACCTCGTTTTCGACGTGCGCTTCCTGCCCAATCCGCATTTCGTGCCGAGCTTGCGCAAATACACCGGCCAGGATCCGAAAGTTCGCAAGTACATTCGTGCTTTTCCGCAGACCAGCGAATTCCTGAAGCGCATCGAAGGACTGCTCGTCTACCTGATGCCGCACTACATCGGTGAAGGGAAGAGCTACCTCACGATCGCGTTCGGCTGCACCGGCGGCCGCCACCGTTCGGTGATGCTCGCCGAGTCGGTTAGCGACGCGCTGTCCAAGCGCGGCTATTCCACCAAAGTCGTCCACCGCGATATCGAAAAATGACCTGCGCATTACGATCTCGCCTGTCCCGCCCTTGTAGGGGCGGGGCTCGCTCCGCCCGGCCTATGCGTCTTGCCTCCAAATCTTCGCGAAGCCCCGCAACCTATATGGAGTACGGCGCCCCTGCGCCGCTTTTGCGGTCGAATCGAATCCACCCAAGCAATCAGCAGCGCCACCGCCTTTCAATCACCACCGCTTTCTCACCCCGCCCAAACTTGACACACCGCAACGTGCCGAATAGCGTACCTAGTGCGATACGCAGGGGAGCCTGAAGCGTGGCATCGGTGTTCTCACCACAACTGAAACGGTTGTTGGCTTATGTGCGGCCGTATGTCGTCCGGCTCAGCACCGGCATTTTTCTCCTTGCCATCGTCGCGCTCGCCGAAGGCCTCGTGGCGCTGATGATCAAGCCCGCGGTCGATTACGTCCTTGATCCATCCGTGGTCAGTTCGGCTCTGCCTCTGGGAAAAATTCCGTTCACCGATCACACCGTTTACCTGAATACGTTCCTTCCGCCCGGCTTCCACAACGTCAAAACCATCTTCGCCATCACGCTCTTGATGATCTTCCTCATCAAGGCCATCGCGGAATATCTGGGCTCGACGCAAATCCAATACGTCGGCCACGCCGCGGTCACGAATCTGCGCAACGACGTCTACGCCAAGATCATTCGCCAGCCGATCGGCTTCTTTCAGCATCATCCGACGGGCCGTTTGCTTTCGGTCGCGATCAACGACGTGGAACGCACGCGTGTCGCGCTTTCGGAATATCTCGCCGACCTGTTCCGCGAAGGCTTTACGCTGATCGTCTTCATCACCGTGGTCATCTGCCTCAACTGGCGTATGGCGCTTGGCTCCATCGTTCTGTTGCCGCTGGTCGTGCTTCCGGTCAGCAAGTTTGGGCGCAAGATTCGCCGCTCGGCAGAGAGCAGCCAGTCGCGGCTCGGCGAACTCGGGCAGATTATTCAAGAGACGGTCTCCGGAAACCGCGTCGTCAAAGCCTTCGGCATGGAGACGTTTGAGATCGCGAAATTTAAGGAAACCTCGCGCCGCCTGTTGCGCGAAAACATGCGCTGGGTGCGCGCCGCGGTCATCACCTCACCGATGATGGACCTGCTCGGCGCCATCGTGATTCCAGTATTGATCCTCGTCGCGCGCGATCAGATTCATCACGGGATCATGACGCTCGGCGTATTCTTCGCCTTTATTTTCGCGCTGCTCAAGGCCTACACGCCGCTCAAGCGCATGGGCACGGTCTACCAGCAATTCCAGGCCGCGCAGGGCGCGAGCACGCAGGTTTTCGCGTACCTCGATTTCGACGAAGAGCACACCGAGCAGCCCGGCGTGAAGAACTTGCCGCGATTTTCCAAAGAAGTTGTATTCGACGAAGTCTGCTTTTCCTACGCCGGCTCCTCCAACGTGCTCCAGAACATTCGGCTGCGCGCCCAGCGCGGCGAAGTAATTGCGCTGGTCGGTTCAAGCGGCGCCGGGAAAACCACGCTCGTAAATCTGATCCCGCGCTTCTACGACGCGACTGCGGGACGCATACTCATTGATGGCGTCGACATTCGCGACGTTACGATTCGCTCGTTGCGCGAACAGATCGCGATGGTCGCCCAGGAAAACATCCTCTTCCACGATACCGTGTGGAACAATATCTGCTACGGCCTCAGCAACGTGCCGAAAGAGCGCGTGGAGGCTGCGGCAAACGCCGCGCTCGCCGCTGATTTCATCGCGGACCTGCCGCAGGGTTACGACACGATGCTCGGCGAACGTGGCACCCGGCTCAGTGGCGGACAACGCCAGCGCATCGCCATCGCCCGCGCCATCCTGAAGGACTCGCCGATCCTGATTCTCGACGAAGCTACTTCAGAGCTCGACGCCGAGTCGGAAATGTACGTGCAAAAAGCCCTCGCCAATTTGATGGTCGGCCGCACGACGTTTGTCATCGCGCATCGTTTGGCAACCGTCCGCCGCGCGGATAAGATTCTTGTCCTGGAAGAAGGGCAGATTCGCGAGAGCGGCACGCACGCCGAATTGATGGCGCGTGGCGGCACCTATGCGCGGCTTCACAGCCTGCAATTCGCCAGTGAGGATGTCATCGAATCCTTGCACGCGGCGCGAAATCTAGCTACTCCAGGCACCACTTTATGAGCCAGAACACAACTGCATCCGCAAAATCGCCGCAATCGCAATCCGGAAAAAGAGCTGAATGCGTTTCGATGACCGGCTACGCGCAGGCGCGCGCTGAAGCCAACGGCTGGGCCCTGCGCATCAGCGTGAAGAGCGTCAATCACCGTTTTCTCGACGTGCGTTTCCGAATGCCGGAAGGATTCGACGTCTACGAACTGCGGCTGCGCCAGATCATTCGAGAGAAAATTCATCGCGGTCACCTCGACATCAACGTGAACGTGCAGCCGGGAACATCGGCGCCGGTGCAGGTGAATAAGGAATTGCTGCAAGCGTATTCTCGCGCGGCCGAAGAATTGCGCCAGCAGATGAAGGTGACGACCGACCTCGACGTCGTGTCATTGCTGCGGCTCCCTGGTGTGATCGGCGGGCTCGCGCCACCGCTGCCGGAAAGTGATGAAGAACAAGATCAGCTCGGCACCGCGCTCGAAAATTGTCTACGCGAAGCGCTCATCAAGCTCGACGACATGCGCCACACCGAGGGCCGGCACCTCGCCGAGGAACTGCGCTCGCGGCTTGCGAAGATCGCCGAGCAGGCCGACAAAGTGCGCGAGCTCGCGATCAGCCTGACACCGGCATTTGCGCGACGCTTGCAGAATCGGCTGAAGGAATTGCTCAGCGGCACGGGCATCGAACCGGCGCGCCTGGCGCAGGAAGCGGCGCTCCTGGCCGAGCGCAGCGACATCAGCGAAGAACTGGATCGCCTGCGCAGCCATTTGCAGCAATTCGGCAAATTGCTCGATGGCGCCGGCGAACTCGGCAAGAAGCTCGATTTCTTGCTCCAGGAAATGCATCGCGAAGCGAACACGATGCTCTCGAAAACGCCAGGCGTGGAAAATGAAGCGCTCACCATCACCGCGCTGTCTCTGGAAATCCGCGCGGAGATCGAAAAATTGCGCGAACAGGTGCAGAACATCGAATGACCACCGGGTCCGAAATTGAGCCGCTGATTTTGATCGTGTCCGGTCCGTCGGGCTCGGGAAAGTCCACGCTGGTGCAGAAGATCCTGGAACTACCGGGGACGATGCCTTCGATCTCATGTACTACAAGGCAGCGTCGCGCGACCGAGTCCAGTGGGAAGTGTTATGCTTACGTAACGGAAGAGGAATTCGACGCTATGGTGTCCCGCGGCGAATTCCTTGAGTATGCGCGGGTTTTCGGCAAGCATTCGTATGGCACGCCGAAAAAATGGCTCGAGGAAGCCCGCAGCAAAAATCTTGATCTTGTGCTCGAGATCGACGTGCAAGGCGCAGCCCAGGTAAAGCAAAAGCTTCCGCAATCGGTGGCGATTTTTATTTTGCCGCCGTCGCGGGAAGAGCTGGAGCGCCGGTTGCGCGGTCGCGGCCAGGATTCCGACGAGGAAATTGCGCGTCGGCTGGCAAAAGCCCGAGACGAGATTGCAGCGTTCGGAAAATACTACGATTATTGTGTAGTGAATGAAGATGTAGTGCGCGCAGGCAACGAAGCGCAGGCGATTGTAGTCGCATTACGTTGCCAGAGCGCGCGGCGCAGTAAGCGAGTCGAACAACTTCTGGCGTCGTTTGGAGGGAAAGACTGATGAACGTGCTAACCAAAGCTCCCGAGAGCCAGTTTGCGTATGTGGTGCTGGCGGCAAGGCGCGCGCGGCAGATCATGGCAGGAGCGCCGTCCTTGGTCGAAAATCCGAGGACGCTGAAGCCGACGCGAATCGCGTGCGAAGAGCTCGATAGCGGCTATATCGAATACGATTTCACCGAGCCCGATTCGATCGATACGGACAAAGACGGCAACAAGCGCCGGAAGTAGCGCTTTCGAGCAGGAAACGCCGTCGGGCCCCAGGCATCCAATCTACAAGGGAGACCTGTAGCCGCGATCGCTTCCCAGATCGCGGGGTTTAGATGAAACCTCGGCGAAAGGCCATCCGGGATCGCAATAGCGAAGATCGCGATGCAGTTACGAAGCTAGACGAATCTCTTTAAAATTTTCGCTCGTCGAAATTACTACGACCATGAATCCACTGCGCATCACACTCGGCGTAACTGGCGGCGTAGCTGCGTATAAAGCTGCGGAACTCGTCCGCCGCTTGCAGCAGGATGATTTTTCCGTGCAGGTGGTGATGACGCGCGGTGCGCGCGAGTTTGTGACGCCGCTGACGTTTGCGGCGCTGAGCGGGCAGAAGGTCATTACCGATTTATTTGCGGGGTCCGAAGCCAGTGGCGACGCGAATCTGGATTCCGCGATCGAGCATATTGCGGTGGCTCAGCGGACGGATTTATTGCTGGTCGCGCCTGCGACGGCGGACATTCTCGCCAAATTTGCGCAGGGCATTGCCGACGATTTTCTGACGACTCTTTACCTTGCCTCGACGGCGCCGGTGGTGGTTGCGCCGGCGATGAACGTGAACATGTGGAATCACGCGGCGACGCAGGCGAATCTCGATGTGCTGCGATCGCGCGGAGTGCACATCGTTAGTCCGGATGAAGGCTATCTTGCGTGCGGCATGGTGGGAGCGGGACGGCTTGCGGGGCAAGAGCAGATTGTCGCTGCCGTTCGCGAGGCGCTTCGATTTAAACGCGATCTGGAAGGACAGACTGTGCTGATCACGGCCGGTCCGACCTGCGAAGACATCGACCCAGTGCGGTATCTGACGAATCGTTCGTCGGGGAAGATGGGTTATGCCGTTGCGGAAGCAGCGGCGCGGCGCGGGGCGAAGACGATTTTGATTAGCGGGCCGACGGCGCTGGAAACTCCGAACGGCGTACAGCGCGTCAATGTGCGGACAGCGGAAGAGATGCACCGCGCGGTGGACGCAAAATTTGGCGATGCGACGATCGCGATTTTCGCGGCGGCCGTGGCGGATTATCGCCCGGCAAAAAGTTTCGAGCAGAAGATCAAGCGCGAGAAGGAAGCGTTGACGATTACGCTGGAGCCGAACGCGGATATTCTCGCGACTGTGGCGCGGAACAAAGGCAATCGATTGGTTGTTGGCTTCGCGGCGGAAACGGAACGCGTCGCCGAGAACGCGCGGAAGAAGCTGACAGCGAAAAACGCGGACATCATTGTGGCGAACGACGTGACGGCGGAGGGCGCGGGATTTGACGTCGACACAAACGTGGTGACTTTATTTTCGCGCGATGGCCGCGACGTTGCGCTGCCGCGCATGAGCAAAACGGAAGTCGCGCAACGGATTCTCGACGAAGTGGTGCGGCTTCGCACCGTGCTACACTCCCCAGAGCGCACCGCGCTCTGACCATGGCCGATCGCATTTCCGAAACTCTTCAGCAGAAACTTTCCGCGCGCCTCCGCTTTTACGAAGACATCGGCATCGAACTTTTTTATCGCGAAAGAAGGGCGGGGCCGCGTTCGGCAATGTTTGCGGCGACTTCCGTCGCATCTTTTGGAGCAACTCCCATAGCATCTTCCGTGGCAACTTCTGTGGCAATTCCCGTTGCTGAGGATGCGCCGGAATATTTGGCGGAGGCCGATACCGAAATTCGCGAATCGGCGTTTCAGGATGCCGAAACTCCTGCCGCCATCGAAATTCCAGATCCGATCGCAGTCCCCGCGACGCCAGAGGACACATTGCCAAAAACACCGCGCAAGCTTGTGTTGCCGCCATCTCCGGCGATGCGAATGCCAGAAGCGCCGAAAATTGTTTTGCCGGCACCGAAATCGGGATTGTTCGACGCCACGGAGAAAATTTCTGGCGATTCGCTGCTCAAGATTCGCGACGACATCGGCGATTGCACGCGGTGCAAGCTGCATAAGGGTCGAAATAAAATTGTTTTCGCCGACGGGAATCCGAAAGCGAAACTGGTCTTTGTTGGTGAAGGGCCGGGACGCGACGAAGACATGCAAGGCTTGCCGTTCGTCGGGCGCGCTGGAAAATTGCTGACGTCGATGATCGAAGCGATGGGATTGCAACGCCAGGACGTTTACATCTGCAACGTCGTGAAATGCCGCCCGCCGGAGAATCGATTGCCAGAGCCGGACGAAATCAAAACGTGCTCGCCATTTTTGATACGCCAACTGGATGTGGTCGATCCGCAGGTAATCGTGGCGCTCGGTGCGTGCGCGGCGCAGACGCTATTGCAAACCACGCGAGGGATTTCACATTTTCGTGGGCAATGGCAGGAATTCCGCGGGCGGAAATTGATGGCGACGTATCACCCCGCGTATCTGCTGCGAAATCCGCCGGCGAAGGCCGACGTCTGGAAAGACTTGCAGATGGTGATGGCGGAACTCGGCTTGAAGCGAGGCGCGAAGTCGACTTCCGCTGGGCAATCCTCGTAGTTCTTACCGGTCATTCATTGGGCGTTTTGGATCGGTTGAGATCCTTCGGCGTCCTTCGGTCGCCTCAGGATGACAAGCTCTCGTATTGGTTTTGTTCGTCAGGCTCGTCGCGGTCATAATCACTCGACATGGGAATTCTTCTCGGACTGATGACCGCCCTCTCGTGGGGCTGTTCGGATTTTCTTGCGCGCTTTTCGGCGCGCAAGATCGGATCGGTCCGCACGACGCTGTGGATGCAGTTCACCGGGCTGGTGATGCTGACGGCGACGCTGCGCTGGGTTGGCGGATGGGGACATTTGTTCGATGGCTCGGGTTGGACTCCGTGGGCGTGGGGAGTGGGCGTCGGTTGTTTGAATGCGTTTTCGACGCTGTGCCTGTATCGCTCTTTTGAAATCGGAAAGATGTCGGTGGTCGCGCCGATTTCGGCGAGTTATCCGGCGCTGACGATGGCGATTTCATTTTTCACGGGCGAGCGGCTGACGGTGCTGCGGCTTGCTGGGATCGTTCTGATTTTGGTTGGAGTGGTGGTGGTGGCACGCGGTGAAGCGAGTGCGACGGAAAGTTTGGACGATGCACCGGGCGCGGCGACTTCGCGAGTGCCGGGGATTGGGATTGCGCTGCTGTCGGCGCTTGGGTTTGGCATTTTGTTCTGGCTGCTTGGGAATCGGGCGGTGCCGCGTGTCGGATTCGCGGCGACGGTCTGGATGATCCGGCTGACTTCGTCGGTGGTTACGGCTGGCTTTTTGTTGATTCGACGGCAGCCCGTTGCGTTGCCGCGCGACGGTGCGGTCACATGGTGGATTCTGGGAATGGGCGTGTTGGATACGGCGGCGTTCATTATGAACAACCTCGGGATGCAGTTGGAGCAGGTGTCGGTGGTTAGCGTGTTGTCGTCGCTTTATGGGGCGGTGACGGTGTTGCTGGCGGCGGTGGTGCTGCGCGAGCATCTGCGAAAGGTTCAGTGGGCTGGGATTGCGGGAATTTTTGCTGGGATTGCGTTGATCAGTTTCAGGTGACGTTCCGAAATGGGACGGAGGGGTATGCCACCCCGTGTGGTTTTCGTAAGAGTGAATAATTCGTTTGAAATGATGGAGTTGCGAATTCCTTGCGCGGGAGAGTGCGTAAGGCTTGACGATTGAGGGGATTACGGGTGCTGCAGGTTCGCTTTTTGTTTGATTTTGGGTGGAATGGGCCGGGCGTGGCTTTATACGGAAGATATATTATCAGATGATTACCTATTTGTCAAGAAGCAGATTCGGTTCGGGGAAATCAAGGTGCCGGTGAAGTGGAAGGATCAGGCGCGGGTGCGGGGGTGCGCGCATTGTTGGGGTCGGTCGTGTTGGATCTAAATCCGGCGATCTGAGAAGCGATCGCGGCTACAGGGTGGTTGCGGTTCGGTTGTGGGCGGCGGATCAGCGTTGAGGGTGGGCGTCGCCGGGCGGAGCTAGCCCCGCCCCTACAACGGCGGACCGCCAACAGACGAGGGTTAGAGGAGGTTGAGGGGGTCCATGTCGACGAGGATGGCGGTTTGGGGGATTTCTTTGGAGTCGGCGTAGGGGAGGGCGCCGGTCAGGAGCTTGGTTAGGACGGAGCGATGCGGGGATTTCAGGAGGAACTGGAAGCGGTGCTCGGTTTTCAGGCGGGCTAGGGGGGCGCTGGCTGGGCCGAGGATGCGGAGGGACTTGCCATCGTTGGGAGAGAAATATTCGGACAAGAGGCGGGAGTAGCGGATGGCTTTTTCGAGGTTGGAGTCGCGGATGATTACGTTGGCGAGTGAGGTGAACGGGGGGTATTGCATCATGCGGCGGAAATGCATTTCGCGTTCGAAGAAGGAAGCGTAGTCCTGGCGGACGGCATCCTGAATGGCGTAGTGCTCGGGGTAGTAGGTTTGGATGAGGACGCGGCCGGGGAGATCGCCGCGACCGGCGCGGCCGGCGACCTGGGTGAGGAGTTGGAAGGTGCGCTCGGCGGCGCGGAAGTCGGGTAGGTGGAGTGAGGAGTCGGCGCTGATGACGCCGACGAGCGTGACGCGCTGGAAGTCGTGACCCTTGGCGAGCATTTGCGTGCCGACGAGGATGTCGATGGCGCCGCCTGCGAATGCGCCGAGCGTGTCTTGATATTGGCGCTTGGTGCGAGCGGTGTCGCGATCGAGACGCGCGATACGCGCGCCGGGAAATTCTTTTCGAAGGCGCTCTTCGAGATGTTCGGAGCCTTCACCGAAAAAGTAGACGTATTTCGACTGGCACTTCGGACAGACTTTCGGGACGGATTGAATCGAGCCGCAGTAGTGGCATTCGAGGCGGTTGCGCGCTTTGTGGTAGGTCATCGAGATGCTGCAGTTGACGCATTGCACGGATGCGCCGCAACTGCGGCACATCACGGACCAGGAATAGCCACGGCGATTGATGAGGACGAGCGCCTGCGTTTTTTGTTTGAGGCATTCGGTGATGCCGTCGTGGAGCGCGGTGCTGATTGGCCCTGCCTGATGGGAGCGCTGAAAATCTTCGCGCATGTCGATGATTTCGACGCTGGCGAGGGAGCGATTGGCGACGCGCGAGGCTAACGTGAGGAGTTCATATTTGCCGCTGCGGGCGTGATGGTAGGTTTCGAGTGAGGGCGTAGCGGAACCGAGAAGCGCGATTGCATTTTCGAGTTTGGCGCGAACGATGGCGACGTCGCGGCCGTGGTAGCGCGGTGTTTCTTCCTGCTTGTAACTGGACTCCTGCTCTTCATCGACGATGATGAGGCCGAGATTTTCGAGCGGCGCGAAGACGGCGGAGCGCGTGCCGACGACGACGCGGGCTTCACCGTTGCGAACGCGCCACCATTCGCGGGCGCGTTCGACGTCGCTGAGCGCGGAGTGGAGAACGGCGACACCTTCAAAACGCGCGCCGAACCAGGCGCGGCACTGACGTCCGACCCAGAGAGTGAGAGCAATCTCAGGGACGAGGACGATGGCGGTTTTTCCGCGCGCGAGCGTCTCCTGGACGGCACGCATGTAGACCTCGGTCTTGCCGCTGCCGGTGACGCCGTAGAGGAGGAGCGTTCCGAATTCGCCGAGTTCGAAGCGGGCGCGAATGGCGTTGAAGGCGGATTCCTGATCGGCATTGAGATTGTGGGCGGGGGCTTCGTAGCCGGAGTCGAAGGGATCGTCGGCGGGGTCGACGCGTTCTTCCCAGGATTCGAGAAGGTTGGCGCGGAGCATTTTTTCAATGATGGCGCGCGAGACGTGGGCGAGTTTCAGGAGATGTGCGAGAGGGAGCGGGCCGCGTTCGGTGAGTTGATCGCGGACGCGGATCGTTTTTTCGTCGAGAGTGGGCGGCGTTTGTGGTTCGGTCGATGCGATTTCGGATGACGGCGTGGGTGACGATTGCGTTTTCCAGGCGATGACGCGTTGCGTTTTGGGTTTGCGGCCGAGAAGGGATTCGCGGATTTCGATGAGATTTTGTTTGCGGAGGCGATCGATTGCGGCGGCGTCGATTTTGAATTTTGTGGCGGCCGAGTAGGGGACGGGCTCTTTTTTTGCGACGAGATTGGCGAGGAAGTCGGCTTCGTTGCGTGAGAGGCCGTGGGTGAGTTCGCCGCCGCTGAGGCTGGATGTTGCGTCGCGTCCCGCCGCGGTGATGGCGATGAGGCGCTGGGTGCGGATTTCTGTGGGAGGCGGGAGCATGGCGCGGAAGACTTCGCCGACGGGGGCGAGGTAGTAGTTGGCGATCCATTGGCCGAGTTCGATGAGTTTGGGAGTGAGAGCGGGGGTGTGGTCGATGGATTTTGTGATGTCGCGGATTTTGGTGGACTGAGGAGCGGAGGTTGGTAGGTCGATGACTACGCCGATCAGGGATTTGTTGCGGAAGGGGACTTGGACGCGGGTGCCGGGGTGGATGATTTCGCGGAGGTGGTCGGGGATGGAGTAGGTGAAGAGGGTGCGGAGGGGGACGGGGAGGGCGACGTTGCAGTAGGCGGGGGCGGACATGGGAGTGGGTAGTTTAGCAGCAGAGATGAGAGTGAGTTTTAAAGTGAGAGAGGAGAAGAGGAATTTGCATCAGGGATGCAGAGTTCACAGCAACGTAGCTCGTCGGCTGAAATGTAGCCAAGGTCCCTCCACTGCGCGTGCCGCCGCGTTCGCAGGAAGTGAACGCGGAAGAAAAAGGCGGCACGCTTCGGTCGGGATGACACAATTTTTAGCGAGGATTGAATTGTCACCGCGACATGCATTCTTCAGCGGCTGAAGCCGCCCTTTGATCGTGCGGTTTTTGTTAGGGCTGAAGCCCCAACCCCCTAGAGAACACAACGCAGCGAAGCTTTCACCACAGCGGTGGCAAAGGACCATAGAGAGATGGCAGCAGAAAAATAACGGGCACGGAGATGATCCGTGCCCGTCGTGATTTTGCGACGTTCGTGGCGTTGATTGCGCCAAGCAGTTTGGGAAAGCCCGCGATCTGGAAAACGATCGCGGCTACAGGTTAATGGTGGTGGTCGTGTTCTTCGACGCGGGCGTGGCCGGAGCGGACTTCTTCGCGCTCGTGGGCGCTGCGGGGGATGGCTTCGTGGTGCTCGACGTAGCGAGCGTTTGGCGCGGCGTTGTAGCGGCGCACTTCATAGGGGTGGACGTAGACGCGGCGATTGACCCAAGTGCGGCCCCACGGGCGATTGTTGACGACGACGACGTGACTGCCCCAGACGAAGTGGCTGCTGCCCCAGCCCCACGGGCGGAAGTAGGAGCCGATACCGACGCCGACACCGAAGCCGATGGCGCCGCCGACGAAGAAGCCGGGACGCGGAGGCGCGTACACGATGACGGGATTGTACGTGGGCACGACGACGTATCCGGGATTGACGGGCTCGATGTCGATGTACGGACCGTTGCTGACGACGATCTGCTGATTGGAGCGCAGGTAGCCGTACTGATAGGCACGGTGACGTTCACGCTGGACGGCGTCCATCACGTCGGGACGCTGCGCGAGAACGGCGTTGCCGAGATCGCCGGTCCAATTCATGTCGCTGGCCAGCATGTCGAGAACGGACGGGAAGGGAAGCAGTGCGAGGACGCTGGGATCCCAGGGAAGTTGATCCTGATTGATGGCGTCGGAAAGTTGTTGGCCGTTGAGATAGTGATGCTCGTCGGACCAGCGCGCGGCGTCGGGGATTTGGTCGGTGAAAGTTGAGGCGGTCAGAATTTGCGCGAGCAGCGGGTCGGGATAGAGAGCGATGCGCGAGACCATGCCGTCGAGTTGAGCGGGTGGATAGGACGGCGGCGGACCTTGGTCTTGGCCTCCGTATTGGCCCTGATCGGGTGGAGGCGGCGCCTGACCTTGCTGAGGTGGCGGCGGCTGATCCTGTCCTTGCGCGTAGGCGACCGGAATTAGAAGCGATGCTGCAACGATTGCGGCGGTACAGCTGGAAATCAACCTTTTGAATGCGGACACGTTTCGCATATTGGGATCTCTCCTTGGGTTTACGACGTGCTCGTTCCCAGAGTCGTTACGATGGATTTGCTTCCAGTTGTAGTAACCCGCAACGGGAGGATTTGTTGCGATGGGGGTTGGAAGTGGCTGAAATTGCTGGGGTTTTTACTGCGCGGAGTGGCGTCGCCAGAAGGCGTAGGCGGGGAGGCCGAGGAGGAAGATGACGATGGCGACGACGATGTGCTGGAAGGATGCGGGGTCGTAGAAAGCGAGGATGATGGCGTTGGCGACGATGGCGGCGGCGGCGAGTACGAAGACGAATGGAGTGAATGGGTAGCCGGGGACGCGATAGGGGAGACGGATTCCTTTGTTGCGGCGGCGGATTGGGAAGATGGCGGCGGCGCCGAGGCCGTAGAAAATCCAGCCGACGAAAATTACGCCGCCGATGAGTTCGGCGAATTTGCCGGCGCAGGCGAGGATGGCGGACCAGATTCCCAGGGCGATGATCGCATTCGCCGGAGTGCCGAAGCGCGGGTGGACTTCGGCTAATTTCTTGAAGAAGAGATTGTCGTTGGCCATGGCGTAGAAAACGCGTGGCGCGGTGAGGATGACGCTGTTGGTGGAACTGAAGACGGAGATGAGGATGGTGAGCGCGATGAATTTGCCGGCCCATGGTCCGAGGACGCTGGATGCGGCGGTGGCTGCGATGGCGTCGCTCGCGGTGGCGGCGGTGGGGCCGAGTGCGATGAGGTAGGCGACGTTGGCGACGAGATAGAGAGCGACGAGGATCAGCGAGCCGAGGAGAAATGCGCGCGGGAAGGATTTTTGCGGGTCGATGACTTCGCCGGCGCTATAGGTGCCGAACTGCCAGCCTTCGTAGGCCCAGAGGACGGCGATCATGGCGAGGCCGAATGCGGAGAGAAGCGTGGAGCCGCTTTGCGTTGTGTGGAGTGCGGCGGGGAGTTCGTGGGCGTGATGGCCGAGGGCGAGGAGGACGACGCTGAGGAGAACTACGGCGGAGGCTTTGACGAGCGTGGTCCAGTTTTGCAGGTTGGCGCTCTTGCGCGTGCCCCAGACGTTGACGGCTGTGACGATGGCGATCATGGCGACGGCGATGAATTTTGTGGCGGCGGTGGGGAACGGGATGACTTCGGCGAGATAGCGGGTGAAGGCGTGGGCGAGCGCGGCGATGGTGCCGCTGGCGATAACGAGGAAGAGAGACCAGCCGTAGAGGAATGCGGGGATGCGGCCGAATCCGTCGCGAATGAAACAGTAGAGGCCGCCGGCTTCGGGATTACAGGCGGAGAGTTCGGCGTAGGTGAGCGCGCCGAGGAGAGAGAGCACGCCGCCGACAATCCAGACGAGGGAGGCTGCGCCGACGGAACCGTTGAGTTGGCGGAGGATGAGGCCCGGCGTGAGGAAGATGCCGGAGCCGATGACGGAGCCGATGAAGAGGAGGAGGAGGTCGCGAGGGCGGAGGGTGCGGGAGAGACACATGTACGCGGTCATTGTAGTGGAGAGACGTCGTGTCGAGGAAGAAAGTGGAGTCGCACGTCGTTGAGATCGAAGAGAGGTTCCTCCACTGCGCGAGCCGACGCGTTCGCGCAGACGCGAACGCGAAGAAAAGGCGTCGGCTCACTCCGGTCGGAATGACATTTGGTTTATACGGGAGAAATTATTCGAGGAATGGGGAGGGCATGAAGCAGAGGATGAAGACGAGCAGGGAGACTAGGGCGCCGAAGCGGCGGGCGGGGTTTAGCGGTTCGGGGTCGAAGATGGGGACGAAGCGGAAGAAACGGATGATGAAAAGGAGCGCGCCCCAGACGTACCAGCCGGCCCAGAAATGAAAGTAAGCGAGGGCGATGAGGATGAGGGGCAACGCGATCGAAGAGTAGCGATGGAGGCGTGGGCTCAGCGAACGGAGGATGTGGCCGCCGTCGAGTTGAGCGGCGGGGAGGAGGTTAAGCGAGGTGGCGAAGAGGCCGACCCAGGCGGCGCGGCCTACGGGATGGAGAAGAATGTTCGCGACGGGCGTGTGGGGATAGAAGAGTGCCGCGAGTCCATGGACGATGAGCGGTGCGCCCAGTATGGCACTGACGTGATTTGGATCGGCGAGGCCGGGCACGACTTTGGCGTGAAGGATGCCAAAGAGGAGCGCGGGGATCGCGACGATGAATCCGAAGAGTGGGCCGGAGGCGCCGACATCGAAGAGCGCGCGCTTGGTTCGAATCGGAGAGCGGATGAGGATGAATGCGCCGAAAGTGCCGATGAGGCTGGGGAACGGCATGAAGTAGGGATAGCTCGTGTGGATGTGATGGTGGCGGCAGGCGAAATAGTGGCCGAGTTCGTGAACGAGGAGAATGGTCAGGAGAGTGAGCGCGAAGGGAAGGCCGCTGATGAGAGCGAATGGATGTTTGTAGAGAAGAGTGAGGGCGTTGAGGAATTCGTCGAAGTTGACAGCTTCGTTTTCTGCGTAGGCGGCGGCGAAATGCGCGCCGGCTACGAGGCAGGTGCCGAGGGTGAGAAAGAAGAGAAGGATGGCTAGGAGGAGCGTTTTGAGCGGGGGATGTGCGGGGACGGTGGAGTAGTGAACTGGAGGCGGGATGTAGGGCTGGACTGGGCGCCAGTCACTTTGCGGTGGGTCGATCGGGATGTTTGGGTCTGAAGGGGAGTCGGTCACGAGTGGTGATGGAGCGCGATGGGCTCGGTGTCAGTACAGCATAGTGGGGCGGGGATTTGCAAAAAAGGGGCGAGCGGCGGCGAGGGTTGAGATTGCGAATGGGCTGAGGGGGAGGGTTTTCGCATCGCACACGATGGCAAGTTTGCTTTTCTTGGTACAGAAAAAACAAGACGCAAGCACGTTTGTCGGGTGCTAACTGGGGCGCAGCGTGCTGCGCCCCTACATGACTGTGCGCGGATTGCTCGCTCGCGCGTATCCGGACCGGCGATAAATGCTTTGATTTATTCGGCGGGCTTGGCGGCGGGGGCTTCGAGGCCCTGCAATTCTTTTCCGGGTTTGAAGCGAACGGCTTTGCCTGGCGGGATGTTGACTTCTTCGCCGGTGCGCGGATTGCGGCCGATGCCGGTCTTGCGCGGCTTGACGCTGAAGACGCCGAAGCGGCGCAGCTCGATGCGCTGCCCGCGACCGAGCGCATTCTTGAGGGATTCGAATACCGTCTCGACCGCCTGTTCCGCCTTGGTGCGGCTGATGTTTGGCGTCGTTGCGTTTACGACGGCATTCACGATATCCAGCTTGATCACACGATCCTCCCGCTAGTCTGTGGCGATGCTAGAGGCGGCGGCGCAAGTTGTCAAGACGTGACGGGTAATCTACACTGACTTGAAAATTTTCGAAGGTCGTCGTCGAGATGGTGTTGGTGCTTGAGTTTTTGCGCCTGCTGCGCGTGGCGTTTTGGCGCGACGAAGTAAATGAACCAACGAGACGACGAAGTAACGAAAAGGCAGAAGAGCTGCGAGCTGAGAAATTCGCTGAGCAACGTACATTTCTGAGGAGGATGGATGTCTGTTAAGCCCGACAAGTGGATCCGGCGGATGGCGCTGGAACATAAAATGATCGAACCGTTCACGGACCGGCAGGTTCGCGAAGGCGTGATCAGCTATGGAGTGTCGTCTTACGGGTACGACATCCGAGTGGCGGACGAGTTTCAGATTTTTACGAATGTGAATTCGACGATCGTCGATCCGAAGCATTTCGATCCGAAGTCGCTGGTGTCGTTCAAGGGCGATGCGTGCCTGGTGCCGCCGAATTCGTTCGCGCTGGCGCGGTCGATTGAATATTTTCGGATTCCGCGGAACGTGCTGACGATTTGTTTGGGCAAGTCGACATACGCGCGCTGCGGGATCATCGTGAACGTGACGCCGTTCGAACCGGAGTGGGAAGGGTTTGTGACGCTGGAAATCAGCAACACGACGCCACTGCCCGCGAGAATTTACGCGAATGAAGGATTGTGCCAGGTGTTGTTTTTCGAGTCGGATGAGGATTGCGAAGTCAGCTATAAGGATAAGAAGGGGAAGTATCAGGCGCAGAGCGGGATTGTTTTGCCGCGGTTGTAGCTGAGCGGATTCGGAGACGAACGATGTTCGAGGGCGCGGCTGACACAAGCTGCGCTCTTTGTGTTTTTGAACGGCGCGTCGAGTTTAATTCGCAGCAGTGGGAGGCGCGGTGGTGGTGGTTACGGCGGCATTCGTAATTCCCGAAATCTGAGTGAGCGTCGCGTTATGAACGGGATAGCCTGCTTCGCGCCATGCGTCGAGGCCGCCTTGCAGCGGGCGAATCTGCTGGATGCCCTGCTTGCGCAGCAAAATTGCCAACTGGGCGCTGGTCGCTTCATTCGGGCAAGTGCAATAGAGGATGATCTGGCGATCGCGCGGTAGTTTTTCGTCTTTTGTGCGGAGTTCCTGCGCGTCCATTCGAAAAGCGCCTGGGATGGTCTCCGGATCGGCTTCGAAATCGAGCGAATGGCGTAGGTCGACGATCACCATTGCTTCCTTCAGGTCCATTTTCGCTTTCAGCTCTGCGACGGTGATGCGCGAGATGCGCAGCTCGCGGATGAATCGCTGACGCGTGATGAATTTGTTCGCGATGTACGCGGCAAATCCAACGATCGCGATGACAAGCAGCCAGCCTCCGAGCACTGCGACGTGGTCGGCGATGAGTTCGATCTGATTGCTGAAGACGAAGCCCAGCCCGAGGAACGAACCAGCCCAGAGCGCTGCTCCAGCGCAGTCGAACAGCAGAAAACGCGGAAGGCGCATGTGAAAGATGCCGGCGAGCGGCGGCGCGACGGTGCCGAGGCCGGGCAGGAATTTTGCCAGCAACAGCGAGCGCGAACCTTCCTTGGCGAAGATCCCTTCGGTGCGGCGCACGCACGAGTCGGGCTCGAGCGAAATCTTGCAGAGCAGTTGGAGAATTTTGATGCCCTTGATGCGGCCGAGCTGAAACCAGATCGTGTCGGCAACGGCGCACGCGAAGACTGCCGTTACGAGGGCGGCAATCAAGTTCATTCGGTGCGTGCCGGCCAAAGCTCCGGCAGCTAACAAGATTGGGATGGAAGGTACCGGCAATCCGATTTGCTCGAGAAACACCCATGCCAGCAGGACTACATAGCCGTGATGAAAGAGGAAATCCAGAGTGCCATGCATGGGGTTTGGGCCGAGGTCCCTTTAACGGTGCCAGTCCTTCACTAGAAAGACTAGATGCGGGCGGCGGCGTGAAGTTTCAGAATTCCGTTGCCGCCATTGTACCGCGCTACTTCTTTACGAAGGAAGAAGTATGGCCCCAGTCGCCGGTCATCACAAAGTCGGCGAGCGACTTACGATTGCGGGGAGCGAGTTCGCGTTCCTTGAGCTTGTCGGGCAGGGAATTGGGGTCGCCGGGGTAGCCGATCGCGATGGTGGCGACGGCTTGCCAGTCGTCGGGAATGTGGAAGACCTCGCGGGCCTTATTGGCGTCGAAGCCTGCCATCTGGTGGACGTAGAGGCCATCAGCGACCGCCTGGAAAGTGAGCTGCGCGCTGGCGCTGCCGACGTCGTGAAACGCGTATGTGTTGGGCTTGCCCTCTTTGTTTTTGATTTGCGCGATAGAAATGACGAGCACCGGCGCGTGCTTGGCCCAACCCTGATTGAATTCAACCATGGTGCTCAGAATCTTGTCGAAATTCTCTTTGTCGTCTTTCGTGGCGACGATGTAGGCCCAAGGCTGGGTGTTGCTGCTCGATGGCGCCCAGCGCGCGGCTTCAAAAAGGCTCTTCAGCATGTGTGGTGAGACGGCCTTATCGCTGAAAGCGCGAGGGCTCCAACGCTCGCGAACGTGCTCGTGGAGCGGTGCTTCTGCGGGAGCGGGATTCTTCATGGGCGTGTGACCTTTCGTGATCGGATGTGATTCCTGCGATGTCTGTTTGTATTTGATGAGACCGAGCTTCGGTGCGTTATGACTGCGCGTTGTGTCTGGTGATAAGCAGGGCGGGGTCTGCAAAGAGGAATTTTTGAAGGTAGAAGAGGCGCGCCCAAGCGCGCCCCTTCACCAGATCAACTTTGGAACTTCCGGGAACGCTGCTACTTCTTCTGCACCATTTCGGCGTCGATCGTGATCGAGACTTCGTCACCGACCACCACACCACCGTTGTCCATCGTCGCATTCCACTTCACACCGAAGTCCTGGCGATTGATCTTCGTGGTCGCATTGACGGCAGCGCGCTGATTGCCCCAGGGATCTTTCACCGGCGCGGTCGGTCCATCGACATCGAGCACAACGGACTTGGTCGTGCCGCGAATAGTCAAATCACCGGTCACTTTGAGCTTTCCGGCGCCAGCCTGTTCCACTTTCGTGGACTTGAAGGTCATCGTTGGATATTTGGCGACGTCGAAAAACTTATCGCTCTTGAGGTCTTTGTCGCGATCGGGCGTGCGCGTATCCACCGTTGAAACATCGATCGTCACGTCCACGCTGGACTTGCTGATGTCCTGATCGTCGAGGATGACGGTGCCCTTGACGTTGCTGAAACCGCCGCGAACCGTCGAGATCGCCAGGTGCTTCACCGAGAATTGCGCTGCGGTGTGCGCCGGATCGATCTGCCACGTTGTCGTTGCCGCCGAAGCCGACAGCGATAGCAGCGCGGCGAGGCCGGTGGCGAGTGCAAAGCGATTTAGAGAATGGCCCATAGTTTGTCTCTCCTTTTGATTCGTACTCTGCGTTTGGAATTCGACTGCTTTCAAATTCTCCGGTTCACGAACAGGACTTCGATCGCGCGGACGGATCTTTCTCCAGGACTTGATCGAGCAATTCGATCAATAGCTTGAGCCGAGCTCCGGGAACGTGGGCGAATTGGCTCTTGTGCATCTCGTGCACGGGCTGATCGAGCGTTTTCAGCAGCTCGAGCCCCTGCGCCGTGATGCGGGTTTTCACGACGCGGCGGTCGTCTTTCTGGCGCTCGCGGATGATCAGGGTGCGCTTTTCCATGCGATCGAGCAGGCGCGTCATATCGGGATCGTGAGAAATCATGCGGTCGGCGATACTGCTGCAGGCGAGGCCCTCGGGTTCGGCGCCGCGCAGGATGCGAAGGGTGTTGTACTGCGCCGCCGTCAAATCGTTGGCTTTCAGGAGTTGCTCCACCTGCTGCGCGAGGCCGTCGGCGGCCTTTTGGAGTGAGATGAAGGCGTGGGCCTCAAGGGAGGCAGAGTGCTTGCCGGGGCGAGGAGTATTGCTCACGGGGATATAATAGTCGTTGTAACGAATAATGTCAAGACGAAAGTTGTAACGCTTTTGTCACGTCGGTCGACTGCGCTCGAAGGCACCGCGTAGGATAGTCACGCTTCAAGCCTTCCGTAATGGGCGGAGGTCGACTTCGCTCAAAAAGCTTTGCGGCCCCTGCGTGACCAACATGGCGACGGCGTGTGCGACGTCGTCGGCTGTCAAAGCCTTCGTGGCATCTTTCGGGCCGCGACCTGAAAACTCGGTTGCGACGCTCCCAGGGCAAATCACGGCGACGCGGATGTTATGCCCGCGCAAATCCTCCGCCATGCACGCGCTCAAGCCCCGAACTCCCCATTTAGACGCGCAATATAAGCCGCCACCGGCGAAAGCATTCTTCCCAGCAAGCGAGCTGATGTTGATGATGTCGCCGCGACCGTGACGAATCATCGACGGCGCGACCGCCTTCGAAACCAGGAAGACGCTCTTGAGATTGGTGTTGAGCACGCGATCCCAGTCGGCCTCGGATTTTTCATGTGCCGGACCGAAGCCACCGATGCCGGCGTTGTTCACGAGGATGGAAATGGGGCCGAGCGTGGATTCGGCGCCGTGAACAAGCTGGTCGACCTCAGCTGCACTCGTGACGTCCGCGACTTGCGAGAAGACGCCAGTGACCTGCCCGAGCAATTCCTCTTCGGCAGCGCGCAGCGCGTCTTTGTCGCGCCCACAAATTGCGACGGCCGAGCCCATCGAGGCCAGGCGACGCGCGATGGCGCGGCCAATACCTCGGCTACCACCGGTGACCAGCGCAACTTGCCCGGAGAGCGGAGCCTTCTCGAGTTGTCCAAAATCCACTTTGCTGATCGGAGTCATCGGAAATCTTCCTCGTCGTTGGTAAAATTTTATGCGACACTCAGCGTAACCGGGCACCGCAGCGACATTCGGGCCGTCTAATGTAATGGCTTCCCAGAGTTGATGCGAGCAGCTTGGGCGGTGGTGGCGTAAAAAACCGACAGGTCGATGGACAAATACCCCTAGATACGGATATCCCTGTAGGCTTACGTCTTGCGGTGACCATCTGCTTTACCTATAATCCCGAAGTTTTAACAAACAAAGCATTTCCCGGCTAGCGTTCCGGGAGCGGTATCAATACATCATATTGCTAGGATTTTGAGCGAGGGAGAAACGGAATGAACGTATCACGGAGATTGGCGGGCCTCGCACTGGTTGCGGCGCTCTGTCTGATGATCGGGAACGTAGCCGCCGCAAGGCCCCAGGCGGCCGCGGGCGGTCAAGACGCTGCGAAGCCCCAGTACACGATGGCGGAGTACAACGCGTACACGGCGGCGCAGGCGACGAAGGACCCGACGGCGCAGGTCAAGGCGCTGGACGATTTTGTGGCGAAGTATCCGAATTCGGCGCTGTTGATTTACGTTTATCCGCTCTACTACAACGCGTACAGCCAATTGAAGAATTGGCAGAAGGTCATCGAATACGCCGACAAGACGCTGGCGCTGGGCGACAAGATTGAGCCGCCGGTGAAGTATCAGGCGTACTATGCGCGCGCCTTTGCCTACACGAATATCCAGCCGCCGCCGACCGATCCGGATATGGCGAAGAAGGCGCGGCAAGCGGCGCTCGATGGATTGCAGACGCTGAACTCGCTGAAGAAGCCGGACGCCATGTCGGCGGATGATTTCGAGAAGCAGAAGAAGGCGCCGGCGATTCTGTTCAATTACACCGCGGCGACTGCGGCGATGACGCTGAAGGATTATCCGGGTGCGATTGAGTCGTATAGGGCGGTACTTGTTTTGACGCCGGATGACGCGGTGACCAGCTACCACATCGGCCAGGCGTACGAATCGATGCAGCCGCCGCAGAACATGGATGCGTTCTGGTATTTCGCCAAGGCTGTGAGCGCGAAGGGCGCGAACCAGCAACAGGCGACCCAGGTGAAGACCTACCTGCGCAAGCTGATCGTGAACTACCAGCAGGCTTCGTGCGACAACCTGACCGACGCCGAACTGAACGAGTTGCTGCAGCTCGCGGGAAGCTCCGCGGACCGGCCGTCGACCTACACGCTGCCGAGCGCGCAGGATCTTGATGCGGCGCGGAAGGACATGACGATCGCTTCGGTGATCACCGACCTGAAGGCGGGCGGCGACAAGGCCAAGGTAACGTGGCTCGCGTCGTGCGGACTGGAATTCCCCGATGTGCCGGGCAAGCTGATCGAAGTGACGCCGGGGACGGACGCGGTGCAGCTGAAGGTCGCGTTTGTGACCAGCGACGCGGAGTTTGATTCGAAGACGACGCCCGACATGGATGTGAAGGTCGTCGGACAGCCGGATGCCTCGAAGCTCGAGAAGGACAATCCAGTGCGCTTCACGGCGACGCTGATGTCTTACGATCCGGATCCCGCGTTCATGCTGCACTGGGACAAGGCCAAAGTGAACGAGGAAGACATCCCGAAGGAAAAGGAAAAGGGCAAGAAGAAGCGGCCGGCGACGAAGAAGCAGTAACGTCGTCTGTCTAGCTGAGACTTGAGGTTGGAATTAAAACGGCGCCCGGTGAAAACTGGGCGCCGTTTTTTTTTGAGATTCGAAGCAGAGACTTGTAGCTTTCGGAGTTCGTCGGGTGCGACTTCGGGGCGCTAGCGGCCGTTGCGACGATGATCCAGCTTGTATTCGCTGAGCTTACGGCTGAGCGTGTTGCGGTGAATCCCCAACAGATGCGCGGCGCGCGATTGATTGCCGTCGACGCGGTCAAGCACGCGCTTGATGAAGCGCTTTTCGAACTCTCCGACCGCTTCGTCGAAAAGAATGCCGCGCTCCACCATCTGGCTGACTAGCCCTTCCAATTGATCCTTCACGTCTCCACGCTCCAGAAAACCGCCACCGCTCCCCGGGGCCGAACTCCTGTGCCTGATATCTAGACCGATGCGAACGAATCGAGATCTCTTCCGGTCAGGACGCGGTACGCTTCGCGATACTTTGCGCTGGTGAGCGCGACGATTTCCTGCGGAAGCTCGGGACCTGGAGGCGTCTTGGACCACTGAATGCGCTCAAGATAATCGCGCACGAATTGTTTGTCGAAAGAGGGCTGCGGTCCGCCGGGTTCGTAATGCGCTGCGGGCCAGAAGCGCGAGGAGTCTGGCGTGAGGGCTTCGTCGATCCAGATGAGCTCGTCGGCGCCGTCGCCGGTTGAATTTTTCAGCAGGCCGAATTCGAATTTTGTGTCGGCGAGGATAACGCCGCGTGGCTCGGCGTATTTCGCGGCGCGCTTGTAGATCGTCAGGCTGACGTCGCGGACTTTTTCGGCGAGATCGCGGCCGATAAGTTTGGCGGCATCGTCGAAGGAAATATTTTCGTCGTGGCCAATGGCCGCTTTGGTTGCGGGCGTGAAGATGGGTTCTGGCAGGCGGTCAGATTCGACGAGGCCGTTGGGCAAGTCGATGCCGCAGATTTTCCCGGTGACGCGATAGTCTTTCCAGCCCGAGCCAGAAACGTAACCGCGGACAACGCATTCAATGGGAAGAGGTTGCGTCTTGCGCACGACCATCGAGCGGCCGGCGAGTTCGTCTTTGTGAGCGTCGAATGGAGCGGGAAATTCGGTCGCGCTGATGACGTGATTCGGAATCACGTCGCGCAGCAGATCGAACCAGAAGAGCGAAAGCTGTGTCAGCACGCGGCCCTTGTCGGGGATTCCCGTGGGCAGCACGACGTCAAACGCGGATAAGCGGTCGGACGCGACGATCAGCAGCTTGTCGCCGAGATCGTAGATATCGCGCACTTTGCCGCGGGCAGCGGGTGAAATGCCGCCAAAATTTGTCTCTCTCACTACGCGCATCGATGCACCAAAAGGCAAGGTCTACTTCCCCTGAAGAAAGTGTGATGCATTCTAGCGTAGCGTGCTGCCCTGTCAATGTAACGGGTGTGTGGAAAAAATCGGAAAAGAGACGAGCGCGAGAAAAATTTTCGTACTGCGAAATTGGAATTGAAATTCTTACGCGATTCGGTTAGGCGCCGCGAAACGAACTACAACGCGGCGAGAAAAAAAGAGGCGAGCCGAAGACCGCCTCTCTTTGCCAAGTTTGTTGTGGTTTCTACGCTGCGGAGGCCGCTGCTGCCATGCGCTTCTTTGGAGAGGCCGCTTCGTCGCCTTCCCAACGGACGCTGACGAGCTTCGAAACACCGGGCTCTTGCATCGTGACACCGTAGAGGACGCTGCCGGTCTCCATCGTCTTGCGGTTGTGCGTGACGATGATGAATTGTGTCTGCGAGCTCATTTCGCCGACGAGTCGCGTGAAGCGCCCGACGTTGGCTTCGTCGAGTGGCGCATCGACTTCGTCCAGGATGCAAAACGGGCTCGGCTGATACTTGAAGATGGCGATCAGCAGCGCCAGCGCCGTCATCGCCTTTTCGCCGCCCGAGAGCAGCAAGATGTTTTGCAATCGCTTGCCCGGCGGTGAAGCGACAACATCGATGCCGGCGTCGCCAGAACTGTCGACTTCGGTCAAGCGCATCTCCGCGTGGCCGCCGCCGAAGATCGTGTGGAACGCCGTCGAGAAGTTGGTATTGATCGCGTGGAACGCTTGTTCGAATTTCTCGCGCGTCACGAGATCGAGTTCGACGATCGCCTGCTGCGTGTCGGCGATCGACTGCAACAGGTCGTCGCGCTCGCGCGTCAGAAACGCAAAGCGCTGCTCGGTTTCGTTGAACTCTTCGAGCGCCATCATGTTGACCGCGCCCATCGCATCGATGCGCGACTTCATCTCGCGATAATTGGCTTCCGCCGTCGCGAGTTCTTCGCCGGTGATGAAGACCGTTTCGGTGGCGATCAGATCTTCAGGCTGTGTGTTGACTTCCGATATGCACGTCTCGCGCAAGTGCTGGCGATCCGAATCGTTACGCGCGCGATCGACTTCGGCGTGGCCGCGCTGCTCGCGGATTTCCTGGAGCGACTGTCGCCCGAGGCGCAACGTGTCTTCCATCAGCGCGATGCGCTTGCGGCCCGTGTCCCACTCAGCTTCGAGCGTGACTTGCGATTCTCCGAGTCGCGTTTTTTCGGCGCGCAGCGCTTCGAGTTGCGTCGCGAGCTGTTCGTTTTGTTGCGCGAGTCCGGCGGTCTCTTCGCTGATCGACGCTTCCTGCTGCTGTAGCGAAGCCGTGCGGCGATCCATGTCGGCGCGCTCTTGCTGGAGTCGCGAAGCGATCGCTTCGGCCGCCGACAGTCGCTCGTTCAATGCAGCGAGTTCGGCGCGCACAACCGCGAGTTCGTTCTGCTCGGTTTGCACGGAACTGCGCAGATGCACTAGCTCTTCGGCGAGCCGGGTGCTCTCCGCTTCGGCTTCAGCCCGCGTGGTGTTCGCAACGGCAAGCTGCGTCTTCGCCTGATCTGCGCGAGAGCGAGCGCTGTCGACATTCTGCCGGATGCGCCCGAGTTCGCTCTGGCACGAGGTGAGCTCGAGCCCAAGGCGCGCAAGCTCAGCCTGCGTCTGTTCGTGGCGATGCTTTGCCGACAGAACGTCGCGCTCGGCTGCGTGCTGTTGCGTCGAGACTTCTTCAAGCTTTAGCTCGGCTTCGCGCAGATCGGATGCGAGCGCATCTTGTGTCGCGCGAATGCGCTCCGTTTCCAGTTCGAGCTCCGCCACGTGGGCATCGAGAGCGCGCAATTCGCGCTTCATCCCCAGCGGTCCGGCCTCATCGGCCCTGCCGCCGGTCACCATGCGGCCCTGAAAGCAGGTGCCGTCCGGGGTGACGAACGCATATTGCGGATTGTCGCGCGCCAATTTTTCGGCGGCGATGGGGCCGTCGGTCAAGTACGCAGCCTTGAGCCGCGGCAAAAATTGTTTCGCAGCCGGTCCGAGCGGATCGCGGAATTCGACCAGCTTGTCCAGCCGCGACACGACGCCGTCTTCGATCCGGAAATTTACAATCGGCTCGTAATCATCAAGCCGCAAGTTGCGCAGCGAATCGACGAAGAAAGTCGCGCGCCCGCCGACTTCATCGCGCAACAGCGAAACTCCCGCGCGAGCGTGATCGTACGTTTGCACCACGACGTACTCGAGCTCATCGCGAAGATACTGCTCAATCGCGGCCTCGTGCTGCTGTTCGACTTCGGCGTAATCGGCAAGCACGCCAACGGCATGGAAGTCCTGCCCGCTGCCGCGCTCATTCGCGGCAAACAACTTTTGCACCGCGTCCGCGGTGTACGAGCGATCGTTCAAGACCTGCGTCAATGTTGAGTGTTTCGCGCGCGCACCGGAAAGGGAATCGCGCAGCGTTTCCGCCTGCTTCGCCGCCGCATCGCGCTCTTCGCGCAATCCAGCGATGCGCGTGTGGAGCGCCGATACTTGCTGCTGCAGTGCAGCCAGCTGCGCATTCGCCGCTTCCCAATCGTACGCAGCCTTATCGGCGCGGTCGCGCACCTGCAGCGACGACTCGAGCAACAAAGCTTCCGTCGTCTCCAGCTTTTGCATCGCCGCCGCTTGATGGACGAGCGCCTCTTCCGCCTGCTTCTGTTCGCCGTGCAATCGCAGCAGGCTCTCGCTCGCTTCCGAAGCGCATTGCCGCAGCGCGTCGATGCGAACTTCCGACTCGTGAATCTGCGACGCGCGTGTCTGCGCTCGCACCGCCAGCCCGTTCACGTTGCCGGTCAGCGTCTGCGATTCCGCGCGCAGCGAAGTCACCGACTCGATCTGCGTCGCGTTACGCGACTCCCACTCGGCAACCTGCGCCGCCGCCGCCGTAATTTCCGCCGCGATTTGTCCGCCGCGGCCCGCAAGCTCAGCGGAGCGCTGCTGGTTGTACGCAATCTTGTTCTCGCTGCGATCCACTTCCAGCGCCGTCGCGTTCAGCACGTTCTGGTTTTGCTTGATCGTTGCGTCCAGCTCGTAAATCCGCTGCTGCAGCACGTCCTGCTCGGCCTCTTGCGTCTGAATGTCGTGCGCATGCTTATTTTCCGACGCCATCAACTCTTCCAACTGTTTGCCAACGCGCTCCGCCTCGGCATCCAACTCGCGCGCTTTGCCGGCCAGCATCTGCCGCACAATTCCGCGCATTTGATCGCGAATTTCCGCGTAACGCCGCGCCTTCGCCGCCTGCCGCTTCAGCGACCCAAGCTGCTTCTCGACTTCCACGACGATGTCGTTGACGCGCGAAAGATTGACCTTCGACGATTCCAGCTTCGCTTCCGCCAGCCGCTTCTTCGTCTTGAACTTGGTCACGCCGGCCGCCTCTTCGATGATCGCGCGCCGTTCGAGCGGTTTCGTCGACAGAATCTGCCCGATGCGCCCCTGTTCGATGATCGCGTAGGAGTCCGGCCCCAGCCCAACGCCCATGAACATTTCCTGAATGTCGCGCAGCCGCCCAACGCGCCCGTTGATCAAATATTCGCTCTGCCCCGACCGATACAGCCGCCGGCTAACCACCACCTCGCCCGGCTTGGCCGCCAGCGCGAGCTTCTCCGCCATCTTCTTCTTGCGCTTGCCCTTCAGAAATTCCGGCTCCGACGATGCCTCGACAGGCACAATCTCCGCGCCTTCCGCAGCCGCGCCATCCTCGGCATGCTCAGTCCCCGCCGCATACCCCGCCAAAATATCGCCAGCCGCAGCTCCACGCTCGCCGTCCGAATCCGCCCCGCCATCCTCCAGCAAATTGACGCCGCCACCCGCCTCGGCCGCAACCGCAACCGGCCCGTCACCATTTGCCCCAGCCTCAGCAGCCGCACCCTCAATCACAAACCGTGCCGCTTCAGCCAGTTCCGGGTCTTCCAGCGTGATTGTGACTTCTGCCAGCCCCATCGGAGGCCGCTTCACCGTGCCGTTAAAAATGCAGTCCGCCATGCGCTCCGCGCGCAGTGACTTATGGCTCTGCTCGCCCAATACCCATGAAATCGCGTCCACGACGTTGGACTTGCCGCACCCATTCGGCCCGACGATGCAAGTCGTGCCGATCCCGGCAAACGTCACCACCGTCCTCTCGCAAAAGGACTTGAACCCGGTAATTTCCACTTTTCGCAGCTTAAGCAAGGTATCCCCTTTTGTTAGTGCCAGTTACGGTGTTGCCCCGGCCCCCGCCGGGTCCGACTCAGATCCACGTCACGACCGCCTTGCAACTACCGCGGTCGGCATGTAGCGGCACACACGAAACCAGACTACTTTCGTTTTTCGAAGGGAAGGGGTTTGAGTCGATCGCAGCGCGATCAACTTGGACACATCGACCGAGTCGCGGTCGCCCGACAAAACGTTTGGCAGGTTCTCGTTCAGAGGCCCTAGCCGCCTGGCGCGTAAGATGGCGGTACGGGAACCGAGACTAACACGCACCCCTACCCGTGTAAAGACTTACCCCAAGGGTAGTGGTCATTTTTCTGCGACCACAAGAGCGCCCCTCGGTCGCAGTGTCTCCCAACGCCGAACGCTTGCAACATTCCCAAATTGGAACCAGGCCTTCCCAATTTGAAACCCGATTGAATCCCAGCGTCACCTCCCGTAGTATCGCCGCACCCAAGGTGCCGCACTCCAGAACTCAATCGGCAAAGAGCACGATTTCGACCAACGGATTCGCCGCGCCTCGAAACCGCTCGCGCTCTGCGTCCACGGAGTCGGCCAAGACGCAACGTTCTAAAAGGACACTCATGATCCGCACATCTCTGTACGCGCTCGCCATCACCGCAGCACTTACGCTTGGCATTTCGCCCCGCGCACAATCCCAATCCCAAACGCCGTCGCCGACCACCTCGCAGACCGGCACCACCTCCGACCAAAAACCCGCCTACCTCAACACCGACCTCCCCGCCGAACAACGCGCCGCCGATCTCGTCCACCGCATGACACTCGAAGAGAAAGCCACCCAGCTGGTCAACCAGGCCCGCGCCATCCCTCGCCTCAACATTCCGGCCTACGACTGGTGGAGCGAATCCCTCCACGGCGTCGCCGCCAAAGGCAGTACATCGTTCCCCGAACCCATCGGCCTCGCCGCAACCTTCGATGCACCGGCCATTCACGAAATGGCGACCGCCATCGGCACCGAAGGCCGCATCCATCACGTGCAATCCGTCCGCGCCGGCCACAGCGACATCTTCGAAGGCCTCGACTTCTGGGCGCCTAACATCAACATCTTCCGCGACCCTCGTTGGGGACGCGGCCAGGAAACCTACGGCGAAGATCCGTTCCTCACCGGGCGCATGGGAACCGCCTTCGTCACCGGAATGCAGGGCGACGATCCGCGCTACTACCGCGTGATCTCCACTCCAAAACATTTCGCCGTTCACAGCGGCCCCGAATCCACCCGCCACAAAGCCAACGTCGACGTCAGCAAGCACGACGAGCTCGATACCTATCTCCCCGCATTCCGCTACGCCATCACGCAAGGCAAAGCCGGCTCCATCATGTGCGCCTACAACAGCATCAACGGCGAGCCCGCTTGCGCCAGCACCTTCCTCCTCGAAGATCAGCTCCGCGACAAATGGAAATTCAAGGGCTACGTCGTCTCAGACTGCGGTGCCGTCATCGACATCTTCAACGGCCATCACTTCAAGCCCACGCAAGCCGAAGCCTCCGCCATCAGCCTCCAGCGCGGAATGGACAACGAGTGCGCAGACTTTTTCGAAAAAGTTTCCGACGATCACGACTACAAGCCGTATCTCGACGCCGTAAAATCCGGTGCGCTCAAAGAGAGCGACATCGATCAAGCCGTCACGCGTCTCTACACCGCGCGCATCAAGCTCGGCATGTTCGATCCGCCGGACATGGTCCCCTACAATCGCATCGACGAAAAATTGCTCGACAGCGCCGCGCATCGCGCGCTGGCCCGAAAACTAGCCAACGAGTCGATGGTTCTCTTAAAAAATAACGGCATCCTGCCGATCAAAGTCCCAGGCCCTGGATTAAAAATCGCCGTCGTCGGTCCCCTCGCCAACCAGACGAAAGTCCTGATGGGCAATTACAGCAGCACTCCGTCCCACGCCGTTTCCGTTCTCGACGGCCTCAAAACCGAATTTCCCACCGCGAAAATAAATTTCGTCGAAGGCACGCAATTCCTGACCAAGAACGCGACCGAGGTTCCATCGGCGCTTCTCACTGTTGACGGGAAACCGAGCGTTCGGACTGCCTACTCAACGGGCAGCGCGTTTTCGTTCGGTCCGGGTGCGCCTCCGCCAACCGTGCTCGCAACCCGCATCGATCCCGCTTTCGGAACTCCTTCGACGCCCCCGCCTTCCGAAATCGAAGGCAAGAAATCCGTGCTCATCAGCTCCGAAGCGACACTGACTCCCACCGAGACTGCCGACTACTATCTTGGTTCCCGCTGCAACGGCTTCAACGTCGTGACTCTCGACAACAAAGTCATCGTTCTCTCGTTTTCAGACGCTGGCGTTGAGACCAAACTCGCCCGGGTTCACCTCGACGCCGGAAAAACTTATGCCATCAAGGTTTCCTATCGCCTTCCGGGATCCGATCCGAGAAATCCTTCCTCAACCGCACCGCAACTCGTCTGGACGAAATTCGATCCACGTCCTGCCCCCGAAGCCGTCGCCGCGGCAAAAACCGCCGATCTAGTGATCGCCGTCGTCGGCATCACCAGCGAACTCGAAGGCGAAGAAATGCCCATCAACGAAGAAGGTTTCGCGGGCGGCGATCGCACCAGCCTCGATCTCCCCAAACCCGAAGAAGATTTGGTCGAAGCCGTCGCAGCAACCGGAAAACCGCTCATCGTCGTCCTGATGAACGGCAGCGCGCTCAGCGTGAATTGGGCGAAAGACCACGCCAACGCGATTCTCGAATCGTGGTATGCGGGAGAAGAAGGCGGCGCGGCCATCGCCGAAACCATCTCCGGCAAAAATAATCCCGCCGGCCGCCTGCCCGTCACTTTCTACACTGGCGTCAGCCAACTCCCGCCGTTCGAAGACTACGCGATGAAAAATCGCACCTATCGCTACTTCGACGGCGCGCCGCTCTATCCCTTCGGCTACGGCCTCAGCTACACCACGTTCGCGTTCAGCGATCTGAAGCTCTCATCGGCAACGCTCAACGCGGGCGATCCGCTGAAAGTCGAAGCCACCGTCACCAACAAAGGAAAAGTCGCGGGCGATGAAGTCGCCGAGCTCTACCTACGCTTTCCAAAAGTTGCGGGCGCACCCAATGTCGCGCTGCGCGGATTCCAGCGCGTCCACCTCGACCCCGGAGCGTCGCAAAAAGTCCAATTCAATCTCGACGAGCGCGACCTGAGCATCGTCACCGACGAGGGAGACATCATTGTGCCTCCGGGAGAATTCGTCCTCTGGGTCGGTGGCGGCCAGCCTCACTCCAACGCTGCCGGCACTGGCCAAACCTTTCGCGTCAATGGCATCGCGATGGAAGACCGGAGTCACATACCGATGCAAGGATTTCTAAAACTTCCCGAGTAGCCGCTCGTACGGCAGGAAGATTCGCCGGTGCCACGGTAATGTACGGGCGCAGCACTGCTGCGCCCCATGTCCGCACGATTTCAGCCTCTTGGTTTCGTTCTCCTGCACAAAAAAGAAGGGGCGCCTCAATCCGCGCCCCTTCAATCTTTAGTCGTTACTTCGTTACATCATTGCTTCTTTGCTTCGCCTCCCGCGCCTCAATCTCCCGCCTTCTTCTCCGCTCCCGCTGCTCCCGGCATCAAATATTTATCAAACCACGCCAAGATCCGATCCAACCGATCCAGCAGGTGTTTCTCCTCATGAAACCCATGCGGTTCCCGCGGATAAACCACCAACTCCGTCTCCACTCCATACCTCTTCAACCCGCGATAGAGCTCCTGACTCTGCCCCAACGGATCGATCGTATCCGCATCCCCCTGCAAAATCAGCGTCGGCGTCTTCGCATCCTTGAAATGCACAAACGGCGAGCTGTTCAGAAATCCATCCGGCTTCTCCCACGGCGTCCCAAAAAACCACTCGTCCCCCGCCGGATGATCTTCCATCCCAAATTCCGAAATCAGGTTCGCCATTCCCGCGCCCGACACCGCCACCTTGAATTCGTTCGTCTGCGTAATGGCCCACTCCGCCATGTATCCGCCATACGACCATCCGCCAATTCCCAGGCGCCCAGAATCCGCAACTCCGCGATCGACCAGATCCTTCACTCCCGCCATCACATCCTTATAATCACCGCCGCCCCAATCCGCCTTGTTCGTCTCCACAAATTTCTGCCCATATCCCACCGACCCGCGAATGTTCGGATAAAACACCGCATACCCTCGCGCCGCCAGCAGTTGTCCCCAAGTATCGATCGAGTCCGACCATCGTCCCGTCGGCCCGCCGTGAATCAACGCAATCAGCGGCAACTTCGTCTTCGCATCCGCACCCGGTCCGCCAATCGGACGCAGCAGCGCCGCCTCGATCTCCATCCCATCAAACGATTTGTATTTGTAATATTCCGGCGTCGCCAATCGAAATTGCTTCCACGCGTCGTTCACATGCGAAACCTGCTTCGCCGCCGCCCCGCCCGACGAATTCCAGATCCACACTTCCGGTGGCGTCGTCCCCGTCTGCGCCACGTACGCGATCTCTCCGTTGGTCGAAACCGCCAAAGCCCCTGTCGGCGTCGGCGATACCGCCACATCCTCCTTCGAAGCATTCACCGCGTACTTCACCAGCTCGCTTTTGAATCCAGTCGCCGCCACCAGCACGACCGTTCCATCTTTTTGCCACTGATACGCTTCCACCGGTCGGTCCAGGCTCGCTCCCGTCAAATTATGCGCCGCCACTCCGTTTACCGGCATCAGCATCAGATCGTGCGGCTCGGGACCATCTTCGCGCGACCCGACAAAACTGATCGTATTTCCCGCCGTCGAAATTTTGATCTCGCCAAACGGTCCCTGCGGCGCCAGCACCTGCTTCGTCTCGCCGCTCACCGCCTGCACTGCATAAATCTTTTCCGTGAATTGATCCGACTCCGGACGATCCGTAGCCTCGATCACCAATTGCGTCCCGCTGTGCATCCATGCCAGTTCGCGCACTTCCCAGCCCGGCTTGGTCAAAGCGCGCGTCGTGCCGTCCGCCACTCCCACAATCCACAGCCGCGAGCGCTTGTCTTCTTTATCCACTACATGCGCGTCGTCCTTATCCTTCTCTTTCTTCTCGTCCGCTTCGCTCTTCGCATCCGGCGCGATGTACGCAATCTGCTTCCCATCCGGCGACCATTCGAATCCGCGCACCGCATTCTTGCCCTTCGTCAGCGCCACTCCTTCGCCGCCGTCCCCGCGCATGAAATAAATCTGCTGCGCCTCGCCTCGATCCGACAAAAATGCCAGCGTCTTCCCGTCCGGCGACCAGCGCGGCCCGCTCTCCGATTTATCCGAATACGTAAATTGCCGCGACCCTTCTTCGCCCGCTTCGTGAATCCAGACGTGCCGCTTGCGCCCTTGTCCCTTCGCCGGTTCCAGCACCACAAACGCCAGCCGCTTTCCGTCCGGCGAATACTGCAAATCCGAAATCCCGCGCAAATTCAGCGACGCCTCCGGCGTCAGCAATTTTTTCTCGCCGTCCTGCGCGCGCCCCCGCATCGGCGCCAAAAACAAAACCGCCCCACTCAGCAGTGCAATTGCACCAATTCGCACTCCGCCTCGAACCGAAACTCGCATCGCATCCATCGACACACCTGTCCCCGTCGGATTCACGTCACAACAAGCCCCGCAACTCTAAGTGCCTCGCCTCGGCTCGTCAACCATCGGTTCCAGCCTTAGGATGTCTGCCGTCCTTCGATACTTATCCGATAGGCAACGATCGAATTAAATCGCGCGAGATCACTAAGACGCGGAGCTTACGATAATTTCGACGGTTTCCGATGTTCTCCACCATCGAACTTCTTTTGTACATCATCTTGCCGGCCTACTGCGTTATGGGCTTCTGCGCATGGTGGATCCATCGCCGCAATCGCGCAGATTGGAATCGCACAGAACCCGGCGATCTCTACCCAGGTCTTCGAACTTCTGCGTTCACCATGAAGCGAACCCAAACCAACATTCCGCCGCCGTCGAGTCCCACCGAACCTTGGGGCGCGATCGTCGAATGGGTATTACCGCCCAACACCATCACCGTCGTCGCATTTAGCGATGGCTCCGCCAGCTTATACCTCAGCGGGGGAGGAGGCGGCTTCGGCGGTCAAGCATATGGGCCGATTCGGAGAGCGGCACAAAACGCCGTTCGAGTCGCCGCTGAGTTTCAGCCGGAAATGCAGCCAACGAAGGAATTCCCTCCTCCCGAGCCGGGCATCGTTATTTTTTACGTACTGACGGATTCCGGTGTGTTCACCAGTTCAGCTTTTGCGAAAGGACTCGCGAATAAATCCGTACCGCTTTTCAAGTTGGGTGATGCAATGCAAGAGATAGTCACGGCTTATCGTACGACTCGTGAGTCGGCGACCAGCTGATATTTGACTGTCTTTATCTCGATACGCACAAACCGCAACAATTTCGAAACATCTCCGAAACAATTCCCGAAATCCCCGCACCTTCCCATCAATAAACCACAGCTTTTCCACCGCCGCAGTACCGTTACTGTCCTTTACGTGTCCACAAACTGTCCTCCGTACAAGTAGTATGCGTTTCGCTGCGGACCTTAGCATCCTCATTCCTGTTATTTCCGCAGGATCGCTCGCCCTTGGTCGGGAAGGCGTCAGAAAAAAAATTAAAGTAAGGATGATCGGTGTTGAATTTTTCACGTTCGAACCGAGGCTCGCTCCTCGTGTTCACACTCAGCCTCGTTGCTGTGTCGTTTCAATTCGCCGGTTGCGTCGGTGGCATCAGCACGTCCGCGAACCCATCTCCGTCGCCGTCCGCCGGTCAACTTTCCGTCACGCCCAATTCCGTTTCCGTCACGGCATCGGTCGGTAGCAGCGCCACGCAAACCGTCACCGCCAGCAACACCGGCTCGAGCGCGCTCACCATTCATCAAGTCACCGTCACCGGCAGCGGCTTCAGCACGTCCGGCCTCGCCTTGCCTGCCACTCTCGCTCCCGGTGTCGCAAAAACTTTCGCAGTTGCTTTCACTCCCGATTCGCCCGGCACCATGACCGGCAGTCTCGCGCTCACCACGAGTGTCAGTGAAACTCCCACCGTCGTTCAGCTCACCGCAACAGGCGTCGCTACCACGACAAATCCGCCCCCGGCGAATCCTCCGCCGTCCAATCCTCCTCCCCCGCCGGTCGTCGACTCCGTCACCATTTCTCCCGCCACCGCCAGTGTCGCCGTCAACGCCACCCACTCTTTCAGCGCCTCCGTGCTTGGCACCGTCACCAACACCGCCGTCACCTGGACCGCCTCCACCGGCACAATTTCCGCCGCTGGCGTTTACACCGCGCCCGCAAAAACCGGTTCCGCAACGGTCACCGCAACCAGCGCCGTTGACGCAACCAAGTCCTCTTCCGCCAAAGTAACTGTCACCGCCGCACCGGTTGCCGTGTCTTCGATCTCTGTATCTCCCGCGTCCGCTTCCGTGCTCACCGGCGGCACGCTCCAACTCGCCGTCTCCATACAAGGCGGCACCACCAATAAATCCGTCACCTGGAAAACTTCTTCGGGCACCATCAGCAACTCCGGTCTCTTCACGGCGTCCTCGACTGCTGGCACCGCAACGGTTACCGCCACCAGCGTCGCCGATACGACCAAGTCCGCCACCGCGACCATCACTGTCGCCGCACCCGTCGTGAATTCCGTCTCCGTATCCCCCGCGACCCCCTCCATCCTCATCGGTGCCACGCAACAATTCAGCGCAACAGTGCTGGGCACTGTCGCCAACAAATCCGTAAGTTGGAAAGCCAGCGCCGGCACAATCTCCGCGACCGGCGTGCTCACCGCTCCGTCGTCTGCTGGCACTGTTACTGTGACGGCTACCAGCGCCGCCGATACCACGAAGTCCGCCACCGCGACCGTCACTGTCGCCGCACCCGTTGTGAATTCCGTTTCCGTATCCCCGGCAGCCCCATCCATTCTCACCGGCGCCACACAGCAATTCTCCGCGACCGTTCAGGGCACTGTCGCCAATAAATCCGTGACTTGGTCCGCAACCGGCGGCACCATCTCCGCCAACGGACTCTTCACCGCGCCCGCGAACGCTGGCACAGCAACCGTGAAGGCTACGAGCGTCGCCGATCCCACGAAGTCCGCATCGGCCACGATCTCTGTCAGCGCACCGACGGTCACTTCAATCACCGTTTCGCCTAAGACCGCGAGCATTCTCACCGGCGCCTCCGAGCAATTCACCGCCTCGGTTCAAGGCACGGTCACCAACAAATCGATCGCCTGGTCGACGACCTCCGGCGTCATCACCTCCGCAGGTGTCTTCACTGCCGGCGCGACCGCAGGAACCGCAACAATCACCGTGACCAGCCTCGCCGATCCCACAAAGACGGCGACCGCCACCGTCACCATCGCCGCGGCAACCGTAAGCTCGGTCTCCATCTCACCGACAACCGCGAGCATCTCCACCGGCGCGACGCAACAATTCACTGCCGCGGTTCAAGGCACCGTCACAAACAAAGCCGTAACGTGGTCCGCCTCCGCCGGCACAGTCTCCGCCGCAGGCTTGCTCACAGCGCCCGCGACCGCTGCCAAAGTCACCGTCACCGCAACCAGCGTTGCCGACAACACGAAATCCGCCTCCGCAACCGTCACCGTCAATGCGCCAACGGTCACTTCAATTTCCGTCTCGCCATCGACTGTAAGCATCCTCACCTTGGCCACGCAGCAATTCACCGCCAACGTGCAGGGCACCGTCACCGACAAATCCGTAACGTGGTCCGCGTCCTCCGGCGCGATCTCGCCCGCTGGACTCTTCACCGCCGGCGCGTCCATCCTCACGACCACCGTCACCGCGACTAGTAACGCCGACAAATCAAAATCCGCGTCGGCATCCGTCACGATCAGCCTTCCGGTCGTGACATCGATCTCGATTTCGCCGGCGACCACTTCCATCCAGACCGGCGGCAAACTCACTCTCTCCGCCAGCGTCAAAGGCACCGTCTCCGACACCTCGGTCACATGGAGCGCCGCGAAAGGCACGATCAGCGCATCCGGCGCTTACGTTGCGCCGTCTTCGCCCACGACCGATACAGTCACCGCCAGAAGCAACGCCGACAATTCCAAAGTCGCAACTGCAACAATCACCGTTACCGCCCCCGCCAATCCGCCGCCTCCCGGTTCGCTCGCGGCATTCCCCGGCGCGCAGGGTGGTGGCGCAGCATCCGTCGGCGGCCGCGGTGGCGTCGTGATGGAAGTCACCAACACCAACGACTCCGGCACCGGTTCGCTCCGCGCTTGCGTGCAAGCTTCCGGTCCGCGCACTTGCGTCTTCCGCGTCGGTGGCATCATCCATCCGCAAAGCACCATGCGCGCAAACTCTGGCAATCTCACCATCGCCGGACAAACCGCTCCCGGCGGCGGCATCGTCATTCAAGGCGACAAGATGCCCGAAGGCACGATCTTCTTCTTCGCTGGCAGCGACACCATCGTTCGCTACCTCACTTGCAGCGTCGGCAACGGCGGGGGCCACTCTCCGGGTCCGTCCTCTGGCGCAGGCTGCATGGAGCTGGCCAGCGGCACCAATCAGCACAACGTGATCTTCGATCACATCACCTTCCGCTGGTGGGACGACAAAGCCTACGTCATGCTCAGCAACGCTGGCTTCTCGCCGATTACCAACACCGTTTTGCAGTGGAGTCTCTTCTACGAACCTAACGCGGGCCACGTCGTCGGTTTGATGACCGATGACACCGGCGGCTTCGCCAACGGCGACACCAACGATGACTTCCACCACAACATGCTGGTGAACATCGGCCATCGCTTGCCGCTTTACAACACGCGCAGCGGCCGCTGGGTCAACAACATCGTCTACAACTGGCAGTTCTACGCTTTGCTGACGCAAGGCGGCGTGAAGATGGACATCATTGGCAACCGCTACGTCGCGGGAAATCTCAACAACGGGAACACCAACCACGAATTCGATTTCAACAATTCGCAGAGCGACGACGATCCCGACGGCAGCAATCCCGGCCCGCCATCGATCTATCTCAGCGGCAACGTCGGACCTCACCAGTCCAATCCAAACGGCGATCAGACCGTCATGACTTCGCAGGGAAGCGAAAACGGAGATTCCGGCAAGTCTGTTCCATCAAGCTGGTTCCGCGGCTCGCCGATCGGCGGCGAATCGTTCCCGATCGAGGCCGACGACGAAGGCGATCTCGACTCCGTCATGCTCGGCACCGTCGGCAATTCTCGCGGCGTCGATTGCAACGGCAATTGGGTCGGTCATCGCGACTCCAACGACAGCCGCATCGTCAGCCAGTATCAGAACGGCGCCTCCGGCACGTTCTTCACCAGCGCGTCGCAACCCTCGGTCTCCGGCGGCAGCGCCTGCACCGAATCGCTCCACGACGGCATCCCGGATCAGTGGAAATCCGCCAACGGCCTGAGCACCTCGGACCCGAGTCTCTATAAACAAATCGCGCCCAACGGCTACACCTACCTCGAAAACTACATGAATGCGACCAAGCTTTAATAAGCTGGATTCGTTCGCAATTCACGAATCACGATCGAAAGGGCGCGGCATCCGCCGCGCCCTTTGGATTTCTCAGCGTCCCAATTCTGCGATGCGCTTTTCTCCAACGTGCGTGACGCGCACGACGCGCGAATCCTTTTTCTTCGCCACCCAACCCATCTCAACCATCCGCGCAAACATCGCCGCGCCAAGCGCGCCGGCAAGATGCGGCTTCCGCTCCGTCCAATCCAAACAACGCCGAGCAAACGCCCGCCGTCCGCGCCGCACATCGCCAAGGTCCACTCCCAACTTCCCAAAAAAATTCTCGCCATCGCGTCCCAACTCATACTCCCATTCCCCGCAAGCGCGAATCGCTCCCGACGATTCCATCCGCCGCGTCAGATCGACGGCAACGACTCCCGCTAAGTGGTCATAGCAAGACCGCGCCATGCGAATATCCGAGTTCGCCAGCCGCACATTGGGAACACGCGCCTCGCCGCCGTTTGCCGCGCTGCCGGTCGTTCGGTCCCCATTCGTTCGCCGCATCCCGAGCGACCCCGCCGCTTCCAAAGCGTGCGCCACGTCCGCGTTCGCCAGTTCGTAGTAGCGATGCCGGCCCTGACTCCGCACCGCCAGCAATCCGCCCGCAGTCAATTTCGACAAATGCCCGCTCGCCGACTGCGCCGAAATATTTCCAGCCAGCGCCAGTTCTCCCGCCGTGCGCGCGCGCCCGTCGAGCAGCGCCACGAGGATCGCCGCCCGCGCCGGATCGCCGAATAATTCGCCAACGGCCGCAACACCGTGCGACCCGCTACCGTGCGACGCGCCACCTATATTCGTTCTTAATTTTCTTGCAGCAGCCGTATTCGTTTCCATGGGGCGATTGTAGCGCCGATATTACGACGACATTTCATGCCGCCATGAAACGTCGCCGCGGATTTTGGAGCTACCCTTTGGCGCGCAACTCGGAAAGAAGCAACTACGTTCGGGAGGAAAAAATCATGATCACGCTCTGCATCTGCTACACCATCGACCTGCACAAGACCGCCGACTTCGAGCAGTACGCCCGCCGCTGGCCCGAACCGATCAAGCGCTGTGGCGGAGATTTGATCGGCTATTTTCTCCCGACCAAATTCGCGGGTCCGACCAACGTTGCCTACGCGCTGATCCGGTTCGCCAATCTCACCGCGTACGAAAAATATCGCGAAGCGCTCGGCAAAGATCCCGACGCTGTCGCGAATGTTGCCGCCGCCGATGCGTCGCGCTGCATCCTCGTCGAAGACCGCAGCTTCCTCCAAAAAGTCCCCGAATAAGAAGCCCGAGTATCCGTCAGCGGAGCCTCCACTTTTGGGCGATAACCCATCCGCAGTCGCGGCGCCATATGGAGTGCGGCGCCCCTGCGCCGCTTTTACGGTGTAGGCCAAGAGATGCCCTCTCACCTCGAGATCCGGCGATGGACCAAACGCGCTTACACCGCGCGCCCGCTACTGCTGGCGCTGGTTATCAGTCCGCTCGCCGAGCTTCACGGGAATGTCGATTTTCTTCCCGGCGCGATACACCGTTACGTTGACGGTATCGCCGGGGCGCTTGTGATTCAGCACTACGCTCAGGTCCATGGTATTTGCGATCTTGCTGCCGTCGATCGCAACGATCACGTCACCGCCGATCGCAATCCGCTGCATCCCGGCCATCACTACGCGATCTCCGCCGCGGACTCCAGCCGTCGCCGCAGGTCCACCCTTCGCGGCGCTCTCCACCAAGAGCCCGTCATCGACCGGCAATTCCAAAGCCTGCGCCAAACTGCCGCCGACCGGAATCGTCTGCACTCCGATGAACGCGAGGTGCACGCGGCCTTCGTTGATCAGATCGGTTGCGATGCGTTTCGCTGTGTTGATCGGAATTGCGAACCCGATGCCCGCCGTCGTTCCCGACGGCGTGTAAATCGCGGAATTGATTCCGATCACTTCGCCATGCGAATTGATCAGCGGCCCGCCCGAATTACCGCGATTGATCGCCGCATCGGTCTGAATCGCTTCGTCGATCAGCGTGGTCTGGGAGGTTTGCACGGTGCGACCGAGCGCGCTGACCACGCCCGTCGTGAGCGTGCTCTGAAATCCGAATGGATTGCCGATCGCCAATACCTTTTGTCCCACCTGCAATTGCGCTGAATCCCCAAGCGGCAGCACCGTCAGATGCTTACCCTTGGGATCGATTTTCACCAGCGCGACGTCGTTGCGCTGATCCGCGCCGATAAATTTCCCCGGATACCGCGTCTTGTCGCCGAGCACGACTTCGATGGTCTGTGCTTCTTGCACCACGTGAAAATTCGTCAGGATGTAGCCGCGTTCGTCGATCACAAAGCCCGAACCCGCGCCCTCGACGGGCACCGGATCCATAAAGAAATCGTATTCGGTCGCTTTGGTGAGGATGTTCGCGACAGCGGGGGAAGCCGCCCGGTACACCTTCACGTTGATGCTTTCGTCGTCGGTCAGAATCGAATCGCGCGCGGCCAGGTTCGCCGCAGTCGGCTTCGCCGTGCCGGCTTCGCCGCTGCCGCTCGGCTCCGTATTTCGCTCGCTGGGAGTCGGAGCATTCGGCCGCACCGCCTCAACGTTTAGCGGCTCATGCTGCCCGTATCGCGCGCCCGCCCAATACGCCGCCAGCACTACGATCGTGCCCGCCAACACCAGCCGAATAAATCCCGGTAAATTTCGCGCGTTCATGACAGAGATCCTTCCTGAATGATGCCGAAGCGAGTGAGAACGAAAACGGACTACCCAAGTATAGGCACATTTGGATGTAGTGAGATGCCAAGGCAAGAAGAGAGAGGAACGGCACCTTCGGCGGCGAGTTCCGTTTTGGGACGGACAGGGGGCATACCCCCGTATGTTTTTGAAAGAGTGCGCAAGTTGTTGGGAATGAGAGGGTTGCAGCCTTCCAAAAACGGGAGTGCGCAAGTAATTTGAAATCAAGGGGATGCGGGAGGGTAAATCCGGCCAAGATGGGTAAGAGGGTGGCGCGACCGGGGTTCGAGTTGGAGCGGCGAAAGACACACCACCAGCTTTCTCTCTCCGCGAAGCGGAGTATAACACTTTTGTAACTCGTTGTCAATAGGTACTTTAGCGTTCGAATGGCTTGCGCGAAGGATTTTTGCGTCATTGCGGGCAGCTAACTCGAGGGACGACTCGCGGATGAAGCGAGGTCGAGTTTGCGCCGGGCGGAGTAAACCCCGCCCCTACAAACCGGAAGAGGGCGGCGCTGGCGGTCAGGATGGGAGGCGCAGGGTGGCGCGCAGGCCGCCTAGCGGAGAATCGGTAAGGGCGATCGAGCCGTTGTAGAGTTCGGCGAGGTCGCGAACGATCGCTAGGCCGAGGCCGGAACCGGGAGAGGTTTCGTCGGCGCGTATGCCACGCTGCAAGACTTGTTCGCGCATGGAGTCAGGCAAGCCTGGGCCATCGTCATCCACAGTGATGAGCACGGCGCCACCTTCTTTTGTGGATTGGATTTTTGCGCGCGACTTCGCCCACTTGCAGGCGTTGTCCAGCAGATTTCCGAGCATTTCTTCCAAGTCTTCGCTCTGCCCGCGAACGGAATGGTCGGGTGAAATATCAACCTCAATCGCCACTCCACGATCGGCGTAGATTCTCAGGAGAGTCCGAGTCAGGCCTTGCACCGAAGGCAGTAGAGGACATAAAGCGCTGGGGGCACTGCCGGGAGCGGCGGCGCGAGCTTGAGCGAGATGGTAGTCGACCTGGCGCCTCATGCGCTCAACCTGTTGGGTGATCGTGGATGCGGTTTCGTGCTGGCCTGCAGCCTCAGCGCGGTCTGCTTCCTGGTGGAGCACGGCGAGCGGCGTCTTCAGTCCATGCGCGAGATCGCCTGCCTTTGCCAACGCGCGGTGCACGATTTGTTCGCGGTGCTCGAGCAGGGCATTGAGATCGTTGACGAGTGGCTGGACTTCGGTCGGATAGCTTCCTTCGATCCTGAGGTTGGACCCGTCACGCAGGCTCAGCATTTGTTGGCGCAGACGGTTGAAGGGCGAGAGACCAGCGCGAAACTGCCACGCTCCGACAAGGATGAGTAAGGTCGAAAAGACCAGGACAATCTCCAGCCCTTTGAAGGTCATGTAACGCGTCTGGCCATGTACGGCGAGGAACGAGAAGTGCATCAGCGGGATCAGTCCCAGCGTCCAGAGAGCGGTACCGAGAAGGACGCGCCAGCGAAAAGAGTGTCTCCAATTCATGGATGGACCTTCATGCGATAACCGAGATTCCGTACCGTTTCGATGAAGCCTGCGCCAAGTTTTCGTCGCAGCCGGGCGATAAACACTTCCACCGTGTTCGAATCGCGGTCGAATCCCTGGGAGTAGATATGTTCGGTGAGCTCGCTTTGAGAGACGACACGGCGGCTGTGGTGCATCAGGTACGAGAGCACGCGAAATTCGTGGCCGGTTAAATTCACTTCCACGCTTTCGACAGCTACTTTCCCAGAGCGCGGATCGAGAACGAGTGGACCACAGCGAAGCTCCGGGTTGACCTGCCCGCTGGATCGGCGAATGAGGGCGCGCAACCGCGCCAACAACTCTTCCATGCGAAAAGGCTTGGTCATGTAGTCATCGGCACCCCCGTCGATGCCCTGGACTTTTTCGTGCCAACTCCCGCGCGCTGTGAGCACCAAGACAGGCATGGTCTGCCCGGCATCGCGCCAGCGACGGAGCAGCGTCAAGCCATCCACTTTAGGGAGACCTAAATCGAGAACGACGGCGTCGTAGCGCTCGTCGTGTCCGAGCAGATCGGCACGTTCGCCGTCGGCGGCGTGGTCGACGGCGTATCCGGCGCGGCGAAGCGCGGCGGTCAATAGCTTGGCGAGCGATGACTCGTCTTCGGCGACAAGCACGCGCAAGGTTCGGGCTCCTTTCCATTAAGAAGACAAGAACCAATCTGAACGCCACCTGAACGGCACATTCAGGGACCGTTCAGTGAGTACTCCGTATTGTGTTGGCGTGACTTCGCGGAGTTGGAGCAGGGCCAAATATACGCCAGTGAGGAGCACAAGGAGGAAGGGCAATGAACAGGACGGGCCGAGCAGTCGGAATATCTCTTGCAGTCGTGGTCGCGGCAGCCTTTGGAGTCGTCGCGAAACAATCGCATGCCAGTCAGGAACATGCGCATTCGGGAAACATGATGGCGGCGCACGCCGCCGTGGCACAGGTCAGCTACACGGAATTGAAGAACACCGTGGCCGAATTGGATCGAGCTAAACAGGCGACGGAAAAATATCAAGACGTTCGCGTCGCTCAAGCGGACGGATACCAAATTCTCGGGGATGAATTTCCGGGGATGGGCGCGCACTTCGTATTGACGATGGAGCCGAAGGAATTTCAGATCGAGAAGCCGCCGATGCTGCTCTATCACAAGAGTGCGGACGCGCCGGGTGGATACACGCTGGTGGGGGTCGGGTATTTGTTCGACGCGCCGGAAGGACCGGATGGGCAACCAGTGAATCCGCCGTTTCCGAAAGCGCTGGCACACTGGCATCGCCACGACAACATTTGCATGTTGCCAAACCTGGCGAATCCTCATGCGCTGAGCGAAAGCGAGTGCCGGGAAAAGGGCGGACACTTTGTTGCGAAGACGCCATGGCTAGTGCATGTGTGGATATGGAAAGACAATCCGACTGGAGTTTTTACTCCGGACAACCCAGCTTTGCACTGATAGCAGAGGATTTAACCCGTCTGCGGCTTGGCGCTCAGCATCGTAGGGATGTGCCTCTGCATCGGATAGTCTGGTAGGGAGGTGCCACTACGATGGCTGTGATTCGTGAGTGCCCGAGCTGCGGGCAGAAGAACCGGATTCCTTCGAAGTTTTTGGCCAGTGCGGGGAAGTGTGGGGCTTGCAAAGCTGCGCTTCCTCCGCAGGCCGAGCCTTTGGCGGTTGACGAAGCGATGTTTGATGACATCGTGCAGACCGCGAAAGTGCCGGTGCTGGTCGATTTTTGGGCGGCGTGGTGCGGGCCGTGTCGTATGGCCGCGCCTGAAGTCGCGAAGGCTGCGGCGAATATGGCCGGTAAGGCGGTCGTGCTCAAGGTCGATACGGAAGCGAACCCGCAGCTGTCGGCGCGGTTTCAGATTCGGGGAATTCCGAATTTCGCGGTGATGGCGGGCGGGAAGATGGTGATGCAGCAAGCGGGTTTGGTTGGGCACGATGTGATGGAGGAGTGGCTGCGGAATGCCAGCGTGCCCGTGTGATATTCTTCGCGTGGTTGACGGGTGGGCGGCGATTGAGAAAACAGTCGGCAGGATTCCGGCGCTGGCCGCTCTGGCTCGGTTCACGGTGGTGTTGAATCTAAACCCCGCGATCTGGGAAGCGATCGCGGCTACAGGGTGGCATTTGGGATGGAGTTTGGAGAGTGAGCGAGAATGACGGCACGGATACTGGATGGGACGAAAATTCGGGATCTTGTGTTCGCGGACCTCGCGAGCGGCATTCGGGAATTGTCCGCGGCGGGAGTCAAGCCCGGATTGGCTGCGGTGCTCGTCGGGGAGAATCCGGCGTCGCAGCTTTACGTGAAATCGAAGATCGCGGCTTGCGAACAGTTGGGCATGGCGAGTTGGCTGCATACGCCGCCGTCGTCGGTTACGACGGAAGAGATGCTTGATCTCGTGGCGAAGCTGAATGCCGACGATAACGTTGACGGGATTTTGATTCAGTTGCCGCTGCCGTCGCAGGTCGATACGAAAGCGGTGCTCGAAGCGGTTGATCCGGCGAAAGATGTGGATGGGTTTCATCCGGTGAGCCTTGGCGCGCTTGTCAGCGGGCGTCCGGGATTGGTGGCGTGCACACCGGCGGGCTGCATGGAGATTCTGCGGCGCGGGGAAATCAAGATTGAAGGCGCGAACGCGGTTGTTCTTGGCCGCAGCGATATCGTGGGCAAGCCGATGGCGCTGTTGTTGATGCACGCGAACGCGACGGTGACGATTTGTCACTCGAAGACGCGCGATCTGCCTGAGGTTGTGCGGCGCGCGGACATTGTCGTGGCGGCGATGGGCAAGGCTGGGTATGTTGCGGCGGATTGGATTAAGCCTGGCGCGACGGTCATCGATGTGGGCACGAATAAAGTTACGGATGCGGCGGAAGCGGAACGGCTGGTGAAGAATTTCCCGGCGCGGCTGGCGAAGTTTCGCGAAAAGGGATCGATCCTTGTCGGCGATGTGCATCCCGATGCGGCCAATGTGGCGGGCGCGCTGACGCCGGTGCCGGGTGGAGTCGGGCCGATGACGATCACGATGTTGATGAGCAACACGGTGAAGGCTGCGCGCCTGCGCAGAGGCAAGAAGCAAACCGGCAGCGCGACTAGCTCACAAAGCGCAAGCTCAGGCGCTCGTTAAAACTCGATGCGAAAGATTGGTCTGACGGGCGGTATCGCGAGCGGCAAAAGTACCGTTGCGGCGATGTTGCGTGAGCTTGGCTTTGACGTGATTTTCGCCGATGAGATTTCGCGGCGGCTGCTTGATCCGGGGCAGGCGGCGTATGACGAAGCCATTCGCGAATTCGGGCGTGAGATTGTTCTGCCTAGCGGGACGCTGGACCGAAAGAAAATCGCTGAGATTGTTTTTGCCGACCGGGCGAAGCTTGATCGGCTGAACGCCATTATTCATCCGCGCGTTGAAGCGCAGATTCTCAAACAGTTTGCGGACTGGGAGCGGGAAGGGAATCGCACGGTTGCGTTTGTCGAGGCGGCGCTGCTGGTTGAGGCTGGGTATATAAAAAATCTCGATGGGCTGATCGTGACGTGGTGCAGGCCGGAGCAGCAGATGGAGCGGCTGACTGGGCGCGGGATGACGGAGCAGGAAGCGCGGTCGCGGATTGCGGCGCAGATGCCGGTGGAAGAGAAGCTGAAGTTGGCGACGTACAAGGTTGATTGCTCGAGGTCGATTGAAGAGACGCGGCGGGAAGTGGAAGAACTGGCGAAGACGCTGAGAGATTGAGTGGGCGGCGGGATGGTGGGTGATCGGGCTGCGGCTGGCACGGATTAGGTGAGAGGGGTTCCACGTTACGACCCGCACCCTCAGAAACCTAGGGTGCGGCACCCGGTGGCGGGTCGGTGGTGGCCGTACGCAAAACGATTGGGTGAGTACGATGCAGGAGTGGCGCGGTGAAAAACCTACTGCGACGTTGTGGTGTCGGTGGCACTGGGATCTAAACCCCGCGATCTGGGAAGCGATCGCGGGTACAGGGTGGCGCTTCGCGGTCCTGTATGATGTGCAGGCTCGATGAGACTCGAACCAAGGACAACTCATGCCGCGATTTCGTAGTCACGGGAAACTTTTCGCGCCGGTTGCTATTGCTGCGCTGATTCTCTCGCTGTTCGCTGCGACGCCGGCGTTTGCGCAGGCGAATGGGCCGACGGCGCGGCAGGTTGTGAAGGCGATTCAGGATCACATTGGGATTCCCTGGAGCGCCGATACGGTGGATACGTTCAAGGCGGGAAATCCGGATACGCCGGTGACCGGGATTGCGGTGACGATGATGGCGACGATGGACGTATTGGAGCGGGCTGCGGCGAATCACGAGAATTTTGTGATTACGCACGAGCCGACGTTTTACAACCACCTCGACGTGCCGGAAGAAATGGCGCAAAACGATCTGGTGTGGACCGAAAAGCGGGCGTTCATCGAGAAGCACAACATGGTTGTATGGCGCTTTCACGATCACTGGCATGAGCGGAATCCCGACGGGATTCTTGCTGGGATGATTCACGTGCTTGGATGGGAAAAATATCAGCGTAAGGATTTTCCGTACGGATTTACGCTGCCGGAAACGACGGTGGCGAAGCTTGCGCAGCAGACTGCTACGGAATTGGGGAGCAGCGTTTTGCGCGTGGTGGGTAATCCGGACATGAAGGTAACGAAGATCGCGTTCAGCCCTGGATCGGCCGGGTTCGTAACTGAATCAAAAGCGCTTGAGCGCGACGACGTCGAAGTTCTACTCGTCGGCGAGACGCGCGAATGGGAGACGGTGGAGTACGCTGCCGACGCGGTTACAGAAGGCAAGCGGAAGGCGTTGATTGTGATCGGGCATATTCCTAGCGAGCAGGCGGGGATGGACGAATGCACGCGGTGGCTGCAGACGTTTGTGACGAATGTGAAGATTGAGTTTGTTCCGGCGAAGCAGCCGTTTTGGTTGCCGAAGTAGGGCATCAAGTCAGGTGTGAGAGGCTCCGCGAGATGTGGGCGCTGAGGAGCGACCTCAAAAGCGGCGGCAAGCCGCCGCACTCCATATAAGAGGCGAATTATGAGGGAATTGCGGCCGTTTGAGCTTGAGGTGTTTTTCAGCAAGTGGGAATTTACGGCGCGGCATCATCTGTGTGCTTCGGACATGCAGTCGATGACGCTGTCGGAGTTGCTGGCGCTTGCGGATGATGTTGATCGGGATGCGTGGGATTCGCTGTACCTGGGCTACACGGAGACGTGGGGCGGGCTGTCACTGCGGGCGGCGATCGCTTCGACGTACGAGCACGTCGCGCCGGAAGATGTTTTGACGTTTGTCGGCGCGCAGGAAGGCATTTTTGCGGCGATGCACGCGCTGCTGAAACCTGCGGACCACGCGATCATTGTGATTCCGAATTATCAGTCGGTGGAGTCGGTGCCGGTGAGCATCTGCGACACGACGGGGATCGCGCTCGATCCTGCGCGCAATTGGGAATTGGATCTCGACCAGGTGCGCGATGCGATTCGGCCGAATACGCGCGTGATCTCTTTTAATTTTCCGCACAATCCGACGGGGAAGGTGATTTCGCGCGCGACGCTGGATGCATTGGTGGCAATGGCGCGCGAGCGCGGGATTTATCTGTTCAGCGACGAAGTCTACCGCGGCGTCGAGCGGCGGCCGGAGATGATGTTGCCGCAGGTGGCGGATTTGTACGAGCGCGGGATTTCGCTTGGCGTGATGTCGAAATCGTATGGGCTGCCGGGAATTCGCGTGGGCTGGGTGGCGTGCCGCGATCGCGACGCGCTCGGGCGCATGGAGCGGATGAAGCACTACACGTCGATCTGCGGAGCGGCGCCGAGCGAATTGCTGGCGGAGATCGCGCTGAAGGCGCGGGAGCGCATTCTGGCGCGCAACCGGGCGTTGATTGCGAAGAACTTGCCGATGCTGGACGCGTTCTTTGCGGAACACAAAGATTTGTTCGAATGGTATCTGCCCGACGGCGGCTGCATAGGGTATCCACGGTATATCGGACGCGATGGCGTGGAGGAATTTGCGCGGCGGCTTGTGGAAGAGAGTGGCGTGCTGCTACTGCCGGCGAGCGTTTACCGGTCGGAATTGGGCGCAACGCCGACGGATCGGTTTCGGATCGGATACGGTCGCGACAATCTGGAAGCGGGATTGGCGGCGCTGCGGGGACATTTGCGGCGCGTAGCGGCCTGAGATGTTAGAAGCGTCAGCGTGCGCGGAATCGCACAGGGTACTGCTACCTTTCGGATGCACGCGTCGCAAAAATGTCGTCTCTGATCGGAGACGAATTTCTCAAGTTTGACAAGTGACGGGGCGAGGGAAGTATTTTTCCTTTGTTTTGAGGGGATTGGAGGGGCGAAGGGGAAGCAAAAGATTGGTATCCCGCGTGCAAAGTAGTCGGTCGACGTTTTGCTCCTCGACCCCGCTGGAGCAGACGCTGGCGTGGGAGGAATTCACATGGCAACGGTAAGTGAATCACATATAAGTGACCGGGCAATTACCGACGTAGAGTTTGAGCAGCTGCTGCAGAAGACGTACGAAATGGTGCAGAACCAAAAGCCGCTGGAACCGTCCGCAGAGTCGACTTCATGGACCTAGAAGGAACAAAGACCGCTCCAAGCGAGTCGAGGAAGACCGCGCTTCCGGTGAGACCGGGAGACGACAAGAAGGAATTGGCCTGGGCATTTCTGGGGCTGATTCTGTGGTCGGGAGTGGTGTTGATCGGCGTGTTTGGCGCCGGATACGTGTTGGGGCATTCGATCTTTCACATTTGGTAGGCGTGTTTGGTAGGGAAGCGAGCGGTTTTCGCGCGAGTTATCCCGGCGGACCGGGATTAGAGGACGCGTCGCTTCGCTTCGGTGGCTGGCAGACTTCGCGTTGTTGATTCCACTTTGATCGTTTGACATCGCATACACCGTTTGAGTGTTGGTGTGTGCGTCGCGTTGTCGCGTGTTGTGTCGATTGACGGCGCGGTTGAGCGAGCGAGGTTAGCGAGTTGACGGCCGAGTCGGGTTCGCTTCGATGGCGGGCGGACTAAAGCCCGCCCCTACAACCTGCGTTCGGAAACGTCCCCCACTACGAAACCATGTCTGAATATGAGAAGGGCGCGCTTTGCGGCGCGCCCTTGTGCTGTCTGCTGCGTTGATTCGATCTGCGGGTTGAGCCGCTACTTAGCCCAGAAGGTGCTGAGGAATTCGTAGCGGGCGCGGTGCATGTCTTTTTGCGCTTTGGGTTCGGCGTCGAGGTGCATCACTTCGTAGCCGGTGTCGGCGGTGTAGCGCGGCCACTTCGGCAGGCCGTCAGCATTGGGATCGCCGTGCTTGGCGAAGTTGCTCCAATATTTGCGCATCAAGTCGGTGAGCGTGTGATCTTCGGGGCGCCAGCTGATCCACGTTTCTGAGTCGAGCGCGCCGAAGACGAATTCGATTTCGGCGGAGTGGTAGGCGCCGGCTTCCTCGGGGCCGCGCTTCGGATCCTTCGGATGGTTCATGTCGAAGCGATAGCGGTAGACGGGCGATTTACCGGTCTTGAGCTGGGCGTCGATCCAGCGCCAGGTGGAGAAGGCGATGAAACTGTCGCCCTGGTAGTCTTCGAGCGAACGCTTGCCCTGCTTTTCGTCATCCGCGGGATAGAGTTTCAGAAACTCATCAGACTTGGCGGCGAAGTCTTTGGTTGCGATCGCCTTCAGCGCGTCGGCGAAATTGTCTTTTGTCGGCCCACCCGCGCCTTCATCGCGATTCCATCCGGCCAAAAGCGGAACATCGCTCTGTTTGCCGGCGGCGAAGATCGCTTCGGGCGATTCGGGAAGAAAGTATCCATCGATATTGGGAGAGAACCATCGATGTTTGTCGGCCAACTGGGCATCGAGAACTTTTTGCGCCGGTAGCGCGCGCAGAGCGGCGAGCGTGTCTGCGTTTAAATGTTCCTTAGAAAACTTGGCGCCTTCTTCGGCGGCCTGATCTTTGGTGTGCATCGGAAGCGCGTGGCTGGCAAATGCGCCGCCGCTTTCGCCGATCGCTTTGTGGAAGAGGCCTTTCGAGACGGGCGAGGCCATCTGTTCGCTGACGGAGAATGAGCCGGCGCTTTCGCCGAAGATGGTGACATTGCCGGGATCGCCGCCGAACTGCGCGATGTTGCGCTTGACCCATTCGAGCGCGGCGGACTGGTCCATCAGGCCGTAGTTGCCGGTGGCGTTGTGGCTATTTTCCTTGGCGAGTTCGGGATGCGCGAAGAATCCGAAGATGCCGAGGCGATAGTTCATGGAAACGACGACGACGCCTTCTTTGGCGAGGTTGGTGCCGTCCTGGCGCGGCTCGGAGGTGGCGCCGGCGGCGAAACCACCGCCATAGATCCAGACCATCACGGGGAGCTTTTCTTTGGATTTGCCCTTGTCGAGCTTTGCAGGCGTCCAGACGTTGAGGTAGAGGCAGTCTTCGCTGATGCCGGGGTCGCGGAAGATCATGTCGTCGTAGATTGCGCCTTGCATGCAGCGCGAACCGAACCCGGTGGCTTGGCGTGTGCCTTTCCATTTGGTGGGGGAGACGGGTGGCTTCCAGCGGAGATCGCCGACGGGCGGCTTGGCGAAGGGGACGCCGAGGAACGCGTTGATGGTGCCGTCGGACTTGCCTTCGAGTTTGCCTGTGTCGATCTTGACGGTGGGCGCGGAGCCGGCGCCGCGAATGCCAAGGGCGGCGAACAAAGCGGTGAAGAGGATGGCGCCGACAGCGGATGAAAGACCAAGTCTCGTCATGGAGTCTCCTGGGGAATGCCGAGGGACAATATCACAGCGATGGGGCGCGCGAAAATCGAACGATGGCGCGGGTGTTCCCGCGGGAAACGTATTCCTTGACGTGATTTGTCGCAGGGGAATAGGCTTCAAATCATTGGGTGGAGTGGTTTTGGGGCGTGTTATGCAACTCTGGAAAGTCTTTCACCAACGAAATGCAGTTATGTGTGTTTTGGTTGCCGTCGTGGGTTTGGCGGCGCCTGGACTGGCTTTGTCGCAGGATTCGTCGGCCGAGCAGAACATGCTCCGCGGAAATCGGCCGGAGATTTCAGTGACGGTGCGCGACAGTGGCGGGGCCGAGATCGCGGCGCCAGCGACGGTTCGGATTTTTCGGTCGGGAATGCCCACGCAGACGGGCACGACACGCAAAGGCCGAGTATTTTTTATGTTGGACTCGACCGGCGAATACACCGTACAAGTCACCGCAACGGGATACGACAGCACGCAGAAAGATGTGTCGATTCCGGTCGCGCTGAAGACGGAAGTTGACTTCAATTTGAAGCGGTCCGCAGAGTCGAACGAAACGACCGGCGTTCCGGCGGGACCTGTCCTGGCGCCGAAGGCGAAGGAAGCGTTCGACAAGGGACTGCAAGCGCTAGGCGCCGGAAAAATCAAAGATGCGGAGAAATATTCGGGCGAGGCGATGAATCTTGCGCCGGGGCATCCCGACGTTTTATATCTACAGGGTGTCGTGGACTTGAATCTGCGGAATTTTGCCGACGCGCAAACGGTTTTGGAGAAGGCGACGCAGATCGATCCGACACATGCGCGCGCGCAGGCTGCTCTGGGGATGGCCCTGAGCAATCAGGGCATGTACGAAGAATCGATCCCGGCGTTCGAGAAATCGCTGGAGCTGAATGCGGGCGATCCGAACTGGGAGACGCAGTACGCGCTGGCGCAGGCGTATTTCAAACTCGAGAAATATCCCGAAGCGGCGAAGACGGCGCTGGCGGCGCTGGCGAAGTCGAACGGGAAAGCGCCAGACATCGAGTTGCTGGTGGCGCAGTCCCTTGTTGCGACTGGGAAGTATGACGAGGCGGCGCAGGGGCTGCGCGACTACGTGAAGAATCACGGCGACCGGCCGGATGCGGCGAAGGCGAAGCGGTGGCTGGACAGGCTTGTGGCGGACGGAAAAGTCGCAAAAAATTGAAGCAACGATGCAACGAAGTAAAGACGCAACGATGAGCTTGCTCGGTTAGGAGCGCCCGTCGCGACCTCTAAGCCGCAGCTTCTAGGAGGCTGCGCGAACTGCTTGTTTCTTCTGCGAGCCGACGAACGCGTAGTACGCGATGTACATGTAGCAAAGGATCGGCAAAAAGAAGGCATGATGTATGCCGATTCGATCCGCCAGCAATCCCTGCAGTTCGGGAATAATCGCTCCCCCCACAATCGCCGCCACCAGCAAGCCTGAGCCGTCGCCCGTCAACGGTCCGAGTCCTTCGATCGCCAGCGTGAAAATCGTCGGGAACATCACCGAGTTGAAGAGGCCGACCGCGATAATCGTCCACATCGCCACGTGGCCAAACGTCAGCATGGATGCAATAACCAGCAGCGCCGCGACGATCGCCGAAACGCCAAGAATTTTGTTTGCCGCGATTTTCTGCTGCAGCGCCGAACCGATAAAGCGTCCCACCATCGCGCCGCCCCAATAGAAAGAGAGCAGCCCTGCCGCGGCCTGCTCCGAAATGTTTCCGATATCAGGCTGGCTGAAATAGTTCACGAGAAAGCTGCCGATAGAGACTTCGGCACCGACGTAGACGAAAATTCCAACCGCGCCCAAAACGAGGTGCGTGTGACGCCAAATCGAATCATGGCCTGCTCCCGAACGTTGTTCGACGCTCGCAATAGCGGGCAATTTGAACAACGCGATCACAACACCGAGCGCCATCAACGCCAATGCAAAAATGAGATAGGGCGTCTTGACTGACGACGCCTGACCAATGCGATACGCCTGCAACTGCGGCGCGGACATCGCCGCCAGTGCACCCACGGCCAGCGGCGCGGTGCTCAGGATCAACATGCCACCAAGCTTCGGACCAATCGTCGTGCCGAGCGAATTAAACGCTTGCGCGAGATTCAGCCGGCTCGCCGCCGTTTTTTCCGGCCCAAGGATGGCGACATACGGATTCGCCGAAACCTGCAAAATCGTCATCCCTGCCGCAAGCACGATCAACGCAGTAAGGAAAAACGGAAACGACGGTACGCTCGCGGCCGGCAAAAACAACAGCGCTCCGATGCCCATCGTGAACAAACCCGCGACCATCGCCTTTTTATATCCGACCGCGTCGATCAATTTCCCCGACGGCAGCGAGAACACGAAGTACGACGTGAAAAACGCGAATTGAATCAGCATCGCCTTCGCGTAATTCAGGTCGAACACCGTCTTCAGATGTGGAATCAGAATGTCGTTCAGGCTGGTGAGAAAGCCCCACATGAAGAACAGCGTGGTGACCATCGCGAGCGGCCGGCGATAGTCTTGCGTGGAGTCACCCGAACCGCTCACAGACGTGGAGCTTACGGTGGTTTGCGCCATCCATCACCTCGTGGTGAATGCTGGGAACGTCAATTTGTATCACAAAGAGAGGCCGCGCCCGCAATACCGGCGTCTTCTTTATAGTGCGCGAGCACCAGCGGGGTATCTTGAGGGTAGGGATTCAAGCAGGCGCCGACCCAGCGCGCCCGGATCTCGTCGAGAAACGGCGCGAGCATCGATGAGACGCCACCGCCGATGACGATGACATCAGGCTCGATCAGATCGATCACGTTGCCGAGCCAATACGCGAGCAGGTCGAGCGTTTCTTTCATCACTTCTTTGGCGATGGCGTCGTCCGCGCCGTAAGCTTTGGCGACCATTTCGCTCGTGACGGCGTCAGCACAGCCGCCCGCCATTTCGAGGAGCACGGATTTTGTTCCAGCCTGCGCCTGCGCCAATTTTTCGCGAGCGCGCCGCGCGATCGCCGGCCCCGCCGCCAGCACTTCGATGCAACCGCGTTTCCCGCACGCGCAACGCGGCCCCTTCGGATCGATCCCGACGTGCCCGCCTTCGGTCGCCAAACCGGTGCGTCCGTGAAAAACGTGACCGTCGATCACAACGCCCGTGCCGATGCCTGTGCCAATCGTCGCGTAAAATACGTTCCGATAATTTCGCCCCGCGCCCCATTTCGCTTCCGCGAGCGCCGCCGCGTTGGCGTCATTATCGATTTTTACTTGTGCGTTCGGGTACAGCTTCCGAATTTCTGCCGCGAGCGGGAAGTTGTGCCACGCCGGCAAGTTCGGCGGATTGATCACCATCCCCGTCGTCGGATTCAACGGGCCGGGCGCGCAGATGCCGATGGCGTGCGGCTGATGCCCGTTGCCAGAACGCGAACGCAATTCGTCAATCGCAGCAGACACCGCGGCCAATCCTCGCGCAGCGTCGGTCGGCACCATTGCAGTGCGGCTCTGAGCCTGAATTTTGCCGGCGTGATCGACGAGCCCGGCGGCAACCTTCGTTCCGCCGATGTCCACGCCAACGATCAGGTGATCATGCATTTCTGAGGGCACCTTGAGCTGCCGCGCAGAGCCGATTCGATACGTTCGAGACAGGCGGCACGCGGCAAAGAAACTGTCGAATTTTACACTAAAATAACGATTTTGTACGCTTCGGCTTGGCGGCAGCGTACGAGCGCGTCCAGCGAAAGGCAAACCACACCTCGCCGCTCGAGTGCTCCCTGGTGCACGCTGGAACCGGACCGACCGCAGTGCCGTAAGTATTCCAGCCTCGCGCCGGGAAATCCAGCGTGTATCTTTTCGACGATGTTGTTGTTTGGTTTACTAGCGGCCCACGCCGAGCGCGTCCGCGACACGATTGATGTAGTTGAACCAGGAAGCAATCAGCGTGATCTGCAAAATTCCGCGATCGTCAAATCCCACCGCGCGCAAACCGTCGTGATCGGCAGGCGAACATTTCGTCGCGTCCTTCGTCAGCTTCACAACGTAATCGCACATCACGCGTTCCTGCTCGGTGATCGGAGCGGTGCGATAGTCGGCTCGCAGCGCCTCGATCAGTGCATCATCCAACGTCACCCTACGCAGAAACTCTGCGTGTGACTCGATTCAATAGTGGCACTTGTTTGTGACCGACACCATTGTGGCGATCATTTCGTGCTGGCGGCGCTGCAGCGGCAAATCGGGCGCCATCATCGCGCCAAACGCGCTGAAGGAATGAAACATCGCGTCGGGAATCAGCGAGTGCGAAGCGGTGATGCTTTCTTTCGGCCCGCGATCGACGCTCGGCACCGGAGTGAAATATTCCTCCGGGTAAAGAGCGCGCTGATCCATCATCGCTTTCTTGACGCGCTCGTCTTCGTCCATGCCGACCGTCTTGATCCAGGTCATTGCGCCTCCCCGTCCCTGACTCCCACGCACTCAGCCCAACTACCTCGCATCGAGCCTAACCACCACGCATTTTGCCCAACCACCACGCGTTGTCATCCTGAGGCTACCCGACGAGGGTAGTCGAAGGATCTCAGCCATAAGCATTACTAAAAGCTCATCCGCGCACTGCGAAAAAATTCTACACGCTGCCGCGTCAATCGAAAAATGTCGCCCTAAAAAATCAGCGGCCGGATGGGTGTGCATCCGGCCGCAAGCTGTCTTGGGGTGCTTCCGGGGGTCGTTCCTCTGGAAGCGCTGTGCGTTGACCCCTTTATAGAGAAACCCGAATTCGCTGACAATAATGTAAAAGAACTAGGTCAGCGCTCTTCGTTAAGGCCTTTGCCTTCAGTGCATTGCAGGCGCTTGCCGGTTGCGATCGATTTGAACTCCTCGGTCTTGCCGCTGGGCCAATCAATGACGACTCGATCGACTCGATCGCGTTTGCCTACGCCGAACGTGAGCGGCAGCTCGGATTGCGAGAGATAGCTCGAGCCTCCGCGGACGACGCGTGACTGCGTCACGCCTTCGCAGGTCACGTGAACTGTGGCGCCGACAGCATCGCGATTTGATTTTGTGCCGATGAGGCGCAAACGTAAGCTGCGATTTCCCGCTGTTTCATCGTTGCGATACAAGTACGCCGGACCGTTGTTGGTCGTCATCAATAAATCCGCGTCGCCGTCGTTGTCGAAGTCTCCGTACGCGAGTCCTCGCCCAACCTTGGGCATGTTAAAACCGCCGCCGACTTCGCTCGCCACGTCGTGAAATTTTCCGTTGCCGCTATTCAGAAATAATTGCGGCGCCTGCGCGTAACCGACGTTGCCGCGAATGTTGCGCACGGTCTCGTCGATGTGCCCGTTTGCGACGACGAGATCAAGCAGCCCATCGAGATCTGCGTCGACGAACGTGCAGCCGAATCCGAGCGAATTGCGCGACGCGACGCCCACTCCCGACGCCGTCGCGATGTCGTCGTACACGCCGGTACGCGACGCGCGATACAAACCGATCATCTCGTTGTCGAAATTCGTGATGGCGATTCCCGCGCGGCCCGAATTCTCGAAATCTCCGACGTCGACGCCCATTCCGGCGCGCGCTTTGCCATCGGCGCTGAAAGCGAGTCCCGCTTCGACCGCGACGTCTTTGAATTTCCCGTTGCCGAGATTGCGATACAACTTGTTTGGCTGCGTGTCGTTTGCGACGAGCAGGTCAGGCCAGCCGTCGCCGTCGAAATCGAGCATCGCCACGCCGAGCGATTTTGAGCTGCTGTCGAAAATGCCGCTGCTCGCGGTGACGTCTTCGAATGTGCCGTCGCCGCGATTGTGAAACAGCCAGCTTGTGTCGCCGCGATACGCTTCCGGCGTGCAATACGATTTGTGCGTCGCGTCGAGGCTGCAAAACACATCATGCTCGGGCGACCACCGCACGTAATTGCAGACGAAGAGATCGAGGAGTCCGTCGCGATCGTAGTCGAACCAGATCGCCGACGTGCTGAAGGCCGAGCGACCCGCGAGTCTCGCGGCTTTCGTGACATCGACGAACGTGCCTTTGCCGGTGTTGCGGAAAAGACGATTTTGCCCGACGCAGGTGATGAGAATGTCGGGAAAGCCGTCGTTGTTGTAGTCGCCGACGGCCACGCCCATGCCGTACATTTCGATGTCGAGCCCGGCGCTTTTTGTGATGTCGGTGAAGGTGCCATTGCGATTGTTGTGATACAGGCGCAGCGTGGTGCGTTGCTGCTTGTGCCCAGGCCAGTCCATCGCGTTCACCAACAAGATGTCCTGCCAGCCGTCAGCGTCGTAGTCGAGAAACGCGCAGCCGGAGCCGAGCGTTTCGGGGAGCAGTTTGCCGCCATACGCGCCGCTGTTGTGTTGAAAGTGGATGCCAGCCTGCGAAGTGACGTCGACAAGCTGGAACCCGGGTGTTGTTGCTGTCGGAAAAGCGAACGCGTCAATCGGGGAAAGTATCGAGCCGAGACCCGCTACGAATCCAACGCCGGCCGCGCCGCCGAGAAAATCCCGCCGTCTCACGGCAAAGTAACCAAGCCGTTCCGAATCGCGTAAACCACGAGTTCCGCGGTTTTGTGGATGCCAAGCGCGTCCATAATATTCGCGCGGTGCACCGCGACGGTATTCGCGCTCAGTCCCAGATCCGCCGCGATTTCCTTGTTCGATTTTCCGCCGACGATATGCTGCAAAATTTCGAGTTCACGCGTGGTGAGTCCCGATTCGCGCTCGCCTTTTAGCGCTTCCGGCTTCACGAGCTGTGGATCGAGGACGGTCTTACCTTCCGCAACGCTTTTTACGGCCTTTATTAGATCGAGATCCATCGCGTTTTTTAAAATATAGCCGCGCGCGCCGGCTTCAAGCGCTTGACGAATCAGCGTGTCCTCGGAATGCATGCTCAACATCAGGATCGCTGCCTCCGCCCATTTCCCGCGAATCTGACGCGACGCTTCGATGCCGCTGATACCTGGCAGCGCGCAATCCATCACGGTGACGTGCGGCTTGAGTTCGAGCGCGAGCCGCACTGCATCATTTCCGTCGCTCGCTTCACCGACAACGGCGATCGTCGGATCGTCTTCCAGCATCCGGCGAAAACCTTTGCGCACCAGCGCGTGATCGTCCACCAACAAGACCGTGATCTTATCCGCCATGCGCTGCCTCTGCCCGCTCACGTGGTACCGTCAATCGCACCAGCGTTCCCCCTTCATTCGGCTTCAATAATTCCAAAGTTCCGCCGATCAATTCCGCGCGCTCGCGCATGCCAACCAGACCGATTCCTTGTGATGAACGCTGCGAACTTTGCGCCGGGTTGCCATTGCTTGAAAAGCCTTTGCCATGATCTTCAACGTCGAGCCCAAGTTCGCCGCCCGAAAACTTCAATCGCACCCACGCCTCGCGCTCGCCCGAATGCCGGCTCACATTGTTTAGTGCTTCCTGCAACACGCGGTAAATCTGCACGCCCGCGACTGTCTCGACCGGGAACACCGCTCCCGACTTTTCATAATGCAGCGAAAGCCCCATTTGATGCGATGCCGTCGGGATGTACCAGTCTAACGTGTTCGCAAGTCCTTGTTCTTCCAGCAGCACTGGATGCAGCGCTTGCGAGAGCCCGCGAATATTGTCTAGCGTCGATTGCGCGATTTCGCGCACTTCCTGCAAATCGGCGCGCAGCGGTGAGCCTTCCGGCGCCTGATTTCCCAGACGACCCAACAACGAGCCAATCGCAGTAAGCACCTGTCCGAATTCATCGTGTAATTCGCGCGAAATGTGACGCAGCGTCGATTCCTGCGTCGAAATTAATTTCTGCGCGAGTTCGCTGCGTTGCTCGGAAAGCGTCGCCAATCGCGCGAATATTTCGCGATTCGTGCGGATCAAATAAAGGCTCGTAAGCACGATTGCCACGAGCGTTGCTGCAAAGAAAAGATAAACCTGCCGCTGCACGCGCGTATAAATCTCGTCGATCTGCGATGCCGCGCGTTGCTCGCCTTCGTTGTTTTCCACGAGCAATCGCGAGACCGCGGTGCTGAGCGCCGCTTCGCGCGCTTGAAGAGACAGCCGAATCTGCTCTTTCGCTTCCGCTTCCTTGCCATTGCCGGCAAGGGCGAACATGCGATCCATTGCGTCCCAGAATTGCGTCAGCTGGTGGCGCAAATAATCGCGCTGCTCTTCGGTGCGTTGCGAAGACGCGTTCTGCTCTTCGACGATGAGCGCCGCGTCGATGTCTCCCCGCAGGCGCGCAAATTGCGCCGACCATGCGCTCATCGGATACGGTTCGCTCGAATCGAGCATGTCGCGCATCGCCAGCGCCACCGAATTCAAATCGTTTTGTAGTCGGAGCAATTGCAGCGAGTCCCGCCGATTCCGGTCGACCATCTCGCTTTGCAGCTTCCGCAGCCCGGAAATTTGCACCGTGATGTACGCCGAATACGCCACCACCGCAGCCAGCGTAATGATCAGCCCAAACAGCAGCGCCCGCGTCGGCGACCGCTGGGGCTCCGCGTGCCGCGTTCCGCCCCGCTCTGTGGCTGTTTTCGTCACGCGCAAAGGATACCTTACCCTTTACGCCGTTTCCCAACGCCGCGCCTCGACGTAGCCACGATCAGTCCCGCACCGGCTATTTTTTGTAGGGGCGGGGCTCTGCTCCGCCCGGCTTCAACACGACTGCGCTTCATCCGTTCGCCTGTCAGCGCTCACAACATCGGCAAGGCTCTTTTGCGCAAAAAGGTCACGCAGACCGCCATCACGAAAATTCCCGCGAGCGGCACCAAAAATCCGATCGACAGGCTGTTCGCTTTTGTGGACACGAATCCGACGAGCCACGGCATAGCCGAGCCGCCCAACGACGCCATCGAGAAGACAACGCCGCCGAGACGCCGCGCAGCCGGCCCGTACCAATGCGAAAACCACGAGATATAGATGGGATAGATCGTCGCGCACCCCAGCCCCGCGATCGTGAATCCCGCGATCGCTAGTTGCGTGTTGCGCGAGACGATCACGATCCCTATGCCGACGACGGCCAGCGTAAACGCCGTGATGATGAATCGCAGTGAACCGATGTGATGTAGCAGCAATGACGCGAAACCGCGGCCGACCATCAGCCCAACGTAGAAAAACAGCGGCGTCATCGTCGAAAGCGCGGTCGCGTGACCCAAAAGCCGCTTCACGTGCTCGGCGGCCCACCCGCCGATGCTTGCTTCGCTCCCGACGTACAGAAAAAATATCGCGGCAACGACGACAGTGATTCCGACAGACGGAATCGTGACGCCAGGCTTTCCAGCAACAACCACATCCTCATATTTGCGAGCCGGCAGAGCCACGAATAAAAAGCACGCGGCCAACGCGAACGCGACAATCGCAAGGATCCACAAAAATGTTGTCAACGAATGATGGCGGAGCGAGACGCTCAACGACGGCGCGCACGCCACGGCGCCGATGCCCCAGGCAAAATTCAGCAGACTCACAACGCCAGCGCCGCCCGCTTCGGCCCCGGCAAGATTCGTCGGAGGCACCACGAGACCGTAGCCCATTCCGTAAAACGCAACCGCAACCAGCGCGATCCCGTGCGTCGGCGCATTGAGCATCGCGAGGCCGACCCCGGTCAATATGTATCCGATCACAAGTCCCGGCCGGTAGCCGCGCCACGCGGTGAGGCCTGTCGTAATCCAGACGGCAGCGAGCGAAGCGGCAAACTGCACGGTGAAAAACAATCCCGCTTGGGAGTCGGTCAGGTTCCATCGCGAAATAAATGTGGGCAGGATCGGCCCTGCGATGATCGTCGGGAATCCCGTCAAAATAAATCCGGCGGAAAGCAAAGCGATAAGGCGAACGTGCCTGCGCTTTATCTCCGCCGCTGAAACCGTCGCCGAAGTGGCCATCACTCTCCGAAATTTAAGAACTGTCGAAATCGCTCGCCGCGATTTCGTATCTCACTGCGAAACGTCCGCGATTCATTCTGAGGCAGCAATTCATTTTGAAGTAGCAACGCGTTCTGGGATAGAAGCCATTTCCCGGCAGCGGCGACAGAATCACCTCTATAATCTTTCGTCATGATCAATGTTGGACTCATTGGGTTCGGTCTTGCCGGGCGTGCGTTCCACGCTCAGGTGATTTCTCGCGTGCCGGGGATGCGGCTCGCCGCGATTCTTCAGCGCAAGGGCGACGAAGCTGCCGCGGCATATCCTGATGCGAAAATCGTGCGCTCGCTCGATGAACTTCTCGCGTTGCCGGATATTCAGCTCATCGTGATCGCGAGTCCGAACGAAACGCATGCTCCTTTTGCGCGCGCGGCGCTCGCTTCTGGACACAATGTCGTCGTCGATAAACCCTTCACCACGTCTTACGCCGAAGCGGTCGACCTCGTGCAGTTCGCTGAACAGTCCGGCCAATTTTTGACCGTGTATCAGAATCGCCGCTACGACGGCGATTTTCAGGCGATTCGCGAACTCGTCGGCGCAGGAACACTTGGCCGCGTCGTGCGTTTCGAGACGAACTATGATCGCTTTCGCCCGAATTTCAAACCGAACGCATGGCGCGAAAAAGCTGCCCCCGGCGCTGGGATCCTTTTCGATATCGGTCCGCACGTGATCGATCACGCGATGGTGCTTTTCGGCAAACCCGAAGCCGTGACCGCCGACGTGCGCGTTGAGCGGCAAGGCGGACTCGCGGACGATGCGTTTGACATCATGTTTCACTACCCGAACAGCCTGCGCGCCGTCCTCAGCTCTAATATTCTTGCAGCGACGCAGCGTCCGCGATTTTTGCTGTTCGGCACGAAGGGCGCATTCGTAAAGCAAACGGTCGATCCGCAGGAAAACAATCTGCGTTTCGACAAAATCCCTAAGGTCGGCCCGTGGGGCGCGGAGCCCATAGAAAATTGGGGCGTGTTAACTCTGTCGGACGGCACGAACACAACGCAGCGCAGCATTCCGTCGGGCACCGGCGACTATCGCGATTTCTATGCGAATGTTCGCGACGTGCTCGAAGGCAAAGCGCAACCGTTCGTGAGCTTGCCATGGGCACTCGACGTGGTGCGCGCGCTCGAACTTTGCCGCGCCAGCAGCGATCAGCGTCGCACGCTGCCCTGGCCTTCGTAGTCATCTCACACTTTCCAATCCGCATCTCCAACGGCATAGTCGTCGCGAATTTGACGGCAGGTGGGAGTCGCGGAATCGCACCGAAACTCGACGCAGGGTTTGATCGACAGCTCGTTCAGTGACAAAGCCCGGCACATTTTTGGCGGGCTGTCGGCGACTGCGCGTATACTGGCCGTATTAACGAGGAGCAGCGTGCAAATCGAACTGGCACCATCGATTCTTTCCGCGGATTTTTCCCGCCTTGGTGAGCAAGCAAAAGCCGCGATCGACGGCGGTGGCACCGTGCTACATGTCGACATCATGGACGGCCACTTTGTGCCGAACATCACGATCGGCCCGCCGGTGGTGAAGTCGCTGCGCAAAGCGATTCCGAACGTTCCGTTCGATTGCCACCTGATGATCGAGAATCCCGACGATTTTATTCCGGCGTTCGCCGAAGCCGGCGCAACGTGGATTTCGGTGCATCAGGAAGCGTGCGTGCATCTCGATCGCACTTTGCATTTGATCGCTTCGCATGGATGCAAGCCTGGCGTGGTGATCAATCCTGCGACTCCGGTCGCGATGCTGGATGAAGTGCTCGACATCGTGCATCACGTGCTGGTGATGTCGGTGAATCCGGGATTTGGCGCGCAGCAATTTATTCCGAACTCGCTGCGGAAAATCGAATCGCTAGCGCGGATTCGCGAGAAGCGCGGGCTTTCGTATCGCATCGAGGTCGACGGCGGCGTCGACATGGTCACAGTCGGCGAAGTCGTGCGGGCCGGAGCGGATTTGCTCGTCGCGGGGAACGCGGTGTTTGGTCACGGCGACCCCAAGCAGAATGCGGCGGAGCTTTTGCGCGCGGCGCGGGCGACGACGTTGGCGCGGGCGTAGTTTTTAGAATTTCCTTTCGGCGGTAGGTCTTCCTTTCAAAATTTTGCGATTGGCATCGGACGGCGAAGAGCTTTCGTGTATACGCCTCGGCGTTGGGCGGAGTGAACCCCGCCCCTACAACGTCGTGCCGGGGAGCACGGTTGTGGGCGGCGCGGGATTTACGAGCCAGCGGCGTGGTGCTGGAGGATGTACTTCTCCATCGCGTTGGCGAAGCCTTCGTCTTCGCTCGAAGTAGTGACGTAGGTGGCGGATTTTTGGACTTCGGGACTGGACTGGCCCATGGCGATGCTGACGCCGCCTTTCACGAACATGAGGACATCGTTTGGCTGGTCACCGATGGTGGCGATTTCATCGGGCGCGATTTTCAGCAATTCCGAGAATATTTTTACGACTTCGCCTTTGTTGGCTTTTGGGTGGGTGACGTCGAGATAGTACGGTTGCGAGCGGGCGGCCGAGACGCTGTCGCCGCAGGCCTGCTGCACGTCTTTCTCGCATCTGGCGACGCCTTCGAGATCGTCGCTGACGCCGACGACTTTCGCGACTTTGTCGACGATGGATTCGAGTTTGTCGGTGACAACTGGCTCAAACTTTACGGTCCATTGTTCGCGGGCGACGTGCGCGGCTTTGACGTCGCGGACGAACCAGTCTTTGTCGGTGTAAATCCAGGCGTCGAGTTTGTGATCGAGGATCAGCTTCACGACTTTTTTCACGACGTCGGGAGGCAGCACGTTTTGTTGGAGCACGGTTTTCAGATCGGGATTGATGACGACGCCACCGTTGAACGCGGCGAGCGGTTCGTCGAGCTTCAGCGGGTCGATGAGCATCGCCATGCCTTTTGGCGGGCGACCGCTGGTGACGGCGAATTTGATTCCGGCGTCGCGCATTTTGAATACGGAGTCGATGGCGCGTTGCGTGAGGATTTTGTCGTGGGTGACGAGAGTGCCGTCGACGTCGGCGATTACGAGTTTGATGGGCTTGTTCGATGCTTGCGGCATTGAGTGTCCTCAGTTGCGTTCTAACGGCGGCTGCTTTGTTGCTGTGGCTTACTTCTGAGATCCTTCGCTTTGCTCAGGATGACATCGGTATTTTAGTAGGGATGATTTCACTCGACTCATTGTTCTTCGTAGTCCCAGGTTAGGCCGCCGTCTACGACTACGGTGGTGCCGGTCATGTAGTCGGAGTCGGTTGAGGCTAGAAATGCGGCGATGCCGGCTACGTCTTCGGGCTTGCCGAGACGATTCAACGGAATATTTTCGAGTAGCGGCTTTAATTTTGCGGGATCGTTGAGCAAATTTTTGTTGATGGGTGTTTCGATGGCGCCGGGGGCGATGTTGTTGATGGTGATGCCGAGAGGCGCGAGTTCGATGGAAAGATTGCGCGTGAACATTTTGATGCCGCCCTTGCTGGCGCAGTACGAAGTGAAGTGCGGGAAGGGAAGTTCTTCGTGGACGGAGCTGATGTTGATGACTTTTCCGCCGGCTTTGGCTTGGCGACGGTGATTGACGAAGGCTTGGGTGACGAAGAACGGGCCTTTGAGATTGACGTCGAGGACAAGATCGTAATCGGCTTCGGTGACGTCCCAGAAATCGGCGCGGCGTTCGAGGCCGGCGTTGTTGACGAGAATGTCGATGCGGCCGAGCGCGGCGACGGCGTCGGTGATGAATTTCTGTCCCTGATCGACTTTGCCGACGTCGGCCTGGAATGTGGCCGCTTTGCGGCCGAGCTTTTGCACGAGGGCGACGACTTCGTCGGCGCCGGCTTTGTTGGAGCGATAGCAGAGAGCGATGTCGGCGCCTTCGTTCGCGAAGCGCTCGACGATGGCGCGGCCGATGCCTTGGTCGCCGCCGGTAATTGCCGCCACTTTTCCTTCGAGCCGATTGGCCACTTGCGTCTCCCTTGAGGTTTCGTTGTCGTTCAGGAGTTCAGATGCGCGGTGGAGCGAATTGTTTCCAGGGTTTTGCGCGGCGTGAGGATAGCAGATGCGGGAGGGGAGAGGGTTGAGGGGAGATGACGGCGGCGCCAGGCTCAGGAAATTCGGGGAATTCGATGATGGGAGCGAGGGGCTTCGCTTTGGGTTCGCTTTTGAGGGTGTACCCCACCATGTTTTGGGAAGAGTGTGTAAGGTGCTTGGAATGAGGGGGTTGCAGCCTTCCAAAAATGGGAGTGTGGAAGTTGTTGAAAGGACGGGATTAAGAAAGAGGGCAGAAGGGATTCGAAAGGGTGGGTGGGCGGTCATTGTAGATAGTAGCACGAAATGTGTACTATGTCAATACCATTTGTTGAGTTGTCATTCGAATGGGCATTCGAGATTGCGTACAAGTCTTTTCGCGTGAATGGGTTGTCGTTGAGATTTGGGTTGTTTGGCATCTAACCCGAGCTATCTGGGAAACGATCGCGGGTTCGATTTCCGAATATGGAACGCGCGTGCCTCATCGAGGATGAGGATGTCGTTGTGGTTTGGGTCGCGTGGCATCTAAACCCCGCGATCTGGGAGGCGATCGCGGGTACAGGGTGGCGTATTTGTTGTCCTCGATGGAACTAGAGGCGGACGAGTTCGACGCGGCGGTTTTTGGCGCGGCCGTTCTCGCTGGCGTTCGAGGCTATCGGGCGAGATTCGCCGTAGCCTTTCGAGCTGAGGCGGCTGCGGTCGATGCCGTGGTCGGCGAGCCAAGTGGCAACGGCTTCGGCGCGGTCGGCGGAGAGCTTTTCGTTGGCTTCTTTTCCACCGAGGTTGTCGGTGAAGCCTTCGACGCGGAGTTTCCAGTCCGGATTGTTTTTCAGCGAAGCCAGTACGGTGTTGAGAGCGGTTTCGGAGTCCGGAGTGATGTCGGCTTTGTTGGTTTCGAAATGGAGGTCGTTGAGCGTGACGCGCGACTTCTTGGTGAGAGAAGCTTCGACGTCGGCGCCGGTGCCTCTGCGGTAGCGATTCAATTCAGCGACGAGGGGCTTAGCTGCGGGAGGCGTTGGGGCCTCACCGGAAAGAATCCGGCGGTTTGAGATTTTTTGGCCGTAGAGTTTTTCGTTTTCGCTGTTGTCGGGGCGAAGGGTTGAACCTTGGAGAGAGACTCCGGCAAAAAGGCCGCGCGAACGAGACCAAGAGAGAATTTCGGTGTGGAGCAGGATGTCGGTATTGGCGCTGGTGTCGCGACCCACGGGACCGGCGGTGGCTTCGGCTTCGCCGCCGATGGTGAATTTGTCGGAGAGCAATTTCCTCATGCCGCTCTCATTCATGATGAGCATGTAGACGTCGGTGGAGGAGCCGCCGATCTGGAGACCGTAGCTACCGCCCTCGATGCGGATGGCTGCGGGTGTTCCAAAACGTCCGGTGGTGCCGCGGCGGCATGAGACGTAGCCGCGTCCGTATTTGCCGCCCACGATGAAGGCGGCCTTCAAAACGTCGGGAATGATGACGACGCAGCGGGCTTTGTTGTAGAGACTGCGAGGGATGCCCTTGTCAGGCGCGTTCATCACTTCTTCGATAGAGGCGGTGGAATTCTCGAGGCGCTTGTCGGGCGTCATTGCGGGGTCTTGGGCGCGAGCGGCGAATGCGAATGCGGCTGCAGCTGCGAGGGAAATTAGAGCGGCCATGTTTCGCGTGCGGTGGGATCTGTTCGAATTCGTCGTTGTGACTACGGGCATTGGGATCTCCTCGAATTGCTTAGAGTCGAATCGGCACGCGTTGGACGTGGTCGAAATTGAGTGCTGCGAATATTAGCCGAACGGCGAGATTTAGAGGATAGGGAGTTCTGTGTAGTTCTCAGTGTGGGTTTACTTCAACCAGAGCTAGAGAGTTCGGTTTTGCCACCTTCTCCAGAGGCTCCGACGGCTGCGACCTCTTTATGGGCTGCTGGGACATTTGCGTACGCCCTTCGTCGATCTGATAGAAGCGGTTCGCTTCGACGTTCTGGAATGTCTGGTGGGTGCCGCTGGGCCAGGTGACCTCGACGGTGGAGATGACGGTCGCGCCGGAGAGGCCGAAATTGGCGCGAAGATCGCTTTGGGATAAGTAGCTGCCGCCGCCGGCGATTTCGCGGATTTGAGTAATTCCGCCGGCGGTGAGTTTGATTCTGGCGCCGAGAGCGTCGCGATTCGACTTTGTTCCCACCAATTTGAAATTCACGAAATGGTTTTTGTGGAGCGCGTTGTTGCGCAGAAGCGTGGGCGGATCTCCGTTGTTGGCGACGAGGACGTCGACGTAACCGTCGTTGTCGAAATCAGCGAAGGCGACGCCACGCGCGGCGCGCGTGGGAACGGCGGTTAAGCCGCCGGGTATGGTTGCGTCCGTGAATTTGCTGTTGGCTTCGTTGTGGAAGAGGGAATTGTGCTGCTTGTAGAGCGTGTCGGTGGAGACCTGCTCGATTTCCGGGTAGACGTGGCCGTTGCCGATGAAGATATCGAGCCAGCCATCGTTGTCGTAGTCGAGAAACCCACCGCCGAAGCTGAGCACTTCTTTTGTGGCTAGAGTGATGCCTGCTTCGTCGCTGATTTCGTCGAAATAGCCTTTGCCGGAGTTGCGCCAGACGTGGTCTGAGTTTTTCTGGAAGTCGGAGATGTAGAGGTCGAGCCAGCCGTCATTGTTGAAATCGCCGAGGGAAATGCACATCGAGGCCATCATCTGACCGTGAGTGTTGTAGGCCATGCCCGCGGTCTCGGCCATTTCGCGAAATTTGCCGTTGTGGAGATTTTGGTAGAGATACGCGGGCTGGCCATCGTTGGCGACGAAGAGATCGGGCCAGCCGTCGTTGTCCCAATCGAAAGCGCCGACGGAGAGATTTTTGCCATCGGGCTGGAGGATTTTCGCGGATGCGGTGACGTTGGTGAAAGTGCCGTTGCCGTTGTTGTGATAGAGCGCGTTGGGACTTCCGTGGTAGACAGCGGGAGCGCAACTGGATTTCACGCCGCCGATGTCGCAGTAACGTTGCGCTTTTGGACCGAGATTGACGTAGCTGCCGACGTAAAGATCGAGCTTGCCGTCGCGATCGTAGTCGAAAAAAACGGCGCCTGAGTGGAATGTGCCGGATTCGAGGCCGGCGACGCCAGCTTTCGTGGTGACGTCGGTGAAGGTGCCGTCACCATTGTTGTGATAGAGGACGTTGGCGCCGAATTGCGTGACGAAGAGATCGGGGAAGCCGTCGTTATCGTAATCGCCCCAGACGCAGCCGAGGCCGTAGTTTGTGCCGGGGACGCCGGCGGAGTCGGTGACGTCGGTGAAGGTACCGTTGCCGTTGTTGCGATAGAGCGCGTTCTTGACCGAGATTCCGCGATTGTAGCGGTCGCGGCCGTTGACGAAGTAGATGTCCTGCCAGCCGTCTTTGTCGAAGTCGGAGACGCAGACGCCGGGGCCGAATTCTTCGAGGTTGATGGAGACGCCGTCGTTGCCTTTGAAGTGGGTGAAGTGGATGCCGGCGGCGGCGGTGACGTCGGAGAATTCGGGCGCGTTTGCAGCGGCGGATGCAGTTTGCGTCGGCGTTGGCGGTTGCGTCTGCGTCTGCGTCGCGGCGGGGATCGCGACGAGTAGAAGGAGCGCTAGCGATGTGACGACACAACAGAACGCTGGCGAACAAGGCAAGCGTGGCTTGCCGAGCGAGTTGAGCTTCAATGTGGACCCGTGCGTGGCCCGCGAGGTCTCTCCGGAAACGTTGTCGTCGCGTGCCGAGATGGCAGCGAGCGGAAACGTTTCCCCTGGCGGGAACGCTAGTTCAGATTTTTCTGATACGACACCAACTGCGAGGTATGGGGGAGATATAGCGGAGGGGCGGGGAGATTACAAGGAGGATTTGCGAGAAGAGGGGAGGTTGTGGCGATGGATGGACCGGTTGCTGGAATGAATCGAAAAGTTCAATGGGGGATGCGGTGTTTGCGCTTGACTCGGTGTTGAACAGCGCTAGAGTGGGGCTGTGGTATCCACGGTGATCCCTGAGGTATAAGTCGAATTAGGTTGTAGGTTGAGAGGCGCTCGTGAGTTTCACCGGGCGCCTTTCGGCTTTTCTGAGGAGCGCGTCGACGGATTGATTTGTGGTGTGGCTGACTTCTGAGATCCTTCGCTGCGCTCAGGATGACGGCGTTTTTGAATGGGATTTCAGTGGGAATGAAAAAAGGGCACGGCGATCGCCGTGCCCTTCGCTTTGCGGTACAAATTTTGCGGCGCTGATGCGCCGCGGGATGCGCCGCGAAGTACGAGCACTGCTACGCGATGGTGACGTCGGGGCTGAGGTAGACGTCCTGGATGGCGTTGAGGAGTTGGACGCCTTCTTTCATCGGGCGCTGGAAGGCTTTACGGCCGGAGATGAGGCCGGTGCCGCCGGCGCGCTTGTTGATGACGGCGGTGGCTACGGCATCTTCGAAGTCGTTGGCTCCCGATGCGCCGCCGCTGTTGATGAGGCCGGCGCGGCCGCTGAAGCAGTTGATGACCTGATAGCGGCAGAGATCGATCGGGTGATCGCTGTTGAGCTCGGTGTAGATGCGCTTGTCGAATTTGCCGTAGCTGGAGTTGCCCATGTTGAGGGCTTCGTAGCCGCCGTTATTTTCGGCGAGCTTTTGCTTGATGATGTCGGCCTTGATGGTGACGCCGAGATGATTGGCCTGGCCGGTGAGGTCGGACGAGAGATGGTAGTCCTTGTCTTTTTTGAAAGCGTTGTTGCGGAGGTAGCACCAGAGAACGGTGGCCATGCCGAGATCGTGCGCCTGCGCGAAGCACTGGCTGATTTCGATGATCTGGCGATCGGCGCCTTCGGAGCCGAAGTAAATCGTGGCGCCGACGGCGGCCGCGCCCATGTCGTAGGCTTCTTTTACGGTGCCGAACAAAATCTCATTGGCCTGATTGGGGAAAGTGAGGAGCTCGTTGTGATTGATTTTTACGATGAAGGGGATTTTGTGCGCGTATTTGCGGGCGACGGAGCCGAGTACGCCGAAGGTTGACGCGACGGCGTTGCATTCGCCTTCGATGGCGAGCTTGACGATGTTTTCGCCGTCGAAATAATCGGGATTTTTCGCGAAGCTGGCGCCGGCGGAGTGCTCGATGCCTTGATCGACGGGGAGAATCGAGAGGTAGCCGGTGTTGCGCAGGCGGCCGTGGCCGAACATGCGCTGAAGATTGGTGAGCACGCGAACGTTGCGGTCGGTGAGGCTGTAAACCTGGTCGACGAAGTTCGGACCGGGAAGGTGCAGGCGTTCCTTGGAAATTTTCGGATTTTTGAATCCGAGGAGCGATTCGGCTTTGGAGCCGAGGTAGGTTTCGATTTTGTTGCCGCTGGTTGACGTTGCCATTGCGATTGCTTCTCCTTAGTTTTGTGCCGCCATCAGTTTACATCGGGTTGGAGAGTTGTGGGAGGGGAGCGAGAGTTTTAGAGGTTTTTAACGATGGTGGTCGCGGATGCTTGTGATCGAACACCTGCGATTTTGCCGAGATGGGGCGCATTAATGTTGCGCCCGTACAAAATTGTGGCGCCGCTAACTCTTGCTGACTGTGTTGGGGTCGAGCTTTTCGGCTGCGGCGCTGTCGACGAGCCAAAAAGCGTTGCCGTTGGTCGGCTGCAGAAGCTGCGACGGAAGCTGCTCGGGCTCGTATGGACCCTCGAGCACGCCTTTGAGAGCGAGCGCTTTGTCGGGCTTGGTGACCATAAAAATTGCGAGTGCGGAATTATTGACGACCGGAGCGGTCACGGTGACGCGCCAGGTGTAGAGCTTGCCGATCCAGTTCGACATGACGAGGCGGCCGTTGTCGTGGAGCGCTTTGGTGCCCGGGAAGAGCGAAAGCATGTGGCCTTCGTCGCCCATGCCGATGAGGATGACGTCGAAGCGAGGGAGTTTGCCGGTGGAGAGATTGAAAAACGAAGTGAGGAGCTGTTCGTATTCGTGCGCTGCTTTTTCGGGATCGGGATTTTCGGATTTGATGCGATGGACTTGCTCGGGCTTGAGCGAGAGCTTCGAGAGCATCGACTCGTTGGCCATGCGGAAATTGCTGTCTTTGTCGTCGGGGGGGACATGGCGCTCGTCGCCGAAGAAGATATAGGTTTTGTCCCAGGGCATCACCGAGAAGTACGGCTCGGCGGCGAGAAGGGCGTAGAGAGTTTTCGGAGTCGAGCCGCCTGCGAGAGCGATGGTGAAGCGGCCGTTTTGTTCGACGGCGGCGTTGGCGGCGGCGAGGATGAGTTCGGCGGCGCGGGCTGCGATGGCGTTGACGTCGGGGAAGATTTGGATCTGGCGGTTGGATTGTGGCGCGGGAGTTGGCATTGGGTTTCCTTTCGCGATGCGTCGAATCGATTACGCCGAGGTCGTGTTGACGCCGGGCGGAGTGAAGCCCGCCCCTACAAAATCGCTATCAGGAGCGCGTGGGGACTGGTTTGGCGCTCGTCGGCTTCGCTGACTCCGAGAAGCGGCGCTGATCAATGTCTTCTTCGCCGATGCGGCGCCAGCTGCGGCCGTCGCGCTCCATTAATTCTTCGGCGTCGCGCGGACCCCATGATCCGGCGGCGTAATTCGGGAAGCCGCGTGCGGGAAGCGCGTGCCAGACGTCGATGATCGGCTGGATGACGCTCCAGCCGGCTTCGACCATGTCGGCGCGCTGGAAAAGCGTTGCGTCGCCGGCCATGCAATCGCGCAAGAGGCGCTCATAGCCGGTGCTGTGCTCGACACCGAAATAATTGCAGTAATCGAAATCCATGTTGACGAGGCCGAGCTTCATCACCGAGCCGGGAACTTTCGCGCCGAAACTGAGCGAGATGCCTTCTTCCGGCTGAATGTGGATGACGAGGCGGTTCGTTTCGAGATTTTTTACGGTGGTGTTGCGGAAGAGCACGAACGGCGTGCGGCGAAACTGAATAACGATCTCGGTGGCGCGCTGCGAGAGACGCTTGCCGGTGCGGAGGTAGAAGGGAACGCCGGCCCAGCGCCAATTGTCGATCTGAAGCTTCAGCGCGACGAAAGTTTCGGTGTTCGAATCGGGCGCGACGTCGGGCTCGTTGCGATAACGCGGGACTTGTTCGCCGTCGATCGTGCCTTCATCGTATTGGCCGCGCACGGTGTTCTTGAGCACGTCTTCGGGCATGAGCGGCTGGATCGCGTGTAGAACTTCAGCTTGCTTGTTGCGGACTTCGTCGGCGTCGAACGAGATCGGTGGCTCCATCGAGGTCATCGTCAACAGTTGGAAAAGATGATTCGGCACCATGTCGCGCAACGCGCCCGCGGTTTCGTAAAAGCCGCCACGATGCTCAACGCCAACGGTTTCGGACGCGGTGATCTGCACATGGTCGACGTAATTGCGATTCCAGAGCGGCTCGATGATGTTGTTCGAAAAGCGGAACACCATCAGGTTCTGGACGGTTTCTTTGCCGAGATAGTGATCGATGCGGTAAATCTGATTTTCAGAGAGAACTTGCTTCAAATCTTTGTTGAGCTGGATTGCCGAGGTATAATCGTGGCCGAAGGGCTTCTCGATAATGACGCGCGACCAGTGACCATTTTCTTCTTTCACGAGGCCGGCCTGGCCTAGCTGCTGAACGATCGTCGCGAAGAACCTCGGTGCGACGGCGAGGTAGAAAAACCGGTTACCCTGCGTCCCGTGGCTCTTGTCGACCTCGGCGATCTGCGCCGCCAGTCGCTTGTAGGCTTCCGGATCGTTGAAGTCGCCCTTGACGTAGTAAATGCGCTCTTTGAACCAATCCCAGCTTTTCAGATCGATCTGCGCCGGCGCGTACTTCGGAATCTCGTCCGTCAGCGTCTTGCGAAAGTTTTCGGTGGTCGTGTCGTTGGCTGCGAAGCCCACGATGGCGAACTGCTTGGGCAGCATCCCGTCGTTCGCGAGATTGCACAAAGCGGGAATGAGCTTGCGCTTGGTCAGGTCGCCGGTGGCGCCGAAGATGACCATGACGTTCGGCATCGGCTGCAAATTGACAGGGTGGTGATTATCGTTGGTCATGAGGGTCCGGTTTGTGTGTGTGCGCTGGGCCATCCGCGCCAACGCCAAGTCTAAGCGTCAAGTCTATGTGAAAATACGCGCGCTCAGCTTTTCTTTTCGAGGTGCCCGCCGAATTGGAAGCGCATCGCCGAGAGAATCTTATTTGCGAAATCCGCTTCGCCGCGGGACGTGAAGCGCTCGTAGAGAGCCTCAGTCAATACGGGTGAGGGAGCGCCCGATTCGATACCTGCCAGAATCGTCCAGCGGCCTTCGCCCGAATCCGAGACGCGACCGGAGTATTTGTCGAGGTTGGGCTGCTCGGTGAACGAGATCGCAGTGAGATCGAGCAGCCACGAAGCAATCACGCTGCCGCGGCGCCAGACTTCGCTGATGTCGGCCATGTTGAAGTCATACATGTAGTGCTCGGGGTTGCGGAGCGGCGTGGTTTCGGCGTCGCTCTCGTGGTGCTGCTTGCCGACGTTGGCATGCCGCAAAATGTTGAGCCCTTCGGCGTAGGCGGCCATCAGACCGTACTCGATGCCGTTGTGCACCATCTTGACGAAGTGGCCTGAGCCGGACGGGCCGCAGTGGAGATAACCCTCTTCCGCCGTGCCGCCCATTTTTTCGCGGCCGGGAGTGCGATCGATCGTGCCGCGGCCCGGCGCGAGCGTCTTGAAGATGGGATCGAGATGCTTCACGACGTCCGTTTCGCCGCCGATCATCTCGCAATACCCGCGCTCGAGTCCCCAAACGCCGCCGCTTGTGCCGCAGTCGACGTAGTGGATGCCCTTCGCGCTGAGTTCTTTCGCGCGGCGAATATCGTCGATGTAATAAGAGTTGCCGCCGTCGATGATGATGTCGCCGACGTCGAGCTTTGACGAGAGCTCATGCAGCGTACCGTCGACGACGGCGGCGGGAACCATAAGCCAGATAGCGCGCGGCTTGGCGAGCTTCTTGATGAAATCGTCGATCGACGAAGCGCCCGTCGGGCCTTCCTTCGCGAGCGCATCCACCGTCGCGGCGGTGCGATCGAATATCACGCACTTGTGGCCGTTTTTTTCGAGGCGGCGCACCATGTTGGCGCCCATTCTGCCTAATCCGATCATGCCCAATTGCATTGTGTCGCTCCTCAGTGGTGCGGTGTGGGGTGGTGAAGAAAAATTATCGGCGTCGCGACCTTCGTCAAAAATCGCGCGCGACGGTTGTTATCGCTTCGCGAATGCTCGCTGCGGACGAGCCCGACTGCGAACCTCTTCCTACTACTTCAACGCCTGCTGAATCGCCGAATCGACAGTCTTCAAATCTTTCGCAACGTTTTTGCTGAGATGGACGCGAAGCGCGCGGCGGCCTCGTTCGTTCAGCACGGCGAAATCGCCACGAGCTTGTGCGGCCTTCACGACGCTGAAAGAGTATTTCTGGCCCGGCACTTCGATATTGACGGCATCATCGCACGTAATCTGCAGGAATACGCCGGAGTTGGGTCCGCCCTTGTAAGCCTGACCGGTCGAATGCAGAAAGCGCGGCCCGAATTCCGCCACGGTCGCAACTTTCTTGTTGTCGCGCACCGCCAGCCGTATTTTCTGCAATGCTTTCTCGTTGGCGTCGTTCATCGTGATGTAGCCGAGAACGCCGAAGTAATCGCCGGCATGAATGCGGCCGAGATGCGTGCGGAGAACGTCCGCGAGCTTCGAGCCGCCCTTGAGCGCGGCCGTGTTCTTTTCGTCGGCGTAGAGCTTGACGCCACTGCCTTCGAAGAACGGAGTCTCCGCCGGCAGCGAACCTTTTTGTTCGTATTCAGTGGTGAGCTTCTTGGTTTCGATCTTGCTGGCTTCCACGTCGGGCTGATTGAAAGCGTTGATCCCGATGATCGAGCCCGCGACCGCCGTGGCGATTTCCCAGCGGAAGAATTCCTGCCCGATGTTGTAAATGTTAGGAAGCTCGATGCGCACCACGGGCTGGCCGGCTTTTTCGAGAGCGGCGACTGCGGCATCCTGCGCCTTGTTCGGCTTGGTTTTCAAACGGAGGTACGCAAAGACGCGATCGTTGCCGTAAACCGCCGGCTTGCCGAGCGTTTCGCGATCGATCGGGACGATGCCCTTGCCGATTTTCCCGGTCGATTCAGCGAGAAGCTGCTCGAGCCACGCGCCAAGGTCGTGAATTCCGGGCGACGCGATGATCGTGACCTTGTCGCGACCATGAACGGCTGCGGTGCCAAGAATCGCGCCCAGGATCACGCCAGGATTCTTGTCGGCGGCAACATCGGAGCCGCATCCCTTCACCATCTCGTGCGTGATCTTCAGAAATTTCGGAATGTCGATGCCCATCACTGCGCCGGGCACCATCCCGAAATCCGAAAGCGCCGAATAGCGGCCGCCAATGCTCGGCACGCCAAAGAAAACTTTGCGGAAATGATCGCCTTCCGCGACGCTCTGCATTTTCGATCCTGGATCGGTGATGGCGATGAATCGATTGCCGACTTCCTTGTCGCCAACCTTCTTGCGAACCTGCTCGAAGAAATATTGCTTATAGATGTTGGGTTCGAGCGTGCTGCCCGACTTGCTGGAGACGATGCAGATCGTGCTCTTGAGATCGAGCTTGGCCTGCAGCGCCTTGATCTGCGCGGGGTCGGTCGAATCGAGGACGTGCAATTCGGGGAAGCCCTTGATCTTGCCAAACGTGAGACGAAGCACTTCCGGGCAGAGGCTCGATCCGCCCATGCCGAGCAGCACGGCATGCTTGAACTTCGATTTCTTGATGTCGGCGGCGATATTCTTCAGCGTCGCGATTTCGCCGAGCTGATCGTCGACAATCTTCAGCCAGCCGAGCCACTTGGCTTCATCGTCGCCGGTCCAAAGGGAAGCGTCGTGTTCCCAGAGGCGCGAGACTTTGTTGTTGGTTTTCCAATCGTTGATCGACGATTGGACGGCGCCAGAGAGTTCGGCGGGGAGTTTGTAGCTCTGACGATTTAAGCTCACGCGTGCACTCCTGCAGATTTTCCAGTGGCTGCGAGCAATTTTTCAAACGCTTCGGCGAAGAGCTTCACGCCGTCGACGACGAGCTTTTCGGTGACTTCCTTCATCGAGATGCCGGCTTTCTCGAGGTCTGACATCGTTTTCGCGGCGGCATCGACGTTTTCCGTCAGGCTCTTGCGCAGCTTGCCGTGATCGCGGAAGGCATCAAAGGTGGCCGGCGGAATCGTGTCGACGGTATCGGCGCCGATCAGTTCTTCGACATAGAGTACGTCGCGATACTTCGGGTTCTTCGTGCTGGTGCTGGCCCAGAGCAACCGCTGCGTCTGCGCGCCTTTAGCCGCGAGAGCATTCCAGCGCGCTCCGCCGAACAGTTCCTGATACTTCTTATAGGTGAGCTTGGCGTTGGCGATGGCGACTTTGCCTTCGATCGACTGCAGCAAAGCTTTCTTGCCGGCGTCGGTCTCGGTCTTCAGCTTGGCTTCGATCTGGCCATCGATCAGCGTGTCGATGCGGCTGACGAAGAAGCTGGCGACGCTGGCGATGTGGCTGATGTCCTCGCTTTTCTTGGCGCGAGCTTCGAGAGCCGAGAGGTACGCTTCAGCGACCTGCTCGTAGGCCGATTGCGCGAAAAGTAGCGTGATATTGATGTTGATGCCGTCCTCGAGAAGCTGGCGAATCGCCGGGATGCCTTCGGGGGTCGCGGGAACTTTAATCATAACGTTCGGGCGATTGACCGACTTCCACAGGCGGCGCGCTTCTTCGATCGTGCCCTGCGTGTTATTCGCCAGCAGGGGCGAGACCTCCAGGCTGACGTAGCCGTCGCGACCTTTGGTCGCGGAATACACACCTTTGAAAATGTCGGTCGCGTCCTGCACGTCGCGAATCGCGATCTTTTCGTAGACGCCCTTCGCGTCGAGTTTTTTGGCGTCCGGCGAATCGGTGATGTCGGAATAATATGTGCCGCCGGTGATGGCTTTTTCGAAAATGGTCGGGTTCGAGGTCTGCCCGCGCAGGCCGTCTTCTTCGATCATTTTCTTCAAGCCGCCGCCGGTCAGCAGGTCGCGCCGGATATAGTCCATCCAGGGCGATTGGCCGAAGTCGTTCAAAGCTTTGAGAGGGTTTGTTCCTGTTGCTCCAGTGGGGAGCGCGGTAGTTGTGGTCATGCGGGTTCTCCTTTTCCGTCGAAACTCGAATTACTCGAAACTCTCATCCTCTAATAAGAAGATTGCACGCCCGGTCGTCGGGTTACACGCAAATCGCAACCCGTTGAATTTGCAGCTACTTAGTCGCGCCTACTTGCCGCTCACTTGCTTGGCCGTTGCGACGATGTTCTCGATCGTGAAGCCGAACTTCTTCATCACATCCTTAATAGGAGCTGAAGCGCCGAAGCTATGCATGCCGATCGGCTTGCCCTTCGGCCCGACATAGCGGTCCCAGCCGAACGTTGCCGCCATTTCGACCGAGACGCGCGCGGTGACTGCGGCCGGAAACACGCTCTCTTTATATGCAGCATCCTGCTTTTCGAACAGATCCCACGAAGGCATGCTGACGACACGCGCCTTGATGCCTTCGGCAGCAAGCTTTTCGCGCGCTTCGACGCACAGATGCACTTCGCTGCCGCTCGCCATCAAGATGACGTCGGGCTTCCCGCCGTCGGCATCGATCAACACGTACGCGCCCTTCGCCACACCGGATGCCGGAGCAAACTTCGTCCGGTCGAATGTCGGCATCGCCTGCCGCGTCAGCACTAGCGTTGATGGCGTAAGCCGCGACTGCACCATCAGCTTGTACGACTCGACGACCTCATTCGCATCGCCCGGCCGCAACACCATCATGTTCGGCATGGCGCGCAGCCCGGCAAGCTGCTCGATCGGCTGGTGCGTCGGCCCATCTTCGCCGAGGCCGATTGAATCGTGCGTGAAGATGAACATGGATGGCGTCTCTTCCAACGCCGCGATACGCATCGCCGGCTTCATGTAATCGCTGAAGTTGAAGAACGTCGCGCTGAACGCCCGCAGCCGCGAGACGCTCATCCCGTTGACCGCAGCGCCCATCGCATGCTCGCGCACACCAAAGTGCACGTTGCGCCCTTTATATGCGTCCTCGGGGAAGAAATCGCCCGCGCCGTCGAATGTCAGATTCGTCTTGTTCGAATGCGCCAGGTCCGCCGATCCGCCGACCATCCACGGAATATTCTTTGCCAGTGCATTGAGCACTTTGCTCGAAGAATCGCGCGTCGCCAGCCCCTTCGCATCGGCAGGGAAGTTCGGCAAATCCTTGTCCCAGCCCTTCGGCAGGTCGCCTTTCTCCATCGTCTGGAGCTGCTGATCAAGCTCTGGGAACTTCGCCTTGTACTCGCCGTAGACTTTCGTCCAAGCCGCGTGGTTGTCCCCGCCGCGCTTGCCGATGCCGTTCTTGAATCGATCGTAAACGCCATCCGGCACGAGGAACTGCGCGTCCTCCGGCCAGCCGTAAAACTTCTTCGTGAGCTTTACTTCTTCCACGCCCAGCGGCTCGCCATGCGAGTCCGAGGAATCGTGCTTGTTCGGCGACCCATACCCGATGTGACTGTCGACCACGATCAGCGTCGGCTTATCGTTCGTCTTCAGAAACGTTTCGTACGCGCGGCCAAGCATCACGAGATCGTTGGCATCCGAAACGCGCGTCACGTTCCACCCGAGCCCAACGTACTTGGTCATCACATCTTCGTCGTACGACCACTTCGCAGGCCCGTCCAGCGTCACGCTGTTGTGATCGTAGATCCAACAGAGATTCGAAAGTTTTAGATGTCCAGCCAGCGACGCCGCTTCGTTGCCGACACCTTCCATCATGTCGCCGTCGCCGCACACCGCGAACACGTTGAAGTCGAAAATCTCATAGCCCGGCCGGTTGTAATTTGCGCCCAGCCACTTACTCGCGATCGCCATGCCGACACTGTTCGCGACGCCTTGTCCCAGCGGACCAGTCGTCGTCTCGACGCCCGTCGTCATATGCGACTCGGGATGCCCCGGCGTCACGCTATCCAGCTGGCGGAACGATTTCAGATCGTCCAGCGAAACCGCAGGCTTATCCGTAATTTTGCCGTCGTGGTCTACGCGGCGAACGCCGGTGAGGTGCAGCGTCGAGTAGAGCAGCATCGACGCGTGCCCATTCGAAAGCACAAATCGATCGCGATTCGGCCACAGCGGATCGGCCGGGTCGTACCGCAAATAATTTTGCCACAGCGCGTAGACCACCGGCGCCAGCCCCATCGGCGCGCCCGGATGCCCCGAATTCGCCTTCTGCACACCATCGATCGCCAGCGTTCGAATCGTGTCGATGCTGAGAAGGTCGATATCCTGCTGAAGTTCCGGTGAAAGCTTCATCTGGCTCGTGCTCACGATCACTCCTGCGGGAAACTTGCGCCCGCTGCTGTCCTGCTAAGTTTGGATGCACCACATTCCGCGGCGGATGATGGAAAATTTGATCTCGAAGAACGAATTCACGAACTCCCTGCCAGGCTGGCTGCTCTGGGGTTCGGAGTTGCCGCGGCTACCTCCGAGCAGTGTCTCCCGTGGGAATTATCGGCCGGCCTCGCAATCCTGTGAGGGACAAGGTCCACCCGGAAGGGGAGAGGCGTCCAAGCTATCGCGGCCTCCCGTCCTATGTCAATTCTGTTGCGGCAAATTCACATTGCGCGCCGCGGGGGTGTTCCTCGACTGGTGAACCCCCGTGAATCCCAGTGGATCGAGGATTGCCTCACTCGTTTGGATGTGGATTCACTAAGTTTTGATACTCCTCGAACCGAGCGCGCTCGATCTCCCTCGGCAAATATTGCCGTGCTTTTCCCCGGAAGCCTGTACAATCTCCGCCGAACATGGCTCTCAATTCCACGCTGGTCAAGAGCACGGGAGTCGCCGCGCTCGGCGGCTTGTTGTTTGGGTTTGATACTGCAGTCATCTCCGGCACAACGCACTCGCTGACCGAAGTTTACCATCTCACTCCCTATCTTCTCGGCGTTACCGTCTTCAGCGCGATCCTCGGCACCATCTTCGGCTCGATGTTTGCCGGATTCCCCGGTGAAAAGTTCGGCCGTCGCGACAGCCTGCGCGTGCTCGCGATCCTTTATCTCGTCTCGGCGCTCGGTTGCGCGCTAGCTTGGAACTGGTCCGCGCTTGTCTTCTTCCGCTTTATCGGCGGCCTCGGCATCGGCGGCTCGTCGGTACTGGGCCCAACCTACATCGCCGAACTCGCGCCCGCGAAATATCGTGGCAGACTCGTCGGCCTATTTCAGTTCAATGTAGTACTCGGCATCCTGCTCGCCTATTTTTCCAACTATATCGTCGGGCTCTTCTCGCTCGGCGCCGACGAATGGCGCTGGAAGTTCGCCGTCCCCGCTTTACCCGCGGCTTTATTCTTCGTGCTGCTCTTTATCATTCCGCGCAGCCCGCGCTGGCTCGCGAAACAAAAACGCGTCGACGAGGCGCGCGACGTGCTCCGCCAGGTCGGCGACCAAGACTACGAAAAAGAGCTGCAGGAGATCGTGAAGTCGATCGATACCGAGCACGCCGAAAGCGACGCGCTCTTCTCCTGGAAATATCGCTTCCCGATTTTTCTCGCCGTCACTATCGGCATGTTCAATCAGCTCAGCGGCATCAACGCCATCCTCTACTACATCAACGACATTTTCGCCGCCGCGGGCTTCAGCAAAGTTTCCGGCGACCTCCAATCCGTCGCGATCGGCGGCACGAATCTCCTCTTCACGATGCTGGCCATGTCCGTCATCGACAAAATCGGCCGCAAAACGCTGTTGCTCATCGGCTCGGTCGGCACGGCGTTCTGTTTAGCCGGTGTCGCCTACATTTTCTTCACGCATCAGCACCAGGCCATGCTCGTCTGGCTCCTCGTCGGATTCATCGCATTCTTCGCATTTTCGCAAGGCGCCGTCATCTGGGTTTACATCGGCGAAGTCTTCCCCAATCAAGTCCGCGCCAAAGGTCAAAGCCTCGGCAGCTTCTCGCACTGGTTCATGAATGGCGCGATCTCGCTCGTCTTCCCGGTGATTGCGCATTCCAGTGGAGCCTACCCATTTGTATTTTTCTCGGCGATGATGGTCGTGCAGCTGATCGTCGTCGGCGCGTTTTATCCCGAGACGAAAGGCGTCTCGCTGGAAGAAATGCAGCACAAACTCGGAATCGCTTAACACCCTGGGCCCATGAGTCTCTTCTGCAAGCAAGCAACCAACTCTCGAGCAACTACGTCTTTGGAGTGCGGCGCTTCAACGCCGCCTTTGATGCTCAAGCGCTCGAACAAATCGTTTCGTCTACCGCTCCTTCTACTGCTGGCAACTCTTCCTCTCTTAGCCACAGCCCAGCAACAGCAGCGCAAACCATCGCCAACTCCATCCACGCCACTCGCCGCAGCTCAAAAAACTCCACCAAACACGCCCGCAGCGCCGGTCGCCAGCACCACCACCCCCGGCAACGAAGCCTGCGCCAAATGCCACTCCGAAATCGCCGCCTCCTACTCCCAAACCGCCATGGCCCGCGCCAGCGGCCCCGCCATCGACCAACTCACCCCCGCCGATTTCACGCACGCCGCCTCCGGTGTCCACTATCGCGTCTACGCCGAAAACAACGCCGCGATGCTCGCCTTCGATCGCCCCGACGACCCGTCAATGCACGGCACGCGTCGCCTCCACTATTTCATCGGCTCCGGCCACCGCGGCCGCACCTACCTCTTCTCTCTCGACGGATTCTTCTTCGAATCCCCCGTCAATTGGTACGGCCAGAAAAAAATGTGGGACACCGCGCCCGCCTTCCAGCAATCGCGCGTGATGCCCATGAACCTCGCCGCATTCCCCGGCTGCCTCAACTGCCACACCAGCGCATCGCGCGCGCCCATCGCCGGCACCGAAAATAAATACGACATGCCGCTCTTCGCGCACGACGGCATCACCTGCGAGCGCTGCCACGGAGACAATGCCGCGCACATCGCCTCCGGCGGCAAAGGCAACATCGTCAATCCATCAAAGCTCGCGCCCGCGCGCCGCGACGACGTCTGCATGCAATGCCATCTCGAAGGCAACGTCGCCATCGAACAGCCGCACCGCAAACTCGCCGACTATCATCCTGGCCAGGATCTTGGCGACGACGTTCACTACTACCTTTATATCGATCAGGAATCGCAGCAGATTCGCGCCCTCGGCCAGTCCGAAGCGTTGTGGCAAAGCGTCTGCAAGCTCAAATCGGGCGACAAGTTGACTTGCACCACCTGCCACGATCCGCATTCGACGCCGGCGCCCGAACAACGCGTCGCCTTCTATCGCGCCAAATGCCTCACGTGCCACGGCGACGCCTTCGCACAAAAACATCACTCCGACCAGCCCGACTGCACCTCGTGCCACATGCCGCGCACCACCACTTCAAACATTGCGCACACGCAGGCTACCGATCACCGCATCCTCAAATTGCCGATGATGCCGCTCCAGAGTTTGCAGACCGGCGCCGCCGCCGAGTTGGTTCGCTTCCCGCCGCTTCCGTCCGCGACAGCCTCCACCGCCGCTGAAGCCACCGCCACGGACGCAGCAACCGAAGCCGCGACAAACACTCCGAAATCTGCCGCAACCGATGTCGTGAATTCTGCCGTTGCATCGCGATCGCCAGTGTCTACGACCGCCCCACCCCCCGGTGACGCCCGCGATCTCGCCCTCGCGTGGGAATCCATCGCTCAGGAAGGCCACTCCTCCGCCGCCATCGGAGCCGAGCGCTATCTCAATCAAGCCATCCTCGAGCATCCTGACGACCCCGTCTTGCTCGACACTTTCGCCTTCCTCGCCCAGCGCCGCGGCGACCTCACCAAAGCGCGCGAATTCTACGAGCACGCCCTTCGCATCGATCCCCTAATCATCGACGCCGCCGCAAATCTCGGCGTCATCGAAGCTCGCGCCGGCCACTTCGATCGCGCCACCGCATTGTGGGAGCCCGCCTTCAACCGCGCCCCGGGCCGCAGTGCCATCGGCATGAACCTCGCCCACATCGCCTGCGACGCCGGCCAATTCGACAAAGCCCGCGCCTACGTCGCCCGCGTCCTCGAATTCAACCCCGACGCCCCCGCTGTAAAAACCTTCGCCAAACAAATCGCCACCGATCCCCCCAACTGCAAATCCCACTAACGCAGCTCGTCTTTGTAGGGGCGGGGCTCGCTCCGCCCGGCCGCAGCCCGACTAAAAACTGATCTGCCAATCACCAGCCAGTCACAACGTCTCGACGCGTCCGCACATCGAATATTCCACTCAGCGCAAATTTTAAAATTTCGCGTTCACCCGAAGGCCCTGAGCTTCGAAGGGTGTGAACGCGTCGGCTTGCGTAGTGGAGGGACCTTGGCTTGGTTGCCTCTATCAAGATCGACGTGACGAACTCCTCTTCGCCCAACCGGCCCCCATCTACCCATCCCCACCCACGCCGCATCCAACCCCGAGCAAAACATTCGAAGGAGCGCCACATGAACCTCACCAACAACACCATCCTCATCACCGGCGCCACCTCCGGCCTGGGTCGCGCTTGGGCCGAAGCCTTCCACAAACTCGGCAACCAAGTCATCATCTCCGGCCGCCGCACCGGCCACCTCGCCGAAGTCACCAAAGCCAATCCCGGCATGCAGTCCGTCGAACTTGACGTCGAAAATCCCACCAGCATCACCGCCGTCTGCAAAAAATTAATCGCCGACTATCCCAAGCTCAACGCCGTCATCAACAACGCCGGCATCATGCAACTCGACGACACCTCCACCGTCATGGACGATGCGCAAGCAACCTCGATCATCGCCACCAATCTCATGGGCCCGATCCGCGTCACCTCCGCCCTGATCGAGCACCTCAAAAAGCAGCCGTCCGCCTACGTCATCACCGTTTCCTCGGGACTCGGCTTCACTCCGATGAACGCGACCGCCGTCTACTGCGCCACCAAGGCCGCGATCCATTCCTACTCCATGACCACGCGCTACAAACTCAAAGACTCCAACGTCAAAGTCATCGAAATCGTTCCGCCCTGGGTCCAGACCGATCTTCTCAACAGCAAAGACAATCCCAACGCCATGCCCCTCGCCGATTTCATCGTTGAATCAATGAAGCTCCTCGGCACCGACGCCGACGAAATCCTCGTGGAGCGCGTCAAGCCGCTCCGCAACAATGTCGGCCCCAACGAATCCGCCTTCTTCAACAAATTCCAGGAAATGATCGCCCGAAGCCACTGACGCCAAACTCGGTGACGCATAGTTCAACTCGCTGGCCGCTCCTGTTCGCTCCAAGCGCTCGCCGTCATCCTGAGCGCAGCGAAGGATCTCAGAACTAAACCCCACCACCGGCCATTTCCGTAACAACGACGTAACTTTCTAGCGTTACATTCGACTTTTATCCAACTATCCCGGATAATCCACGGCACGCCACTTAAACAGTCCAGGTCAGGAGACAACCAGAAATGCTGCGCATCAACGACGAAGCCCCCAATTTCACCGCCGAAACCTCGCAAGGCAAAATCAATTTCCACGAATGGATCGGCGACAGCTGGGCCATCCTCTTTTCCCATCCAAAAGATTTCACGCCCGTCTGCACCACCGAACTCGGCTACATGGCTGGCCTCGAGGCCGAATTCAAAAGGCGCAACGTCAAAATCATCGGCCTCAGCGTCGACCCCGTCACCTCGCACAGCAAGTGGATTGACGACATTCAGGAAACGCAAGGCCATCGCGTCAATTACCCGATGATCGGCGACCCGACCCTTGAAGTCGCCAAGCTCTACAACATGCTCCCCGCCGAATCCGGCAGCACCTCCGAAGGCCGAACCGCTGCCACCAACGCTACCGTTCGCACCGTCTTCGTCGTCGGCCCCGACAAGAAAATCAAATTGATGCTCAGCTATCCCATGAGCACCGGCCGCAACTTCGACGAAGTGCTCCGCGTCGTCGATTCCATGCAGCTCACCGCCAAGCATAAAGTCGCGACGCCGGTGAATTGGAAAGATGGCGACGACGTGATCATTCTCCCGTCGGTCTCCGAAGAGGAAGCCAAGCAGAAATATCCCGACGGCTGGAAGTCGCCGCGTCCCTACCTGCGCATCGTCAAGCAGCCGAAGTAACAATTTGCAACAGCCACAAACAAAACGTGCTCGGCAAGATCATGTAGGGGCGCAGTATTGCTGCGCCCCAGCTTGCCCAGGCGTAAATGGTTGGCGCGTTCCGTTTTTTCTTGGCGCGCCCGAAGCAAGACGTCGCGCATGATTCTCAAGCAGTTCTATCTCGGCTGCCTCGCCCACGCTTCGTACCTCATCGGTGACGAAGCTACCGGCGAGGCAGCAGTAGTCGACCCGCAGCGCGACATCGATCAATACGTCGCGTTCGCGGCCGAGCACAAACTGCAGATCAAGCACGTCTTCCTCACGCATCTACATGCCGACTTCATCGCCGGCCATCTCGAACTCCGCGACCGCGTCGGCGCGAAAATTTATTTGGGCGCCGCCGCGAAAGCCAAATACGCCTTCACACCTCTCCACGATGGAGAGGGAATTGAGTTCGGCAAAGTCCGCCTGAAAGTTTTGGAAACGCCGGGCCACACGCCGGAATCAATTTCGATCCTCGTCTACGATCTCGCTGTCAGTGCCACGGAACCCAACGCAGTTCTCACCGGCGACACGCTTTTCATCGGCGACGTCGGCCGCCCCGATCTCCGCGCCGCTCTCGGCTGGTCCGCCACGCAACTCGGCGGCATGTTGTTCGAATCGCTCCACAACAAACTCCTCCCGCTTCCCGACGCGAGCCTCGTCTATCCTGCACACGGCGCGGGTTCGCTCTGCGGCAAAGCCATCAGCAAGGAAACCTTCTCCACGATGGGCGAACAGCGGCGTGTCAATTACGCCCTTCAGCCCATGACGAAAGACGCCTTCATCCAGGTCGTCACCACCGACCAGCCCGAAGCCCCCGACTACTTCACCTACGACGCCGTCCTCAACAGCGAAGAACGCCCCACGCTCGATCAAGCCCTAGAACAGGGCTTGAATCCGCTACCACTCGATTCTGTTTTGGGTTTGCAGTCCGCCGGCGCGCAAATTCTCGACACGCGCGACCCCGCCGAATTCGCCGCCGCTCATCTCAAAGGCAGCATCAACATCGGCCTCGGCGGCCAATACGCCACCTGGGCCGGCACGATTCTCAACCGCGAAGATCCCATCGTCATTATCGCCGTACCAGGCCGCGAAAAAGAATCCGCCGTCCGCCTCGGCCGCATCGGCTTCGACCACCTCGTCGGCTATCTGCAGGACGGCCTCCGCAGCCTCGACTCCCGCCCCGACCTCGTCACCACCACCGAATCCTTCAGCCCACAATACGCGTTGGAAGCGATGGCCAGCCCAAAATCGCGAATCGAGCCGAGTGCCTTTGTAGGGGCGGGGTTTACTCCGCCCGGCCGTCGGATCTTGGCAAGTTCTCGCCACGAAGGTTCGCTCCCTGACTCGAGCTCCGCATTTCAGGGTGAATCTCCGCTCGTCATTGACGTCCGCAATCCCGGCGAGCGCTCCCGCAAATACATCGACGGCAGCGAAAGCATCCCCCTAAATCACTTGGTAGAAAAATCCGCCGCCTTGCCTCACGATCGCGACGTCCTCGTCTACTGCGCCGGCGGCTACCGCTCCTCCATCGCCGCCAGCCTCCTCCAACGTGCCGGCTTCCACCGAGTCGCCGAAATCGCCGGCGGCTTGGCCGCCTGGGAATCCGCCCATCTGCCGATTCGCACCACCTGACGCTTCGACCAAACTGTCAGTTCGAACAGACACTTTTTCTCAAAACCGTCAGTTCGAACGGACACGTCCCGTGATTCAAACAGCTAAAAACTACTTGACAAATGTTATTAAATGAGATAACGTCCTAAATGTGAATTCCTGCGCGCTGCCAACGTCCGCACTCCTCAAAGCTCTCGAAGAACGCGAATCGCCAAAAAACTGACCGCGATATTGTACGGGCGCAGCACTGCTTCGCCCTATCTCGGCAAGATCTAACAAGCCAACGCGCTGTTCTTTTGCAGTAACGCGAAAGCAATCCCGCAACTCCCCTGGAATCACATTCTTAGAACAACAGCGCAAATAACTTCTTCGTTTTCACATTCTTAGAAAAAAGGGTGGGGGAGGGGCTACCGACCAAACTTGACCGCTGCTTTAGTGCCGCGCGGCTGCACCAATCTTCGCCACGTAAACTCCATAGGGCTCGAGACTTACACCAAACCCGTCTTCCGACCCCGTCGCTCCCGCAGCAACAAGGGTCGTCGATTTCACCGAAGCAACATGAAGCTTCGCCATCTCAAACTTCACGCTCTGCTTCGAGCTCGACATATTTAACGCCACGATCACAGTCTCTCCGGCGACGTCTTGCCGCGCGAAGGCCAGAACGTTCGGATCACTCCCATTCAGCTCCACGTACTTGCCTTCGCGTAACGCCTTTTCGCTCGACCGCAGCGCAATCAGCCGCCGATAAAAATTCAAAATCGAATCAGCATCCGTCGTCTCGAGAGCAACATTGTGAGTCTTAAAATTCGCTCCGACCGGCAGCCAAGGCTTCCCCGTGGAAAATCCAGCGTTCACCGAGTCGTTCCACTGCATCGGCGTCCGTTCGCCGTCGCGCCCGATCTCTTTCGGCCAGCCGCGCCGCCCCTGCGGATCCTGCACATCCTCTTTCCGCTTCGGATCGTTGTTCGCGATGCCGATCTCTTCGCCGTAATACATGATCGGCGTGCCGCGCAGCATCATGTACATCGCCGCCGCCAGCTTGGCGATCTGATCGTCGTTCTTGCCGTCGCCCCAGCGCGTGTAAGACCGCACGATGTCGTGATTGCTGATCACAAACACCGGCCAGCCCCCGGCATCTTCCAGCGCCGTGATGTGCTCGCGAAATTGTGGTGCCGAAAGATGCGGAAATTGCGTCAGCATCAAATCCATCGGCATCTGCAGCTCATCATTTCTTTCGCCGTAATAGTCGCGAAGCTCCGCCACGTTCGCCGTCCATGTTTCGCCGATCAGCACCGCATCGTATTCGTCGGCCAGCTTGCGCATGTCGCGCATCACGTCGTGCACTTCGGGCAGCTTTTTGTTGTAGATCTCGTGTTCGTTCGGAAATCCGAATTTATCCAGTCCTGGCAGAAGCGGATTGTCTTTGAGATCCGGATCTTCAAACAGCGTATCGACCGCGTCGAGACGAAATCCCGCAACGCCGCGCTTGTACCAGAAGCGCATGCAATCCAGCATCGCCTTCTTCACTTCGGGATTGCGCCAGTTCAGATCGGGCTGCTGCGCGTAGAAATAATGGTAGTAATACTGACCCGTCGTAGGATCGAGCGTCCACGTCGATCCGCCAAAGGTCGAAGTCCAGTTGTTTGGAGGCTTGCCCCCATCTTTGCCGTCGCGCCAGATATACCAATCTCGCTTCGGATTCGTCTTCGATGATTTCGATTCCTGAAACCACTTGTGCTGGTCCGAAGTGTGATTCGGCACAAAGTCGAGAATGATTTTGATGTTGTGCTTCTTCGCCGCCGCGACTAATTCGTCGAAATCCGCCAGCGTCCCGTACATCGGATCGATCGCTTCGTAGTCCGAAACGTCATAGCCGAAATCCACCTGCGGAGAAGGGAAGCACGGCGTAATCCAGATCGCATCGATGCCGAGGTGCTGCAGATAATCGAGCTTCGACGTGATGCCCTTTAGATCGCCGACACCGTCGTTGTTGCTGTCGGCAAAACTGCGTGGATAGAGTTCGTAGAACACCGCGTGGTTGAACCACTCATGTCCAGCGGCGTCCTTTTGTCCTTTTTGTTGCGCGCCGCCCCGCGGCGTCAGAGCACACATAGCGATCACCAATAAAATACCCGCGAGGATCCAGGTCTTCTTCACGGAAGCCTCCCCACCGGTCAGAATCGACAACGGTCCAGCTTGCCTTACTTTCGGCTACCCGAAAAATGCAACACGATCTTTCGATGCGCGTAATCGCCGGAATTCTCCGCCGCAAACGCGATTTTGATTTTCTCTTCGCCCTTTTTATCAACTTGACTCGATGTGACGCGATCGCCGCCTTCAACGGACGCCAGCGCGTTCTGCCCAGCCATCAAGCTTTTGCCGTTATCAAACACACCGAGTTCGTATTCGCAGCCGGCTTTGCCCGCAACATCGAGCGTCAGCGTGTCGTGAGCAACGCTCCACGTTTGCGACACGATGCGCAGCCCTTGGCTGGTGCTTCCCAGCGGAGGGAGCGTCGAGTCGTAAGCAACGCCAATATTGTCGCGCAGCAAAATCGTGATGACCGCCTTGCTTGAGCCTTTGGTCTGAATCTCGACATGCTGGTCGTCGTCGTTCGCGGTGACGTGAAACGGAATCGCTCTGCGGCCAGCCGTCGGACCCGAAGTTACGGAAGCAACGCGCGCGCGCAAGCTGATCGCCGGCTTAAAAAGAATGTTGCAAGGCGATTTCCCCACGCATTCGGTCTCGAGAACGATCGCGCCGGCCTTCGCCGTATACGTCAAATTGAGCCGCGAATCTCCCACGCGAACGTTGCGCACCGAAAACGAAGTCCAATCCACCGGAACGTGCGGAGAAAACGTAACCGTATTCGTCTTCGCGTCAGTCGACAAGCCGAGCATCCCGCGCAAAATCGGACTGACCACCATCGCCGCTGACCAGATCTGGTGCGGCGAACTCGTCGAAAGTGGCTGGTACACATCGCCCGACAAGACTTCCGTAACGTGCCCGAGCGAGCCGTCGAGCGCCAGCAACGCGTTCGCTCGCAGATTTTCGTAAGCCGGCGTCGCGCGATGGTAGCGATATTCACCAACCGACGCCCACCCCGTAAAAAGCGGCCACACCGATCCGAAATGGTATCCGCCGCCGCTGAACCGCGACGCGCGATCGGAAATAATCCGCATGCCCCAATCGCTCTGATGATCTGAATCCGCGAGCTGCGTAATCGTCGCCGCAGCGTTGTGCTCATCCAGCAAGCCAAACCACATCGGTACCGTCGCCAGCACACTCAGCTCATCCACAGGCTTGCCTTCGCGATCGAGTGCGAACGCGTACCGATTTTTGTCCGGCAGCCAAAACGCTTTCTCCATCAACGGCCGGTGCTGCTGAAATTCTTGCTTCAGCGATCCGCTCACGTCGCCGTGTCCGGTAGCATCAGCTAGATTCGCCAGTGCATCCAGCGCGACCGCGCCCAGTCCCGTCTGGTACAGTTCCGTCTTCACCGGCAGCAGCGGTCCGCCTTCCACCCAGCCATGCCCAACTCCGAAATTCTGCGGAAAGCCTTCGGAGTCGTATGTCGATTTCAAAAACTGATACGCCTTCCACAAGCTATCCCACTTCTGTTTCGCGAAATCGACATCGCCGCTCTGCACGACGTAATCGTTCATCGCAATGATGTAGAGCGGCGTCGCATCGGCCGATGCGTATCCATACTGAAATTTCTTAAACCAATCGACGAGGCTCGCCGTCTGCGAAATCTCGTGCGGGATCTTTCCGTCGTCACGCTGAAACTTGCTAACGAAATCGATCGCGGTACGCGTGTCCGCAAAATCTCCAACCGAATTCAGCGCGAACGAAGTCCACATCGAATCGCGCCCGAAAAACCACGCAAATCCAGGTCGCGCGCTTTCTCCCGAAGTTCGGTATCCCGCAACGAGTCCCGTCCCGAGATACGGATTCGTGACCATCCCTTGCAGCACGCTTGTCCGCGACCAGTCATACGCTTGCTGCAGTTGCTCGTCGGGAAGAGAAACGCTCACGGTATCGCGCAAATAATCTTCGTAATGTTTCGCACACTCGCGCTGCAACTCCTCATGATCTTCAAGCAAATCGCGATACGTCGCTTCCGCCTCCGCATGCCCGTTCGTCGAGCCGGAAATCACGATCAGCTTCTGATCTTTGCCTTTGGTCGTGACTCCGAGTCGCATGGTGTTCGCCTGCGACTCGAAATAATTCGTCTGAAATTCCAATCCCGGTTCCGCTGCCGTCGGCGAACCTACAATCCCGACAAACTTGCGCGTTTCTTCGCTAAGCGAAAAAGCGTGCAGATTCTTGTCCCACTCGATGAACGTGCCACCAATCGCCGCGGGCCACTCCAACTGAAAATCGCGCACGAAACGCGCTTCGATCTCCAGCGGTTGCTCGGTCTGAATATCGAATGAAATCACCGCGCCTTGCTCTTTCACTGGAACGAAGAAAGTTTCGCGTACAGTGAACGTGTCGCTGCTGTAGACGATCGTCGCCGATTCCGGCCGCACCGTGATCGTCCGCGCCAATACCTCTGCCGGAATCGCGTGGTCGCCTTCGTGGAACACCAATCGGAAATCGCGCAGCAGTTTCAGCGGATAAATCCACGCCTCCATCTGCCCCGACTCATTCCCGAAAAGCGCGACCTGCGTGCCCGTCACCGGCAGAAATTCCCACGGTCGAACCGGCCGCGACAACTCAAGCGATCCCGCCGGCGGGAACGTGGTCTGCGCCGGCAATGAGAAAGAGAAAGACATGAGCGTCGCAACGAAAATCAGACAACGAACCACATGAAGTCTTCTCGAGAACGTAATGGCTACACCTTTTGGATTCTCTGTCGGGGATTCTCGCTCGAACGCTGGGCGGGGAATGTGCATGTCGATCGGCGTCGCGATTTCACAGCTGCGAGCGTTGCGGGTTCACGGCGCGCTTACGCTAAGATACAAAAGACGCTCCGTTGCTGGGGAACGGCGCGCGAGACAGCAAACAGCGCGGCACAAAGTACTCGGCACATTCGCAAGTGTGCCCAGTGCGGGAAGGTACCACAGATTTGTTTCCATCGCGGCGGTCATTCCTTCGCTCGTTGAGCCGGTCCGCGCTGATTCTCTCGTTTGAAAACGTAATCGCGCTCGCTCGCCCTTCATTTTGGCGAGTAGGTACGCAAGCCGCCCCGCAATCACAAACGCCCGCCGGCGGCGCAACTCCCGCCACAAGTTCAGCCGCAAAGCCGGGTGACCTCGGCATCAGTTTCATCAATGTGGCCAAGGAATCCGGCCTCAACGTAAAAACCCTTTTCGGCGGCGAACACAAAAATAAATACCTGCTCGAAACCACCGGCTGCGGCGTCGCCTTCTACGATTACGACAACGACGGATGGCTCGACATTTTTCTCGTGAACGGCTCGCGCCTCGAAGGATTTTCTGCTGGGCACGAACCCACATCGCATCTTTTCAAAAATAATCGCGACGGAACTTTCATCGATGTCACTGCAAAAGCAGGAGTAGGCCACGCGGGCTGGGGCCAGGGTGTCTGCATCGGCGATTACGACAACGACGGTTACGAAGATCTCTTCGTCACCTATTTCGGCAAGAATATTCTCTATCACAACAACGGAAACGGAACGTTCACCGACGTCAGCGAACAAGCCGGCGTCGCCGGCAGCGGCAAACGCTGGAACACCGGCTGCGCATTCGTCGATTACGATCGCGACGGCAAACTCGATCTCTTCGTCGCGAACTACATCGATCTCGATCTTGCCACCGCGCCCGTTCCCGAATCCGGCCCGTGTCTTTATAAAGGTGTGATGGTCGCGTGCGGCCCGCCAGGATTGAACGGCGGCCGAAACATCCTCTATCACAACAACGGCAACGGCACTTTTTCCGACGTCAGCGAAGCCGCCGGTCTTTTCGAGGCCAACGGAACCTACGGCCTCGGCGTGCTCACCGCCGATTTCGACAACGACGGCTGGCCCGACATCTACGTTGCGAACGATTCCACCGCGAGCGCGCTCTATCAAAACAAGCACAACGGAAAATTTGTCGACATCGCAATGGAATCCGGCTGCGCGCTCAGCGCCGACGGCAAGCCGCAAGCCGGCATGGGCATTTCCGCCGGCGACTACGATCTCGACGGCAACCTCGACATCGTGAAAACAAATTTTGCCGGCGATACGCCCTCGCTCTATCACAATCTCGGCGGCATGACGTTTGAAGACACGACGTTCGCTGCCGGTCTCGGCCGCCACACGCAATTTCTCGGCTGGGGCACTGGCTTTTTCGACATGGATAACGACGGGTGGCCCGACATTCTGATCTGCAACGGCCACGTCTATCCCGAAGTCGAGCAACTCCGCACCGAAGCGGGCTATCCCCAGCAAAAATTGCTCTACAAAAACCTGCGCGACGGCCGTTTCGACGATGTATCGCTCCAAGGCGGCCCCGGAATCACCACTCCGGTCGCGTCACGCGGCTGCGCCTTCGGTGATTACGACAACGACGGCGACATCGACGTCGTCGTGAACACCGTCAACGACTTTCCGCAGCTCTTACGCTGCGACTCCACGACGAAAAATAATTGGCTGAAGGTCCGCACCATCGGAGTGAAATCGAATCGCAGCGGCATCGGTGCGCGTCTGCGATGCGTGACGACCGTCGCTGGCGAGTCGAAGCCCCACTCGCAGATCGACGAAGTGCGCAGCGGCGGCAGCTACATTTCACAGAACGATTTGCGCGTCCACTTCGGTATCGGTAAAGCCGAGAAAGTCGACCTGCTCGAAATTCGCTGGCCCAGCGGCCAAATCGATATGTTGAAAGACATCAAAGCGAATCAGCTGATTTATGTGAAAGAGGGGCAGGGAATCGACCGCACCGTCACGTTCGACCGCCCTGCGCCAACGAAACCGTCGAAGTAACGCCCTCGAATAACAATCGAATGAATCGCCCGCGCGAGGTTCGTCTTGTCGGTGTGGTATCGTTTCGCGGTCTCATCCGTAAAGCCGGCGCTGAAGCGCCGCGCTCCATGGGCTCCGGAGGTTTTGTTCTATGAAACTGTTTTTCTCTCTTCTCGTCGCCGCTCTCGCGATTCTGCTGCTTACGCAACCACGAACCCGCGTCCGCGCTGCCGACGACGCGCCCGACCGCGGCATCTCGATCACAATCGATGACTTGCCCGCAGGCGCCGCCAGCAACATGACCGCCGCCGAAATAACGTCGATGACCAAGCGCCTGACCGACACGCTCCGCGAGCAAAAAATCCCCGTCGTCGCTTTCGTCAACGAACGCAAGCTCTATTACAACTGGAACGAAGTGAACGAACGCATCGCCGCGCTCAACATGTGGCTCGACGCCGGCTTCGAGCTCGGCAACCATACTTACGCGCACACGTCGCTCAACGGCGGCGGCCTGAAAGTTTTCGAGGACGGCGTCATTCAAGGCGAAAACGTCACGCGGCTGCTGATGACGCAGCATCACCAGACGCTGCGCTATTTTCGTCATCCGTATCTCGACACCGGCCGCGATCTGAAAACGCGCCGCGACGCCGAACAATTTCTGATCGAGCGCGGCTATCACATCGCGCCCGTCACGATGGACGCGTGGGACTGGATGTTCGCCGGAATTTACGACGACGCGAAGCGCCGCGGCGACACCGCGCTCCAGCAGCAAGTCGTGAAGTCGTATCTCGCCTACACGACCGAAGTCTTCACCTATTTTGAAAAGCTTTCGCGCGATCTATTCGGTTACGAGCCGAAACAAATTCTCTTGATGCACGCCAACAATCTCGAAGCGGAACACATCGGCGAAGTCCTCGACCTGTTGCGCAAGCGCGGATACAAATTCATTCCGCTGGGAGAGGCGCTCAGCGATTCGGTTTACAGTTTGCCCGACACGTTTGTTGGAGAAGAAGGCGGCAGCTGGATCGAGCATTGGGCAATTTCGATGGGTAAGCCGCCGTTGAACGAGCCGTCGGCGCCGAAGGATATGCGCGATCGCGCGGCTGCTCTGCCGCATCCGAATCCGTAAATCGCAATCGAATAAGCGTCACGCACGTGTGGTGCGACGCGAGCTTGCTCTGAAAGTTGTTTGCTCGTCGCTCGTTCGCCGAGCAAGCTGACATCTCAAAAGCGGCGGCGAGCCGCCGCACTCCATATTGTTTTGCGCCACGGCTAATCGAGAGTCGCTCGCGAGAAACGCGTTGTGGCCGCTCAAATTTCAGACCAATCCCCCTTCACGTAGTACGAAATTGAGCCTAGCTCTCTCATTGGAACAGGAGGATTCTCCTTGCCTCCCCTTTTGCCGGCGCTTTGCGCTCGCAACCCCTTTTGGCACATCTGGAGGTCCGCAATGGAACACTTTGTCGAAAAACTCGACCACGATCGCAGGCTTTCGCTTCGCCACAACGTTCAGACCGACCTCCGCCTCCGCATGCGCAAGTTCGACGCTGGAGAGCAGCACGCACAATCTGAAAATCTGTCGCAACGCGGCGTGTTTTTCACCACCGATCTTCCGCTGAGCAAAGGTACCTCGCTCGATCTTCTCGTCGAAATGCCGGAGCAAGTCACGGGCGTTCCGGCGGCGCAGTGGCTTTGTACCGGGCACGTTGTACGCGTGGTTCCGACGGAACCTAAAGGCAAAAACGGCGTCGGCGTGCAATTCGATTATTACGAGGTGTCGCGGCCCGAACGGCCACGGTGGGCGATGGGCGCGAGTCTGCGCGGTCCGCTCGCTGTGCCCGTTCACCGTTGATCGTGTTTGATCAGAGCGGATCGCCGCTGCTCTGCATTGATTGGCGCGACAGCGAGATAAATCATTCGAGCCGCAAGCTGTGATCGCGACCCAATGTCAACCGCGCCGCGACACCGGGAGGGAGACGATGTGAGTCGAGCAAAAAAGCCTCTGCTGCATACATCCGGGCCCGCCGCCTCAAAAGCGTTTTCGGTCCAGCCCACGGCGTTTGTTTTTTTCGACCGCAAATCCGGAATGCGGCGCTTTGAAGTGAAAGCGGCCGACAACGGGCGCATGCCTCTCGATCAAGCCGCGAGCCTGCTCGCCATTCACTGCGTCGCGCGCCAGCAGCAGCCGCGCGATTTCGACGTAATGGTCGCGGCGGGCGAAGATCTCGTCGATGGCATTGCGGGTCGCGCCAACAAACTGATTCGCAGCTGCTCGGGATTCAAAATCGCGGGCATGCCGCTGAGTCGGCGGCAGAATGAAGTGCTCGCTTCGATTGCCCAAAATCTCAGCAACAAAGAAATCGCGGCGAAGCTCGGTGTTTCGGTGCGCACCGTAAAATTTCACGTTTCGACGCTGCAGGAAAAGTTTGAGGTGCGCGGCCGCGTTGACTTAATGCTCGAAGCCGCCGAATTCCTGCCGATCGAAGGCGTTCACAGACGGATCGCGACCAACGGCTCGGCGGCTGTCGCGGCGGCTGCGGCGATGATGCCCACTGTGCATCCGGCGCGGCTTCGCGTCGCCGACCCTCTCGTTCGCCGCGCGGGGGACTGACCGCGGCGAACGGCTTAAGCGGCAAAGGGCGCAAGCGCGCTAGAAAATCCGGCTGTTCGTTTCACGAAACGAAAGCGAGCGAAATTCACCGATGCAAAAACGGGCACTGATCGTCGACACCGAATCCGAAACCTGCGAACTGATCGAAAAGGTTCTCACTTCCATTGGCATCGACTCGCTGACGCTCAATCGTAGCTCCGAAGCTCCCGAAATTTTGCGCGAAGGGAAATTCGCTGTCGCGTTCTTCGGGCTTCGGATGACTTCTCCAGACGGCCCCGAGCTGACCCGTCAGATGCGCGACTCGACGTTCAACCGCATGACGCCCGTCGTTTTGATCAGCGACGACCAGCGCCCGACGGCGGTGTCGCAAGGATTTGAAGCGGGCGCGAGCTTTTTTCTTTACAAGCCGGTCAACAAAGAGCGGTTGCTTCGCCTCGTTCGCGCGACGCAGGCCGCGACCGAACACGAACGCCGCCGCACGCGCCGCGTTCCGGTCAAGTCACGCGTACTGCTTTCGCACGGCTCGCAGCAGATCGATGGCGAAAGTGTCGACGTCAGCATGGAAGGCGTGCTGGTGAAAGCGCCGAAAGCGTTTCCGGTCGGCTCGTCGGTGAGCGTCGCGATGCATTTATCGCATGGAATGAAGCCGGTCGTCGGCCTCGGATGCGTGGTGCGGCTCAGCGCCGGCAACCAGATGGGAATTCACCTGGGGCGGTTGGACATGGCGGAAAGTCAGCGCCTGCAGGAATTTCTAATTCCGCTTATTCCTGGTGACAAATAAATAGGTTCAATTCGGGGCCGTTCCCGTTCCTTCTTTTAATTCATTCAATTTGTCGACCGAGACTCTCGCAAAAGTTTCTACGCGGCTGCTCGGCCATCGCACCTCGACCGAATCGATCTTCGTCGCGGCGCCGAGGCCGAAGTGCACCCGCATGTCGTTGTTCGAGATGAAGCTCGAGCCGCTGCGCACTTCATCGACGAGAATTCTTCCACCGACTTTTACTTTGATCCGTGCGCCAGTCGCATCGCGTGTCGATTTCGGCGGTGGCACCTGCTCCAGCGATTGCGACTGAGCTGTCGCGTTCGCTGGTTTCGTCTTAGACGCCGCTGGATACGCACCGGTCAATCGAAATGCCACCCAATGATTCGTCGTGCGAACGTCGTTCACCAGCAAACTCGGCGGCGCATTCATGTTGCTCACGACAGCTGAAAGTCTACCGTCGTTCCACAAATCGCCAATCGCCAACCCGCGTGACGAACTCGCGTTCGTAATCCCCGGCCCGGCGTTCGCCGAAATATCCGTGAACGTCGCGTTCCCATTGTTGTGATACAAAATCCGCGGCTCCTTAAAATTGCTGCCCAGATGCTGGCTGTCGACCTCCGGATACACGTGCCCGTTCACCAGCATCAGGTCCGGCCAGCCGTCGTTGTCGAAATCGAAAAACATCGTGCCCCAGCCGAGATATTGCGTGTGGAGGCCGAGCCCCGCGGCAAACGTCACGTCGTCAAACGTGCCGTCGCCGTTGTTGCGATAGAGCGTCGCCGTGTCGTCGGAAAAATTCGTCTTGAAAATGTCGAGCCATCCGTCGCCGTTATAATCGCCGGCCGTCGAGCCCATTCCGGCTTGCGCGCGGCCGTCTTCGTTGAACGCCGCGCCCGCGGTGATCGCGACATCGTTGAATGTTCCGTCGTGATTGTTGTGATAGAGGATGCTCGCCGTGGAATCGCAAGCGACATACATGTCGGGCCAGCCGTCGTCGTCGTAATCAAGGGTCGTCACGCTGAACGCGTAAGCGCCGCTCGTTTTGTCGATGTGCGCTTTTTTCGTGACGTCCTCGAACGTCCCGTCGCCGCGATTGTGATAGAGGATGTTGCTCGCAGTCGGCAATCCTTGCGGGCCGCACATCACCGGCACGCCTTTCCACAAACAATTTGCGCGTTCGCCAGGCGCGGGAGTCTTCGCGAGATCGAAATCGACGTAGTTCGCGACCATCAAGTCGAGATGGCCGTCGCGGTCGTAGTCGACGAACGCGCATCCCGTGCCCCACGTTTTGCCCGATCCGGCGACGCCCATTCTTTCGCTGACATCGGTGAATGTGTCGTTGCCGTTGTTGTGATACAGCACGTTTTTGCCGTAATAAGTGACGTAGAGATCGGGCCAGCCGTCGTTGTCGTAGTCGCCGACGCACACGCCTTGGCCCCAACCGGTGTGCGTGAGCCCCGCTTTTTGCGTGATGTCGGTGAACGTTCCGTCGTGATTGTTGTGGTAGAGATGGTTCGATGCTGCGTCACCGTTGCGATCGCGCGCCGGCGCGTTCGGTTTCTTCTCGCCTTCCAGTTTTGTTCCGTTCACGATAAAAATGTCGGGCCAGCCGTCGTTGTCGGCGTCGAAAATCGCGACGCCAGTGCCGGTCGTTTCGATGATGTATTTTTTTGTGTCGACTCCGCCGAACGTGTTCACCATCGTGAGCCCGGCTTTCTTCGCGATGTCGACGAAATTGGCGATCGGTTTCGCCGCCGGCGGATCTTGCCGCGCTGCCGCTGTCGCGATCATCGCGCAAACCGCACCGAACGCACCGACCTCGGCGAGTGCGAGCAAAACCACGCTGGCACGGCGCGCGCGAGTGCGCTTTTCATGTAGAGCGATCACTTTCATGGTGTCGTTCGATGGTAGGTGCGGGTCTCGAACCGGTCAAGGCAGCCTGTGAAACCTTCTTCAATCGGCGACCGCAGAATCCGCCGCGCTGCGTGTTACGATTTTTGGGTGAAGCTCCGATTCCAATCCATCGTTCTTGCAGCCTCGCTCGGCGCGGTGCTTGCACTTCCGCTCTCATTGCCGGCGCAAGACAGTTCTTCTCAGGCGGACGAAATCTACCGGCAGGGAATTGCAGCTTTGCAGCAGGGCGATCTCTCAACTGCCAAGGCTGATTTTCAGAAGGTTATTGCGATTCAGCCGCGTAGCGCCGAGGCGCATAATTCGCTGGGCTGGGTCCTGCTTGCGCAGCAGCAGATCGATCCTGCGATCGCGCAGTTTGGGGCGGCACTCGATCTCCGTCCCGATTTTTTTCAAGCGCACATGAATCTGTCGAGCGCGTATCTCGCAAAGGGCGATCCGAAGCGCGCCTCGCGTTCCGCGCGCGAAGCTGTTCGCTTTGCGCCGACGGAGTCTGAGGCTTATCGCACACTCGCGCGCGCTCTCGATGCCTCAGGCGACACCGCCGGCGCCATCAAGCAAATGCGAAAAGGCCTCGACCTCGACCCGGGACGCGTCGATCTCCACGATGAAATGGGCACGCTGATCGTCCGGCAAGTTTCGCTGCAAACGAGTGCTGCGTCGGCTCCGAAGTCCGCGCCTGTGATGGAAGAAAAAATCGGCGGCGGCACGGGCCCGAAGGCTTCCGCAAATCCGCCCCAGAATTCCGACGCCGAATCTTCAGCCAAAGGCGCCAACGGCGAAGCGGCGGCCACTGTTGCCGCGCCCGCCGTCACGCTAAAGGACGCGCAAAAGGAGTATGCCGAAGCGCTTCGCATCAGGCCCGACTACGCGCCGTCGCATCTGCATCTCGGCGTTTTGCAGTATCAGGACAAGAATCTCGAAGAAGCGATTCCGCATCTCGAAGCCGCAGCGCGTCTTGTTCCCACAGATCCGCAGGCGCATTTGTATTTGGGTAAAGCGCTGCGCGACAAAGGCGATCAGGATGGCGCGCTGCGCGAATTCACCGCCGCCGTAAAGCTCGATCCCAATCTTGTCGACGCGCAAAGCGCGCTCGGTGTCGTCCAGCAGCGCCGCGGCAACGTCGACGACGCACTCTCAGCATTTCGTCAGGTCATCAAGGCACAGCCCGAGAATCCCGACGCGCACAACAATCTCGGTCTCGCGTTGCTACAGACCGGCGACGCCGACCACGCGATCACGGAATTCCAGACCGCGCTGAAACTAAAGCCCGATAATCCCGGCTACCAAACCAATCTCGGCGTCGCCTATCTGCAAAAAACTGACTTCGAGGCCGCCGCCACTCAATTTCAAACCGCGTTGAAAGCCACCCCGCAAGATCCGACACTTCATTACGACCTCGGCCTCGCGCTAAAACTGCAAGACCGGCTGCCTGAAGCTACGGCCGAATTTCGCAATGCCGAACAACTCGACCCGCTCCAGGCCGATGTGCATTACACGCTCGGCGTCACGCTCTGGCAGCAAGGCGATTTCGCGCCTGCTGCCGAGGAGTTGCAGAAAACTGTTCAGGTAAAGCCCGACTACGCCGAGGCCTACTACACGCTCGGCACTGTGCTGAAGCAACAAAACAAACTTCAGGACTCTGCCGCCGCTCTTCGCGAAGCGATTCGCCTGCAGCCTGATTTTGCCGGCGCGCATACTACGCTCGCCGCCGTCCTGCGCCAGTTGGGCGATAACGAAGGCGCGGCGCGCGAGTCGAAGGCTGGAATCGAAATCGGAAAAGAGAAAACGAACCAGCAAGCCGCGCTTTTCGCGACAAATTCAGGCAAGCGCCTGCTCAATGCCGGCGATCTCGACGGCGCGATCTCGCAATTTCGCTCCGCGATCAACGCGACGCCCAACTACGCTCCCGCTCACTACCAACTGGGTTTGGCATTACAGCGAAAAGGCGAGAAAGACGAAGCGACAAAGGAATTCCACCGCGCCGCCGAGTTGGACCCGAAGTCCGCGCCCGCCTCGCACTAATATATGAGTGAATTGAACTCTGGAGAGAAAACGATCCGCCGCGACTAGTTCGTCGCCCGTAACGCAACCAATTCCGTCGACACCGGCACGCCCCGCGTCACCTTCACCCGAATCACCGCTTCAAACGGCTTCAGCTGCCCAGTTTGGGCCACCGAAAGCCGCAGTAAAAGCTGCTCCACCGAATTCTTATTACAGACGTATTCGACGGCAGCCTGCGTACCAAGCGTCGTTTCACCCGCGAGAATCAACACGGCCTGGCTCGGCTCCAAGCCCTTCACCATCGCAACGACGGCGTAGTCTTCCGTCATTTGTTCATCGCTGGGCGTTCCCAAGAGCTCTTTCGGTTCGCCTGGTTGCGGGTGCACGTTCACGATTTCGGGGTCGCCCTTGCGCGTTCCGGACGGCACCCGGTGGAACACAAACTCTTCTGTTCCCGGAATCTCGAGCAGCGTCAGATTTTCCAGAGGCGAACCGACGAAAATTAAATTGTTGTTCTTCGCGTCGTCGAGCGAAAACAAACTCCCGCGCTTGACCCGGATCTCACGATGAAACTCTTCGAACAAGTGATCCAGCGCATGCACTGCCAGAACTTCGCCGACGCCCGTGTATTGGTCGAAAATCACGATGTTCTTCTGATCCTTGCCCGCGTCGTAGTACCGCAACCCCGAGTCCGGCCGTCCCACAAACTTCGCATTGCTGAAAATGACCCAGGGCTCGTCGGATCCCGAGACAAACCCGTTCCAGAAAACACGCATCGCGGCCGGTTGGGTATTCGTGTCGTGCGAGATGCCCGCCTGCGCCGAGTTCCGATTTGAAACCAGGCTCAGAATCACCACCGCCGCCACCGCCAACAAAAACGTCAGCGAAGCAATCGCGATAATCCAATTCCGCCGAGGCGCCGCCTCTGCCGCCGGATGCGCCCCAGATCCGTTTCCACTGGCCATTCCCTTGCCCGGCATCGTTGACCGGTGGTGGAACGCCACAACGTACGTCCCCTTCGGCAACTCGACGAGGATCGAGTCCTCGGCCCCATCCGAAGCGTAATATTCCGACAGCTTTACCCGGAGCCGCCCCGCCTGTACTCGCACCATGGAATCGAGTTGCGGATCGAAGTCCGCCGACCGCCCGAAAACTTCCGTCGCAATTTGATATTCCTTGATGGGAGTCCCGGGATGATCCAGGACGTGGCGGGCCAGATACCGGAGCAGCTTGCACAGGGATTCCGACCCGTGCAGCACATGGCTGCTCGTTAGCCTGTCGATTTGACCGAGATTTTGCTCGCGTTCCGTCAACTGCCCCTCGTGACACCCATGGTTAACCGGAGTGTAACAACCCTCACATGTGCTTGCAAGCTGGGGCTTTACGAACTGTAACAGTATCAGACGCGCTGAGACTTCAATCTAACATAGAAAAAATTTTAATAGTAGGCACGGTGCATTGAGTTGGGCCTGTCGAGGGCTCACCGCTGCTGGTTTTCTCTTCTTTCTTGAGCCGCAGCCGTGGACGCAGCAAATCTTGGGGTGCATTTTCGTGTCGAGGTAGTTGTCCGTCTGGGAGGGGTGTCCCGATGAGCATGCCATCCTTACGGCGTGTCTGCCGTCCACTTTTCCCTCAACCGTTCGATTTTTATTTCTCAACATAATTAATGTGTCCGCCACGCGGCGGGGTGTCCGTGTCAAGGTCGCGTCCCGGAACCATTTTCATTGTTCGAGTGATGGGCTCGTTCTGTTCCGCAAGGAGGAGTGAGATGGTGAGGCGATCTGTTTGGGTGGGATTGCTCGTTTTGGCTTTAGCAGTGGGATTGGGAGTTCCTCAAGCAATTGCGCAGGCGGTGTTCGGCAGCGTTTTCGGCACGGTCACCGATCCTCAGGGAGCTGGTGTTGTGGGCGCGAAGGTCACCGTGACCAGCGTCGCCAAAGGAACGGTCGAAGAAACGACCACCAACGAAAGCGGCAATTACACGGTTACGCACTTGATCCCGGACGTTTACAACGTCCGTATCGAAGCCGCCGGCTTCAAAGTATTTGACGTGAAGAATATCCAGGTTTCCGCCGACGCTTCGGCTCGCCAGGACGCTGCTCTCTCCGTCGGAGACGTCACGCAAACGGTCGAAGTCAGCGGCGAAGTCCAGCAGCTCAAAACCGACCGCGCCGACGTCTCGATCGAATTCAACTCGAAATACGTCGAAGACCTTCCGATTCTGAATCGCAATTTCACCAACTTCGAGCTCCTTTCTCCCGGCACCCAGAAGATCGTCGGATGGAGCCACGCCGCAACCGAGAACCCTCAGGGCGCCCAGCAGATCTTCGTCGACGGCCAACATTTCAGCGGCACGTCATTCCAGTTGGACGGCACCGATAACCAGGATCCCATTTTGGGAATCATCGTCGTCAACCCGAACCTCGACGCCATTCAGGAAACCAAGATCGCCCTTCAGAACTACGACGCCGAGTTCGGCAAAGCCACGGCTGGCGTGATCACCGTCCAGACCAAGTCAGGCACCAACGAACTTCACGGCAGCGGCTTCTACAACTATCGCGGTGACGGCCAGCAGGCGCGCGATCCTTTCACGCAATCTCCCGACGTTCCTCTGCCGCTCTTCAGCTATAAAGACTTCGGCGTCGCCGCCGGCGGTCCGATCATCAAGGACCATCTTTTCTTCTTCGGCGACTATCAGGGTGTTCGCGAAGTCAGCGGCGCCTCGAACCAAATAACGGTTCCGACCGCGGAAGTTCTGAGCAGCTGCAACCCCGCCACGAACGGCACGAGTTCGACTCCTGGCTTCTGCAACCTGAGCCAGTATCTGGGTAACATCTCGGGCGGCGGACAAATCTTCAATCCCGCAACGGGCAATCCGCTCACCGGCACTGGTCGTACGCCCTTCGCCGGCAACCTGATCCCGATCGGCATGATTTCGCCGCAAGCGGCCGCAATCCTCGCCGAATTCCCGGCTCCGACAAGCGCGGCCCTCTCCAACAACTTCGTTGGCAACGGGTCAGGCAACTTTAACCAGAACGCCTTCGACACTCGCATCGACTACAACGCGCCCCACGGCTACCAAGTCTTCGGCCGCTTCAGCTTGGACTACTTCAATTTGAATGGCACCGGCACGTTGGGCAGTCTCGGCGGTATTGGCTTCGGCCCCGGCGGTCTCAACGGTCAGTCGACGGTTCACAACTACAGCTTGGCCACAGGCTTCGACAAAGCCATCGGCACCACGCTGCTGACCGACTTCCGCTTCGGCTATTTCAAATACAATCCGCAAACTGCCTATTCGGATCAGAGTGCTACCCCGATGACAGGGTTTGGTATCCCTGGATTGAACCAGGGCAGCACCACCACCGGCGGCTTGTCCTCATTCTTCCCGACGATCAACGGCGACAACGGCGGCAACGCCCAGTCGCAAGGTCTACCGAACTTCGGCGACGGCCTCAACGTTGGCCGCTGCAATTGCCCGCTCATCGAAAGCGAGCAGCAATTCCAGTTCGTCAACAACTGGACCAAAATCAAAGGGAATCACCAGATCAAGTTCGGCGCCGACATCCGTTACGCGATGAACCTGCGCGTTCCGTCCGACGCCAACCGCACCGGTGAACTCAACTTCGACCAGAACGACACTTCGCTCGCCGGCCAAGGCGGCTCACCACTCGCCACGTTCTTGCTCGGCGACGTCAACGAACTCCAGCGATTCGTCAGCAACACCGTCAACGCCGCAGAACGCCAGAAGCGTTGGTTCTTCTACGGCCAGGACACCTGGCGCATCAGCACCAAGCTGACCTTCAACTACGGCCTGCGCTGGGAAATCTACGATCCTGAATACGTCAACGCCAAAGGCAACGGTGGCTTCGCGAACCTTGATCAGGGCTTAATCCGCGTCGCCGGCTTCGGCCCCATCGGGCTCAACGGCAATATCGACAACACCTACAAGGCCTTCGCGCCGCGCATTGGTATCGCCTACCAGTTCGATCCTAAGACTGTCGTCCGGCTCGGCTACGGCCGCAGCTTCGACATCGGCGTGTTCGGCTCCAACTTTGGTCACGTCGTCACTCAGAACTTGCCGGTTCTCGCCAACCAGCAGATTCAGGATTCCAACATAAATCCAGCTGCGACCAATAACATGAGCCCAGTCTTCACTTTGGCCACTGGTCCAACCGGGTTCCCGAATCCAATCAACGCGGCGGTCGGGAGCATCAGTTCTGCGGGCACCCTCCCACTTCTCGGACCCGACGGAACATCCAGTTCCAGAATCCGTCCGACCATTCAGCGTCTGCCGACCCTCGATGCGTGGAACGCCACGATCCAGCGGCAGATCACTTCCAACATGTCCGTTGAAATCGCCTACATCGGCAACAAGGGCACGCACACCTTCAACACCGACGGCCCGTCCTACAACATCAACGCACCCGCGGTCGGCGGCGGCACGAACTTGATCACCTGCCCGACGGCCACCACCTGCGGCCCGAGCGGCTTCGTTCCATTCGTTTCGCAGTCCGATCGCCGTCCGTTCTTCCAGAACGGCGTGCCGGCCTTCACCTATCCGGGCTCGACCTTCGTCGATGCAGGCGGAATCGTCCATCCGACGCCTGCTTGCTGCGCGGTTGACCTCACCTACTTCGGCAACGATGCCAGCAGCAACTACGAAGCACTCCAGATCAAGGTCGAGCGCCGCTTCAGCCACGGCCTCCAGTTCTTGGCCCACTACACCTATGGCCACTCCAACGCCTACAACTCCAACTATTACGCCGTTACTCCGAAACTTGCGTATGGTCCGGATCAATACAACCGCCGCAACGTGTTCGTGATCAGCACGGTGTACGAACTTCCCGTCGGCCAGGGCAAAACCTTCATGGGCGGCATCAACCGCTGGGAGAACCTCCTGATCGGCGGATGGCAGGTCACCAACACTCTCAACTACAGCAGCGGCTTGCCGTGGACAGCGAGCATCGGCGAGTGCGGCCTCATCGAAGACACCGGCCCATGCCGTCCAAACATGGTAAAGGGCCAGTCCTTCGAAGTCGGTCCACACAAAGTCAACGGCCAGTGGGTTGAGTTCACGCCAGTTGCTCCGTTGGCCTACACCGTCGGTCCTGCCCAAGCGGGCGTTGACTCCTGCACCTTGGCTCGTCCGACATCCGGCGCGTTCGCGCTGCCGGGTTGCGGCCAGATCGGCAACGCCGGCTTCGACACCTTCTTCGGCCCGCGCGGCTTCTTCTCAGACCTGGCTCTCTCCAAGAGCTTCACGATCACCGAGCGCATCAAGGCGCAGTTCCGCTTCGATGCCTTCAACGTCTTCAACCATCCTGTGTTGGGCTTCAACTCCAACCAGGGCAACACCTGTATCGACTGCGGCGGCAATGCCGGTCAGATCACCGACATCGAAGCCGACAGCTCGCCAGGTTCGCCGACCGGCATGCGCCAGTTGCAGTTCGGTCTGCGCGTGACTTTCTAAAACAAAAAAGCAACTACACCCCAAACAAAACGGGGAGCCCTCGCGGGCTCCCCGTTTTTTATGTTCTAATCTTGGTTCGATTTATTCAGAGATTCGCCATTTCGAGATTGGCAATGTCGAAGTTCGATTTCCGATCAAAGCTCCATTTTCGCTGCGTTGTTTGCCTTCTTTTCGTAGGACTTGGCTCGCCCCTGGCCTTCGCTCAGACTGCGCCCAAGCCAAGCGCGCCCACGCCAAATTCCCCTGATTCCGCCGGTGCCAGCGCCAACTCGGCCGCTGACTCTGCGCGGCCTTCCTCGCCCGAATTCGACGCGCCTCGCAAGCTCCTGCGCGAAGGCAAATTCGACGACGCCATCGCCACACTCGAAGATCTCCAGTCCAAAAATCCCGTCACGCCCGGCCTTTCGCACGAACTTGGTGTCGCCTACTACAAAAAAGGCGACTACCTCAAAGCCATCGCTGCGCTGCAAAAAGCACAAACCGAAAATCCGCAAGACGCCGAGTCCACACAACTTCTCGGCCTCTCCGCCTATCTCTCTGGCCGGCCCAACGAGGCGATTCCCGCGCTCGAAAAAGTGCAAACCTGGTTTCCCAACGCCAACATCGATGCCGCCTACATTCTCGGCGTCTGCTACATCCAGACCAAAGACTATCCAAAGGCGCGCGGCGCTTTCGCGAAAATGTTCAACGTCGCGCCCGATTCTGCTGCGGCGTATCTCTTCACCGCGCGCATGTTGCTCCGTCAGGATTTCGGCCCCGTCGCCGAGGAGTACGCGCAAAAAGCCGCATCGCTCGATCCGAACATGCCGCTCGTTCACTATCTTCTCGGCGAACTCGATCTTTATCACTCCAAAATTCCCGAGGCCATCGCCGAGTTGCAAAAAGAACTCGCGCTCAATCCCGGCTACGCGCCCGCTTACTACAAACTCGCCGACGCCTACTCTCGCGTTCAGAAATTCGACGACGCCGAGAAACTCCTCCAGCGCTCCATCTGGCTGGATGCAACTTCCACCGGACCGTATATATTGATGGGCAAGGTTTTGCAGAAAAAAGGGGAGTCCGAGTTGGCTGTCCGAGCTTTGCAGCGTGCCCTCGCCATGGACCCCAATAATCCGGTGACGCACCACTTATTGGGTCAGGCCTATCGCGACATGGGCCGCAATGAAGACGCCGCGCGCGAACTCACCGCCGCCGGCCAACTCGAAGAGCGCCAAAACTCCAAGCCATGACACCGAATCTCCAAGCCACGATTCCGAAACGCCACGATAATTTGGCAACCACCATAGAGACTGTCATTCCGACCGGAGCAAGCCAACGCCTTTTCTTCGCGTTCGCTCCTGCCTGCCCTGAGCCTCGAAGGGCGAACGCGTCGGCTTGTGTAGTGGAGGAACCTCTCTTCGATCTCGACGACGACCTACCAACGAGCCCAACCCATGCCGCATAAGTCCTACAACGTCGTCGGCCTCGGCGAACTCCTCTGGGACGTTCTCCCCAAGGGCAAGGAACTCGGCGGCGCCCCCGCAAACTTTGCCTACATGACCAGCCTTCTCGGCGATCACGGCATCGTCGCCAGTCGCGTCGGCAGCGACGCGCTAGGTCGCACCGCAGGCCGCCGCCTCGAACGCATCGGTCTTCGCAGTAAATTTCTCCAGATCGACACGCAACACCCCACCGGTATCGCCAAAGTCGACGTCGACCCAGCCGGCCAGCCCACTTTTAATATCGTGGAAGATGTCGCGTGGGATTTTTTCGAGTGGACTCCCGAGTGGCAGAAGCTTGCGTCCACCGCCGACGCCGTCTGCTTCGGCACACTGGCGCAGCGCGCTCCGCAATCGCGCGCCACGATTCGCCTATTCCTTCAAGAAGTCAGCCGCGGCACGACTCGCATCTTCGACGTAAATCTCCGCCAGAATTTTTACTCCGCAGAGATTCTCAGCGATTCGCTCAAGCTTTCCGACATCGTCAAACTGAATCAGGATGAACTACCGATCGTTGTGAAAGCGCTCGGCGGCGATTATTCAGACGAAGAGCGTTCCGCACGCTGGCTGCGCGACGCTTTTGGCCTTCGACTCGTCTGCATCACGCGCGGCGCAAAAGGCAGCCTGCTCGTCAGCCCCAACGAAGTCAGCCAGCATAGCGGCGTGCGCATCTCTGTCGCTGACACCGTCGGTTCCGGCGACGCATTCACCGCCGCCCTCATCTACCACTACCTTCGCCACGGCTCTCTCGCCACCATGAACGAAGCCGCCAACCGCATGGGCGCCTGGGTCGCCAGCCAAACCGGCGCCACCCCCCCGCGCGACGACTACTATCTGCAACAAATCCGCGCCGCCATCTCCGGCGAAGAATAATCAATACTCCAACTCGTGGAAGCTTGACGTGGCACAGCTTGCCTTGCTCTTCCGCTCAAAATTTCGTCCGTCTAGCGCCATCGCAATCGGATCGCGATCATGTACGGGCGGAGCACTGCTGCGCCCCAGCTCGGCACCCAACAAAACTGTTTGCTGTTTTAGGAATATTAAAAAAGCGCCGTCATCCTGAGCGAAGCGAAGGATCTCAGCACTCAGCCCATCCACCCAAACTCAAATCCCCACCGCCCGCGCCTCCACTACTCCTTAGCCCACCTCTTCACCACGCCCTCCGGCAACTCATGCACCAACACCAAGAACGCCGCATTCGTCCACCCAAACCCCACAATGTTCACCTTGTACCCCGCCGTAACCGCCGTCTCCGAAGACCGCGTCACTGCGTTATATTTCTCCCGTATCGTCCCATCGCGCCGAAAATTTTCCAGCACGTTCGACAAGAATTCCGACGACACTCGATCCGCCACCTCGTTAAACCCATAACGACGTATCCCATCGTCCGCCATCAATTGATTCGGCGCCCACGCATACGGCGCGTCCCATTGCCCGCCGGTCTCATACGGGCTCATCATCAGTCCGCCCGGCCGTTCGAAAATCCCCACATTTTTCACTACCGCCGCCGCTTGCTCCTTCGTAGCCAATCCCGTCCACAACGGCAAGAACGTAGTCACATACTCATACGTCGATTGCTTCTGCGTCGTGAAGTCGTAATCGAAGAACATTCCGCGCTGCGCGTTCCAAAAATATTTATTGATCGCATCCTTCCGCTTCTTCGCCCGCTCGTGCCATTCCGCCGACTCCTTCTTCTTCCCCAGCATGTCGGCCATCCGCGCCAGATCTTCTTCCGCCTTGTAGAGCAAGCTGTTCAGGCAAACCGGCGCGTAATGATGCGTCGCCACTCCGTACGGCCCAAACCGAAACGCGATGTCGTATCCCGACTCCCGCATCGACCGGTCGCCCTTGTAATAATCCGCGCTCAGCGAAACTCCGCCCGCCGAAGCGCAGTCCGATTTCGCCATCGTCGAGCTTGTGCTTTCGCAAACCTGCATCGCGAAAAGGGGCCCGACTTGATCCTGCCCTTTATCTTCGGGTTTTTTCCGGATCAGGTAAGGACTTCCAATGTCCGGATGCGACAAAAAGTACGCCGCAACTTGCGCCAGATGTCCCGTTTCATCTTTCAAACTCTCGGGCGCGGGTCCCATCCCAAAATCGAAATAGCGAGACAGTCCTGTCGATCCCGCGAGATGCGGCTCGCGCGTCCACAAATTGTGATCGCGCACCGCATAGCCGTACGCCGTTTCCAGCCACGCGCGATCTTCTTTTCCCGCTTCTTTCTTCGCGTCGTACACGTCCAGAATCATCGACGTCAAAAATGGCGGCTGCGATCGCGTCAGGTAATACGTTCGGTTCGCGTTCAAGATCGCGCCGTAGTGTTCGATCTCAAAGAAAAAATTCTCCACCATTCCCTGCGCGAACTCCACGCGGTTGTCGCGCAGCAATCCGCGAATGATGAAGTAGCTGTCCCATCCATACATCTCGTTGAATCGTCCGCCCGGCACCACATACTTGTGCGGCAGATATAAAAGTCCCGCCGGATCGATCTTCGACTCATCCACTTCGCCGAGATTGTGAATCACCGAGGGCAAATGTTTCGCCTGCACATTGCACTGCGCCTGGAGCTTCTGCACCGCCGGCGGCACCTCAAAATCTGCCGGCATATACAAAATCGACGCCGTCGCCAGCTTCGTATCAACGATCGACTTGCACTCATCCAGCGACCGCGTCAGCGTGTCCCACCCCTCCGCGATATATTTCCGAATCGGCGCCAGACCCGGCTGAGTGGCCGCAGTGGTCGTCGTCGGGCTCTGGATCGCCGCCCGCGCACTCGCCGAAACTTGCGCGTTAAGGCTGGGCGCGAGCGTCGAAATCGTAGCGGAAAAAACAAGAAGAGATGCCAACAGCGCGGATCGAAATCCGGGCACACCTCGGCGCAGCCCGGCCACAAAAGGGATCCAAATCTTCTGAAGTTTTGGCATTTTCCCCTCAGGCGAAAAAAGACCTATCTCGTTTAGCTAGAAGAGTATAGCACTGCCCAAGCGTCCCAAAATGCCCGAACCGCAGGAATCCACATGTTATAATGATGCCGTAGAAAATTGCGTCCGGTCACATCTCCAAACCACCCCCAATTTACCGAAAAACAGCACCCAAGCCTCGTCTGTTCGCCACCCTGTAGCCGCGATCGCTTTCCAGATCGCGGGCCTTTCCCTTACGCCGCCAAGATCGATCCGTCGACAGTCTTTCGTGGCAAATAAAAGGCGAACATATGGAGCCTCGTAACCCGCTGAAACGAAGCAACATGCACACTCTTCAAAACGCACTGTTGTAACACGCTGAAAATAAACAGCCTACGCACTCTTCAGAAAACAACCCGGGGGTAGGGGTATATGCGTTCGAAAGACCGTCCAAAAAAACGCGCCAGCCGAAGCCGACGCGCCCGAAATTAATTTGTCGCGACGATCAGTGAGCCTTCGTGACTGCGGAAACTACCGCGGGCAGCAGCGCGCCTTCGGCCCAATTTCCGGGCGCGTAGCCCAAACGAACGACGACGAGATCGAGCGAAGGCACCACGTAGCAGCGATTCGATGCGAATCCCATGAATGCAAACGCATCCTTCGGTACGCTCGGCCACTGCTTTCCGTCGGTATTGACCCAGAACGTGTATCCGTAACTCGGATTGAGTTGCTGCGAACTTTTCGTCGCCTCTGCAATCCACCAATGTGGCACGAGCTGTTTATTTTTCCAGCGCCCGTCGTGCGCCATCAAATAACCGAGCCGCGCGAAATCGCGCGCCGACAAATGCAAACCGCTGTGCGGATTCGTGTGCGGCCCGATGTGCCCGCGCCCGCCCTGCGAATCCCAACTTTCATTTTCGATCCCGATGGGATCGAACACGCGGTCCTTCATGTAATCCGAAATTTCACGCCTATCCACCTGCGAGAAAAATAGCGACAGGTGCGCGAACGCCGCATCCGAATACTCCCAGTTCGTTCCGGGATCGGCCGCGAGTGTCGCCGTAGATTTTCCAAAGCGCGTCGGCGCCAGCCCCAGCGCCACTTCGTATTCTCCCGTGTGGTCGTCAACACCGATGCCGACCAGTCCGTGATCCTCACCCGCAATTCCCGAAGTCATGCTCAGAACGTGGCGCAGCTTGATGTCTTTTTTTCGCGGATCGGTAAATGGATGACCTTCAGGAATGTAATCGTAAATCGGAGTGTCGAGCGAAATTTGCGCGTCGCCGGGAAGCGTGTGATGAATGCTGTCGTCGAGCAGCATTCCCATCGCGATGCCCGTCGCCGATTTTGTGGCAGACCATGCATCGTACGTGGTGTTCGGCATCGCGGGCACGCCAAACCATTCTTCGACAAGATAACCCTTGCTGATGATCACGATGGCCCACGGCCCCTGATACATCTGCAACTGCTCATCATGGATTAATTTCAGGCGTTCCGGGTCCATGCCGGCCAGAGAGCGAATTTCTCCGTCGCCATGCGTCTGCCGCCAGCCTCCCGCGGATTCTTTCGGCGGAAAATAATTGTCGGCCGCGAATAGACTGGATGAAAAGAGCGCCACAGCGAGGACGAAAAACACTTTTCTCATCAAACGCATTCGGCGCTCCGTAACAGGAAGGGATGAAAAGCAGATGAAATTTTCGTTCCGCTAGGCGGATTCGGAAATCACGGCGCGAAGCCACGCCACAGCCTCGGCGTCGCCGGCGCGCATCCCGGGACCAATCGGCGAGCCCAGAAAAATAAACGTGCCGTTGCCGATCGGTTTGCGCCACGCGACGGGAATTTTTCCGAGGTGTGCGATCGCGCGGCCGCTGCTTGCTGAAACCGGAATGGCACGGCTGAAGTCGCGGACTCTCGTCTCGTGCGGCCAGTGATAGGTAACGTAGGGAACCGCATCGTGGCCCGTCAACTTTGGTTTTCCGGAACGGCCCAAATTTTCCGCCTCAGAGCGCCTCAACGTTTTCGACGTCCAGAGTTCTGCTGGTTGCCCGATCGAAATCTCAAAATGTCCGGCCAAAATCGCTCGATGCGCGGCGAATTCCGATGCGCTCAGAAACGCTGCGCCGGACTCCCACACAACTGTAGCTCCCGAGTTGAGTGCAGATGACAGTGCACTCGATGTGGCTAAATCAATCGTGCCAGCGGCTGGAACGACGATGGCGCGATGAGCTTCGCGCGAATCCAGATCGAGCGCTGAAAGGGAACGATGATCGCTGCCAAGCGCGAGTCGATAGCCATCGAGCGATTCGGGAAGCACGCAATTCGATTTCAGATCGAGCAGGGAACAGCGTATTCCGCGCGTCGATCTAGAATCGCCTGCCGCGACTGCCAGGCTAAGAGACGGAAACGTGCAAAGCGCTCCGGCTGCGGCGCAACCAGCGGTACCGACGAAAGTTCGGCGCGAGATTTTCATGCATTCGCCTCGCGTTTCACGTTATAGATTGCCCGAGATCAATCGATCGATATCTGCCGCCGTATCGAAAAACTGCTGATCCTGCGCGTATTTATAGCGCGCTTCCATCTCGGCGATCAGCCAGCCGTCGTAATTCACTTTTTTGATCGCCGCGCGAATCGCCGGCCAGTTGTTGTCGCCGATGTACAGACTCGTATAGACCGTTGCGTCGCCGCAGCGTCCGCGTTTCTTCATCACATCTTTCAAATGAATGCGCGTAATCCGCGGCCCATGCATCTCGATCCACTGCTCGGCAAATCCGGTGTCGTGAATATTACCGACGTCCAGATGGATTCCGACATTAGGACTGTCGACTTCATTCAAAAATGTCCAGAACTCGCGCGGCGTAATCAGGAATCGCTGTTCCGAGCAGCAATTCTCGCAACCGATTCTGATTTTCGCTTTCGCCGCCGTTGGCGCGAGCTGTTTCATCGCGTCGACGCAGCGCTGATACACCTCGTTGTACGGAACCTCCTGCGTTACCAGTCCCGCCACGACGAGAATCGAGTCGCATCCTAAAATCTGCGCCGTCTCAATCTCGCGCTCCACAATCCGGATCGCCTTCGCGCGCACATTGGGATCGCGCGAAGAAAGCGGCGTCTCCCAATGCAGTCCGGTGGAAACATTCGACACGACAAGCCCGGCATTCTCCACCTTGCGCCGTAATTCGGTGACCTGCGCGTCAGTCGTCTCCATCTGAAACCAGGGCACATCGCCGAGCCACAGCTCGATGCCGTCCCAACCGGACTTCTTCACCAGTTCGAGCCCGCGCTCGAACGACCAGCCCTTGGGAATCATGTTGTCGCCGATGGATTTTTTCATGGCACCTCGCCGTCGCCGAACTATTTTGAACCGGACTGAACTGGGCTGAACCGGCCCGCGCTTTCAAGACCGCCCAACGCGCGCATCCTACCACGCCGCCAAGCCGCCGGCGTAAGAAACAACTCGCAACCAAACGAAAGCGCGCGAACGGTTTTCACTTTCTTGCCACGTAACGAGCAATGACCGAGCGATAAAATTCCGCCGTCCTTCTTCGTTTTTACCGCGTTTTTACATCGAATTCGCCAATCCAGCGCAGCGAATATTGGCGTCCTCTAATGCCTTGTTTTCTCTTGACAATGCGGCGCGGTTCCCATAACTTCACTTCAACTACACCCAAAAACGAAAGCATTTGCTCCGAAACGAAAGTAAAGCATCGTCGCGCGTCGAGGCGCGACGACAGGGCGGTTCCCGACAGAGTCGAGTGTCGGGCTTTGAGGAGAACGGCGAATGGCCCACTGTCCTCGTCGCGACCAGATCCTCGGTCTGAACGAGCCCATTTCGCGTCGTGATTTTCTCGACGGGATGCTGATGACCTCCGCAGCGGTCGCTGCCGGAGCGGCATGCCCATTCTCGCTCGCCGCACAGGGACAAACCCCCACACAAGGACCGGCGCCTATCGCCGGTTGGACCGGCTACTCGGGTGAAGGCGACTACAAAGGCTCCGCCGGAAACACCGAGCAGGTTCTGCAGGGCGCGCACGGCGTCCGCGACGGAAAATTCGACAAAGAACCCACCGACTTCACCGAAACAAATGAAATCTACGACTGCGTCGTGGTTGGCGGCGGTCACGCCGGCTTATCGGCCGGAATGCTATTCAACAAGCAGACTGACGCCAAGCGCAGCTGCCTGATCCTCGACAACGCTCACATCTTCGGCGGCGTCGCCAAGCGCAACGAATTCACCGTCGACGGCCACACGCTTTACGCTCCACAGGCTTCCGTCCACTTCCAACCGCCGTATCCGAACAGTTTCCTCAAGACCGTGTACGACACGATGGGTCTCGATTGGGACGCGTTCAAGACCTACCAGAAATGGCAAGGTCCGAGTCCCGAGATCAAAGTCCCGCGCAGTCCTTACGGCGAGGGAAGCATCAACGGCAAGGAAGCGCTGGGATTTTATTTCGGCGAAAAATACGGGCATAAGCCGGGAATCTGGGTCACCGACCCGTGGGGCAAAAAGCTCGAGGGTACGCCGTTTTCCGAAGCGGTCAAAAAAGAAATGTTGATGCGACACGCGGAAAAGCCCGTCGTGCCGCCACTCGTTTATGACTATCCAGGCGACAAAATTTCGCGCGAACTGGACAGCATGACGCTGGAAGATTATTTCTGCCGCACATACGGAATCAGCCGCGAAACCGTCCGGATGATGGACGCGAGCGAGGCCGCGGGCGGATTCGGGCTAGGTCCCGACGCTCTTTCGGCTTACCTCCTTTACGAATGGTCGAAAATTATTCCGACCGTCGACGACAGCATGGAATCGGGAATCCAGATGTTTCCCGGCGGAAATTCCGGCCTGACGCGGCTCATGGTGAAAACCATGATTCCGAACGCGATCGAAGGACCGCGCACGATGGAAGCGGTCTGGAAAAATCACGTGAATTACGCCGCACTCGACAATGCGGGCCAGCCCGTGAGGCTTCGCCTCGATTCCACCGCCGTGCGCGTCGAGCACATCGGCGAACCAGGCAAAGCGGAATTCGTTTCGGTCATTTATTACAAAGACGGCAAGCTCTATCGCGTCAAGGCACGGTCGGTCGTGATGGCCGGCGGCGGATGGATCACGAAACACGTTGTCCGCGACCTCGACGAGACGCGCAAAGCTTCCTACGATTCTTTCAACTACTCACCGTACATGACGGTCAACGTCGCCGTGCGCAACTGGAGATTCCTCTACGACCTCGGACTTTCCAGCGCGCAATGGTTCGACGGATTCGGCCGCTACGTAAACGTACGAAAAAACGCATTGTTTGGCGTCGATTTGGACTCCGTAGGTCCCGACTTGCCGACCGTGCTGACCTTCTTCATCGACTTCACCAAGCCGGGAATGCCGGCGCGCGCGCAAGGCCAATTGGGACGCGCGGAAATTCTTTCGACGACCTTCGCCGACTACGAACGCAGAATGCGCGAGCAGATGACCGAGATGTTTGCGGCGTCGGGCTTCGACGCAAAACGCGACATCGCCGGAATCGTGATGAATCGATTCGGCCACGCCTTTATCAACCCGCAGCCCGGTTTCTTTTTCGGGAGCGACGGTAAACCCGCGGCGCGCGATGCGCTGCGCAACGGTCCATTTGGACGCATCGCTTTCTCTCACTGCGATCTGGTGGGAGCGATGGATCACAGAAACGCTTATATGGAGTCACACCGGGCCGTCAGTCAACTTTTAGACCGCGTACTTACGTAGGCGGGAATTTTTGGGAGCGAAATAGAAATGTTGAAATTTATTGTGAATCATAAATTGTGTTCGATTCTGGCGCTGCTGCTGGTTGCCCTTGCTCTGCCGATGGGCGCGTTTGGCCAGGTGGACCAGGGCTCGATTTCCGGCGCGGTGAAAGATACCAGCGGAGGAAGCATCGCAGGCGCGGCGGTAACGCTGTCGAACGACGACACCGGCATCACGCAGACGACGACGACAAACGGCAATGGCGAATATATTTTTGCGCCGATCAAAATCGGTCATTACACCCTGACCGCTGAATTCAAGGGCTTTCAAAAGGTGCAACAGAAGAACGTAACGGTCGATGTGCAGCAGAAAGTGCTCGTGGACATTGCGATGCAACCGGGCGGTTCGGCCGAAACGGTGATCGTCAACGAAGCGCCTCCGCAATTGCAGACGCAGGACGCGTCGGTTGGCCAGGTTATCCAGGAGCGCGAAGTGAAATCGCTGCCGCTGAATGGCCGCAACTTCACCTTCCTCGCGCAACTTTCCGCCGGCGTGACGCAGGATCAAGCCGACACACGCGGCCTGGGCCAGAGCGGGAGTTTCGCAGCCAACGGCTTGCGCCCTGCGCAGAACAACTACCTGCTCGATGGTTTGGACAACAACGCCAACCTCGTGGACTTTCTGAACGGCACAGCATACGCGGTGCGGCCGCCGGTCGACGCCATTCAGGAATTCAAGGTCGAGACGAACGACTACAGCGCCGAGATGGGACGATCGGCGGGCGCGGTGCTCAACGCGACGATCAAGTCGGGCTCCAACCAATTCCACGGCAGCGCATGGGAATTTCTCCGTAAC
>DASXPD010000064.1:0-2647 GCA_036493835.1 Candidatus Acidiferrum sp. | reverse complement strand
AACCAAGTCTCTTCGTAGTCGAAGACGATCCCGACATTTCCCGCCTGGTCCGTCATCATCTCGAGAACGAAGGCTTCACCGTCCGCGTCTATCCGACAGGCGCAAATGTTCTCGCGGACGCCGAACGCCAGCGCCCGGCTCTCTTCGTCCTCGACATCATGGTTCCCGGCAAAGACGGCCTGGAAATCTGCCGAACCATTCGTCAAACCCCCGGCCTCTCCGCTGTGCCGGTTATTTTCCTGACGGCGAAAAGCAGCGAAGCCGATCGCGTCCTCGGCCTCGAACTCGGAGCCGACGATTACATCGCAAAGCCTTTCAGCCCGCGTGAACTCGTCGCCCGCGTCAAAGCCGTCCTCCGCCGCTTCGAACGCCCGCTTCCGCCCAGCCCCATGAAAGTTGGCGAGATTGAAATCGATCCTTCAGCCATGACGCTTACCGTTCGCGGCAATCCGGTTTCCACCACCGCCACCGAGTTTCGCCTGCTGGACTACTTCGCGCGCCACAAAGGCCGCGTCTTCAGCCGCGATCATCTTCTCGACTCCGTCTGGCGCGACACCGCTTACGTCACTCCCCGCTCTGTAGACGTTTACGTGCGCCGCATTCGCGAAAAAATTGAACCTGATCCGGAGAATCCCCGATACCTGAAAACTGTGCGTGGCGCGGGATACCGCTTCGAGGTCCCCAAGTGACCACAAGTCCGCGGAGAGCCAGACAAACGTGAAGAACCGCATCTTCTTCAAGCTCCTCGCCGTATTCCTGATTGTCATCGCCGCCACTGCCGCCACTCTCGATGTCATGCTCGGCAGCGCGTGGGAAACTTCTCTGCGCACAGAGATCGAACGCAACCTCACCCAGAAAACTCTTCTCTTTGCTCATCGTGTCGAGACGGATCGCGCGCACACACTCACAGAAATCGCCGCGCAGGAAAGTCTCGCAGCCGGAGCCCGCGCTACCGTTATCGACGCTTCCGGCAAGGTTCTCGCCGACTCCGAAGCCAATCCAGCGACCATGGAGAACCACGCCACCCGCAAAGAGTTCATCGCCGCCCTCTCCGGCAAGACCGGTGAGAACGAGCGCCGCAGTGCCACCGTCGGCATCCCATTTCTCTATGTTGCCGAGCCCGTTTCCGGAGGCGCCGTGCGTCTCGCCTATCCCCTATCCGATGTGGAGGCTGTGCAGGCCAAAGTTCATCGCCGCCTCTTCTGGGGATCCACCATCGCCCTTGTAATCGCTTTCCTCATCGCAGCCGCGGCCTCCATCTGGACGGCCCGCCGGCTCGAACGCATTGTCGATGTCGCCGTCCGCATTGAGCGCGGAGATCTTCAGGCCCGTGTCCAAGACCCCACGCTCGATGAAATTGGCCGCGTCGCCGCCGCCATCGACAAATCCGCCAGCCACGTCGAACTCAGCTTTGCCGCCGTCCGCTCCAGCCAGCGTCAGCTCGAAACTCTGCTGAACAGCATGCAAGACGCGGTCATCGCCATCAGTTCCGATGGCTTCGTGCGGTGGGCGAACCAGCCCATGGACCGCCTGGTTCCGCAGCACACACGCCTCAACGCTCCTGTCGTCGAAACCATTCGCGATCCCGATTTCCTCTCCGCCGTCAAGGCAGCGACTGTGACTAAGCAGGTGAAGACGGCGCGGGCCACATCCATCGTCGTAGGCCGCGCTTTCGATGTCACCGCCGCTCCGCTTCCCGATGGCGGCGCGGTCGCCGTTCTCCGCGATCTCACCGAGACTGAACGCGTTGAGAAGACTCGGCGTGACTTCATCGCCAACGTCTCCCACGAGCTCCGTACACCGCTTACTTCCATTCAGGGATACTCCGAAACTCTTCTTGATCTCAGCTCCGAGAATTCCAACTCCAACCGCGAATTCCTAGAGATCATCCGCAAGAACGCCGCCCGCATGGCACGCCTCACCGAAGATCTGTTAACCCTGGCGCGTGTGGAATCCGGCGAAACCCGCTTCGACACCGAGCCCGTTCCGCCCATCGAACTGCTCCACGATGCCGAGGAGAGTTTCCGCGAGATCGCACGCACGCAGGGCGTCGATCTGCAGATCGCAGAGATGAGCGGAAAGAACGGAAACAAAGTCTCAGCGGAATCGCTGCCCGCAGTGCGCGCCGACCGCGAAGCTATCCACCAGGTTTTTTCGAACTTGATCGACAATGCCATGAAGTACGGTCGCTCCGGCAGCCGCGTCGTTCTCGGCGCCCGCTCCGCTAAACGAGGTGTCGAATTTTACGTCCAGGATTTCGGCGGCGGTATCGCCTCCGAACATCTGCCACGCCTCTTCGAACGCTTCTACCGCGTGGACAAAGCCCGCTCTCGCGAATCTGGCGGTACTGGTTTAGGCCTCGCCATCGCGAAGCACATCATGCTGGCCCACGGCGGCTCCATCCGCGCCGAAAGCGAACTCAACCACGGCAGCACGTTCCTCTTTACGTTGCCCACCGCCTGATGACAACGGTTCGATTCCTTCGTGCACCTTGGTGTCCTTCGTGGTCCACGCCTTTGACTGCCGCGAGTAGTCAAAAATGTCGGAAAATTTACACCGTATTAACCATTCGTTGAACTCGAAGTCCTATCCTTAGTCGTTGCCGATTCCATCCCACGAAAGCCAGAACCGCGACGACGGATCCCAG
>DASXPD010000063.1:0-5147 GCA_036493835.1 Candidatus Acidiferrum sp. | reverse complement strand
ACTCTGCGAAGACGGCGACGTCGCGAGTTTGCCGGCCGAAATCGGAAACGCCTTGATCGAATCGCCGACCGCTCCGTAGTAAACGACGCCGTTGAAGTAGCTCGGTTTGGCCCACATGCCGCCACGCAAGGCGCCACCAATCAGCTGATAGATGTTGTCCTTGCTCGAATTAAATTTCCCCATGTTGTCGCGATCGACCACGTAAATATTTTGGTCTTTGCCCGAGCCGACGGCGAGGTGGCGTGTCTGCCCGTTGGAATCGACCACGTCGGGCAACAGCAGCGGCCCTCCGGAACCGAAATCGGTATCTGCGTTGGATTCCATGACCGTGTTGAGCGGTGTGAAATAGTCGAGCAGCGCAAGCGGCGTGGCGGAGGAAATCTTCGCGAAGCAATTGCCGCAATTCTTGTTGGCCGGCAAGCCGTTCGAATCGAGCGTCGTGCCGAAGTCGCCGTTGCCGATGATGAAGTAAATGTTGCCCGAAGCATCCGCGGCAGGAGCGGCGCCCGCCATCCAGATGCCGCCTTCATTGCCGTTCGGCACCATATTGATCACGCCGGTTTGGTGCAGCGTATCGGCGCTGTAAGACATCACCCACGAGGAGTACGGCCCCGCGTCGCAGTGCGATCCCCACGTGGTGTAAATCGTACCGCCGACTTGCAGCAGTCCCGGCCGCTCGTTGTACTGCCTCGGATCGAACACGACATTCCCGTTCGAGCTGTTCGCGCCCGATCCCGGGAAAGTCGCGGTGATCGTGGTCGGTCCGCCAAAGAGTTCTTTCCCCGTAGTCAGATCAAGCGCATGAAATCGATGAATGTAGTTGCCTGCGGACGTCTTCGAGACAGCCACAAGATAGATCGCATTGCGTGTGCGGTCGATTACCGGAGTCGACGTGATGCCGATTTCCGGTGTGACCTGCCCGCAACCGCGATCGTCGCTAGACGTCTCGCCCAAAGCGAGCATGGAGCTGTGCCAGAGAGTCGTTGCGCTGGTCCCACTGACGCTGTCGGCGTCGAACGCGTAGACCGAATCGTGCTCCGTGACCACGTACAGCACGTTTTTCGTGCCGTGCGCAGGAATCGCGACGTTCGAAAGATAAAGAGGCTGCGCATCGACGTGCCCATCGACGGGAAACGCCCCGATCATCCCAAATTTCGAAGCGGTGACATTCGCAGGCGTGAGTATCGTCTCGTGCGTATTCTCGCCGGTACGCAGATTGTCATAGTGATACGTGGTGACGTCCATCGTCGAGCTGTTGCCCGGCCCGGTGCCGCCGCCTGCAGCATTGACCGTGAGTGACGCAGCGATGCTCGTCACGGTGCCGGCGGAATTGGAGACGACGGCGTCAAATGTTTCGCCACTGTCGGAAGTCGACGTCGCTGGAGTCGAGTACGCCGCTGACGTCGCTCCCGCAATATTCGCGTGATTTTTTTGCCACTGATAGCTAAGCGGCGCGCTGCCGCTCGCAACCACGACAAAGGTGGCCGCGTGGCCGACCGCCACCGACTGGCTCGACGGTTGCGTGGTGATCACCGGCGCAGTCGCGCTACCCGAACCGTTGCCTGCATTTCCGCCGGCGGGCGTTGTGACAGCGACACCCGAGCAGCCCGCGAGCACCCCGAACCCCAGCACAGCGAGCACGAATTGAAAGGTGGCCGAACGCTTCTCAAGGAAACGAGACAGGATCCCCATATCTTCAGGTTAGATGCTCAACAACTGCGGTCGCATCTGGCCCGTAGAACAGTTCTGGTGCAGGTACCAATCGGGTACGAGCGCGTTACAAGATTTTGTCAGCGCTGTTATCTTCGCGCGCCCTGCCAACTCGCTTGCGCGAGGCGCAAAACGTAAGCCCAACTTGCCACGACCGCGAGCAGTCACTATCCTTTCAACCCTCATGCTCTTACAAAATAAAGTGGCGTTGATCACCGGCTCCGGCCGCGGCATCGGCCGCGCTACCGCGCGATTATTCGCAAACGAGGGCGCTCGCGTATTTCTGACCGCCCGCAGCGAGGCCGAGCTGAGCCGGACCGCCTCGGAAATCAACTCCGGTCCAAGCACTCGCGATGCAGCCGCCTTCGTCACCGCCGATCTCGCGCACGAATCCGATTGCGCGCACGTCGTCGCAGCCGCGCGCGACAAATTTGGCCGCATCGATATCCTCATCAACAACGCCGGCCGTTACGGACCAGTCGTGCCCGTCGAAGAATACCCGCTCGCGGATTTCGACAACGTGATCGCGGTGCACTTGCGCGCCGCATTCTTGCTGAGCAAGCTGACGCTGCCCGAGATGTACCAACGCGGATCCGGCGTCATCCTCAACATCTCCAGCCTATCAGCCAAATCCGCTTTCGGCTGGGGCTCCGCCTACGCGGCCGCGAAAGCCGGCATGCTCGGACTCACGCGCGTCACCGCCGCCGAAGCCGCTCGCAAAGGCGTTCGCGTCAACGCGCTGTGCCCCGGCCCGGTCACCGAAACCGCAATGTCGAAAGAATTGGGCGCCACGCTCGCCAAGCGCCTCAACGTCAGCCCCGAAGACCAACTCGCCGGCTTCCTCAACACTATCCTTCAAGGCCGCGGCCAAACCACCGACGAAATCGCCCGCGCCGCACTCTTCCTCTGCTCCGATCAATCCACCGCCATCACCGGCCAGTCCATAAACGTCGACGGCGGCGCCGCTTATTTCTGATCGTTCACGAACGGGGCCTCGCCGCACCCCAAAAATTCATCCAACGTACAGTGTTCACTGAATGGACTAGCCGATCATCGCCTGTGAGTATGGATTTCGAACGGGAACAGAGCCCGTTTAAGTGAGGGAAAAGGGGAAGTCGCCTATTCTGCGCCGCCTCCTACGGTAAGTTTCGGACGGGCTTCCCCTTTTCCTTCGTCCAAATCCCACCCGAGTCTTTCTGCGTTCCTACAAAAACAAAAAGCCGCATCACAAACATCGCGCCGCGGCCCGTTCGTTTCCGCATCAATCCAGTCGTTATCTATGGCTTGCCGTTAGCTCCCGGCTGCTGCGCATTTCCCGCATCACCTGAATCGGCCGCCTGAGCCGGCACATCTGCCTGCGGAACGCGCACAACCGTGCCCTTCTTATTCAGCACAATCTGAAACTTCGTCTTCGCCGCCACTACCGCCGGCTTTCCTTTTTTAAAGTCCCACGATGGCCCCGGCGATCCCATCACCGCGCTCATCGGATTGTCCGCCGCATCTTTCGAGAAAAAATCCGCCGTCACGTGATCGCCGTTCGTCGCGGTCACATACTCCATCGTCCACGAAACGTGCCCCGGCGGACGATTCAGCACGCCCGGCTCTTTAAATGTCGCAACTCGAGCATGCACTTCCGCACCAGCGCGAAATACCACCGCGCCATCGATTACGACATCGTGCGCGACAGCCATCAACACCGGTCGTCCTTCCGTCGCATCATCCGACGAAGCGGCATATGTCAGCTCGACATCGATCTGCGTCCCGCCCGGAACCTTCACGTCCACAAATTCCGGCGCTTTCGGTGCCGGAGGCGGCGCCGATGCCGACGGTGCCATCACCATCGCCAGAATCACTTTGTCGGCCACGCCCGCCTGCTTCAATTTCTGCAACGCCGCTGGTGTCGTATCAAACTCGCACGGCGACGACTGAATCTTCGCGATGATCACGTCCGCGCCAATCCGCTGCGTCCGCAGCTTCACGATCGCCGCGTTGTTCAGCGCCGCGACGGCAGTAGCTTGCGGCTTGTTGGCGGTGTCGGTCATTCCGAGAGTCTTGCTCGGCAGTTCGCCGGGCGAATTCGACATGTCAGACCAAATGATCCACCCAACCCGGCCGTCCGCCGCGCGCACCTGCACGTAGTCAAAGTAGCGGCTCAGCACTTCCACCTTTTCACCGCAGCGCAGCTTGCCCAATTCCTCGAGATTGTCGTTCGAGCGATACAGCAACACGTAGGAACCATATGTCCCGCAATACGCGTACCCCGGCGGATTGCCGGCGCGAGCCGCTCCAGCGAAGAGCGATGCACCAAAAATGAAAAGAGTCAGTACGCCTAGTTGTTTCAGATAAAAATGCAAAGATCGGAATCGAGCGTTCATTCAAGTCCCCGTAGCCGCTCAGCGCCTCAACGAAGTGCCGCCAGCTCCTTGAAATCGATACGCTCCATGTTCGCGCGCCGGGCCACCCGCCGCCCATAGTACTGTGACGATTCGGTTACGAACTCAAACGCCGCTTTTATCGCGGCCCTGCCTCCCAAGCAATTCCCTTCTCGCGCAGAGCCGACACCGCATAACGAATCGGCACGGCGGCACCGACCGAATGCGCCTCTTGCCCGCGTTGCATGTCGACCGCGAGTCCCGCGGCAGGCCGCAGCCACTGCCCTTCGATGAACGCCACCACTTCTCCCGATCCGGCCGCCAAAACCGGCGCTCCGCTCTGTCCCAAAATCACATCGTGATTGAACAGCACCAGTTCCGTGTCGCCGAGTCCCTTCTCCAACACGCTATTCTGAAAATCGATCACGCTCGCCGCGGATCGATCCTCCAATTCCGTCTCATAGGTATGCGGCTGTCGCCGTTTCGGCCGCAGCGCCGCGACGACGATCGCTTCGCCGCGCGACACCGCCGTCGCGTCCGGAGCCAGCGTGCTCACGCGGTATGCTGTGCCAATGAAAGGATTCGGCGTGGCCCGCAACACCGCCACATCGTGCTCACGATCCTCCAAGATGACTTCCGCCTTCAGCATTTGCGGCGGAGCCTCCGCCCTCTGCACAAGGATGTGCGGCTCCCCGCCAGTCCGAAACGAGTGCAGCACATGCGCCGCTGTAATCAGGTATCCGTCGCGATTGATGAAAAATGCGTTCCCATAAAACGCGTATTGATAGCCGTGTGCCGACGAATTTTCGTCGATTGGATAGACGATGGGACAGATTGCAGTCGCCGCAGTGTTCGTCTGCACAGACGCTAGCGTCCCCGCCTGCCCCGCGCAGGTCAGTGCCGCGAACGCGCTCACCGCAGCCGCGCAGAGAAACCCGGCCAGTGCGACGAGTCCCTTCGAATCACGCAATTGGAAGCGCCAAATACGCATGGCTGAGCGAATCTCCTCGCATTTATCTAAGCAGAGGCCGCCGCCAAAAACACTTGTCCTGACGAACAGTTTTT
>DASXPD010000062.1:0-2558 GCA_036493835.1 Candidatus Acidiferrum sp. | reverse complement strand
CGGCGCGGGCACGGTGGGCGTGGAAATGGCGAGCACCCTGGCCGAGATGTCGCGGATGGCGTTGGCGCATGACTTTCGTCACATCGATCCGCGCGACGCGCAGATCATCCTCTACGAGGCGGCACCGCGCGTGCTTCCGACATTTCGCGAAGATCTGTCGGCGAAGGCGCAGCGTCATCTCGAGAGCTTGGGCGTGAAGATTTACACGAACACGCGAGTGACGAGTGTGGATGCCGACGGAGTCGTGGCGGGCGGCCAGCGTGTTCGGTCGAGCACGGTGCTGTGGGGAGCCGGAGTACTGGCCTCACCGGCGGGTCGCTGGTTAGGCGCGGCGATGGATAAGTCGGGGAAAATCATCGTCGGCTCCGACCTGTCAGTGCCGGATTATCCTGAGATTTTTGCAATTGGCGACACGGCGCACGTCGTTGCGCCTTCGCGGAATTTGCTGGGGATCAAGTCCAAAGAGCCAAAGGTTATGCCCGGCGTTGCGCAGCCTGCCATTCAACAAGGAAGGTACGTGGCAGCCTTGATTCGACGGCGCGTGGCGGGACAGCCGCCACCAGCGCCCTTCTGGTACTGGGACAAAGGCGATCTCGCGATCGCGGGCCGTACGTACGCGCTCGCCGATCTTCGCATGCTCCGATTCAGCGGATTTCCGGCGTGGGTTGTCTGGGCGGTCGTGCACATCTATTTCCTGATCGGGTTCGCGAACCGATTCTTCGTCATGCTGCAATGGCTACTGACGTTTCTGACCAAACGTCGGCAGGTGCGGGTCTTTCCGGGACAAGAACGAGCCGCAGAGGCTCGGTAGGAGCGATTTTTCTTGGGTCGCTACCAGGCCTGCTTGTAATGCCAGGGTGGCGGAATTGGCAGACGCGCCAGACTTAGGATTGCGAAATCAGCGCTTTCAAAACATCGCTTGTCGTTTCAAAACAAAGCCACTTCACGATAGGAAAATGGCGGATTTTGGCGAAATCCTCCAATTCACGAATACCGAGCAAAAAACTTATCATGCTAGCACAAATTCTAGTACACGGACGCACCGGAGTCACGCACGTGTGCGTCTAACAATAGGCGTGTGAGCTATGTTCGTTTTGCCGCCGAACGTGTTGCGCGAGGCTGACGACGACCGGTCGCGGGCTACTCGTCTGCACGTTGGATGAAGGGTAAAAAAACTGACTGCGCCGAACAATGTGCTCCAGTCGGTGCTGTACCTCGTGCGACTTGACGTCATTTCGAGCGTCATCGCGCTCGTAACTCGACAAAGTGCTCGCTGTGGTCGTCTGTCAGGGGAATCGTTTCCTCGGTAAGATTTTGACCGTCGAGGGACAATTCATTTGCGCCAGTTCCATCCGCTGAGAGACGGTTGATGGTAATGTGATAAACGGTCTGGCGGTGGCGATAGTGAATCTTGTAGCTGGTCCAGTCTGCTGGAAAACGAGGCGTGATACGCAGGCGATTGCCTTCGAGATGGACGCCGAGCAGCGTTTCAGTGAGAAACCGGTACATCCAGCCGGCTGATCCGGTGTACCATGTCCAACCGCCGCGACCGATGTGCGGAGCGACGGCATAGACGTCCGCGGCGATGACGTAAGGCTCTACTTTATAGGCGGTGATTTGTTCGGCGGTCGCGCCGTGCTGCATGGGATTGAGCAAAGCGAAAAGCTCCCACGCGCGTTCGTTCTCTCCCATGAGCGCGAAGGCCATCGCAGTCCAAATAGCGCCGTGGGTGTACTGGCCGCCATTCTCGCGCACACCGGGAATGTAGCCTTTGATGTAACCGGGATTGAGCGGCGATTTGTCAAAGGGCGGATCGAAAAGCTGAATGAGTTTGGATTCGCTATGAACCAGACGCTGATCGACGGCGTTCATGGCCTGACGCGAGCGTTGCGGATCGCCGGCGCCGCTGATCACCGACCAGCTTTGCGGCAACGAATCGATCTGACATTCGAGGTTTGTTTTTGAACCGAGCGGTTCGCCATTGTCGAAATAGGCACGCAGATACCACTGGCCATCCCAAGCGTGTTCCTCGATGTTTTTTTGCAACTGCCGCGCTTCGGCGAGGCAACGCTCCGCAAAAGTCGCGTCCTCGCGCGCGCGCGCCAAGTCAGCGAACTGCCTGAGCACGTCATAAAGAAAGAACGCGAGCCAGACGCTTTCGCCGCGACCTTCTTTCCCCACTAGATTCATGCCGTCGTTCCAATCGCCCGAACCCATCAAGGGCAAACCGTGCTCGCCGAACTTCAATCCGTGCTCGATCGCGCGCACGCAATGCTGGTAGAGCGTGGCCGATTCCTGGGAGCGATTCGGCAAATCGTAATACGATTCCTCTTCCGGCATAACCGGACGGGCGTCGAGGAAAGGTGCCTGTTCATCCAGCACGCCCGTGTCCGCGGTACAGGAAACGTAGCGGCAGGTGACGTAGGGCAGCCAGAGATAGTCGTCGGAAAAATGTGTGCGCACGCCGCGGTCCACCGGCGGGTGCCACCAATGCTGGACATCGCCTTCGCGAAATTGATGCGCGGCGGCGCGGAGAAGATGCTCGCGGGTCAGGGCTG
>DASXPD010000061.1:0-60642 GCA_036493835.1 Candidatus Acidiferrum sp. | reverse complement strand
GGACCACGCCAGCAGCTTCAGTCCCTTGAGCTGTACGATAGCGAGCTGCTCGGGCGTTTTGGCTTCGATCTGCCGCAGATACGCCGTGCCGTTAGGAAATGGTGTATACATCGCGCCCCAGAATGGCCGAAGAAAGCCGGTTTCGAGTCCGAAACGCCGCGGTGATTCGCTCTGCCGATCGGTCAGGATGTACGCCGCGTACCAGACGTAACCGACGAAAGCGATGCTCAGCTCCCACACCAGCGGCGTCCGAAACGTCCGCCAGGGAATCAGCGAAATCGCCACGATCCACAGTCCAAAGCCGGCGATCAGAATCGTCGCGGAATTCCGTCCATACCACGATTGCGGCCATTTCACGCGACACCAGATCAGCGTTGCGCAAAACACAAGGATCGCGACGATCGTTCCCACATGGCGCAGCGGGTGAGCGAGTCCGCGTAACGGTAGCAGTAAGGAAAAAATCAAAGTGGAAACGGTGACAAGCTGATGGCGCCGCTGCGGCATCCACATGAGCATCGCAAGACACAACATCAGGGGGATCGCATTGGAATTAAACGGAGCGTAAATCAAACCGAACGCCGTCAGCAAGATGGCTTGGCCGGGAACCGTCTGGCAAAACGACACGAGCCGTGGATATGTTTCAATGCGCGGAATGATGCGAAACGGCAGTTCGCGCGTGACACGAGCCGGCGCTGTAGAGACACCAGTAAAGAACGGGGTCTGGACGCTCATAAAACCGTCTCCGTTCGCGAGCCTGCAAAACGGACGAACGAACATCGCTTGCGGTCCGTGAAGAGACACAGCTCTTCACGAACGAGGCGTGTTGAGAGGGCACACATTGCCTTCATCCTTGCGCAAAATGGCGCCGACAGAGTTGCGACGTCCCTACGATAGCAAGCGGTTGGAGGTTTGATTCTCTCGAAATTGTAAACGGGAGGTTACGATGCCCAGTCGTATAACTGTACGATAGTACTGCTTTTCACTGGACGTACTATTCTAGTTATAGTTTCGACAGACGCCAAGATGAGCTAAGCCCAGCATTTTCTTCATTGACGCACGGAGAGATATCACGCCACTGCGCATCGTGACTCGCCTTCGCCTGCGTCCGGCCAAGACTGGCGAAGACCCGCTAAGATTTCGCCGCGATTGGGATTGCGGTGCCGGTGCTGTGGGCGGCGCGGTCGTCGGCTAGCCACAGCGCGAGGTCGGCGACATCCTGAGTCGCGACCCATTTGCCGGGATCGGCGTTAGGCATCGCTTTGCGGTTTCCGGGAGTGTCCATCGTGTCCGGCAGAATCACATTTGCGGTTACGCCAGCGTCGCTATTTTCGAGGGCGACCGTGCGCACCAGTGATACCAGCGCCGACTTGAACGTCACATACGCGCCGATCCCCGCGTGCGGTTCGAGCGCGGCCAGGCTGCCGATCGCCACGATTCGTCCGCTGCCCGATTTGCGCAAATGCGGAATCGCCGCGCGCAAAACGTAAAACGCCGCCGAAAGATTCAGATCCTGCATCTGCTGCCACGTCGCGTCGTCGGTTTCGGCGATGCTCTTCCCTCCCGCAAACCCACCCAGCACGTGAATCAAAATATCCAGCCGTCCCGCGCGCTTCACGACCGATTGCACGACGTCTGCGGCCGCGCTCGCTTTCGTCAAATCGGCCGAAATCGCGGTGAAGTTCGGCTGCGGAAAATCTTCCGCTAAAATTTTGTTGGACACGCCGGTAACGGCTGCGCCCGTCGCAATAAAACTGCGCGTGATCGTAGTTCCGAGTCCGCCGTTCGCTCCCGTGATGAGGACAACTTTATTTTTCATGATCTCTTTCGCCTACAGATTCACCGAGACACAAAACGTGCCGCACTTAATTTCACACGATTCTTTCAACGCGAATATTCTCGCTCGCAAGAATCACCGCGATTTTACCGACGCCTCGCCACATCGTTTTCGCTGCGTCGTTTTCGCCGGACGCATGATTTGCATCGCTGACAAGATGAACCGATTCGCGCTTTGGTTGCAATGTTTCTCGCTCACACTTCACCTACGTCGAGCCAGCGACAGCACGAACCTCTCACGGACTCATGGACAAGCAATTTTGAAACGTTCTATATTCGCGCGGCTTCATTCGCAGTTCAGGAGCGGCATGTGCTTTCACGATTCTCGATTCGCCTCGCGCTGAACGCCGCGTTGCATCTCGCAATCGGCGCGACCGTGCTCGCGACGTTGCTCGCAATGTATCTCGCGTTCGGCGCTGCGGCACCCATCGCGTTCGCTCAAGATAGCAAAGTGGTCGGCAGCAACGGCGGCGGCTGGGAGCCCGGCTCGCAACAGATTCCCGGCCCGGCATGCCTGACGACGCGCAATGCATGGGAAGGCGACTCGACTCCGTGCGCACCAAACGAACACGAAACGTGGCTCGCCGACGTTCGCCACTGGCGCGCCGAACGGCTCATTCGCATCGGCTACAACGGCGCGCGCTACGAAATGCCCGACCTGCGTTGGACGCAGTCGAGCTTCATGCAGCCGCAGATGATGGTCGAGGATCGCTATTTCTACGATCCCGCCGCGGGCAAATACACCGTCGATCGCTATCTCGACGATCTCGAAAAGCGCTATGGCGGCATCGACTCGGTGCTTGTGTGGCCGACGTATTCCAACATGGGCATCGACAATCGCAACCAGCATGACATGATCCGCGCAATGCCCGGCGGAATCGCAGGCGTGAAGCAAATGGTCGCCGATTTCCATCGCCGCGGCATCCGCGTCTTTTTTCCGATGATGATGTGGGATCAGGGCACGCACGACCCCGGCAAGCCGTGGCCCGATGCGATCGCCGAACTCATGGCCGAGATCGGCGCCGACGGAATCAACGGCGACACGCAGGACGGCGTGCCACTCGCGTTCTCCGAAGCCGCCGACAAAATTCATCACCCGCTTGCGTTCGAGCCCGAAGGCGGCCCCGCCGACGAAGCCGTCGCGTATGACGTGATGACCTGGGGACAATACGAATTTCCGTTCGTGCCGCGCGTCGACCGCTTCAAGTGGCTTGAGCCGCGCCATATGGTCAACATTTCCGACCGCTGGAATCGCGACAAGACCAACGACCTGCAATTCGCGTTCTTCAACGGCGTCGGTTGGGTGAGCTGGGAAAACGTCTGGGGCATCTGGAACGGCGTAACGCCTCGCGATGCGGAAGCGACGCGCCGAGTAGCAACGTTGGAGCGCGCGCTCGCGCCGTTTCTCGTCAGCGACGGCTGGGAGCCGTTCGCGCCAACGTTGCGCTTCGGCGTTTTCGCCAGCCGCTGGCCGCTCGGCGAGCAAAACGTGTGGACCATCGTCAACCGCAGCGAATACGAAGTAGATGGTCCGCAGATCGAATTGCCATTCGTCCAAGGCATGCACTATTTCGACCTGTATCACGGCGTCGAGCTTCGCCCCGCGCGCAACGGAGACGAAGTCACGCTGAGTTTTGCGCTCGGCGAAAAGGACTACGGCGCGATTCTCGCGACGAAGTCTGCGCCTGACGCGAAAATCACCGCATTGATGGCGCAAATGAGGTCACTGACGGCGAGTCCGCTCGCATTTTATTCCCATGATTGGAGGTTCCTGCCGCAGCATCTCGCCGAAATCGCGGCAACCAAGCCGTCCGCGACCGCGCCTCCCGACATGATCAAAATTCCCGCCGGCACATTCACCTTTCGCGTGCATGGAATCGAAATCGAAGGCAGCAACGACATTGGTGTCGACACGCAGATGCCGTGGGAGGATTCGCCGCGCCGGTATCACGACCATGTTCTCGAGATGAAATCGATCTGGATCGACAAATATCCAGTGACGAACGCCGAGTTCAAGAAATTCCTCGACGCGGCGCATTACCACCCGAAAGACGATATAAATTTTCTGCGCGATTGGCACGACGGCGCGTTTCCGGAAGGCGCTGCCGACAAACCGGTGACGTGGGTTTCGCTGGAAGATGCGCGCGCCTACGCCGCGTGGGCCGGCAAGCGCCTGCCGCACGAATGGGAATGGCAATACGCCGCGCAAGGCAACGACGGCCGACTCTATCCGTGGGGCAACGAGTGGAACGCCGCGGCTGTGCCCGCTCCGGATAAAGGGCGCACGATGCGCGGACCGGCCAGCGTCGGCTCGCATCCCGCGGGAGCCAGCCCGTTCGGCGTGATGGACCTTGTCGGCAACGTGTGGCAGTGGACCGACGAATACGTCGACGAACACACGCGCGGCGGGATTTTGCGCGGTGGCAGTTATTACCAGCCGCAGGGATCGCTCTGGTATTTCCCTCAGGCTTACAAACTCGACGAACACGGCAAGCTGCTGTTGATGGCGCCGAGTAAGGATCGGTCGGGTGCGCTCGGGTTTCGGTGCGTGCGCGACGCGGAGTAGCGAACGACCGGATTTGCATTGTGCGGGCATGGGGCGCACCGTGCTGCGCCCCTACATCATGCGAGCTTCGCGGAAAACTTTGAGCCAAGACGCAGTGGCCGGGCGGAGTAAACCCCGCCCCTACATAAATTGTAAGCCGCACGCTTTTCGGGCATGATGACACCGCTTTTTCGGTCGTGGCGCCGATGCGCTCAGCCAATCCGAGCGCGTTGAAACGGCGTCACGCAGCGCACCATCTGCTGCTTAGATGGGCTGGCCGCTGCCCACATCGAACAGAAAGCAGGCGTATGTACCAACCCGAAGCGTACGCGGTTGCGTTGCTCTTCATGATCGGCAGCATGCTGTGTTGGGGCTCGTGGGCCAACACCATGAAGCTGACGCCGGGCTTCCCTTTCCAGCTTTTTTATTGGGACTACATCGTCGGCATCATCGTCGCGAGCATATTTTGGGGACACACGCTGGGCAGCATGGGCGGCGGTCCGTCGTCTTTCATGAACAACATTCACAGCGCCGACACGCGCCATGTTTTATTCGCGATCGCGGGTGGCGCAGTTTTCAATGTCGCGAATTTGTTGCTCGTCGCGGCGATTGATATTGCCGGGCTCGCCGTGGCGTTTCCGATTGGCATCGGGCTTGCGCTGGTTGTCGGCGCGCTGTTGAATTACGCGATCGCGCCGCAAGGCAATCCGCTGTTGCTCTTCGGCGGCGTGCTGCTTGTGGTGCTGGCGATTATCGTGGACGCGATGGCGTATCGCCGCCGCGAAACGACGCAGCAAAAATTGAGCGCGCGCGGAATTCAAATCAGCCTCGCCTGCGGCGTCCTCATGGGAATTTTTTATCCGCTCGTCGCGAAAGCGATCAGCGGCGAAGGCGCGCTCGGCCCTTATTCCGTCGCGTTTTTCTTCGCGATCGGAACGGCACTCTGCGCCATCCCCGTAAATTATTTTATGATGCGGCATCCGCTGACCGGCACGCCGCCGGTGAGCATGAGCGGCTACACGAAGGTGCGCGGCTCGTTTCACCTGTGGGGAATTTTGGGTGGCTTCATCTGGTGCACCGGCGCGGTGCTGAATTTTGTGGCGTCGCACGCGGCGATCATCGGCCCAGCGATTTCGTACTCGATCGGCCAGGGTGCGACGATGGTGTCGGCCGTGTGGGGCGTTTTCGTGTGGCGCGAATTTGCTTCCGCTCCAGCGCCGGCTAAGCGATTGATTCCGCTGATGTTTGCGTTCTTTATCGTGGGATTGGTCGCGGTGGCGCTGGCTCCGGTTTTTCCGCGCTAAAGCTGGCTAAAAAGCGAATCGCCCTCGGAAAGATGGAATGCCGAAAAGACTCCTCGTTGTAGGCAGCATCAATCTCGATCTTGTTGCGTCGTCGCGGCGGATTCCGTCGCCGGGTGAAACCGTTTCCGGCAACACATTCAATACATTTCCGGGCGGTAAAGGCGCGAATCAAGCGGTCGCAGCCGGAAAACTCGGGGCGCCGGTCAGCATGATCGGGCGAATCGGCAACGATGCATTCGGGACACAGCTGCGCGCGAGCCTCGAAGAGGCGGGAGTGGATACGAAAGCGGTCGAAGTCGTGCCGACGTCGTCGGGCATCGCATTGATCACGACCGCGGAAGATGGACAGAACGCGATCGTCGTCGTGCCTGGGGCGAACGGTGAACTTTCGCCGCGCGAACTGGAAAAACATCTCGGCGTGATTCGCGAAGCGGGAATTATTTTGGCGCAGCTGGAGATTCCGCTGGAGACGATCGAGTACCTCGCGACCGTCGCGCGCCGCGAAAATATCTCGCTGATGCTCGACCCCGCTCCGGCGCGCGCTTTGCCGGCGTCGCTGCTTGCGAGCGTCGATTGGCTTACGCCGAACGAAACCGAAACGATGACTCTGCTGCAGCAAAACAAAACGGAACTTCGCACCGACGATTTGGAAGACGCGGCGCAGCAATTGTTGAGGCAAGGATCGCGCAACGTCCTGCTCAAGCTGGGCGAGCGCGGGTGCTACGTCACCTTGGGTAACGGTGAACGAACTCTGGTGCCTGCGTACAAGGTAAGAGCCGTCGACACGACCGCCGCCGGCGACGCCTTCAACGGCGCCTTTGCGACGGCGCTGCTCCGCGGCAGCGATCCCGTCGCCAGCGTGAAGTTCGCCTCCGCCGTCGCCGCGATTTCGGTGACGCGCCATGGGGCGCAGCCATCGATGCCGACGCCAGCCGAAGTAGACGCATTTCTGCACGACGCCAAGACCGCCTGACGCCTTCAAGATTCCCGTTTCGGCACTGGCTCGGAGTGGGCAGGGCGCCCTTTGAAGCTCAGGGCAGGCCGGCGGCACCGACTACTGGCCGACGGTGTCCAAGTAACCGAAACGCCGAATTGGCGTCCGATATTGGCCAAAATGGGGGCCGTTAAGGCATCCAATACTGCCCGTGACGAATCCTTTCCTTTGGCCGGATTTGTCCCTAAAATAGCCCTAGCGGCAGTGAACCAAGGAGCTGTCAGCAGTGGCACGGCGGCGCTGGACCCGGAGAGAGTCGGGCGTTCGACCTTCAAGTTCCGATAAAATAAGGCTTTGCGAGTTCCTAGCGGGAGAGGCGAAACATTTGCCCCACCCGGCCCGTATGTAGAGGTATCGGTGGACGGTTGTGACTGAAGTCCGCGCGAGAGCGCTCGCCGCGGTATCCAAGAGGCAAAAATGAAGACGTGGCAGAAAGTCGGGCTCGGAGTCGGTGCCGTTGTGGTCCTGGGTGCAATTGTCGGGATCAGCGTCAACCAGGCCAACAAGGGAGTGGTGACGGTGCAGACGGCCAAGGTGGCGCCGTCGGACACTTTGATTTCTATGGTGACGGCGTCGGGCGAGATCAAGCCCACGACGTACACCAACGTGACGGCGCAGGGATTTGGCCGGATTACCTCGATCGTGGTCAAGGAAGGCGACCACATCAAGAAGGGGCAGGTCCTCCTGACCCAGGAAAATATTCAGGCCAGCGCCGACGTCCAGGCGCAGGCCGCGGCGATCAATTCGGCCGAGTCTGGCGTGCAGGCCGGCGAAGCGACGTACAAGTCGGCACAGTCGGATTTGATTCAGGCGCAGGCCAATCTTGAGCGCACCAAGCTGGATTACCAGCGCGGGGAGAACCTCTACAAGGACGGCCTGATCCCAAAGCAGGATTTTGAGCAGCGCAAGACGACGTACGACGCGCAGTTCGCGGCGGTGGATTCGGCGAAGGCGCACGTGTTGACGTCGAAAGCGGCGCTGGAACAGACACGCGCGCAGGTGAGTCAGAGCAAAGCAATGCTGGTGCACCAGGAAGACATTTTGCACAAGACGACGTACACGTCGCCGATCGACGGCATCGTCAGCTATTTGCCGGAGCGCATCGGCGATTACGTTGTGCCAGGCATTCAGAACTCGAACGGCAGCTTTTTGATGACGCTGTCGGATATGTCGATCGTGACCGCCGAAGTGAAGGTGGATGAAACCGATATCGTGAACGTGCGCAACGGGCAAGATGCCGACGTTACGATCGACGCGATCCCGGGGAAAATTTTCAAAGGCAAAGTGACGCAGATCGGTTCGCAAGCGGTGCTGCGCACTTCGGGCCTGGCGACAACGCAATCGACGACCAGTAACCAGGAAGCGAAAGATTTCAAGGTTGTCGTGACGCTGAGCGAACCGCCGGAGAATCTGCGGCCGGGACTTTCGACGACGGCGAAGATCAAGACGGCGGAGCGAAAGAACGTGCTCTCGATTCCGATTCAGGCGCTGGCGGTGCGCACGCGTAAGGATCTGGACGACGCGGCGAAGGACAAAAAAGGCACGGGTTCGAGCGTGACGCTCGCGGCGCCTCCGCCAGCGGCGGCGGGCGACCCGAAAAAGGATGAGATTCAGGGCGTGTTTGTGGTGAACGGGAAGAAGGCGTTTTTCCGGCCTGTTGAGACGGGGATTTCGGGCGTCACGGAAATCGAAATCACTAAGGGACTTCAGAAGGGCGACGAAATCGTGGTCGGCAGCTATAAAGCGCTGCGCACACTCAAGCCTGAGTCGAGCGTGAAGGTGGACAACACCGCGCCGAAGAAAACCGAAAGCGATGATCAGTCGAGCTGAGAGCTGAGTTAGGCTAGCCGCTTCGCGCGGCCGCGGCGCATACTGCGAGCGGCGTGGCGCAGGCCGAATCGCTTCGACTTCGACGGAGAGAGAATGCCCCTCGATACACCAACAACCGAATCGTATCGCGAAGATCTCGTCAGCTCGGGGATTGTCATCAAGACCGAGGAACTGGCGAAGGTTTACGAAATGGGCTCCGAGCAGGTGCGCGCGCTCAACGGCGTCGATCTGCAGATTCGCAAGGGCGAATATGTGGCGATCATGGGGCCGTCGGGCTCGGGCAAGTCGACGCTGATGAATTTGATCGGCTGCCTCGATTCGCCGAGCTCGGGGAAATATTGGCTGGCGGGGCGGCTGGTCAGCGAGCTCGATGACGATGACCTCGCGTACATTCGCAACAAGGAAATCGGATTCGTGTTTCAGACGTTTAATTTGCTGCCGCGCGCGACTGCGCTGCACAACGTGGAGCTGCCGCTGATTTACAACGGCACACCGGCGGAAGAAAGGCTCGAGAAGGCCAAGCAGGCGCTGGATCGCGTCGATCTTGGCACGCGGATACATCACCGGCCGAATGAGCTTTCGGGCGGTCAGCGGCAGCGTGTGGCGATTGCGCGGGCGCTGGTGAATTCGCCGTCGATCGTGCTTGCGGACGAGCCGACGGGGAACCTGGACTCGAAAACGGGCGATGAAATTATGGCGCTGTTCGCGAACCTGCACGGGCAGGGGAATACGATCATCGTGGTGACGCACGAGAATGACATCGCGCAGCATGCGCATCGCGTGATTTATATTCGCGACGGAAAAGTGGCGTCGGATCAGGCTACGGCGAAGGCTAAGAAGTAGGTCGGGGGGTTCTTTCGCGGTTATTTCGTTCTTCTTTTCGCTTTAAGCGGTATCTACCAGACAAATCGGCTCTTTATCTTGCGCGTTGTGGCGTCACACTGCGTCTACATACGGCGCGGCGTTCTGTTCCCTTCCGTTCTCGCTGCGTCATGTTGAAAAGGCGGAGAACATGTCTGCGACTACTCGATCCTCAAGCGAGTTGACTCTCAAAGCTCTAAATGCCGCGGCCAAACATGCTCGACGCTATGTCGAGACGATCGGCGATCGCGGCGTTGCGCCAACGGCGGCGGCGCTGGCCGACTTGACGAAATTCCACGAAGCGTTTCCGGAGAAGGGCGCCGACCCGACGGAAATTGTCGCGAAGCTCGACGAAGTCGGTTCGCCAACGACTGTCGCCAGCATGGGACATCGCTACTTCGGATTTGTGATCGGCGGATCGCTGCCGGCCGCATTGGCGGCGAGCTGGATTGTCAGCGCGTGGGATCAAAACGGTTGCATGCGCGTGATGTCTCCTGTGGCGTCGGAGCTGGAAGAGATTGTGCTGGCGTGGATTTGCGAGGCGCTGCATCTTCCGGCGGGGTGCGCGGGCGGTGTGGTGACGTCGGCGACGATGGCCAATTTCACGGGGCTTGTTACGGCGCGCTACGCGTTGCTCGCCAAGGCGGGATGGAACGTCAACGACGACGGAATGTTTGGCGCGCCGCCGATTGATGTTGTCGTCGGAGAAGAAATTCATGCGCTCGCGTTGAAGGCGCTCGCGCTGGCTGGATTTGGAAAGAAGCGCGTGAAAGTTGTCGAGGCCGACGGGCAAGGGCGGATGCGGGCCGACAAATTTCCGAAGGTGAACGATCGGACGATTGTTTTTCTGCAGGCGGGGAATGTGAACACGGGTTCGTTCGATCCTGCTGATGAGATTTGTGCACGCGCGAAGAGCGATGGCGCTTGGGTGCATGTCGATGGCGCATTTGGTTTGTGGGCGGCCGCATCGCCGAAGTATCGGCATCTGACGCGCGGCTTTGAGCTGGCGGATTCTTGGGCGACGGACGCGCATAAGTGGCCGAATGTGGGCTATGACAGCGGCATCGCGATCGTGCGCGACGGGAATGCGTTGCGCAGCGCGATGACCGCGACCGCGGCATATCTCGATCCCAGCGCGCGGCGAGAGCCGCTGTATCACACGCCGGATTCTTCGCGACGGGCGCGCGGAGTCGAGCTATGGGCGACGTTGAAGTCGCTGGGCAAATCGGGACTGGCGGATTTGATCGAGCGCACTTGCGCGCACGCGCAGAAATTCGCTGCGGGACTTCGCGATGCGGGCTTTGAAATTCTCAACGATGTCGTGATCAATCAGGTTTTGGTTTCGTTTGGCACGCCGGAGCAGACACGCGAAGTGATTCGTCGCGTGCAGGAAGATGGAACGTGCTGGTGCGGCGGAACGGTGTGGCAGGGGAAGACCGCGATGCGGATTAGCGTTTCGTCGTGGGCTACGACGGACGTTGATGTGGTGAAGAGTCTCGCGGCGATTGTTCGGATCGCGCGCCAAGTTTTGTCGGGCGAAGTGTCTTCAACCTAAATTGAAGTTAGTTCGTTGGTTTTCGCGGCTCGTTTTCGCGGCTCGCCCTGGCTTAGCGGCCGGGAGCTACGCTGGGCGCGTGGAATGCCGCGCGCGTTGCGGGCGAGCTTAGGTACGTGCGCGAGATGCGATCGTGCCAGGTGAGATGATCTTCGTCCCACCACGACCACGCGAAACCCGCAAACACTGCGGCTGCCGATGCAACGTATCCGAGGCTCCGGAGCAAGTATTGCCGCGGCGTTGGCGGCGCGCCGGAGAAGCTTGCTACCTGCAATCCGCGAAACATCATTCCGGGTGTCGTGCCACCAAAAATTGTGAACAGCGCGAAATATTGGAGGTAGACGACGGCGAAAGTCGCGAAGTACACGGCTGCGTTGAGCTTGCTTGCGGTGAATTGTCCGCCGAGCGAACTGAACAGCGCGATGAAGCCGCCGTATGCAAACAGCAGGCACACTGCATCGATGACGGCGGCCAGGCGGCGATCTTCGAGCGAGGCAACCGGGTAAAGGCCGTAGTGCTTGACGTTGATCGACTCGTCGGCGTCGCCGTTTTCGTGCTGCGAGGCTGGCGAGATCGAGACATCGATCTCCATGCGTCCATCGTTTTTGGCATTCGGCGGCGTGGTGTAACGACCGATGGCAATTGTGAAGGAGAAATCTTCCTCGTTGGCCGCCGTCGTGGATTCGGGCGCCGTTTGCGGCGTGGGGACCGCGACTGCTGTCGCTGTGGCAACTGACACACTGCGGCGAGATTCTTCCGGATGCGCCGATGTCGGTTCCGCGAACGGCAAGCTCGTCTGCGCGACTTCTCGCTGAGCCGCTTCGCGCGTTGTTACTTCGCGCGTGGCGACATCGCGCACTGCAACTTGGCGCGGCGGTAGCGGTGGCAATCCGCGACGCACGCGATAGGCCTGGAGGCGTTCGCCGAGTTCACCGCGCCAGGCACCGATTGCAGGCGCATCGCTGGCGTTCGTCGTCGAGACGCAGTTCGACTCGCGGTCCAGTGACACACGTATCTCTGGAGCGCGAGGCGGAGCGTCGTCGTCGCACAGAATGCGTGTAGACGAGGTCTCAACGCTGAAACTGGAGTCGCAAAAGTTACAAGCGCGTGCGTTTGATGGCAGCACGCAGCCACACTGCAAGCATGTTTTTGTCACCGGTGCTTTTTGCGCTGCGGACGCATCGACTCCGGTGAGGAGTGATGTACGGAGAATACCATTACCAGGGAAAACGCAAGCGGAGAGTGCGAGTGGAAAGTCGCTAATCCAGCAACATTTTCAGTGGAAATTTGGGTTGGGTGAAGAAGGCCAGCGAAGGTTGAACGATTACGCTTCGATCTGCTGTGCGAGCAGGTCGCGGCTGAAGGCTACCCGGCGATCGAGAGCAACCGCTGCGAAGTAGGTGCAGCGGCCAAGCTCACGCTCAACCCAGGTGCGAACCGCGGGAGCGATGCTGCGGGTAAGCGCCTTCAGGGCGTTGAGCATGCTGAAGTACACGCCGATGGCGCGAATCTCGCCGCGATCCTCAGGCCGGTCGGGGCAGAGCCGAAGCAGCTGGACCACGCGATGAAAGTCTTCACCGGACGCGGGCGACGTGAGCCCGGTTACATCCTGGACTTCCGGCGACAGCACGTGGTTCGAGGATGCCGCGATCAAAGACCGGCAATACGGGACGAAAAATTGAAGGAAGAAAATGATCGAGCAGCACAGGACGATGGCGGCAATCATCGGGACACCCCCGCCATGGCGAGACGGGCCGGCGCGATTCTAGCTTCGTTTGGGACTCGCCAGAACGCGTAGGCCCAAGACAGCGGCAGCAGGCAGCCGACGACCGGGAAAAGCACGGAAACGCGCGAATAGAGCGTCGGGTGGAGATTGGCGAGGGCGTAGCAGGCGGCGAAGAAGCTGAAGTAGATGCCCAGCGACAGCACCAGCTGGATCAGAAGGGCGGGAGTCTGCCGCATCTTCAGAACGGCGGCCCACAGAACGTACGTCAGGACGAGCCCGACGAAATAAAGGTTCTGCGACAGCTCAAACGCAAAATAGGTCAGGATTTTATGCGAAGACTGGCTGACGATCGCGTAGGTAAACCACGATGTTCCGGCGAGGAGCGCGACGGCTCCCAACCGGAGGTAACGGCCTACCTTCATCTCCTCAAAAACGGAGAGATACAAGCTGATCAGGCTAAAGTACAGAACGATCGTCAGCAGTGCATCGGTGTAAAAGTAGAAGTAACGGTAGTTAAGCGAACCGAATCCGTCTCGAGCCAAGGTGTAGTGCCGCCCCCAACTTACGAGGAGGCACAACACCATGTACAGATTAAGGACAAAGTATTTGCGAAGAACTTTACGCTTGATGGCAGACACCACCACTAGCGCTTCTAGGAGTGTTCCTAGGAATAAAATCGCGTAACTTGCGGCTCCAGGCATTCAATCCCTTGTCAGGGGCCCTGGGCCGCTGTCCCGTTCGACAGCTTGCTTACCGGTTCCGCCCGATTACCAAGGCTTCGGTGCGGGATCCGGTCCGTTCCAGGGCTTTGGCGCTGGATCGGGTCCGTTCCATGGCTTCGGAGCGGGATCCGGTCCATTCATCACCGGCGCGGCAGCGATCAAATTGTTGCCGTTGCTGGTGACTGCGGTCTTCAGGCCCATTGCCGCGACCAGAATAAGAGCTGGCAGCAGCAGAACGACGTGTCTACGTGACATTGATGAGTACCCCCCAATAAAATAAACAACGGGAGGAACTCTATCTGAGGCTGCAAAAACGTCAAGCAGACACAGGCTCGTGACCTGTGACCAAAGGGTACACAATCCCCTACCCGGCATTTCGCCAAGTGTTCGCCCTAGGTGCGAGCGATGGGACTGCGACCGTCGAGCAGGATAGAGGTCCTGGGTGTACTGGTCAACGGTACGGCCGTACTAGGGAAATTCCTCATTCGATTACGGTTTTGTACGAAGTTCCCTGTATGACTCTCTGGGTAGTCACAAAATTATAGGACACGACAGAAGTAGGAAAAGTGGGCGTTTTGCGCTGAATTCGATTCAATTTTTGCGATATTTTCTGCCAAAAATCAGGCGATTTGGCGTGGAAACCCTGTGGAAATCACGTTGAAAACCTTACGCGCGGCTGCTTACTAAACGAAGCAAGACCAGCACTTTACGCGGCGCCTTGACCGTTGTGCAAACCTTCCGTAGCATGAATGTCCTCCCGTGCCGGCGTAGCTCAGTGGTAGAGCGAGGGTCTCATAATCCCTAGGCCGAGAGTTCGATTCTCTCCGCCGGCACCATTACAGTATTGCCACCCTTACCGTATTCCTTATTCTTTCGAACACTTCAGCGGTTACACAGCGGCATCAACTTGCGAGAACTGGCTGCCCGAAGAATTGACGAAGCTCGTGCGCGAGGACTTCGGGGCGGTTGAGCGGCAAATAGTGGCCGGAGTCGACGATGACAACGCGCGACTGCGGAATCAGCGAGGCTGCGCGTTCGGCGAAAAGATGCGGTATGGCGCGATCGCTGGCGCCGTGACAGATCAAAGTGGGGACCGAAAGCTCTGGCAGCATCGCGGGAATGCTCGACAGGACTTCGGCTGGGTCGCCGAATCGCAACACCGACATCAGCCGCCAAGCCCCGCGCAATCCTACAAACGGTGCACGGAAATCCTCGATAACACCGCGTGTCTCGGTGCGTTGCTTTTCTACAGCCAGCCTCATCGCCAGTTTCCAAAACACAAGACTCACCAGTGGCGCCAGCAATTCGCCGAGTACGGGAATTCGCAGGAGCCGAAAGATCGGGAACGGCTTGAGTTCCGGAAACACGGCAGGCGAAAGCAACACGAGATGGTCGACGCGTTCCGGGAAGCGATGCGCGTAATGAATCGCTATGGCCGATCCCGCGTCGTGGCCAACGACGTGCCACTTCTCAAATCCCTGCTGCACGCGAATCTCTTCGATCTTTTCAGCGAGTAATTCCAGATGCTTCGCGCAATACGGAATGCTGGGGCTACGGCCGAGGCCGGGCAAATCGACAGCGAGGCACGTAAACTGTTCGCGCAGTCGCTCGATGACTCCGGTCCACAAGCGACTGCTCGTCGGCATTCCATGTATGAACAGCACCGGATAGCCCGATCCACGCGAGAGCAGATACATCCGCCAACCCCTTTCGATTCAGCAGCCCGTCGCTTCGGCCGCTTGGGGCAGAAGTTTGCAGATGCGATAGACGATCCACGTCGCTGCGCGAAAAATGAGCAGCGCCAATCCGAAAAGCATCGTCGAAAAAATTCCCTTCGGCTTGGTGCGCGCGTAAACCAAGTTCATTCCCCACGCCGGACTGATGTAAACCGTTCCGGCATGTCGCAATCCGATGCGATTGCGAACCGCTGGCTCATACACAAGCTTCTCGATACCGCCGTTGAAAAATTTCGCCATGGAAACGACCCGCGCGCTGTAGCAGATGCGCGCGCGCAGCGGCAGGCGACCGCGCTCGCGATATTTCACAATCAACGCGCAGCCCTCGGCCGCATGCCGCAGCGCCGCGGTGACGCCGTTCGATGTAATCGGATCGACCATCGCCGCGGCCTCACCGGCGATCAGCCAGTTGGGCCCGGCGGTACCGATATGTGTTCGCGCGCGAAACGAACGGACATGCACTCCGCCCATCGGCTTTTCGGCGAGCAGCGGAGTAAAACGCGGAAATTTCTCGAGCTGACTTTTGAAAATTGCTTCGACCGATTCGCCCCGCTCGCGCCGCGCCTTCATCGCCGGGCCAGTAATCACGTAGCCGACGCTGACGAGATCGGGCTGGATCGGAATTTCCCAAATCCAATTGAGGTATTCACCCGGCCGCGGCTCCATGTAGAGACTTGTGCCTTCGATCGATTCGTTGACAGTGAAGTAGGTCCACATGGCCACTTTCGGTGGACCGCTCTGAATTGCGCGCAGTTGGAAATGGCGCGCGAAGAGAGACGCGGCGAGGCCGGAAGCATCGACAAACCATTTCGCCGAAAATCGCTGGCCGCTCTCGGTGTGAATCGCAACGACTCGCTTGCGGTCGCTTTCGACGCGCGACATTTTTTCGTGCACGACGTTCACGCCGCTTTGCAGCACCGCGTCCATCAGTTCGCCGTCAAGTCGCGTGCGATCGACGTGGATCGTCCTCACTTCCACGTTGAAAGGCTGCCGCGCCAGCCACGGCATCGGGACGTAATCTTCCGGCTCACCGGTCGGCATCTTCAGCGTGACGTGGCGCTTCCACGTCGCCACCGATGTGCTTACGAGCTGCTCCATCGGCAGCCCGAGCGCCTTCAGCAATTCCGGCGATGACCAATCGAGCGATTCGCCCACCGGCTGACCGATTTCCGTCCGCGGCTCAAGGCAAGTCACCTTCATGCCTGCGCGCACCAAGTGCAGGCATGCGGCGCTTCCCGCCAAGCCTCCGCCGACGACAATCACGTCGCTATCGCACTGCGATGTCTGGTCGGCCATGGGCGAATGTGTGTGGATTCGAGATCAAACCCGCGGGGACACCCGCAGGAAACGAGAACACGGATGCGGAAATTCTAGTCGGGCGGGAAACAGCGGCAATAATGCAAACATACTAGCGCGCCGCGCTTGCCAATCGGCGGTTCGAACTTCAGAGGAAGACGTTAGTAGAGGACCGAGGGCAGGTATGCGCCGGTGGGTTCGTTGTAGAGGCCGGTGGTCATCAGCGTCATTGGCTGGGCGACTCGAAGTCCGTTCGCCAGGCACCAGCGGAATAGCTCGTTGTTGCGCGTCGGCACGAGAATACCGGGGCCACCGAACACTTCGGCCGATGCAATCAAGGCTTGCAGGTCCATATTGCTCTGTGCGGTTGCGTGCGCGAAAAAAGCCAAGTCCGCGGCGTAGCCCGTGATCTGCTCGCCGCGTTCCACCACTTTCGCGGTGCCCTGCTCGATTGCTTGCGACAACTCGGTGCCGCGATCGAATCCATGAACGCGGCGGGCGACCGCGTTGCAACTTTCCAGATCAGCGTTTTCGGCTTTGCGCACGGTGCAACCCGGAACGCTGCGCTGTTTCGTTCGGCCCTGCATGCAGGAAAGCGGCTCGCGAATATCGAAGCCGAGTGACGCGTATAGCGAGAGCGAGCGATTGTGATACGCAGTTTGGACCAGCCGGACGCCGACGGCGCGTTTCTCTTTTGCGCGATCCATCACCGCGCACATCAATTTGCGGCCGACGCCGAGATTTTGCGCCGCCGGATCGACGGTGATTGGGCCAAGACCGAAAATCACCGAGCGCTCGTCGAGGCAATTGCTGCCGACGATTTGGCCGCCACTTTCCGCGACCACACAATAAAAACCGGGTATCGAGAACAGTGTCGAGAGAAGTCCGGCACCGACTTCTGCAGACGGAAGGTCGGGCGGGAAGTTGTGCGCGTTGCTGATCGCGGCGAACGCGTCGAAGCAGATTTTGCCGGCGGCGGGAGCGTCGTTTTTCGTGGCGACACGGATGGAAACGTCGGTGTTCTGTGTTTGAGGCATGGCCGGGTGATGGTAGCAAAGTCGGAGTGTGTTGGTTCGGTTAGCGGATTAAGGATTCGGCTCGGCCGCACTTTGTAATATAAAGTACTTGACAGAACGGCGAGAGGTGAGTAGACTTCCGTTCATGGCATTGGCTTCTCCCATCCGGCCAAGTCGAAACGAGCCCATCCCCATCGATGCGCGCGCTGCGGATCATCTTCGTTATATTCGCGAAACGATGGCGAGCGCGGCGGAGTTTACCGCGGTGCCCGGTTGGGGCGGCGTCGCGATGGGCATCACCGCGATTGCGGCGGCCGGAGCGGCTTCGCGTCAAGCTTCGCCGCGCGCGTGGCTGGCGGTCTGGCTGATCGAGGCGTTTGTCGCTGTGGCCATCGCGGGTGCGACGGCGGCGACGAAAGCACATCGCGCGAACGCGGCGCTCTTCTCCGGACCAGGACGAAAATTTCTGCTGAGCTTTACGCCGCCGATTATCGTCGGTGGATGCTTGACGTTCGCGCTGTTTCACTTCGGCGCCGTTCCAATGCTGCCAGCGGTTTGGCTGCTGCTCTACGGAACAGCGATCGTTACCGGCGGGGCGTTTTCGGTTCGCGTCGTGCCAGTGATGGGGTTGTGTCTGATGACGCTTGGCGGCATCGCGCTAGTCGCGCCCGCAAACTGGGGCGACAGTTTCATGGCGGCCGGCTTCGGCGTTTTGCAAATCGGATTTGGTTTCTGGATCGCGAAGCATCACGGAGGGTAGAGCGAAGAAGTGAGCGTGATTTTGTGCGCTGTTACGTCAAATGATACGGCGGTAGAGTAAAAGAGAAGAGAAAAGTATGGCGAAATCAAACACAGCTCGGGACGAACGGTATCAACGGCGAGAACGCGAGGTATCGCTGCCTTCGGTCGCGGCGTCGTCTAAAGAAACTGTGCCCGCCGATCTCGACCGGCTGATTCATGAGAGGGTGCGGCTGGGAATCGTGAGCGCGTTGGCGGTGAATCGCTCGCTGACGTTCAACGAACTGAAGGCGATGCTGAAGACGACCGACGGCAATCTGAGCGTGCACGCGCGCAAGCTCGAAGAGGCGGACTACATCATCTGCACGAAGTCGTTCGACGGGCGGCTGCCGAAAACGGAGTATCGTCTGACGCCGCCGGGGCGCAAAGCACTGGAGCGCTATTTGAATCACATGGAAGCTTTGATTCGCGCGACGCGCGAAGGCTAGAACGGCAAAATTTTTTGTCCCCATGCTTTGTAACGCAGAGTAGTTTGCAGTAATTGCTTCAAATGAGAATTGGCGCTTCGACGCTGGGCCGACGGCCTCGCGCGCAAGCCGGAGAGACAAACAGGGGACCAACCATGTCGATACATTCGATTCTCACACAAGGCCAGATTACGGTGATTCCCGCTGAACTTCAGCTCGTGGCGGCGCCTCCTCCCCAGCGACGGCTGCATGTCGCGATTATTTCCGACGGCAACGGACGCTGGGCGACAGCGCGCGGATTGCCGCGTTCGGCCGGTCATCGCGCCGGGGCACAGACCGCGCGCGCAATCATCGCAGCAGCGCCAAAGATGAACATTCACACGCTGACGCTGTTCGCACTTTCGTCGGCGAACTGGAAGCGGCCGCCGGGCGAGGTCGCTGGCATTCTGCGCATCCTGCACGAATATCTGCTCACCGAAACGCAGCACTGCATCGACGAAGGAATTCGCTTGAACATCATCGGCCGGCGCGATCGGCTTTCGGCGACGCTGCGACAGGCCATCATCGATTCGGAAGACGCGACGGCGCGCGGAACGCGATTGCATTTGCGGCTCGCGGTGGACTATTCGGCGCGCAACGCGCTCTACAACGCGGCGCGGCGGTTTTATAAGTCGACAGAGCTTTCGGAGGAATCGTTCGCCAACGTGCTGGCGGAAGCGCGCGGAGGAGCGGCCGACGTCGACCTGTTGATCCGCACCGGCGGCGAGCAGCGGATCTCAGATTTTCTATTGTGGGAGAGCGCGTTCGCTGAGTTCTACTTCGTCCACAAACGATGGCCGGAATTCACGGTGGATGATCTGCGGTCGGCGCTGCATGAGTTTGCCTCGCGCGAACGTACCCGCGGCGCGCTGCCGAGCGGTGAAGTCGACGCCATCGCGGGGTAACGGTAGCGCCGTCATCCATGCCGGCGTTTTTTGCTGCAACTACGAAACAAACGTTCGGATCGGGCACGGCTGTGCCGTGCCCCTATCTGGCGCAACACACTCATTTTAATAGCCTTGTCGCCGTATGCGCCCACCCCTGACGTTCTAGTCCTACCCGTCGTCTATACCTCAGGAGCAAGGCATGGGAACAATGGGACTTGCACTGCCCTGGGAGCATAGAATCCCTCCCGTACCGCGCGACCGGGAGAGGCGTTTGGAACCGCTTCGTGACCCCGCTTCGCTGGCCGGATTGGACCCGGCGGCGGAAGCGGCGAGGGCCGAGGACTCCGCACTGGCAGCAGCCTGCCTGGCCGGAGACCTGCGCGCGTACGAGCGGCTTTTCGCGCTGCACGGCACGCGGATGAAAAACCTCGCACGAAACCTGCTCGGGAATCCGCTGGACGCCGAGGACGCGGTGCAGGAAACGTTTCTCAAGATCCAGAGAAGCATCGCGGGGTTTCGCGGGCAGTCGAGCTTTGTAACGTGGACGTTTCGGATTCTGGTGAACACGTGCCATGATGCGCGCCGCAAGCGCTCGCGTAAGAAGGAAATCGCGCACGAAGATCTTGCCGTGGGCGACGCGCCGCCGATCGAGCCGCGCGCTCCGGGTTCGCATCCCTCGCTGAAGATGGCGCTGGAGCGGGCGCTGGCGGAATTGACACAGCATCAGCGCGACGTGTTTTTGCTTTACGAGGTCGAGGGATTTCGGCACGCGGAGATCGCGGAGACGCTGGAGATTACGGAAGCGGCGTCGAAGAACACGCTGTTTCAGGCGAAGAAGAATTTGCGAGAGATGCTGGAGCCGCCGCGAAGCAGTGACGCAACGAGCGCGGGATGAACGCAGCGAGTTGAATGTCGAAGGCGTGGATGTCGAAGAGTCTGTGCAGTACGTTACGGTGAAACGCGATGAATGTAACTTGCAGTGATCGAGACAGTGTTTTTGAAGATGGAACTCCGGCGCAGTGGGCGGCGCTGGAGACGCACGCAGCGACTTGCGCGGCATGTGCGGAAGAGGTTCGCGCTTGGAAGGCGCTGAGCGTTGCCGCGGCGAAGATGCGGGATTATTCGCCAAGCCCGGCGTTGTGGTCGCGGATTGAAACGGCGCTCGCGGCGAATGCGGCTCCTGCGCCCGCGCCATCGTGGCAGGATCGACTTTCAGCGTGGCTCGGTTTTTCGCTTTCGTGGCAACTCGCGGCGGTCAGCGCGTTTGCGGTTCTGCTGCTGGTTTCGGGCGGATTGATTTACCGTCATCAGGCAATAACTTCACAAAAGCCGGTGAACACGGCGGCGCAACAGGATCCGCTGCTCAAGAGCAAAGCGCTGGGCGATGTCGAAAAAGCGGAGACGGCGTACGTGCAGGCAATCGACAAGCTTGCCGCCGACGCGAAGCCGCAACTCGATAAGCCGGAGACTCCGCTGATGGCGAACTATCGCGAGAAATTGCAGGTGCTCGACAGCGCGATCGACGATTTGCAGGCACAAGCGGGACAGAATCCGTCGAACGCGCACTTGAGGTATCAATTGCTGGCGATGTATCAGGAAAAACAACAGACGCTGCAAGATGTTCTGGAGGCGAAGCGATGAGCTCTCGCCGGCCCCATTCGCAGTCGCGGTTGCAGTGCGTGGCGCTTCTTTTCGCGGCGTGTGCCTTTGTGCTCGCGCCGCTGACGAAAGCTGAGCCCGGCGCTGCATCGCCGCGTCCCGCGCAAGAACAGGTCTCGCGCGATTTTCAGAAGACGCTGTCTCTCGGTGCGGGCCAAGGCTTTTCCATCGAAAATAAATTCGGCGAGGTCCGAATTCATGGCGAATCGGGTCGCGACGTGAGAATCAACGCCACGATTCGTGTACAAGCCAGTTCGCGCGATGAAGCCGAGGCCTACGCGCAAAAAGTGCAGATCGACGTGCTGCAAATCGGAAACGGGATTTTTGTCCGCACGGTTTACCCCGAAGAGGAGCGCCGGCTGCTGCACGGCCGCAACACTTCGTATTCGGTGAACTATGACATTGCGATACCGTCGGACGCGCAGCTGACCGCCAAGAATAGTTTCGGCAGCGTGACGGCGACCGGAGTGCGCGGCCGCTCGGACATCGACAACAGCCACGGCTCGCTCAGCGTGTCGCAGTCGGGCCCCTCGAAGCTGAACAATTCTTTCGGCAGCATCGAACTGCGCGACGCGAATGGCGACAGCTTTGTGAACGACAACAATGGCTCCGTCGACGTTGCGGGCGTCAAGGGCGCGCTCGATTTGCGCAACCGCTTCGGCAGCATCACGGTGAAAGACGTCAACGGCGCGGCTACGATCACGGGCGGCAATGGGCAAGTGACCGTGGACACCACCGGTTCCGCGACGATCGCGACTTCTTTCGGCGGCGCCGAAGTGCGAAATGTCCGCGGCGACCTGGTGCTGCACGACAACAATGGCAATGTCGAAATTTCAACGGTGGCTGGCAACGCCACGATTACCAATAGCTTCGGAAACGTAACGTTCTCGGATGTGAAGGGGCGCGTCACGCTCACGACCAACAATGGCAAAGTAGAAGGCCGATCAATTGGCGGAGATTCACTGACGGTGCGCAATTCGTTCGGGAACATCGAGCTGGAAAATGTCGCCGGCTCGGTCGACGCGGAAACGTCGAACGGCAAGCTCGCACTTCGTGATGCGCGCGGCTCGGTCAATCTGCGAACCTCGTTCGGCGCAATCGAGGCGAGCAACATCCCGAAAGGGATTCGCGCAGTCACCGGCAACGGCGCGATTGAACTGAGCGAAATCGGTGGTGACACGTTTGCGAAAACAAGTTACGGCAGCATCACGGTCACGCACGTGAACGGCAATTTGACGGCGGAAGATTCCAACGGTTCGGTCACGGTCCGGCGGATAAAAGGCGATGCCTCGGTGACCACGTCGTTTTCCGGCGTCAACCTCGAAGAGATCGGCGGCAAGATCACCGTCGACAATCAGAACGGTGCGATCTCGGCTTCTTCGCGACCTGCGAGCGGATGCCGCGACATCATTCTCAAGACATCGTTTTCGTCGATTCGCGTCGCGATTCCGGAATCTGGTTACAACCTCACGTCGCACACATCGTTTGGACGAATCACTTCGGATGTGCCGGTTACGGCGTCGGGAAGCATCGGTGGCGATTCGTTGAGCGGGACGATTGGATCGGGCGGGTGCCGGCTGCAGCTTACGAATTCCAACGGCAGCATCGAAATCGTGAAAGCGAATTAGCTGGGAGCGTTATCCGCGCGAGCGGCGCGAACGATCCATCGCGAAAGCTTTTCGCAGAATGCGCGTCGCGGTTTCGGTCAGTCCGTATTTAGCGAATTCATCTTCCGTTGCATAGGCCACGTCAGTAACGTCGCTGCCAGCCACTGCGTCGCCGTCGAGTCGCTCGCAAAGATAATCGATGATGACGTAGTGATATCGCGGGCCTTTTTTCTTTGCGGCTGCAATCGCTGAATCCAGCGGTTCGCCGCCGGCAGCATCGGCTTCATCCTCATAAATGCGGTCGAAGACCTCGATCATCTCAACGATACGCACCGTAAGCCCGGTCTCTTCCTTCAATTCGCGTATGACGCCGGTTTCAAGCGACTCTCCCAGCTCAAGCGTGCCTCCAGGGATCGACCATTGCCCGCGCAGCGGCTCGCTGCCGCGCCGAATCAGCAGGGCGCGATCATTCACGATCACCACGCCTCCGATGCCAACAACCGGCCGCTCGGGATATTCCCGCGACACTTTTCCTCCGCTCCAATTGCCGCCGGCGCAAATTTACCGGTCCGCGATATCTCCGCGCATGGCAGTTGACTTCACACACCCGGTATATAATACGCTCGACATGGATGTGCGCTCGCCCGCGCGCATCGCCCCAACAATTTTACGGAGGATGTTCCCGTGATTCGCTGCCCCGAATGTTCCGCTGAAATCGACGTCGACGAGGACGAAGTGGAAGAAGGCGAAATCCTCAGTTGCCCAGAATGCGAGATTGAAATGGAAATTTCTCAGATCCACCCGGTTCGCCTGAATGTCATCTCCGAAGAAGGCGATGATGATGACGACGATGACGATGAAGAAGAAGATGACGAAGAAGATGGCGAAAAAGCCGATTTGATCGACGAGGACGAAGAAGAAGAGGAAGAAGAAGACGAGGAGTAGTCTTCTCGAAGCGCGTGCCGAGAGCGCGCGCGGACGGTCGTCTGGACGAACGCCGCATTACATCTTCTTTCGTGGAACCATCATCTAATCTATACGATGCCGCAGGTACGGATCGGGCAGGGTGAGGACCGATTCATGCGTGTGCCCCAGAGAATTTCTGCTATTCGGACCACAACATTGTGCGTGGCTGCGTTTGTGTGCCTGGCTGGAGCTGCGCATGCTCGCGCGCAACAGCCGGCGCCTCCGCCACCTCCCGCTTCGCAATCCGGCCAACAGGGTGAGTCGCCAGATTCATCTTCATCGTCTACTCCTGCTTCGACGCCCGCTGCGCAACCGTCGAGTTCGACTCCCGGTTCCAGCAGTTCGAGCGGCAAACGTGGCCACAGCCATGTAAATGACTTTCTGGTGCTAGGCACGGTATTCACCGAAAAAGCCTACGCTCTGCCCGGCGCGCGCATTCGCATCCGCCGCAGCAGCGAAAAAAAGTTTCGATGGGAGACCTATACTAATTCGCGCGGTGAGTTTGCCTTGCGCATTCCGCAAGGCAATGAGTATGAGATCGTTGTACTAGCCAAGGGTTTCACTGACCAAACCAACGCGGTCAGCGCCAAGAGCGGCATCAGCGAAGACACCGCGGTCTATCGCATGCAACCGGCATCGGGAGGAAAAAAGTGAATTTACGCTTGCGAGTAATTTCGGTTGGCCTCGCGTTCCTGCTGATCGCAACGCTATCGGTAGCGGCGGCAGCACAGGACAAAGATAAAGAGGCCGCCAAGCACGAAGCTTCGCTCAAGACAGTGCGAGGACTAGTTACCGACAAGGCGGAGAGCCCGATCGCATCGGGCGTCGTGTTTCTGAAAAACACGCGCAGCAACGCCGTGCGCAGCTACATCAGTGATGACGCCGGCAACTATCGCTTCAGCGGCCTCGACCCCAACGCCGACTACGAGATTCACGCCGAAAAAGACGGCGCAAAATCGCAGACGCGCACCATCTCGAGCTTCGACAGCAAAAAGGAAATCGTCCTCAACCTGAAGATCGACAAGAAAAAGGGCTGATCGTCGCCGGCGAACCATGTCGACCTCGTCTTCTGAACCCAATCCCCGCTAAGCGGGCGCGAGCACGCGAATCGCGTTCGGCACCACTTCAATTCGCACCGGTGCGGGCCCGAGAATTTCGCCATCGCCGTGAAACAAACACGCGCGATCGGTCTGTAGGATGACCGTGCGTGACCGCGCACGGATGAAATAAGACTCCGGCAATCCGCCAGTCGCCAGCAAACGAGGCACCAGCGCCACAACCTGACGCGTCCCCAGCGGCTTGACGATAGCCACATCCAACAATCCATCGTCGACGCGCGCGTCGGGAGTAACCCGCAACCCACCTCCATAGCTCGGCGTGTTGAGAACTCCCGCAACCAACGCGCGCGCGTCGATCGACGCGACATCATCGTCTGGAAATTCCACGCGGACGCCCAACGGCTCGAAATCGCGCAACGCGCGCAACGCTGCCGCCACATATCGTGAACGCCCCGGCCATCGCCGATACGATCCCGCCGCGTGCCGCGAAGTCTCTACGTCGAGCCCGACGCCTCCACCGCCAAGGTAAAGCCGCGTCGCACCGTCCCCGGTTCGCGCACGCAACAGATCGACGGAACGAATCGTCGTAGTCGCTGAGCAGAGCGCGCTGGCCGCGTCCGATAAATCTTTCGGCATCCCCAGCGCTGACGCAAAATCGTTTCCTCCGCCGCTGGGCAGAACACCTATCACAACGTCATTCTCACGATCGCGCCGAACACCAACCGCGTTCACGACCGCCTGCACAGTCCCGTCGCCACCCATCGCAAACAGCAATCGCGTGCCGCCGGCGACCGCCGCACGAACGCGCGCTTCCATCTCAGCAGCGCTCGTGGGCGCAACGAATTCCGCCGTCACCTCCATTCGCTCAAACGCACCACGCACGCTTCGCAGACTTCGCTCACCGCGCCCCGCCCCGGCAACGCGATTCACGAACACAACGCTTTTGTTTTCTCGGAAAAATTTAGAAATGTCGAGCACGGATTCGTCATGCTGACGAACACCGCCGCCGCTGTCAACTTCAAGCGGGCGTGAGATGCACGCCGAGCGAAATCCGTTACACAAAATTTGTCATCGAAAAGAAAAATCCAATTAAAACTCCATACAGCAATTCAACTAATCCGCTTACCGAAAATACCTTATCGACGCGCCCCCGTTCTACGTTGTGCTATATGTTTTCGCCGTAAATAGATCGACTCCGCTTTCCCTCCCCAGTGGACCCGAATCCGTTTCCGTCGAAACCGAACAGGGGTAATTTCTCGAGGTGAATGGCCATGTTGCCTGACTCATTCCGCAGATTTGTGTTTTTGTGTGCCTGCTCTATCGCATTTCTTCTTCTCGCTGTTACAACCTTCGCTCAATATCGCGCCGGCATTCAGGGCAGCGTGCTCGATCCGCAAGGCGATACGATCAATGCCGCCACCGTCACGCTCACCAACAAAGAGACGGGGCGCATCGTCAGCAACACCACCGACGCCTCAGGCGTCTTCAATTTCCTGAGCCTCGCGCCCGGACACTATTCCATTTCCGCACAGGCCACCGGCTTCAAGCGCAAGGATCTCGCCGATATCACCGTCGCCGCCGAACAGATTCAGTCCGTCAACGTCACGCTCGAAGTCGGCGACGTGAGCCAGTCGGTCACCGTCAACGGCGACGTTACTCCTCCGATCGACACCGAAACCGGCCAGATCAGCGGCACGCTCGACGCCAAAGACATTCAGAACCTCCCCTCGCTCGGACGCGATCCCTTCCAGTTGTTGCGCCTCGCCCCCGGCGTCTTCGGCGATGCCGCGCACTCCAACAACGGCGGCAGCCAGAACACTCCGGGCAGCGCCGGCCCAGGTGGTACCAGCGTCAGCGCCAGCATTTTTCAAACTGAAAATCAGGTGCAGATCAACGCCAACGGTCAGCGCAACTCGACGAACGACTTCCAGATCGATGGCGTCGAAGTGAACAGCCTCGCATGGGGCGGCGCCGCCGTGATCACGCCGAACGAAGAATCCGTGAAAGAAGTCCGTGTCAGCGCGAACTCTTACAGCGCCGAAACCGGCCGCAACTCCGGCGCACAAGTCGAAGTCGTTTCGCAAAACGGCACGAACGAATATCACGGCAGCCTCTTCCTCAAAATGGATCGTCCCGGACTCAACGCGTTCCAGCGTTACAACGGCCCCGGTGGACCGGAAGCCGACCAGCGCGTCGCAAACCGCTTCAACCAGTTCGGCGGCAGCGTCGGCGGCCCGATCATCAAAAATCACCTCTTTGTTTTCTTCTCCTACGAAACGCTGCGCAACAACGCGGAGAATACCAACAACACCTGGGCCGAAACTGCGCAATTCCTCGGCGAAGGCCCCACGGGCAGCATTGCCAACACATTGCTGTCGTTTCCCGGCGAAGGCACCGCGATCAGCCACATCTTCCGATGACGTGCGCGCAGGCAGGCTTGCCGAATCCCGGCTCGTGCGCTCCGGTCGGTGCGAACGGCTCATCGGGTCTCGATGTCGGATCACCGGTCAAGGGTGCGATCGGCACGCAGGATCCAACTTTCGGCGCGGCGGCAACTCCGTTCGGCGTCGGCGGTGGACTCGATGGAATTCCCGATCTCGCGTTCGTTCAAACCATCAATCCGACGATCAGCACCGCAACGCAATACAACGGCCGCGTCGACTGGCAGGTGACCGGGAGAGATCTGGTCGCGTTCAGCATGTACTACGTACCGAACGACGCGCAGTTCTTCAACGGCAACGCGCGCGCCGCGAACCTCTGGAACTCAGACCGCCTCAACGAAAGCGGCGCCGTTCTTTGGGATCACACCTTCAGTCCGACGCTGCTTAACGAAGCGCGCTTCAATGTCACGCGCTGGTATTTCAACGAACTCTCAACGAATCCGCAGGAGCCTTTCGGCCTGCCGACCGACAACATCAATCTCTTCGGCAACGTTCCGGGAAACCAGATCAGCTTCGGCGCGCCCGGACCCGGCGTCTTCTATCAAACGACTTACAACATCCGGGACACGCTCACAAAAATCTGGGGCAAACACTCCATGAAGTACGGCGTCGATGTTTACAAAGAGCAGGACATCGACGTCCAGGCAGGCGCAGCACGGCCCACGTATCAGTTCAATAATTTATGGGATTTCGCCAACGACGCGCCGTTGCAGGAGCTCGGCAACTTCAATCCGATCACCGGCCAACCGACCGACGCGCGAAAATACATTCGCTCCGACATTTACGCCGGCTTCATCCAGGACGATTTCAAAGTGAAGCCCAACTTGACCGTCAACATCGGCTTGCGCTGGGAATATTTTGGCCCGATCAGCGAAAAAGACGGCAACATCAGCAATCCGGTGCTCGGCGGCCCAAGAGATGAACTCACCGGTCTCGTGTTGCGAACCGGCGGCAATCTCTACAATTCCAGCAAGAACAACTGGGGCCCGCAATTTGGCTTCGCATGGAGCCCTGGCAAGCTGCCTCTCGTCAATCAAGACATGCACAATCGCCTCGTGATCCGCGGCGGCGCCGGCATCGGCTACAACCGCATGGAAGAAGCGATCACGCTCAACGGCCGCTCCAATCCTCCGTTCGTCAGCGGCTTGAGCGCCTTCGGTCCCGACATTCTTTACGCCGTTCCCGGCGATCCGCACCAGTTCGACAACTGGCCATCGAATCCCGCCGCGATTCAGACCTTCAATCCCACAACGAATCTGCCGGTGAATGGAGCCGGCCTACAAATTCAAGGCGTGCAAAATAATCTGCCGACGCCCGTCACCTATCGCTACTCGCTCCTCACGCAGTACGACATGGGCCACGACTGGATCGTCACCGTCGGCTATCAGGGCAGCCTCAGCCGTCACTACACGCGGCAACAACTCGAAAATTTGTTTTTCGCGCCGCTCAATCCGGCGGTTCAGACATTCAATCTATACACAAACGACGCCAACGGCTCATACAACGCGCTGCTCACCGAAGTGCAGCATCGCTTCTCGCGGCAGTTTCAGATCGACGCGCAATACACGTTCGCGCGCGCCGAAGACAATCAGTCGCAGGACTTCGAGGAAGGCACGTTCCCCTTCAGCCAGCGTTCCGAATGGGGCCTCGCCGACTACGACGTAAAACATAACTTCAAGCTCTATGGCATATGGACGCCAAAAATCTTCCACGGCGATCGCGCGTGGCTCGACAAAATCGTCGGCGGCTGGACTATCACCGGCATCTTGAACGCTCACACCGGCTTCCCCTTCACGCCGGTTTACAACGTGCAAGTTACCGATGCGACCGGCGCCACGACATGCGGCCTCGTCTATGCCAACAGCGGCTATTGCACCGTGCGTCCCGCGGCTTACCTCGGCGGTGCGCTCGGTGACTACAGCAACGCTGGCTTCACTCGCGACGGCGGGAACTTCCCCAATGGTCCGACGACTTATTTCACGCCGCCGACGATCGCTGGCGGATTTCCCTCGGCACCCGGTGTAGCCCGCAACTCTTTCTGGGGCCCACGCTACTCGTCGGTCGACATGACGCTCGGCAAATCGTTCGGACTGCCGCGCCTTCGAGTACTCGGCGAAAACGCTAAGATCGATATCCGCGCGAATTTCTACAACATTTTCAACCAGACCAACTTCGAGCCGTTCGGTGGCAGCCAGCAAACCATCGGTACGATCAACGTAAACGAAATGACCGGCGCGCAAACCGTCACGTCGCCAAATGCAACGTTCGGCCAAGGTCTGACCGCGCTGGCTGGCCGTGTGATCGAACTGCAAGCTCGCTTCAGCTTCTAGTTCGCTACGAGATCAAACAAGGAGGCGCAAGTCCTGCGCCTCCTTTTTCTTTTTGCGATCGAATCAACGAACGCAGTTCAAATTCCGAGCAATCCATCCACGACTTCTCTGCTATAACGTTGTGCGGAGACAAAACAAATGTTGCCAACGCCGAACACCGTAGTTCGCCGCCTCCTTCCCTTCGTCGCCGCGACTTGCATCACTCTATTTGCCGCCCATCCACGCGCGGCTCAAGCCCAAACCACCGTCGCCGAAGCCGTCGAAATCAATCCCGACGCCGCCTCTCACCCCTTCCCGCACTACTGGGAAAAAGTCTTCGGCTCCGGCCGCGCCATCCTCTCGCTGCGCGACGACTATCGCCACGATCTCCGCGAAGTAAAACACATCACGGATTTTCAGTACATCCGCTTCCACGCCATCTTTCAAGACGAAGTCGGCCTCTACGACGAAGACGCCAGCGGCAAGCCCGTCTACAATTTTTCTTACGTCGATCAGATCTACGACGGCGTCCTCGCCAACAAAGTTCGCCCCTTCATCGAACTCAGCTTTATGCCCAAAAAGCTGACCTCCGATCCCAACGCGCTCCACGCCTTCTGGTACAAACAGAACGTCGCTCCTCCGAAAGACTGGGACAAGTGGGGCGCGATGATCGAAGCCTTCACGAAGCATCTCGTCGATCGCTACGGCATCGAGGAAGTCTCGAAGTGGTATTTCGAAGTCTGGAACGAGCCGAACATCGATTTCTGGGTCGGCAATCCGAAAGACGAAACCTACTTTCACCTTTACGACGAAGCCGCAAAAGCCGTGAAGCGTGTCAGTCCGCGCCTGCGCGTCGGCGGACCGGCAACCGCGCAAGCCGCGTGGGCCGATAAATTCTTAGCGCACACAAAAGAACAAAACGTTCCCGTCGATTTCGTTTCCACTCACGTCTACGGCAACGACAAAGCCGAAGACGTCTTCGGCACGCACGAACAAATCTCCCGCAACGACATGGTCTGCCGCTCGGTGAAAAAGGTGCACGACCAGATCGCCGCGTCCGCCTATCCGAAAATGCCGCTCATCTGGAGCGAGTTCAACGCCGCCTACGACAACAACACCGCCGTGACCGACAGCGCCTACATTGGCCCGTACCTCGCCAACACCATTCGCGAATGCGACGGCCTCACCGAATACATGGCCTACTGGTCGTTCTCCGACGTTTTTGAAGAGCAAGGTGTGATCAAAACGCCGTTCTATGGTGGCTTCGGACTGATGGCGGAGCGCGACATTCCGAAACCGTCGTTCAACGACTTCGCGTTGCTCCACAAACTCGGCGAAACGCGTCTCGACGTCGCGTCGGACTCCGTCCTCGTAACAAAAACAAAAACTGGCGGGCTCGTCGTCGCCGCGTGGAATTTATCGCTGCCCGAAGAAGCGGGAGCACCGAAATCGATGACGCTAAAATTTAAGGGAGTAACGACCGGCTCAGCCAAAGTCACGATCGTCGATCAGGAACACGGCTCGCCGCTCCCCGAATTCGAAAAAATGGGAAAGCCCGCCTCACCGACCGTCGCCCAAATCGAACAACTCCGAAAAGCCGCCGCAATGCCGCCATCAAAAACCTATTCGCTGAAAAACGGCTCGCTCTCGCTGACATTGCAGCCAAAAGCCCTAGCCCTGATCGAATTGCAAAAATAACCGGATCGGCGAGCAGTCTTATCTCACCATGTAAATCGGATACCCCGCGGGAACAAGCGGCTTCGCCGCCGCCGGCGCATCGGAAGGAATCGCGTGGAATCCCGCGCGCGCCATTCCATTTTGCGCGATGTCATTCTTCATAAAATGTTCCCACACGAATCCCGTTCGCGCGTTTTCCGCCATCAGCATGGTGATCCCCTGGTCGATTCCCAGCACGTCCGGGGCGTACCAGTTCGTCAGCGGATTGAACGCGTCCACAAATCCGTACCGTTTCCACGCGCGATCCTGATACTTCATGTAAATCGTTCGCAAGACTTTCAAACACTCTTCCGGCAAAAACGGCAGCGACCCTCCCGCGGCGCACGGCACCACCGAGCCGTCAATGCGCCCCATCGCCGGCGGCCCGCCCCATATCGCGTAACCGCGCGCTGAATCCGACGCCGTGATGCCCCACAAATCGTCGCTGTAGTCCGGAAACTCGCGCGCCAGTTCCAGACACCACAGCTTGTGCACCTTCGTCGCAATCACCGAATTCGTAAAATAATCCGCATATGCATCGCGCTTCCCGCGAAAATCAAACCAAGCTTGCGAAAATTGGTGCACGAAAAGTGGCGCGTGCGATCCGATGTATCGAATCCCGTTGAACTCAAAATAGGTTCGCGTCCACGCGTCCCAATTTACTTTCGTAATCTGCGGCGTCGGCGATCCGATGCCCAGCAAATAAATCATCATCAGCTCGCTGTACGCATCCCACCGCGCCTTGATGAATCCGTGCTCGGGAGTCCATCCCATCGACAAGTTCTTGTCGCCGTGCAGCATCCACGCAAAATCCAGCCGCCCGTACAACGTATCCGCAAGCGACGCAATCTCGTCGTCGTCAAAATACGCCTTGCACGTCAGCACGCCGCAAATAAACAGCGCCGTGTCGATCGACGACACTTCCGAATTGAAAGCTCGTTCCCCGTTTTGAAAATTGAGGAAGTGGCAGAAAAATCCGTGCGCCTGCGGCACGCGCGTCGCGACAAATCGCAGCGTATTCCGCACACGATCGCGTATCTTGCGTTTGTCTTCCCAGCCGCGGTGATCCGCGATGCAAAGCCCGGTCAGCCCGAATCCGGTCGCCGCGATGCTCGCCACGTTCCGCGAATCACTTCCGTTTGCCTGACTCCGATCCTTCACCAGCCCCGTATAAGGACTCGCCTCATCCCAGAAAAATTGAAAGCACGCGCGCTCGACCTGCTCGAGGAAGCGATCTTCCTCCAGCGTGAAGCGATATTTTGTCGGATCGCTGGGAAATAGCGACGAAATGTCGCTGACCGGAGTATTACTTTGCGCGGGATACGGTTCGCCGGGATAAGGAGGCTGATGTGGCGGCCAAGATCGAACAGCATTCGTAGTCGCAGCAGCCGCTGCCACTTCAGCCGCCGCAAGCTCCGTCAGCGACAGCGCGCCTAGAGGAATACCCAGCGCAAGACGTGAAGTCTCCCGCAGCCAGTCGCGTCGCGAACGCTTCCCACCGCTCAACTCTTACCCCGCCGGGCAGAGTTCCAGCGCACGATGGAGCGACAGAGGCGGGGTCTCCATTTCATATCGACCAGTTTACCGGACCCGCGAAGTGCCCGGAAATGTCGAAATCCGCGAACAAAACGAAAAGGACACTCTATTCAACTCAGGAAGATTGAAAGCGGCGTGCCGAAATCGGCAAAGCAGGCGGGATTCACATCATTTCAGTGGTGGCGCGGTCGAAGCATCTGACTCCGCTACGGATTGGGACAAACCGCAGTACGCCAAAATCGCGTTCTTCGCCGTCATCGTCAATTTCTCAGGCAACTCATTCAAACCAAACCACCGCACCTCTTCTGACTTGTGCGGCTCGCGATTGTACGCTTCGCCCTCGACAATCCGCGCCAGATACGACGGCGACACCCAGTGTTGATTCTCATTCGGCAGCAAATGGTCGGTAATACACAGCAGCCGCTCGATCTCAATACTCACGCCAGCCTCTTCGTACGCTTCGCGAATCGCGCAATCCTTCACCGTCTCGAGAAAATCGACTTTGCCGCCAAGAATGCTCCAGCAGCCCGCCTCAGGCGCCGCTTTGCGCAGCGTAAGCAAAACGCGTCCGCGATCATCGATCAGCACAACTCCAGCACCAACTCGCGGTTGATGCATTGAAGCAGCGTGTGAAGCCATAGTCCTCTACCGAATTGTCAACTATCGATCGCGAATCGGCAGCCACTTCGCAGCCGTCGGCAACTCAATCGCCGCGAGCCCCGCCAGCAACTCCGCCGCATTGTCGCTAACCACAATCATTTCACGATGCGCCGCGCTGAGAAACCCTTCCGCAACCGCGTGCGCGCTCTGCCCCAGCAGCGAGTCGTAGTAACCCGCCACATTCAGCACCCCGCACGGCTTGCGATGAATCCCCAGCTGCAACCACGTCACGATCTCGCAAAATTCTTCCCAGCTTCCAAATCCGCCCGGCAGCAAAACAAACGCATCCGCCAAATCCGCCATCATCGCTTTGCGTTCGTGCATCGAGCCAACAATGTGCAGCTTGGTCAGCGACGCGTGCGCAATCTCCTTGTCCGCAAGATCGCGCGGAATAACTCCGATCGCTTCCCCGCCCGTCGCCAGCACCGCATCCGCAACCTTGCCCATCAACCCGACGCGCCCGCCGCCATAAACCAATCCGATTCCCGCGCCGCCGAGATGCGCGCCAAGCCGCTGTGCCGCCTCGGCATAAACCGCGCGATGTCCCGTGCTCGATCCACAAAAAACGCATACTCGCCGAATCGTCCGGGCAGTTGTCTTGAGTTCCGGTTCTTGTGTTCGCATTCGCTACATGCCGACCAGGCAATGAATCCAGTTGCAAAACTGCGATTTCACATAGTACAGCAATCGGAAATTTTAATTTCCGCGCTCCCTGTCAGAACACCCAGTCGCCGCAATGCAGGATTCACGGTATACCCCAGCGATCGAATCGCTTTGTACTCTCTAGAATCAGAATCGCTTTTATTTTCATGTCCGAGTGTGCTCGTGTTCGTGCCCAGGTCCCGTAAGTCAAACTATAGGAACCGGTTTTCTCCCGCGCGTCTCGCCGCTACGATCGCCGTCGTCTTGTGTCAAGTCTGTTTCTCAAACCTCGTCGCCGCTCAAGCGTCCAACTCATCCGCTGAGTCCGACTTGCGTTTGCCATCTGCGCCACGGTCGAATCAGATTGACTTCAACCTCGACCCCTCGACCGATCACCCAGAAGTCAAGCTCCCCTGGCTCACCAAACCCGCGCTCGATTTTCACCAATTGCCCAACCTGCGCCTCGACTTCGATCCTGACTCTGACTCCAACTCCAACGCCGCCGCGCAACCTCCACAGTTCGACGTCCCCGACAATCGCGGCATCGAATGGAGCGGTCTGCTTCTCGACTCCACAAAATTTCTGCTTTTCCAGCACTCCTTCCGCCTTGCCACGGAAGTCGACACGCGCCGCGGCCTGCGCGGCCCATTTCTTCAAAACTACGTCGACTCCGTGAAAAACATCCACGGCTGGAACGACGGCGACCCTTTCTTCGTGAATTACATCGATCATCCAATGGAAGGCAGCGTCGCCGGATATCTCGAAGTAGCGCACGATCCGCGATACCGCCACGCGCAGTTCGGACGCTCTTCGCAATATTGGAAGAGTCGTCTCCGCGCAACGGCATTCTCCGCCGCCTACAGCTTGCAGTTTGAGATCGGTCCGTTCAGCGAAGCATCCATCGGCGGAATTCAGCGTGTGAACTTCAAAACAGGAGTGGTGGACTGGGTGATCACGCCCACAGTCGGCTTGGCTTGGATGATCGGCGAAGACGCGCTCGACAAACTTTTCATCCAGCGCTTCGAAGTTCGCACGCACAATCACGTCGAACGACTACTGTTGCGCAGCGTCTTCAACCCAACACGCAGCCTGGCCAACATGCTGGAAGGCAAAGTTCCCTGGCATCGCGAAAACCGCCCCGGCGTCTGGGAATTTTAACTTTCCGAAAATCGCCTCGCCGCAGTCCCGCGGCGTCGCTCGCTACCGCGCGAACGACCAGTGATACACAACGCCCGCGCCAATCAGCAAATTGTTCTGATGATCGTTCGTCGCATTCGCAAACGTCGTCGCAAAATAATCGACCTGCCCGCGCACCGAAAAATGCCGGCTCACCGGAACATCAAATCCTCCGCCCGCGCGCGCCGCAAATCGATTCGTTCCGTCACCAAGCCCCGCCGCTCCACCGCCCGCATGCGACACGCCCAGCAAAATCTGCGCGAACGGCTGCACGCGATGCGCGCCATGAATCCACGTCCGCCGCAATTGCGGCAACTCAAACCGCGCACCCGCCAATCCCGACGTCAGCGTCAACGAACTACCCATCGTCGGCGCTCCCGTCGCGGTCTGGCTGCTGAAATCCGCGACCACCGCCCACGGCCCGCGCACATTCCACGAAGCTGAAATCCCGCCTCCGTTCAAACCGAAGCAGCCGCATTGTCCCGGCCCCGCATTCGTGTGCACCCACTGATACGTCGCCGCCGCATCGCCGCTGATGCCTTCCTGCGCCATCGCCGTGGAAGCCCCGGCTCCCGCAAGCACCAAAGCCGCAAAAATCAAAATCGTTCGCATCGCATTTCTCTCCATCCCGAAAATCGTTTCCGAAATTCCCCGCCGCGTAGCGCGTAAAAACGCAACACCCGCGCCTTCATCCTCAATTCGGCGGCTCCGTCACCGTCGCCGACACATTGCTGATCACCGTCGTCTCCCACGACCCGCCCGTCGACGCCGTCACATACAAATACGCCGTCGGCGGCGGCGTCACATTGCCCGACATCACCACCGCTCCATCCAGCGTCATCGTCAACGCGCCTTGCGTCAGCGTCACCGTGTAGTCGTGCGAGATCGGCATGCTGCTCGACACAAGCGGCGGAATATTTGTGTCCACCATGAACCACGGATTTTCGAACAGGTTGGTTTCGCCGCGTCCCACCGCCACATAAGGAATCGGTGGATCGCCCGCGTTCTCGTACGTATCAAATCCAAACACGAGCCCCGGAATTCCCTGCGCTCCCAATCCAAATCCCGTCGCGCCTGTGCTCGTCGGCGTCGCGCCCAGCGACGGATCGCCAAGCACCACCGTGAATCCGTCCGCCGGAGTCGCGCTCGGATTGCTCAACGTCACCGTGAAACTCAGCACGATGTTGTCGGTCGCAACCAGCGTCGGCCAAACAATTTCTCCGTGCTGATTCCCCGTCGACGCCGTCAGCTGATATTTGCAGCCCGACTGCACAATCGCGCTGCCCACCGCGTTCCAATTCGTGTTGCACAAATTCGGCACTTGCCCCAGCGGCCCGACAAACAACGCCGCCGTGCTGCTCGTCGCATTCGCCGACACGCCGTTGCTGACCACGACCTTGTACACATTGCCGTTCTCCGCCAGCGCCGCCGCACCGACCGTAAAAGTCGCATTCGTCGCGCCAGAAATCGCCGTGAACGTCGACGATCCCGCAGGCGCCGAATACCACTGATACGTCAGCGGCAAAAGTGAAGTCGCCGCCACCGTATACGTCGCGGTATCGCCCACGCTCACATACGCTGTCTCCGGCTGCTGCGTGATCAAAATCCCTGCACCGACCGCCAGCGTCACCTTCGTCGAAATCGCCTGCCCGTACGCATTCGAAACGATCACGTAATACTCGTCCTGATCGTTCGCAATCGCGGTCGCCGTGATCGGCGCGATGTACGTCGCCGACGTCGCGCCCGCCACCGCCGTTCCCACCGACTGCCCCGCCGGAATCCGATACCACTGATACGTCAGCGTTCCCGATCCCGTCGCTACCACCGTGAACAGAGCCGTGACGCCCGCCGCCACATCGAGTCCGATCGGCTGCGTGATAATCGTCGGCGGAACATTCGCCGCCGTCACCGTCAACGTTGCGTTCGTGCTGATCAACGGCGTTCCCGCGCACGAATCCGTCACCGCCACGTAATATTTCGCGCCGTTGAAGCTCAGGTCGAGCGCCGCCGTCGTGTACACCGCCGACGTCGCGCCAGAAAGCGCCGTCCCCGTCGATCCGCCCGACGGAATCTGATACCACTGATACGTAAACGGGCTCAGCCCCTGCGCCACGACCGAAAACGTCGCCGTCTGCGTTGGGTGCAATGCCAAACTCGCCGGATTCGTCGTGATCGTCGACCCCACCACGACCGCCGCGATGCTCGACGTCACCGATCCCACGCCATTCGCCACCGTCACCGTGTAATTTCCCGAGTTCGCGCTCGTCGCATTCGCCACGACATACGTCGCGCTCGTCGCGCCCGAAATCGGCGCGCTGTTCAAATTCCACTGATAACTCGCCGCGTAGTTCGCCGCCACCGACAGCGTCAGCGCGCCGCCGCTGCAATCGTGCTGCGCCACCGGCTGCGTGTTGATCACCGGCAAGCTCACCGTCGTCGTCGTCGTGACAAACACCGACGGATTGTCCACGCTCGTCGCCGTGATCGTGTACGTTCCCGCCACGTTCGGAGAAGTCCACACATTCCCCACAAAAGTTCCCGCGCTAGCCGTCCACGTCACTCCATTCGTCAGCCCGCCCGTCGCCGTGCTCGAAAATGTCACGTGGCCCGGCGCTTCCGTGTGGGCTGCCGGAGTAATCGGCGTCAATGCAACTGCCGACGGCGTCACCAAACACGTCGTCGATACAATGTTCCCCTTCGAATCTTTCACCGTCAGCGTGTACGTCTTCCCCGCCGTTAACGCAGACGTCGGATACGACCCGCCGCTCACCGCATTTGCCGTAATGTCCGAACTCCCCACTCCGGTCGACCCGATCGTCGCCGTCCCGCCCGTAAATGTCGGCACCAGCATCACCGTCGCGCCGTAAACCGGTGTCGCATTGCTCGGCACCAGGCTCTTCGCCAATGGCGCGCCAGGGCTGTCCACGGTCAGCGTCGCCGGGCCGCTTGTCACCGTCCCGTTCGCGTTCGTCACAATCACCGTGAAGACCGACCCAGACTGTCCGGCCGCTGTCGCTGAGGTCGTAAAGGTATTGGAAGTTGCGCCGGGAATCGCCGTCCCGTTCATGAACCACTGGTAGGTAAAAGGTCCCGTCCCGGTCGCGCTCACGCCAAACGTGGCGGTCTGACCCACGACAACGGTCACGCTCACCGGCTGGGTCACCGCAAGGCCCGATCCCGTCCCCGACGGCGCAGTCAGCCTCGATCCTTGGAATCCACCCGAGCAACCGCTAAGTCCCAGTACGCTGAGAAGCGCGGCAAACACACAACATCCAAACAATTGAAATCGACGGGGCACACGTCGCATGGTTAAGAACTCCTAATGCCCTAAGTCTGCCTACAGGGTTTGCTGTACGCTATCGGGGTGATTCCTATCCATGCGCAATGGACTGATAGCGCTTACGTCGCCGGTCCCTTGGGCACCCCTACTTTAGACCTCTAGAACAGCACCCAAGCGGACCCGCTAAATGCACCATAACTCATTGATTGTAAATGGATTAAGAACAGTCGAGCCGGACGGAATTGGGTCCGGGGCCAGCCCAAGCCCTGCTTCCAAAACGAAGCACCCCGGTTACCCTTTGACTATCGCCTTTGTGATTTCCTGGGGTACTTCCCGGTCAGCGAGTTCCACCGAATCACAAACACATCGATAAACATCTGGATGCTGTCCCGCATCATGCTGACTTTCGTGGCGTCCGAGTGTCCCCAGACCACCGGAATCTCGATGGATCGCAGTCCATGGTGGCGCGCCAGGTACAGCAGCTCCGGGTCAAACCCAAACCGCTCAATGGTTTGCTGCTCAAAGATGATCTTGCACGATTCCCGGCGGAACGCCTTGAATCCGCACTGGGTATCCACAAATGGCAGCCACAGGATCGCCCGCACAATCTTGTTAAAGATGATCCCCGCAAATTCTCGAAATGGCGACTCATGCACCGTAATCAGGCTCCGGTCCACGGCGCGCGACCCGATCGCCACCTCATGATCCTTCATCGCCGGCAGCAGCTTCTCCACCTCGTTGATCGGCGCCGAAAGGTCGGCATCCGTAAAGAGCACTACCTCGCCCCGCGCCTCCTGCATCCCGTGGCGCACGCTATACCCCTTGCCCCGGTTTTGCCCGTTCGACACTACCCGCAGCGACGGAATCATTCCCCGAAAGCTTTCCGCCACCGCAATCGTGTTGTCCTTCGACCCGTCGTCCACCACGATCACTTCGGTGGTGTGATTCGCCGCGTGCACGTACGCCGCAATCTTTTCGAGCGTCGGCGGCAGCCTGAGTTCCTCGTTATAAGACGGAATGATGATGGTAAGTTCGGGTGCTGCGGCCGTCATCGAAGCGGAAGGTCCTTCCATCCGTGCGCCCCGATCAACGGAACGAATCGGCAAGTATCCAGCACGGTCGTCTGAAACGTATCACGGCTTCTCTCGACGAGCTGCAACTCCTGATTCTCCAGGTTGCCGACTGGTATAACCATCCGCCCACCCTGGGCGAGCTGCGCCAACAGTGGTGGCGGCGCAGCGGGAGCGCCCGCAGCCACCAAAATCGCGTCGAACGGCGCCAGTTCCAGCAATCCGAGCGTCCCATCCCCGCAGTGCACGTGAATATTTTCGTAACGCATCTCGGCCAGCCGCGCCGAAGTCGCCGCCGCCAAATCCGCGCGATATTCAATCGTCACAACTTCACGCGCCAGCGCTCCGAGCACTGCGGCCTGATACCCACATCCGCCGCCAACCTCCAGCACTCGCTCGTGTCCGCGCAGCTTCAGCGCCACCGTCATCGCCGCCACCATGTACGGCTGCGAAATCGTCTGCCCTCCGCCAATCGGCAGCGGCGCATCCTCATACGCCTGCGCTCGCACTTCTGCCGGAACGAACGCGTGCCGCGGCACCGCGCGCATCACGCCCAGCACGCGCGCATCTCTCACGCCGCGCCGCTCGATCTGCGTTTCGATCATCGCGCGCCGAGCTGCCTCGTGTTGCGCCACTGATGGTTCGACCGCCACGACGCTCGTTTTCCAGGGCTTCACTCGCCAATCTTTAATCAACTCTCCGCGTCCCTCTGCGTCTCTGCGTTATCTTTCTTCTTTCGACTCGCATCACGCCGTCGTCGCCGCCGCTGCGTGTTTCTCCCATGCATTCGTCTTCAAAATCTCTTCGATCTGCTCCAGCGCAAAATCACATTCTTCCATTCGATTGTAAAAATGCGGCGAAACGCGAATCCCCGCCTTCGGTCGAAAATCGATCATCACATCGCGCGCCAGCAATTCGCGGCTCACTTCATACGCGTGCGGGCAATCGATCGACACCGTGCCCGCGCGCTCCTGCGGATTTTCGGGAGTCACCACGCGCCATCCGCGCGCCTTCGCGCCTTCCATCAATCGCGTCGTCATCCCGATCGACTTCGCGCGAATCGCTTCGACGCCTGCCTTGTTCAGGATCTCGAGCCCCGGCAGGCACGCAAAGAGCGCTGGAATATGCGGCGTTCCATTCAAATAGCGAAATGAATCTTCGCGCGCGTCAATTGCTCCGGTTTCGAACGCAAACGGCCGTCGGTGCGCGCTCCAGCCCGTCAGCGCCGGCAAAAACTTTCGCCGCAAATCTTCGCGCACATACAAATATCCGACTCCCGGTCCGCCGCACATCCACTTCAACACGCCGCCGACCGCAAAATCCGTGCGCAGTTCGCGCACATCAAACGGCAGCGTCCCTGTCGCTTGAAACACATCCAGAATCACGTGCGCGCCCACGCGATGCGCCTTCTCGATAATCGCTCGCGCGTCCACGATGAACGCGCTGCGAAACAGCACCAGCGAAATCGGCACCAGCAGCGTCGTCTCGTCGATCGCCGCCAAAAACTTTTCCAGATCGAATCGCACCGGATCCGTGGTCGGCACAAGTTCCACCCGCGCGCCCAGTCTCCGTTGCTCGTGATAGAAATATTGAATCGACGGAAACTCCAGCTCCGTCATCACCACTTTGTTCCGCGGACCGCGAAAATCAAAACACGACGAAATCACCGCCTGCGTCGTGGTCACATTCTGGTGCAGCGAAATCTCGCCCGGCCCAGCACCGATCAGCGGCGCGATCTGATCGCCCACACCGACCGCCATCTCCCACCAGCCCTCTTCCCACGCCTTCACCCCCCGCGTGGCCCAGGAATCGGCGTAGCTGTGCAAGCTGTCGTAAACCTTGCGCGGCATGGCCCCCAGCGAATTGCTGATCATGTATGTCGAGCGCTCGAGGATCGGGAATTCCCCGCGCCACTTCAATAGTTCATCCAACTTTAGTAGTTCATCCATAAGAAACGGGCCAAGCCTTCAGGCGAGCAACCCCTCCAAAATAACACAAGTGTCCAATCGCCTGGGCACCCCAACACCTTGAAAACCCACGCCTTTTCGATGTTTTCCACCCACATTTGGATTTCCTGAGCGAACGGGCAGTGGCCATTCGTACTTGCACGTCGGCCCGAAAACTGTTCCCGCGTACCGCTGCGCGAAAATCCCGCACTTTCTAGACTGGTTGTGTTGGCGGCAGATACGAACAACCGCCCGTGGAGGAAGGGAAGTCATGAAGGCCTTTTTAGTGCTCGCTGCGATCTACGTGGGAGCGTTCCTGATCGCAATTCAAGGTGCATCGCAAACTCAGGCGGAAGGTATCGCCAATAAGCCCGGTGTCACACGCGTTGACCCGGCCAAGGATGCTGATATTCGCTCCCTGATGGAACTCGTGGGAGCTCGCCGCATGGCACAGGACGTAGCGGCAAAAGGAGCCCAACAGCTCCGCGAGAATTTGGTCGCAACTCTGCCAGCCAGCCAGCAAGGTCAGCAGTTTGTGAATGCGTTCGTCGCCGACTACCAGAAGAAGTTCAACGCCGACGACGTTACCAACCAGGTTGCCGGAATCTACGACAAACACTTCTCCGACGATGAAATCAAAGGACTTCTTCAGTTCTACGGTTCGCCGCTCGGCCACAAACTAGCCGCCGAAAGCCCGAAAATCCAGGCAGAAATCGAAGCCGCCAATCAGAAGGTCAGCACCCGCGTCGCTGCCGACGTGCTCCGCGACCTCCCCAGCGAATACGCCGGGATCAACGCCCAAGCTCAACCGAACGCCGCCAAGTCTCAGCCCACGGCCCACAACGCATCCCTCAAGGGCGCGTCGAAGACCCAAGGCGAGGCCTACGCCAGCGTCGACCAGCAATAGGGCCCATCCGTAGGGCTGCGGCCCATATTGGGCCGTCGCCGGTATCGGCTAAACAACGCTTTATCCCCGACTGTCCGTCCCCGGACAGTCACACCCCCGAAAAAGCGCCGCGCAAGCGGCGCTTTTCGTTTTGCATCTTGACAAATGTTTACTTTCTGCTAAAATATCTATCGTAGAAAGCCATGTTCGGATACCCCGTAACACAAGCGAAAACAAAGCGAATGAAATGCCCTACCTAGTCCCAAGAAAATAAGGGACTTGCGCACTCTTGCAAACACGCTGCCCGCAACTCATTCCAAACAAGCCGCTTACAAACTCTTTGGAAAACGACCGGGGGGTATACCCAGACCGCCCCAAAACGGGAATGAATCGAGTCGCTGCCTGCGCCTCTCCGTGAACTCTGTGGTGAGTCCTGGCGTCCGTCAGCCTACGGAAACCGCTTCTTGATCTTCACGTCGATACCGAACGTTCCGTTGTAGTCGCGCAGCGCCACGATCGAAACGTTCCGGTTTAAGTTGTACTCGACCTGAATCACCTGCTCCTGCGTCGACCCGACATTCGAGATATACGTGATCGTGATATTCCGAGTCACTTGCTGCTGCACGGTAACACGCGCCGCCGCGTTCTGCCCCGTGCCCGTCGAGCCGACACCGACCAACGCAGGGTCGACGCGGAAATTCGTAATCCCAAATAGTTTCTCCAGCCGCCCGCCAACCTGGCTCGACACCGCTTCAGACAGCAGCGCCGTCGCGCCCGCCGTGCTCTGAGAATTCCCCGCACTGCGCGACGTTCCTTCCGAACTCGTCTGGCCCAGCGCGAGCAGCGTCACAATGTCTTGCGCCGGCAACGGCGGATCGGAGCGATACGCCAGCGTCAGTTTGCTGGCCGGCCCGTTAAAGTTGAGCGTGATTTCGTACTGCTGAATCGTCGTGCTCGCCTCGACGTTCAACACCGGATCGAGTCGAAATGGATTCGCAAAGTTGATGTCGCCGCGCGCCACGCGATAACGATTCCCGTGGAATAGCAAATCGCCAGACAGCACGTGAATGTGTCCGAGGATGATCGGGTGCTCCCACGTGCCGCGCACGCGCAAATCGGCTTCGGCCTCAAGCTCGGCGCCCGGCCACTGCATGCGCGCATCCGGCGTAGATACCGCTTGAATATCGAATTGCAAGTTTCGCAAGAATGGTGAACTCGTCGACGGTCCCGCAATTCCCTCTTTCGTCGAAAAAAGCGAACCGGCAACTTCGAGTCCACCGGCCAGCGTCACGCGCTCCACGGTCACGCGGCCCGACAACAATCCGCCGTCCGTTGTTCCCGTGAGCCGCAGCGAGCCCGCAGTCAACCAGCTCATTCCTTCCGGATAGCGCACGCGCGTGCCGTCGCTCCGCGCCGTGACGTCGTATCGCACCGGCCGCTCGGTGTAATTCACACTGCCGGTAAGGTGCAGCGTGCCGCCGCCGGCCTGCGCGGTCAGATTCTCAAAATGCAGCCGCGTCGCATCAAAAATCAGATCACCTGAGATCGCACTGAGTCCCGTTGGAAAATCGGAAACGCGCCCCGCTGCGTTTTCAATGTGGATGCGCCCGGTGATGCTCGGATTGCTGAGTGTTCCCGCAAACACCGCGTTCACTTGCGCCGATCCGCTGCTGCTCATGGAGGGCGAGAACGATGAAAGAAAACGCAAATCGACCTCGCCGTTCAGGCGCAGATCCATCTTGCGCGCGCCCGAGAATTGCACGTTGCCGTCCACCTGCATGTTCGTGTTCGCGCCGCGAAATCCCGCCGAAACAATTTCGAGATTGTCGCGCGACGATCGGAAGTGAATGGGCCCCGCATTTTCGAGCTGCACGCTCGCATAGTTGAATTGCAGATGCGAAAACTGCGCGTCCACAATAATTGTCTCCGGATGCCGCAGCGCGCCGTTGATCGCGATCTCGCCTTCCGCGCTTCCGTGGCCCTCGAATTTATCGACGTGCAGCGCACGCGCAAGAAACGGATCGAGATCGATATTCTTGATCGCGACTTTTCCGTCGAGATTGAACGGATCCGACAGTCCGAGATTGATCGCACCCGACAATTCGCCGCTGTTCATTGACGAACTCAGCGTCAACTTTGCGCGTTTCCCATCCGAATTCAGCTCGCCCTCGAAGCTGCCGATCACCGCTCGCCCGACCTGCAAATCAACCACGCGGAATGTTCCTTCCGCGTCCGGCGCGGTTACCGGACCCGTCGCTTTTACGCGGAACGAAACCAGCCCGCCCACTGGAAATCGTTCGGTCTGCAAATTAGAAAAGTTCGCCAGCGGAATCGACGCACCAACAAGATCGACCGAAATATTTTGGTCGGTCATCCGATACTCCGCCGTTCCCGTCACGATGCCCGCGCCGCGATTCACTTCCGTTCCAGGCGCGAACAATCGCAGCTCCGCGTCAGCGATGCGTACTTCGTCGCGCGTCGCCGTAATCTGCCCGCGCAAACGATTGAACAGCACGCCGTAGACTTCGCCGTCGGCAAGATCGAATAGCCCGTTGATATTTGGCTCGCGCCGCGTGCCGCGCCCGTGAAACTGCCCTGTCACTTTTCCGTGTACCGGATAATTCACGGAGACGAGTTCCTGCAGCGCGTCCATCGGAGTCGCATCGAAGCTCGCGTCGACCGACCATGTGTTGTCCGGGAGGAAACTCCAATCGGTGAGTTTTAGATTTCCGTCGATAAGAGTATCGATCGCTCCGCGCCGCAGGTGCGCGCGCGTCAGCGTAAGTTCATCAGGCGAGTAGACGATGTCGCCATCGAGAAGATCGACGGTGATATTTTCGTGGCGCGCACGCTCGGCGCGAATGTGTCCGTTGAAGCCGGTGCCGCTCGCATCCGCTTCGATTTTTCCGTCCCAGCTTGCGGCGCCGGTGAGTACTTTCACTTCGTCGGGCGAGCCTGGCTTCGCGCCCTGAATCGCGTTGATGAAATCGCGATAACTTTCGAGCGCGCCGGTTTCTACTTTCAGATCCAGCTCGGATTCCGTTGCGCCGTAGTGTCCCGTCAAATTTCCGCGCGACGACGGCGTCTCAAATTCTCCAGACGGAATTTCGAGCAGTTGCTGATCGTACTGGTAGCGTATGGTCCATGTCGCATCGACCGGAATATGGTTTTCGGCGATGTCATCCGGCGAAGTCCACAGCACTTTCGCGGCGATATCGAAATGCTCGAAGCCGCCTTTCCACGTTTCGACCGAATCCCCCGACAGAATCGAATCCCAGTGCAGCTCGTCGACCGGGAAGCCTTTCTCTTCGATGGCAGGAAACACCTGGGCCAGTCGCATGCCTTCGATGTGCGTGTCACCGCGGAAAAATAATCCGTCAAAACGCAGCGAGACTTTCCCTGTGACCTTGCCGCCGAAGGCCTGAGCCAAAAAGTTATTTACGACAAGCCCTTTATTGTCGATCGTCACATCGCCGCGGCTCGATAAACCCGATGCATGAAAGATCGGGAGGTACGTCAGCGTGATTTCGGAACCCGCGTAGCTTCCGGTGCCGTTGAATTTTCCATCGGCGTAAGTAGCGTCGCCACGTACGTCGACCAACCCTGTCGGCGTTTCCGCGGATCGCAGCGATTCACGCAAATCAAGCAGATTGACCCAGCCGCGATACCGGAAGCTCCACTTCGGCTTCTCGAAATTCGTCATCTCGATGTGTCCATCGAAGTGCGAGCGCTTCGCTTCGACGCTAGCCTGCTCGATAGTGAAGCCGTCGGGCGTCAGAGTGAACGTCGACGTAACGCTAACCGGAATCGGCCAGAAACTGTTCGAGGTGAACTGGAACGATTTCCAATCAAACGTGCCGGTATAAACCGGCCGCGCATGCGTTCCGCCGAGATCGATGACGAATTGCAAATCGCCGCCCTCGACGGCCATCGGAGTTTTGACGTCGTTGTACAGAATCCAGCCATCGTCGATGCGCACGTGCTGCACGCGCATGCCAAAAACGGTATCGCCGAATTTTCCTTGCTGTCCGCCCGGCGCCAGGTTCAGCATCGGCACGTTGGACGCGCCATTTTTCTCTACACGCAAATGCACGCGTGGCTGGCGTAACAGCAAATCATTGAGCGATACTTTGCGTCCCCAGAACGAATCGACGCGGAGACCGACGCGAACTTCTTCCGCGGAAAACAGCGGCTCCGTGCTCGTCGGTTCGTTCCCGCGTATCACCAACCCCTTCAGCGTGACTCCCATCGCAAGCCAGCGGATCGAGACGGTGCGAACTTCCACGTCCCTGCCGGTGATGCTCTCGACTCGCTGGATGACCAGACGACGGATCAGCGGATTACCCGCGCCGCTGCCAAAAAATCCGACGACCGCCAAAATGCACAGCACCGCGAGCACCCACGGGGTGTGGATGATCCAGGCCCAGATCGGATGGCGGCGCCGCTCGGTCATGGCGCATCCTGTTCCGGCATTTTTTCAACGACAATGCGCGAACGGCTTTCCGCGAGCCAACGGTCGGACTGTTCATCGATGCCGCGTTGAATCAACGCATCGCGAATCACGTCGCGCGCAGCATCGAGCGAAGGCGCTTCCTGTCCGCGAGCCTGCGCGCGCGGAATCACCGCCTTCTCATAAAATTCCTGAATGTCTTTTGCTTCGACGTGCACTGATGGACGGAATCGCGAGTCGAGATAGTTGCTGAGGTAAAGCTGCGAAGCCACCATGCTGCGCACGTCGGCGTCGGTCAGGCCGGTCTCTTTCTTCTTGCTCGCGTATTCCTCGGGCGAAGTGAAGGATTTCTGCACGCGTTCGACGCCGCGATCGACCGCGTCCGAGGTCGGATGCGGAAATTGCGCGGTGTCGGCTTCGTTGCGCACGATCCACTGATCGATCAAGCGATCGAGCACTTGCGCGTCGGTTTCGGATTTGCCGTCGACCAGCTGCTGGTAACGCTCAAGGGCTCGAACGTCGCTGAGGAGAATGATATCGACATCGACGCGCGCCACGATGCGGTCGATCGTCGTCTGTTGCGCGCGCGTAATTCCGAATACGCCTGCGCCGGCAAGCCACAACGCGAATCCGAATGTGAGCGAGGCGCAACGCATCAGAAGGTCGACCCCAGGTTGAAGAAGATCTGGAATCCCGGCAAGCGCGTGCTGTGGAATCCGTTTTGGCCTTCGAGGCAGCTCGGATCGCCACTCGGGCAAATCGGAGCGACGAAGCGCGGACGGTTGATCGGAAATCCGAGATCGATGCGAATCGGACCGACCGGCGTGGAATATCGCAGACCGAAACCAATCGTGTGCGCGAAATAGTTCAGCTCGTTGGTGCAGTTGTATTGGCAGACCGTGGGATCGGCCGGATTGAAAATCGGTTTTGGCGAATACGCACGGAATGTTATCCGCGAGAGACGGCTGTAGACGTTTCCGCCATCGTAAAAAAGCGCGCCGCCCAGCGCCGTGCCTACAAAAGGCAGGCGCATCGGGAAACGAAGCTCTTGATTGAACTCCATCAACGCCTGGCCGCCGATCGGAAAGCCGGTGAGGTCGCGCGGTCCCGCCTGGTTCAACGCAAAGCCTCGGAGCGACGTTCCGCCACCGGCAAAGAAGCGTTCAGGCAGCGGAATCAGCCGTACCGTCTCCGTCTGCGCCGGGAATGCCAGCGAAACAGTGTCTTTGTACGGCTGCAAAATGCCGAAGCGAAACGAGCGCGCGAAACTGAATCGCCGGCCGAGCGGATGATACGAGGAATTTTGATAGTAAATTCGCAGGAAGCTCGCGCTCGAACCGATCGCGGTGTCGGCGATGCCGATATCGAAGCTGTTGAAGGTGCCCTTCGTTGCGTCGGCGGGGTTGTCGCGCGCGTCACGCGCCCACGCCATACCGAATTGCGAGACCAGCGTCGGCTGCTCGAACAAAGGAATGTCTTGCGGGGGCACGGTGTTGTTGAGGTTCGAGACGACGACGCGGCGAAACACGTAGTGATACTGAATCGTCGTGAACCGGGTCATCTGTTGGGTGAGTTGCACCGAGCCTTCGTAGCGCGCTTCGGTAAACGTGTTGATGTCCTGCGTTTTTTCGGTGTAGGCGTTGGCCTGAAACGTGTAGTGGGGATCGGAGAACGTATTCGGCGCGGTGTAGGTGAGCAGAGCGCGATCTTCGATGGTACTGCCGCGAAGTTTCAGCGAAACGGAGTCGCCGCGCCCGCGCACGTTGAGCTTACTGATTTCGAGAATGCCGCGCGGCGCGGACTGCAATACACTGCCGGTCGGATCGGTGGAACTCGCGAGGCGCTGAACTTCGAAGCCGCCGCCATATGCGATGGTCCAGCGCTTCGCTTCTTCGACGAGCACGACGACATCTTTATTCGCGTTGGTCCCACCCGGATTCTGCGGCTCGATCGTAACGCGATTGAAGATGCCCAGATTGTAGAGGCGCCGCTGTGAATCGACGACGTCGCCTTCGCGAAGCGGCGCGTCGGGCTTAACGAGAATTTCGCGGCGGATTGCACCAATCCGCGTGTGGTTGTAACCGGTGACGAGGACGCGGCGCACGCGGGTCTGCGGCCCTTCGTCGATGTGGTAAACGACCTTCATCTCGTCGCCAGCTTCGACGCCTGTGACAGGAGTTTCTGTGGTTTTGGCGGCGGAGTTTTTACTGGAATTGCCTTTCGACGGCGTGGCGCCGGCGACTGGGCCATTCGGCATAACGTTCGGAGCCCCGTTCGCCGCACCGTTCTTATCCTTGTCGCCCCCGGCGGGGGGTTCCGGCGTGATCGGAACGGCAGTCGCCGTAAATCGCGCCGCGGGGAATCCTTCGTTGTAGTAGAGCGCAAGAATGTTGTCGCGGTCGGTCGCGACGTTGTAGTCGGAATACGGCTGCCCCGGCGTTGATGCGACGTAGGGGAGCAAGTCGTTCTCCTTGAACGCGTGATTTCCATCGATGCTCAGCGATGCGACGCGTGACTGCTTTCCTTCCTGAATCGCGAAACGAACGAAGAGCTGACCCTCGACGCCGTTGTAGTTGTCGAGCGTTTGCGCATCGACTTTGGCGTCGAGAAATCCGTTGGACTGATAGAGCGAGAGCAGCGAATCGCGATCGCTCTCGACGAGGCGGCGGCTGAAACGACCGCGCGTAGCGAATCCCTTGCGGTAAATCTGAAGCCGTCCGCGCAACAGGTCGGTATTGAAGTAATGATTTCCGGAGATCTCGACGCCGTAAAGTTTGTGGCGATCGCCGCGCTCGACTTTGTAGGTGATCACTTCTTCGGTGCCCTTCCAATTCCCTGTCGGCTGCGCGTCTTTCGTTACGGTGGAGTAGTCGACTTCGGCGTCGAAGTAGCCGTCGCGCTCGAGCCGCTCACGAATATTGCGCTTGCCTTCTTCGAGCAAGTCGACATCGACCGATCCTTCCTGATAAATCGGCACGAGTTTTTTGAGCTGGCCGTTGGAAATCTTTATTCCGGTGACGACCATTTTTACGCGCGGGCCTTCGGTGACATCGACATCGAGCGGGATGGTGTTTGCGGCTTTATCGTACGGGCCGCGGCGGATTGAGGCGCGCGCGTTGAGATGGCCCTTTTTCACCAGGAAATTGTGGATGCGTTCGGTGCCGCGCTGAATGCGTTGCGAGGTAATCGGTTTGCCGACTTTCACGCCCAGCTGCTTGATGATTTCTTCGTTGGTGTATTCGGTGCCGTTGGTCAGCTCAATGGTTTGCACTTTTGCGCGCGGACCGGACTTCACGTTCACGATGACGTCCATTTCGTGCGTGTCGTGATGCGGCACGGTGGAGACGTCGAGTTGCGCCTCGTACAGTCCTTCGTCGTGAAGGGCGTCGGTGAGGCGCGTGACGCCTTCGTCGACCGCTTCCTTGCGGTAGGGCTGGCCAAGCGTGAGCGACATCGCGGCGGCGGCCGATGCGTCGGACGGAGGCGAATCGACGCCGCGAATGATTACCTGATTGAAGAAAAGCTGTTCGCGCACGGCGAAATCGATGCGCACTCCGCCTGCGACGGCGTCCTGGCGCGCGGCGATGTAGGAATACGTGCCGGTTTTGTAGAGCGTGCGAATGCTGTCGGCAACTTGATCGCGTTCGAGCGGCTTGCCGGGCTGGACGGAAATGTTGGCGGGCGATTCGATGAGGACTTTGCCGCTGTCATCGATGATGCGAACGGCGGTGACGATGGGGCCGGGTGGTTCGACGACTTTTGGCGCGGCGGCTGGGGCAGTTGCAGGAGGTTCTTGCGCTGGCGTGGGCGGCTGAGGCGGCGCTTGCTGTTGCGAATCGGCAGCGATTTTTTGCCCGCCGGTGCCAGCACGAAACGCGCGCGGATTGGAAGCCGAATTGGCAGCCGAAACCGGCGAAGACTGAGCCCGTGCGCGCGCACCTCCCGTAAGGAGTGCGAGTGCGAGGATCCACCGCAACCCGTTGGCACAGCTCGATTTCATGCTTCCTTTCGTCAGACGAAGGGTAGCACAGGGGCCTTGCCTGCCCCGCGAACTTTGGCGCTATGATGACTAGTGAAAGAAGAAAGAATTTTTCGAGCGAGAAACGACGTGGACGAAGCGCTTCGCCAGAAATATTCGCGCCAGATTTTGTTCGCCGGGATCGGCGAAAAGGGACAAGAACGGCTGCTGGCGGCGAGCGCGGTTGTGGCCGGGTGTGGCGCAATCGGAGCCGCGGCGGCGAACCTGTTGGTGCGCGCGGGAGTAGGGCGCGTAAGGGTGATCGATCGCGATTTCGTGGAGGCGTCGAATCTGCAGCGGCAGACGCTTTTTGAAGAGGCCGACGCGTGCGACGCGCTGCCGAAAGCGGTGGCGGCAGAGCGGCGGCTCAGCGCGGTGAATTCGCAAGTGCACGTGGAGGGCATCGTCGCGGATATAAACCCGGAAAACGCGGAGGAGTTGCTGGGCGGGTTCGACGTAATTCTGGATGGCACGGACAATTTTGAGACGCGATTTTTGGTGAACGATTTCGCGGTGCAGCAGAGCGCGCCGTGGATTTATGCGGCGGCGGTGGGCAGCTATGGGCTGACGATGACGGTGCGGCCGGGCGTGACGGCGTGCCTGGCGTGTTTGCTGAGTGGCCAGCGCGATGGCGCGGGGCTGGATGAGACGTGCGACACGATTGGCGTGCTGGGGCCGATCGTGAATCTGGTGGCGTCGATGGAAGTGGCGGAGGCGCTGAAGCTGCTGAGCGGGAACGTGGAGGCGCTGCATGATCGGCTGATTTCGTGCGATGTGTGGTCGGGGCGGTTTCAGTCGGTGCGCGTGGCGCGGAATGCGGAGTGTGCGGTTTGTGTGCGGGGCGAATTCGCGCATCTAGAGGGCGAAGCGCAGCCGCACATCACGATGTGTGGGCGCGATTCGGTGCAGATTCATGAGCGGGGGCGTGCGCTGGACCTAGATGCTTTGCGGCAGAGGCTGTCGCCGGCGGTGGATGATGTGCGGCAGAACGATTTTTTGCTGCGGTTTCGCGTGGCGCCATATGAGATGACGGTGTTTGCGGATGGGCGGGCGATTTTGAAGGGGACGCAGGATCCGGCGGTGGCGCGGTCGATTTATGCGAGGTTTATTGGGGCGTGAGAATTTTTGGTGGCTGGCGAGGACTTAACGCGGGATTGGTAGGCGGCCGTAGGAAGAGCGCATCGACGCGCGGTCGATGTTTTCACGCAGGTTCATCAAGGTCAGGAAAGTACTGAGAATACGGGCTTTAAGATCGTCGGTGAGCGGGAGGCCGCTGGTGGCGACACGGGCGAGGGTTTCGCCATTTTCGGTGATGAAGCGCATGATTTCGCGCTGGCGTTCGTGCGGCGTGTTGCCGAGCGCGGTTTCGCGGCGCATGGCGGCGCAGCCGGCTTCCAGAGAGAGCGTGAAATGCAGAACGCAGACGCCGTGCTCGGCGAGAGCCGGGGGCGTATCGTTCTTGCAACCTGCGGTTTGGCAACGAGTTCCCATTTGGGACGCGAATCGCGCTTCAAATAGGAGACACCAACCCAACAGTAAAATCTAGTGCACGTGTGGACACTGCTGCGAATCCTGCATTAGCAGGGCGGGGCATGGGTGGGGGTTGGATTTGCGTAGGCGCGGGGTGGATATTCGCTGTATAAAAATTCAGAAGAGTGTATAATCGGATTTACGATGAATGGCGGCAAAACATTCCGGCACGGGCAGATTCTTCGGATCGTCGCGGACGCGCGCATCACGAACCAGGAAGAATTGCGGCGGAGGCTCGCCGCGCAGAAGCTGCGCGTGACTCAGGCGACGCTTTCGCGCGATTTACAGGAGCTGCGGCTGGTCAAGACGCATGAAGGCTACAAGCAAGAGGCGGCGCTGCCGGAAAACTCGAACGGACTGGGGTCGTTGAGCCGAGCGCTAGGGGAATTTTTGTCGGACATTCGTCCGGCGGAGAATATGCTGGTGCTGAAGACGCCTCCGGGAGCGGCACAGCCTCTGGCGGCGGCCGTTGACGGCGCGAACTTTGGGGAAATTGCGGGAACGATCGCGGGAGACGACACCGTCCTGATTATTACGCCGGATAAGAAATCGCGGGAAAGCCTGCAAAGACAGATCGAATCGTTGGTTCGGCCGTGAGCGTTTCGGTGAAAAATCCGCGGCAGGTTGCTGTAGTCGGCGCGACCGGGTACTCCGGGTTCGAGCTGGCGCGGATTTTGCTGCGGCATCCGGCGGTGCAGAGCGCGACGTTTTATGTGCGCGAGACGGGCGGGGCGCAGTGTTTGGCGGAATTGTTTCCGCAATTGCGGGGAGTGGGCGAGGCGCCTTTGCGCACGCTTTCGGTGGAAGAGATTGTTGCGAGCGGGGCGGGAACGGCGTTTTTGGCGACGCCGCACGAATTTTCGGCGGAAATTGCGCCGACGCTGATCGATGCGGGGATTCGCGTGGTCGATTTGAGCGGGGCGTTCCGGTTTCGGTCGGCGCAGACGTTTTCGCACTGGTACAAGCTGCCGACGCCGCATGCGGGAAGGCTCGCGGAGGCGGTTTACGGGCTGCCGGAACTTTATGCATCGGACATTGCGGGCGCCAAGCTGGTGGCGAACCCCGGCTGCTATGCCACGAGCGCGATTCTGGCGCTGCGCCCGCTGAATGAGGCCGGGGTGATCGCCGACGGCATCCCGGTGATTTGCGATTGCAAGTCTGGCGCGACGGGCGCGGGCAAAGAATTGCGGCGCGATCTGCATTTCGTCGAGCTGGACGAAAATTTCAAGGCGTATAACCTCTTTTCGCACCGGCACACGCCGGAAATTGTGGATCACACGGGAATCGCGGAAGGCAGCCTCGTTTTTTCGACGCATTTGCTGCCGCTGGCGCGGGGAATTCTTTCGACCATTTACGTGACGCTCAAAGAAGCGCAACGTGCGAGTGATATTGAGGCGATGTACCGGAAATTTTATGCTGGGCGGAAGATGGTGCGGATTTGGCCTGCGGGCAAGCTGCCGGAGCTGCAGCACGTGGCTCATACGAATTTTGCCGATATCGGCTTCGCGCTCGACAAAACGGGGCGCAGCCTGATCGTCGTGTCGTGTCTGGACAATCTGGGCAAAGGCGCGGCGGGCCAGGCCGTGCAAAATTTCAATCACATGCTGGGCATCGAGGAGCACACCGCACTGCAATGAGAACTGTGATCAAACTGGCTGGAGCGCTGTTGGAAGACGATGCCGTGGTGCAGTCGATTTCGCGGCAGGTGGCGGAGCTTGCGAAAGAGGGGCACGAGATTTTGGTGGTGCACGGCGGCGGGAAACTGTTTACCGCGACGCTGAAGCGGCTGGGCATCGAGAGCAAATTTGTGGCGGGGCTGCGCGTGACGGATCGGGAGACGCGCGATGTGGCGGTGATGGTGTTTGCGGGATTGCTGAACAAGAAGATGGCGGCGGCGATTTCGGCGGAGGGTCAGCCGGCGATTGGGATTTCGGCGGCGGACGCGAAGTGCTTTTTGGCGGAGCCGATGACGCGCAACGCGGAAGCGGGCGAGCTCGGATTTGTTGGCTATTTGACGGGCGTCAACGTCGGCGTGCTGGAATCGCTGTGGCGCGAAGGGTTGCTGCCGGTGGCGGCGTGCCTCGGGCTCGGGGCGGACAACGAGCTTTACAACATTAATGCGGACCACATGGCGGCGGCTTGCGCGGAATATTTGGCGGCGGACCGGTTGATTTATTTGACGGACGTTGCGGGCGTGCTGGACGGCGACAAAGTTTTGTCGGCGATTGCGTGCGAGGAGATCGAGCGGCTGGTGCAGGCGCGTGTTGTGTCCGGCGGGATGGTGCTGAAGCTTGAGGCGGCGAAGCGGGCGATCGAGGGCGGCGTGCGCGAGGTGAAGATTGTTGGCGGTGCGTCGGAGGATTCGCTGCTGAAGAGCTGGAGGGCGGCGGATGCGACTGGCGAAGAAATCCCGGGTACGCGCGTAGTTCGCGAAAGGAATTCGTCGCCGCAGGCGGCGGTGACGGTGGCATGATGCGCGCTGGTTCCAAAACGTCGAAGGCGTCGAAATCGGTGGCTCGCAAAGGGCGGGCCACGAAATCTACGCAGGGTCGCGTGGCAAAGGTAGATCCTCGCGTTGCGAAGGCTGATGAGTTTTTGCTGCCGACGTACAAGCGGGCGCCGTTCATGCTGACACACGGGCGCGGCTGTTATGTATTTGATGCGGATGGGAAAAAGTATCTCGATTTTCTTGGTGGGATTGCGGTGAATGCGCTGGGGCACGCGCATCCGCGGATTGTAAAGACAATTCGCCGCGAAGTTGCGCGCGCGATTCATTTTTCCAACCTTTATCACCATCCCTTTCAGGGGCCGCTTGCGGAAAAGCTGTCGCAATGGTCGGGAATGGATCACGTGTTTTTCTCGAACAGCGGATCTGAGGCGATCGAAGGCGCGCTAAAGCTGGCGCGGCTCTATGGGCGCTCGGCCGAGGACGCGCCGAACTCTCCGGCGAAGAAGCATCGCATCCTGGCGATGACGAATTCGTTTCACGGGCGAACTTTTGGCGCTGTGAGCGCGACATCGACCGAAAAATACCGGCTGCCGTTTGCTCCGCTGCTGCCTGGGATCGAATTCGTGAAATTCAACGACGTGCGCGATCTGGAATCGAAATTCGATGACACAGTTTGCGCGGTGCTGCTGGAGTCGATTCAGGGCGAAGGCGGGATTCATTCTGTCAGCGACGCGTTTTGGAATCGCGCGCGCGCTTTGACGGCAGAACATGGCGCGGTTTTGATTGCCGATGAGATTCAGTGCGGCCTGGGGCGCACGGGGCGTTATTTCGGCTATCAGAAATTTACGTCGAAGCCCGACATCGTGGTGATCGCGAAGCCGCTGGCGGCGGGATTGCCGCTCGGCGCGATTCTCGCCTCCGACGCGGTGGCGGCGAAGATCGGTCCGGGGCTACATGGCTCGACGTTTGGCGGAGGTCCGCTGGTTTGCGCGACGGCGCTTGAGTTTCTGAACGTTGTCGAGAGCGAAAAGCTTCTCGAAAATGTGCGGGCTCGCGGCAACGAACTGCGCGAAGGACTCGCGGCGCTCGGCAAGAAATTCGATTTCATCCGCGAAGTGCGCGGCGAAGGGCTGATGATCGGCGTCGAATTGTCTATCGAAGGCGCGCCATTTGTCGCCGAAGCCACGAAGCGCGGGCTGCTGATGAATTGCACGCACGATTTCACTCTTCGCCTCTTGCCGCCGTTCATTCTCACCAAGGCGCAGGTACGCGATTTTCTCAAGCTGTTTGAATCGGTTCTTGCTTCAACTTCTAAAGCGGAGTCCGTCCCCGCCGCGAAGAAATCGGAAGACTCGCCGCGTCTGGCCCGCTCTACGGTGAGGTAAAAGGAAAAAAATGCCAACAGCAACCCTCGCAGCACCTATTTTGCTCGTCAACGATCTGCTCACGGGAGCGGAGTGGGGCGCCGCGCAAACGCGCGAACTCCTGGCACTGACCGCCGACGTGAAATCGCATCCCGAGCGCTACGCCACGACACTGCGCGGGAAAACGCTGGCGATGATTTTTGAGAAGCCGTCGCTGCGCACGCGCGTCACGTTTGAAGTGGGAATCCAGAGCATGGGCGGCTCGGTCGTGTTTCTCGACCAGACACAGGCGCGGCTTGGCGAACGCGAATCGATCGCGGACGTGGCGCGCAATCTTGAGCGCTGGGTACAGGGCATCGTCGCGCGCGTATACGAACAGCGCGTGCTGGAGCAGATGGCGGCCAACGCGAATATTCCCGTGATCAATGCGCTTTCGGACCGGTTCCATCCGTGCCAGGCGCTGGCTGATTTCTTCACGCTCGAAGAAAAGTTTGGAAATCTGCGCGGATTTAAGCTGGCGTACGTCGGCGACGGCAACAACGTTTGCAATTCGCTGATTTTCCTGGCGGCTCGCCTTGGAGTAAATCTGCGCATTGCGACACCGGAGAATTATGCTCCGGCGGCGGAAGTTATCGCGGAGACCAAGCGCGTGGCGCGCGAGACGAAGGCCAGGATCGAACTCTTCTCCGATCCGCGCGAGGCTGTCGCGGGCGCTCAGGGCGTTTACACCGATTCGTGGACGAGCATGGGATTTGAAGCCGAGCAGAAAATTCGCGACGCGGTGTTCGCTCCTTACCAGGTGAACGGCGAGCTGATGGCGCTTGCCGCGCCCGACGCGGTGTTTATGCACTGTCTTCCGGCGCATCGCGGGCACGAAGTTACTGCCGAAATTCTCGATGGGCCGCAGTCAGTTGTGCTCGATCAGTCTGAGAATCGCATGTATGCGCAGAAGGCGATTTTGCAGGCGCTTTACAGTTAGATCGAACGCGTCGCGGCACACAGTCGTAGCTGGCCGTCAATGCGGATTCCGCTCGATGGGCGTGTCGACATTCTGTAACAATTTTAATTCAATATAATTGGATCCGATTCGTTCGCTAGACAGAGGAGAAACGTGAAACAGCAGCAACCGAAACCGAAAAAAGTAGTGCTCGCCTATTCCGGCGGACTCGATACGTCGATCATCATTCCCTGGCTGAAAGAAAACTACGACGGCTGCGAAGTGATCGCGATGATTGGCGACGTGGGCCAACAGGAAGATTTGCAGGGCGCGTATAAGAAGGCGCTGGCGACGGGCGCGACGAGCGCGAGCATCGAGGATTTGCGCGAAGAATTTGTGCGCGACTATATCTGGCCGACGCTGCGGGCCGGCGCGGTTTACGAGCACACGTATTTACTCGGCACGTCGATGGCGCGGCCGGTGATTGCGAAGCGCCAGGCGGAAATCGCGCTGAAGCTCGGCGCCGACGGACTTGCTCATGGCTGCACGGGCAAGGGCAACGATCAGGTGCGGTTCGAACTGGCCTACAAAGCGATCGCGCCGAACGTGCAAATTATTGCGCCATGGCGCGAGTGGGACATCGATTCGCGCGAAGACGCGATTACTTACGCCGAAAAGCACAACGTGCCCATCGAGCAGAGCAAGAAAAATATTTACAGCCGCGACCGCAACATCTGGCACTTGAGCCATGAAGGCGCGGAACTGGAAGATCCCGCTAACGCGCCGAGCGAGGCGATGTGGCAGTGGGTCGTGTCTCCCGATAAAGCGCCGGATAAGGCCGAAGATGTCGAGATCGGATTCGAGGCAGGCACACCGGTTTCAGTGAATGGCGCGAAGCTTGGCCCAGTCGATTTGCTGAACAAGCTGAACGAAATCGCGGCGCGCAATGGAATCGGGCGCACGGATCTCGTCGAAAATCGGCTGGTTGGCATGAAGTCGCGCGGCGCGTACGAAACTCCGGGCGGCACGCTGTTGATCAAGGCGCATCAGGAACTCGAGCGTTTGACGATCGATCGCGAAACGGCGCACTTCCAGCAGGCGCTGTCGCACCGTTACGCTGAGCTCGTTTACAACGGCGTGTGGTTCTCAACGCTGCGCGAATCGCTCGACGGGTTCTTCAAGGTGGCGCAACAATTCGTGACCGGCACGGTCGGCTTGAAATTGTGGAAGGGCACGCTCAACGTGACATCGCGCAAGTCGCCCTTCTCTTTGTATCGCGCCGATCTGGCCAGCTTTACGATGGGCCGCTACAATCCCAAGGACGCGGAGGGATTTATCAATCTCTTTGCGCTGCCTGTGACGGCGAGGCCGAAGGCGAAGGCTGAGGGCGGCAAGAACTGAGCTAGCGGCGACGGAATTCTTCGCGGCGCAGATCGAGAGTTTGGATTTCGACTTGACGATGACCGACGCACCCACAAACGAACGCAAGGACGACCGCCTTTGGGGCGGGCGTTTCGAGCGCGAACCGGACAAAGCGTTCGACGCGTTCCAGCGTTCGTTTTCGTTCGACCGGCGGCTGCTGCCGTATGAGCTGGCCGTCGATCGCGCGTGGGCGCGTGCGTTGCAGAAAGTCGGCATCCTCACGGAAGTCGAAGTGCACGACACGATCAAAGCGCTTGGGGCGATCGCATCGGAGCTCGAGGGCGATCCGTCGTTTCTGGACGGCTCGACCGCGGAAGATGTGCACCATTTTGTCGAAAGCGCACTAGTGCATGAGCTTGGCGCGCTTGGGTGGAAGCTGCATACCGGACGAAGCCGCAATGAACTCGTTGCAACCGATTTTCGATTGTTTGTGATCGATGCGGCGGCGAGCCTGCAACGGCAGATCACCGGGTTTCTTGCGGCGATTCTGGAGCAGGCGAAAACCAATTTCGGCGTGCCGATGGCGGGCATGACGCATATGCAGCACGCGCAGCCGATCCTGCTGTCGCATTTTCTGCTGGCGCATGCGGAAGCTTTTTCGCGCGATATAACGCGACTGCAGCACGCGGCCGAGGGCGCCGACGCCTGCCCGATGGGTTCGGGCGCGCTGGCGGGAAACAGTTTTGGGATCGACCGCGAAGGAATTGCGCGCGATCTTGGATTTTCACGGATCACAGCGAACAGCCTCGATGCAGTCAGCGATCGCGATTTCGCGCTCGACTATCTTTCGGCGTTGAGCGGAATCGCGACGCATCTTTCGCGGCTGGCTGAAGACTTCATCATTTTTGCGTCGCAGGAATTCGCGTACGTGATTTTGCCCGATGAATATGCGACGGGCAGCAGCTTGATGCCGCAGAAGAAAAATCCCGATTCGTGGGAATTGATTCGCGGCAAGACGGGACGCATTCACGGCGCGCTGCTGGGACTACTGACGACGATGAAGGGGTTGCCGACGAGCTATCAGCGCGACTTGCAGGAAGATAAGGAAGCGTTGTTTGCGGCGCACGATCAGATCGCGGCGATGCTGGCCATCGCGACGGGGGCCTTGGCAACAACGAAATTCAATGGAGATAGATTGCGGGCGGCCGCGTCGAATCCTGTACTGTTTGCTACAGAAGGCGCGGATTATCTGGTGCACCGCGGGCTTCCCTTCCGGCAGGCGCACGACTTGATCGGCAAAGTCCTGCGCGAGGCCGAGCGGCAGAACAAGCCGTGGACGGAGCTTTCGCTCGAAGACGTGCAGAAAATCTCGCCGCTCTTCGAGAAGGATTTTCTCTCGGGACTGACAGTCGAGAAGGCGATTGCGACCAAGTCGGTGCCAGGAGGAACGGCAGCGGATTCGGTAAAATTAGCCCTTGCCGCGCTGCAGGAACGCATTAATATGTTGCACTCGGGTTTGCAGTCGAAGTTGCAGAAGAAGTCGGATTCGGAAGCAGCTGAAACGCAGTTAAAAGCCAAAACTCAGACAGGAGAATGAAATGAGTACCAATGTCGTCGATCTGAAACAGGAAACATTCGCGGGCGTAGCGGAGGATCGGAGGTCCCTTCCGGCAGTCCGAAGCTAACACCTCAAAAAACGGCGGTAGCAGAAACGGTTCGGGCACGTCGAAGATCGAAGCTGCCTCGGGACCGGGCAACATCGAAGTCAGTTCAGAAATTCGCAAGATCATCGCTTCAAAGCATGAACGCAAACCTTCCACAAAAAAGAGCGAGCCAAAAGCAGCGGACATGAAACACGCTCTTTCCGAAGCAGCACTTCCACGAGGATTTCGATTCGCGGCAACGGCGTGCGGTCTGAAAAAAACGGGCGCGCTCGATCTCGCTATGTTCTGCAGCGAGGTTCCGGCGTCGGCCGCGGCCGTGTTCACGCAAAATCTGGTGGTTGCGCCGCCGGTGCTTGTGTCGAAGGCA
>DASXPD010000060.1:0-99551 GCA_036493835.1 Candidatus Acidiferrum sp. | reverse complement strand
CTGCTCCATCACCACCGCCTACGCACCCAACCAGGCCTGTAGCATCAGCGTCAGCTTCATGCCCTCATCTCTCGGCACTCGAATCGCATCGATCGCCATCACCGACGACGCCGCCAACTCGCCTCAATCCATAGCGCTCGTCGGCACCACGCAGTCCGAAACCTTGACCATCGTTCCTTCTCCCACCGCTCTCGGTGTCGGCTTATCGCAATCGGTATCAGCGGGAGAGACCGCCAACTTCCCACTCCAACTCATGTCCACCTTCAACGGCACCGTCACCTTTTCGTCCTGCTCCGGCGCTCCTCCGTCTGCAATCTGCACCGTGCCCACGCCAATGTCTGTCGTAGCCCATCAACCCGCAACTTTCGCGATCACCGTAGCTACCGTCGCGGCTTCTTCAACCACAAATTTTCTCGACGATCTCGAACGCCACCAGCTCCCGCCCCCGTTCTCGCTTGTAATTCAAATTTTCCTGTTCATCCTGTGCGCAGCGATGTTCCGCAAAGGCACGGCGCGCCGTGCCCGTCCGTTCCACGCGATCCACCAACCCTCGCCCGCATTCTCGTTCGCCGGTTCACTAACGATCGCCGCTCTCGTCGCACTATCGCTCTTCTCTGTCGCCGGCTGCGGCGGTTCCTCCACCGTCGCAACAGCGCCCACCGTCACACCCACATCCCAATCTCAGTCGTACACGATCACCATCACTCCCACCGCCACGACTTCGGACAATCTCCCCGTCCCCAACGTCCAGCCGATTCAACTCACACTGGTCGTCAACTAACCACAATCCCCGTCGCACAGTCCGCAAACCCCCGGGCAAAACAAAATGGGCGGGAGCCAACAAGCTCCCGCCCAGCCCTTCTTTTCTTAAGTCGCGTACTCCCGTTTCTTACTTCGCCGAAATCCGATACACAACCTGCGCACCGTCATCGGAAACCAGCAACGACCCATCCGGCGCCACAGTCACGCCGACCGGCCGTCCGTTCACGTTCCCCTTCGTCGCATCCGGCACCAGCCCCGTCATGAACGGCTGCGGATCGCCCGATGGCTTCCCATCCGTAAACGGAATGAACACCACCTGGTATCCCGCGCGCTGCGAACGGTTCCACGAGCCATGCTCGCAAAGGAACGCGCCGCCGTCATACTTCGCCGGAAATTGCTTGCCCGTATAAAACGCAAACTGCAGCGGCGCCCGATGCGCGCCCAGCAGCACGTCCGGAATAATCGCCTTCGCCACCAGTTCCGGCTTCTGCGGGTTCACGCGCGGATCGACGTTCTTTCCGATGTAGCTGTACGGCCAGCCGTAAAATCCTCCGTCCTTCACCGACGTGAAATAATCCGGCGGCAAATCATCGCCGAGCCCATCGCGCTCGTTCACGCTCGTATACAAAACTCCCGTCTTCGGCTCGAACGCGATATTCACCGGATTGCGCGTCCCCGTCGCGTACAACCGCGCGTTCTTTCCGTCCAGATCGCAAATCGTGATCGCCGCCCGCCGCGTGTCGCTCTCGATATCGACGTTCGACTGCGACCCCACGCTCACAAACAAATGCTTTCCATCGGGACTGAACGCCACCGCACGCGTCGAGTGTCCGCGCCGCGGCAAATCCATGATCTTCTCTTTATCGCCCAGTTTCTTCGAATTCGCTGGATCGAATTTGTAACGCAGCACCGCATCCGTATCGCCCACGTAAATGTAGTCGTCATGAAACGCGATTCCGAATGGCTCATCGAGCCCAGTCAGAAACTCTTCCTTCTGTGCCTCTCCGTCGCCGCTCGCGGGCATGCGCAAAATATAGATTTTGCCGGCGTGCGTATCGGCCAGGAAAATATCTTTCCCGTTCGGCGCTACGGTTAGCCAGCGCGGCTCGTTGAAACCCGTCGCGAATACGCTGATCTTGAATCCATCTGGCACCGTCGGCAGAAATCCCTTCGGCGGCTTCGATTCTTCCGGCGGATTTCCCGCCGACTTCGTCGCAAACGGCGCAGGCAGCTGCGGTGCCTTTCCGTTCGTCACCTGTCCCAGCAAAATTCCCGGCGCCGCAAACAAAATACCCAACGCCGCAATGCGCATTCCCAATCGCCTGCCAACTGCGTCCATGAAAGTCTCCTCAGCGATAAATTCTTCAATCACTCGACAAAACGCGGAAAAATCACCGCGCCAAAGCCACGACAAACAATTACAAAAAATTCCGCTACTGTCTTACACCTTCCGCTCCAACTTCACCACTAGGATGCCCCAATCACCCCCTCGGTTCTAACACCGAAATCTTACCCGCCATCCCGCCCAATCTCAGACGACCTCCGCATCCCGAAGTAAGCACCACGAACCCTCCGTTGTAGAGGCGGGGTTTATTGAAAATCCTGAGCCCCGAAGGGCTCCGCCCGGCCGTTGCGTCTTGCCACCGAATCGGCCACCGGCCACTCTCCCCGCCCCCGCTAATACCCTTCTCACCACACGAGACCTTCTGTTTACATTCGCTTCGTTCCGTCCGCCTTTACAGTGGTGTCAGACCCAATCCTGACCAAAGACCTGCGTCCGCGGTCCACCTAAGTGAGGTTCCATGAAATCTTTCTCAGCATTTTTGTGCTTGCTGCTTTTCGCGGCGGCCGCCAGTGCGGCCACGCCTGCGTCCAAGCCTCTCACTGTCGAAATCAAGAACGGCCAGAACGAAGTTGTCGGAACCGCAACGCTCTCCGAAGCTTCGCACGGCGTTCGCATCAAGCTCGACATCAAAAATCTTCCGCCCGGCGAACACTCGCTTCACATCCATCAATTCGCCAAGTGCGAAGGACCCGACTTCAAGTCTGCCGGTTCGCACTTCAATCCCGATGGCACCAGCCACGATCACGCCAGCGGCGGCCTTCCCGCCGGTGACATCCCCGACTTTTCTCTGATCGTCGGCGCCGACGGCACCGCTCACGCCACAGTCGTCGCTCCCAACGTCACGCTCGGTTCCGACAGCCACTCCGTATTCAGCAATGGCGGCACCGCCATGGTCATCCATGCCGTAACGGCCGAAGCCAGCAGTGCTGCGCCTCCGCGCATCGCCTGCGCGGTCATCACCAAATCGGCGCAGCAGTAGCGCGGCAAGTCTCGCGGAACCAAGTGTTAAAGGAAGTAAATCTTAGAGAAAAACAAGGCGCGGCATATCGTTGCGCCTTGTTTCTTTTCGTTTAAACCTTGCTATCTCCTTTCCCTGGCGCGTCTTCCGACGCAGCAATTCCAATGCAATAAATACCTGCGACGAAATCCTCCCAACCCCATCCAATTTTGCTGGTAACGCCAGGAACATAATTCGCATCCAACGAATCGTTTCCGGCGTATTTTAAGTGTCGGTTCAAGTGACGTGGCCTGCTATCCGCGCCGCAATTTCCGGAGTCGCCATGCGTAGCCCCTATATCGGCAAAGTCTTTGCTGTTCTCGTGATCGTCGCCTTCCTCGGATGGACCGCCGTGCGTTCCATCGGGGCGAAGCCGGCGGAACCAAAGTTCCCATTCCCCAAGCCTGTGGCCGATGAACCGCTGGCTTCTGCCAAGGGTCAGGAAAAAGTCGTCCTCGCCGCCGGTTGCTTCTGGGGCGTCGAAGCTGTCTACGACCACACAAAGGGCGTCATCAGTGCGGTTTCCGGCTATTCCGGCGGGCATGTCGAACATCCCGGCTACGAAATGGTGAGCACCGGCCTGACCGGCCACGCCGAATCCGTCGAGGTCACTTTCGATCCTTCGCAGATTTCGTTCGGCCAGATTTTGATGATCTATTTCTCGGTCGCGCATGACCCGACACAGCTCAACCGCCAAGGCCCCGACGTTGGCTCTCAATATCGTTCCGCGATTTTCTATACGACCGAAGATCAGAAGCGCATCGCCACCGCGTATGTGGAGCAACTGAATACGGCGAAAACGTACCCGTCAAAAATCGTGACGCAAATCGCGCCGTTCAACGCTTTCTATCGCGCCGAGGAATATCACCAGCACTACCTCGAATCGCACATGAGCCAGTCCTACATCGTGTACAACGACCTGCCCAAACTCTCAAACCTGAAAAAAGCCTACCCCGACTTCTACGTAAAGAATTAGTCGACGGGCGCATTTTTTGATGTAGGCGCACGGCACCTGCCGTGCCCTTTTTTCGTTCTGGCCTGAAAATCCGACCGCAACATTTTCTACCGCAGTGGGTTCCTTACACAGCATCAAGTTGTCGCAAGCCCAGAACCCTTAAATCGATCGCTGCATCGAACCACCAGTTTTTACCGTGGGGTCCCCTCACGGAACTACTGCGGAGGAAATATGCTCAAACGAATTGCTCTTGCTTCCATTGCACTCTTGTTCGCATTCGCACTCTCCACCGTCCGCACCCAGGCACAAGAGACTTATCTCGGCGACGCCCACGTTGACGGGGGCCAGGATCACGACAGCATTCACGTCGGCAAGCACGATGGCCGTTTCCGCGCCATCCAGCTGCGCGTCGAAGGCGGCGAAATCTTCTTCGAGCGCGTTGTCGTTCATTTTCATGACGGTTCGCATGAAGAACTCGTCATTCGCGATCGTGTTCCTTCTGGTGCTTCAACTCGCCCGATCGATCTCCCTGGCAATCGCCGCGTGATCGAATCGGTCGAACTCTGGTACGGCAAAGCCCGCTGGGAACACCGTCCGAAGGTAGCCCTCTTCGGTCTCCGGTAACCTTAGCGCTACAGAAATTACGGGCGCAGCGAATGTTCTTCGGCAGTCTGCGAAGCACACGCTGCGTCCGATTTATTTGCACCAACCCTGGATGGTGAACGAGTTACGAGTTACGAGTTACGAGTTACGAGTTACGAGCTTCGATTCTTATTCCAACATCTTGATAAGCTCGTCTTCGTTTGCATCGAGCAGATAAAACGCGATGAACTTCATCCCGTTTTTCTGTGAAGCGCGTCAAATGCGAAAGGGCGCGCCCGGAATTGGGTGCGCCCTCATCAGTACGAAATTAAGTCACGACGAAATGCATCACCGCACAAATCAGGGAATATTCAATTCCATTCCCGGGTGGATCTTGTCGGGATCAGGCAGCGTTTCTTTGTTCGCGTTCACAATCTTCATGTATTGATTCGGATCGCCGTAGAAATGCTTGCTGATTTTCGACAAGTTGTCTCCGGCCTGAACCGTGTACGTTCGCGGCCCCGATGCCGCCGCGCTTCCTCCGCCGGCTGCTGCCGCCGCTGCGGCTTCCGGCGCCTGGATATCCGCTGTCAGATCCGAAAAGCTCGGATCGACGAGCTTGATCTGATCCCAGATTTTGTTTTTCACGTCCTGCGACGGCGCCGCAACACGAATAAGCAGTTTATCGCCCTCCATGTTCACGTTCTGAAGCTGCGCGTTCGGTTGCTGCTTGATGAAATTCAGCACCGACTGATACTTCGCCTGCAATTCTTGAAATTTATCCGCCATTTGATTTCCTCCGTTCTGAGCGTTCCTGAGAGTGGCCCTCGACTGGGTGGGAAACAAACCGTACCACCTCGACCAGTCGCCGACAAGCAAGGTCGCAAAACCACTCTGCCATCACCTCTGTTTCTAAATTGTAAAAATGCGCCGCGAGCTAATCCACTTCCCCGATCTCGGCGTACTACCGAGCACGAAGGAAAACAGCGGTCCGGTTTTTCCAACCAGGTGGGTGGTCAAACTGTCGTCCCCGCTCTGTTCCTCGAAATCTGCCGAATGAATGGGGGAAGTGCATGAATAAAGCAGCTGCTACGGGTGTGTCTGAAATTTCCACGGAAGCAAACCCGAACGAGCAAAAATCCAGCGATCGCCGTTCGTTTCTGAGGCGCGCGTCGATCGTCGGCGCCACGGGACTTTTCGGATTCGACAGCCTCATGAGTCTCGCGTCCGCTCAACCAAAGTTCAGCCGTCCCGAAGGCAACGAAGCTGGCGTCGAAAAATCCGATTTCGATATCCTGCTTGCCGCCCAAATTGCGGAAGCGCTCGCCGTCACTACCTACGCCAACATCATCGAACAAGCGCCTTTTTTCAACGGCCTGCCTAAGGACGATCAGGGCTACATTGTCGCCGCGATGAACGAAGAGCTGTCGCACTTCTATCTGGAAAAATCCGTTACGCAGACGCATACGCCGTTCACTTCGTTTTTCTATCCGAAAGGAATGTTTTCGAGCGCGCAGGTTACGCTGAACACGCTGGTTACGCTCGAAGACGCGTTCATCGCCGCGTATCTCGTTGGCGTGCGCAACTTCAGCACGCCGGATCTGCGCGTCACGTCGGCGCGCATCATGGGCATCGAGAGCGATCACCGCACGCTGGCTCGTGTACTTGGTCCAGAGGTGTTGCCCAGGTTTGGCGGCCCGGTTGAGATGATCACTGGACTCGCGGGCGTTCCAGAGAGCGTCGATCCCCCGAACAACAACACATACGAGCGCACCGCGTGCTGGACCGACATCAGCCAGGCGTTGACCGCGCTGACGCCCTTCGTAGACATCGCGACGGCGCAGAAAGCTGGGTTCGATGTGAGCCGTTCGTTCGCGTTCGATCCGACTTCGGTAAAGATTCCGAACAAACTCGGCGATTTCATTTCGTTCAAAGGCTGCTGACCTCGCTTTCGCAAATCACCGCAGCTCGACCAATCAACGTGGAGACTTGGGGCGCATGTTACGCGCCCCATTTTTTCGTGGGATTAGCGCGATCATGCGCCGGCGCGCTCAATGCGGAATGTGAAACAGCCGGCAGTTGTGCTGTTCACCTGTATGTAGGCCGCATCTTGATTCGCGAATAGTTTTTCGATCGCGACTTCGTATTTTCCATCCGCTACGTATTCCGTTGCGATCAGCTTGCGTCCTTGGGCGTACGCTTCGAGCGTTCGCGGACTGCCTCGCAATTCTTCGGGAAATCCGCTATCACCGTCATATCGCGCGCAGTTGTCGGCGTGAATGTAGACGGGGCCGGGTTGCGGCAGCGATTCGACGCCGGCGAAACGATCGTACGTAAAAAGGATTCGCCGATCTTTTCCTGCAACGAACGTTTTCAAGCAATGCCTGCACGGCGCGGCGTCGGCCGCGGTCTCAACGTGAGCGGGAAATCCATAGACCGGAGCCTGCAGGCTCGAACGCACTGCGTTCGCTACTTCCGTTGGCATCGCTACAACTCGCATCGTGGTGTTCATCTTCCCTTCTCCGTTGCGGACCGCTTCTTCGAGCAGCCTCGCAATAGCATCTTGCAGTGACGCGGGCGAACGTTCTATCCGCAGACAACCATCAAACTTTTTCGTTTGGCGCCGCTTGTCGTAGCGCGTCCGCGTCGCGTTTTTCTGCGGACCGCTGCACCCTGGGCTCGATCCGTTCTGCTTGCGTTCGCGAGTTGCGGTAAGCTGTCTTTTCGAGACGTCTCGTCGACCGATGCCGAAATCTTCCAAAGTCAGCGCTGGGCTCATCCTGTATCGCCGCAAAAACAATGAACTCGAATTTCTGTTGGTTCATCTCGGCGGTCCGTTCTGGACGAAGAAAGATGACGGAGCGTGGTTCCTGCCGAAGGGCGAGGTGAATCCCGGCGAAGATGAACGCGCCGCGGCGATTCGCGAATTCCAGGAAGAGACTGGATTCGATTTCGATCCCGCCTCGAAGTTGATCCCGCTCGGAACCGTGAAGCACAAGTCGGGAAAACTCGTGCACGCTTGGGCATTTGAAGGCGACTGCGATCCCAGCACGGTGCGCAGCAACACGTTTGAGATGGAGTGGCCGCCGCGCTCTGGCAAGAAGCAGACGTTTCCGGAGATCGATCGCGCCGCGTTTTTCACGTTGGCCGCCGCCGAGAAGAAAATGCATCCGACGGAGTTTGAGTTTTTGTCCCGCCTTGTTGCGCTCCTTTAACTCGAATTGTCTTGGTCGCGGTTTGTTCCTATTCCCGCCTTGGTTTGCTGCTGCCCCAGCAAAAACGCCGGCAGGGATGCCGGCGCTACCAAATCACTCGTGGCGCAGGGCGACCATCGGGTCGATGCGCATGGCGCGGCGCGCTGGGATCAGGCATGCGGCTAGCGCGATCACTACTAACAGCAGCGTCACGGAGATGAAAATTAGCGGGTCGGTGGTGGTGATTCCGTAGAGCATGCTGGCGAGCATGCGAGTCAGTCCTAACGCGGCGGCGACGCCGATCACAACGCCAAACAAAATCAACTTCATGCTTTCGGCGAGAATCAGGCTCAGCATTCCCGATGGTGTTGCGCCGAGCGCCATACGGACGCCGATTTCGCGCGTGCGTTGCGAAACGGCGTAGGAAATGACGCCGTAGATGCCGATCGCGGCGAGCAAGAGAGCGAGAACGGCGAACGCACTCAGCAAAAGGCGCATGAAATTGCGCAGGGCGAGCGAGCGCGACAAGACTTGTTCCATCGAGCGCGTGGAACCGATCGGAATCAGCGGATCGACTTCGGTGAACGCGTCGCGCACGGCGCGCATAAGGCTGAGTGGATCGATTGGTTTGCCGGCAGCACTGGTTGAGACGCGCGCGACTACGGTGCGCGGGAACCATCCTTCGAAAAGTAGTGACGTGCCGAACTCAGCTTGCGACGCGGGAATGAAGGTGGTCGGAGGCGCGGGCTGATCGAGGTACGACTTCACGTCACGGACGACGCCCACGATTTCGGTCGGCGTCTTGCCGCCAAGCGCGATGTGTTCGCCGATCGCCGACTTCTGCGGGAAAAATTGGCGCGCGAAAGATTCGTTGACGATGGTGACTCGCGCGCTGGCTTCGGTGTCGGCGCCGGAAAAATTGCGGCCGTCGCGCATGGCGATTCCCATGGCTCGAAAATAGCCGGGTGTGATTTCGCGATAGTCGACGTTGTGCCACTCGGTGTCGCTCGCTCCGATCAGCTTGATGCCGTTGTTGCCGCCGCGCTCCAGCGGGAGACCGGCAGAGACGACGCCGGCAGCTTCGATTCCCGGAACGGATTCGAGGCGAGCGACCAGGGCGTGATTGAAATTCTCGACGGCCGCCGTCGAGTTGTAGCGCGAGCCGGTCACCCAGAACTGCATCGACAGAACAGGATGCGGATTGAATCCGGGGTCAGTGTGCAGCAAGCGAGAGAACGTGGCGATCATCAGACCGGCGCCGGTGAGGAGAACGAGAGAAACCGCGAATTCGCCGACCACGAGGATATTGCGAAGACGTGTGCGAATGGGTGAGGCGTTGGAACGGCCGACACCTTCTTTCAGTGAATCGGTGAGGTTCACGCGAGTCGCATCGAGGGCAGGCGCTGTGCCGAAGAGCGCGCCCGTCAGCAGCGCGACGAGAAACGCGAAAGCGAATGCCGCGGCGTCGAGATGAATATCGGCGGCGCGCGGCAAATCGACAGGAGCGAGCGCGAGGAGTGAGTTCATTCCGACCGCCGCGATGAGCAGGCCGAGCGCGCCACCAGCGACTGCAACCAGCATGCTTTCGACGAGCAGGAGGCGAACGATGCGGCGCGGCGACGCGCCAAGCGAAATGCGGACGGCAATCTCGCGTCCGCGCAAGCCGCCACGGGCGAGCAGCAGGTTCGCGACGTTGGCGCAGGCAATCAGGAGGACGAACCCGATCGCGCCAAGGAGCACGAAGAGATAGACGCGAACGTCCATGCCGATCATGCGCTGGTACGGAAGGAAGTCGATGTGGAGATCCTGGCCGACATCCTCGGGAAATTCGCGATGGAAATCCTCGAGGATGAGGGCGTTGTTGGTTGCGAGTTCGGCGGGAGTGACGCCGGGCTTGAGGCGCGCAAGGACGTCGATATTTTCGCCGCTGCCCATCGTCTTGGCGACGAGCGCGAGCGGCGTCCAAACGTCGGGAGCGCTGGAATCGGGCGAGCCCTGCTGGCCGACGGTGGCGAAGCTGCGCGGCATCACCCCGATGACGGTGAACGGTTCGCCGTTGAGAAGAATCGGCTTACCGATGGGATTGTGATCGGCGGCGAGGAAGTGCTGCCAGAGATTGTAGGTGACGATCGCGACGTGCTGGCCGTCGCCCGCATCGTCGGCGGGGGCAAAGTCGCGGCCCATTTCGGGAGTGACACCGAGAACGCGAAAATAATCCGCGCCTGCAGGCATGCCGCGGAGGTGGACGGCGTTGTTGCCGACGGCGAGGTTGTAGCCGACTTCGGTGACGCCGGCAATGTACTGGAAAGGAGCGGCGTGCGACCCGAGGCGGCGTAACTGGGTTGCGGTGACGCTCATGCCGGCGGTCTGATCTTTGTAGGTTTCGGCGAGCTGCACGATGCGGTCGGGTTGCGGGAACGGAAGCGGACGGAGCAGGACGCCGTAGACGACGGTGAAGACGGCAGTGTTGGCGCCGATGCCGAGCGCGAGGGTGAGAATGGCGGTGGCGGTGAATCCGGGAGATTTTGCGAGGACGCGCAGGCCGAAGCGGATGTCTTGCCAGAGGGATTTCATGGGAGCCTCCGGCGGAGGATACGAACGAAGGATGGAGTAAGTTGCATGGAAGGTTTTATCGGGAAGTGACGTCCCGTCGGGTGCGGACGGTTTCGCTTGAGGTTCGGTTTTGGGGGTGTACCCCGGATGTTTTTGGGAAGAGTGGGGAAGCTGTTTAGGATGTGGGGGTTAGCGGAAATTGCGAGGCGGGAGATTGGAAAGAGTGAGGAAGGCTTGGAGAATGAGTAGGTTGCGAGGTGGCGGGTTTCGATGGGTGTTCGCCTGTGAGCGGTTACGAGGCGAGGCGGGAGACTGAGAGGGACGAACACACGGGATGTTAGCATATTCGTCACTAGATGTCAATAGATGTTTATAGGTTAGGCATTCGAACAGCGTTCCATTTTGGGAGGCGGGGCTGGAAACCGCAGGTTGAGACGAGACGGATTGACCTTGCGGACATGGGGCGCACCCTTCGAAGCTCAGGGCAGTGCTGCGCCCCTACATTGCCTTGGTCGTCGTTGTGATTTGGGCGGCGTTAAATCTAGGCGAATCGACGTTGCCGGCGTCGGGATCGATCGCGGTCGTCGTTTTGGTTCGGGTGAGGTTTGGTCTAGACCCCCACCCTCAGAAAACGAGGGTGGGGCACCCAACTACCTATTTTTTTTCGGCGGGTTTTGATTCGGACTTGGACTCGGGTTTTTTGGATTTGGATTCGCTGGGTTCGGATTTGCCTTCGGCGCCTTCTGCACCTTTTTCGCCCTTGGCATCGGCCTCGCCGGGCTTTTTGGGGAGGTATTGGACGATCAGGGAGATGCGGCGATTGGAGGGGTCGAGCGGATTGTCTTTTTGGCGGAGGCGCCGATCGGCGAAACCGCGGACCTGGGTGACCTGGTCGTTGCGGATGCCGTGCAAGAGCATGAGACGGCGGGCGGCGTTGGCGCGGTCGGAGGAGAGCTCCCAGTTGGTGTACGTACTGGCGGCGGAATAGGGTTTCGAATCGGTGTGCCCTTCCATCGCGATGGTGTTGGGGAGTTTGCCGAGTTCGGAGCCGAGAGCGCCGAGGAGTTCGATGCCGTCGCTGCTGATTTTTGTGCTGCCGCTATCGAAGAAGGTACCGGCGGCAGATTCGGTGAGCTCGATGCGCAGGCCCTCATTGGTGACGGTCATGTCGATATTGTTTTTGAGCTTTTCGAAATCGGGGACTTCGCGGATGGTTTTTTCAAGCTGTTCTTTGATTTCTTCCATGTTGTCTTTGGTGACGACGAAATTTTCGCCGACGCCGCTCATGTCGCTGCCGACTTTTTCCGCTGTGCCGGACGGATCACGGAAATAGCCGCCAACGGCTTTTTGTACTTTCTGGCTGGAATTGAGCAGCCAGAGAACGATGAAGAGGGCCATCATCGCGGTGACGAAGTCGGCGTAAGCAACTTTCCACGCGCCGCCGTGGTGGCCGCCGTGGCCGCCCTTTTTCTTGATGACGATGATAGGTTTCGCGGCGCTCATTTGAATGAGTAGTTGACGGCGTTACGCAGTGGGGGCGGGAGCAGCATCGCCACCACCACCGCCACCACCGCCACCTTTGATGTGCTTTTCGAGATCCTGAAAGCTGGGGCGAACGTGGCCGGGAATGGCGCGACGTCCGAATTCGACCGCAACGGTGGGTGGAATGCCTTTCATGAAGGCGGTCAACGCAACGCGGAGAACGTAGTAGTAGGCGTGCTCATCTTCGGAGCTTTTGGTCATGCTGGATGCGATGGGACCGATGAGTCCGTAGCAGAGAAGGATGCCGAGAAAGGTGCCGACGAGAGCGGCGGCGACCTTGTGGCCGATTTCTTCAGGTGGTCCGCCGAGCGCGCCCATGGTAATGACCACGCCGAGCACGGCGGCGACAATGCCAAGGCCGGGAAGCGAGTCGGCCATGGTGGAGAGAGCGGCGATGGGTTGGCTGGCGCCGTGATGATGGACGTCCATGTCGAGTTCCATCATTTGATCCATATCGAAAGGCTCGACGCCACCACCGGCGGCGAGGCGAATCGTGTCGCAGACAAAGGCAAGCGCATGGTGATCTTTTAAGAATTTCGGATATTTGGAAAAGACGGGACTTTTTTCGGGGCCATCGCTGTCGGCTTCCAGCGCCATAAGGCCCTCTTTGCGGGCGCGACCGAAAAGTTCGTACATCATTTTCATGGTGTCGAGATATTTGTCTTTGCCGAACTTGGAGCCGCCGAATGCGCCGGCGAGTCCGCCAACGATGGCTTTGAGAATGTGGAGCGGGTTGGCAATGAGCACGGTGCCGACAGCGGCACCGCCAATGATGACGAGTTCGGCGGGCTGAACGAGCACTTTGAGATTGCCGTGCTCCATCAAGTAGCCGGCGACGACAGCGCCGAACACAACGACGATGCCGATGATTACAAACATGACAGGTCGACCCTCTGAGAGTTGCCAACTTCAGTCATAGCGCACCCTGGTGCAATTGCCGCCCTCGGCGATGCTGGCGCGGAGCGCGCTTCCGGCGCGCAGAACCATGGCTTCGACGGTGTCGCCGTTTTTGACGACCGTACCGCCGACGGAAATGGTGACGAGGACACGATCGCCCCACCACGCGATTTTGCTGGCGTTGACCATGCGGCGCAGGCGCTCGGAAGCGCGGTCGATTTCGTTGCCGCTGCATTCGGTGAGGATGGCGAGGAACTGATTGCTCTGCCAGCGGCCAAGAAAGTCGGTAGGGCGTAGGGTGTTTTCGAGGGTTTGGCCGACGACACGGAGAATTACGGCAATGGCGCCCGGTCCGTCGCGCGATTGCACTTTGTCGAGATGGTCGAGCTCCATACAGAGAATGGAGAACGGGACGCGGTGATCTTCAAACAAGCGGATGTTTTCGCCGATGTGGGATTGCATGACGCCGTGGTTGAGGACGCCGCTGGCTTCGTCGATGACGCCGTAAGTGGCGAGCTTGGTCTGACGACGGTCCCATTCGGCGAGGGCGATGCTTTCTTCGAAGCTTTCGGCTGCGCCGATGATGACGCCATCGGAATTGCGAACGGGAAACGCCCAAAGCTGGACGGGAACGCGGTGGCCGGATTTGTGGCGCATGGAGACCAGCGCTTGGGTGGGCTTGCCTTCGCGCATGGCGGTGGTGGTGGGGGCGAGCACGCCGGAGAGTTCGTTGTCTTCGCCGTCGGTCTCACCGAGAAAATTGTCGTTGTGGAGACGACCGATGACGTCCTGACGGAGGTAGCCGGTGATGCGCTCGGCGCCGTCGTTCCAGAACAAAATTTTGCCTTCGCGATCGACGACGTAAACGGCGATGTGGAGATTGTCGAGGACGCTGCGAAAGAAATCGATTTCAGAGAGAGGCGCCATTCGAGACTCCGCAGGAGATGGGGGCAAGTTTGATTCCAACTTCTTGGGAGGCAGGCGCGTGGAATGAGGCGTGTTTATTGGTTTTTAGGGGGCTGTGAATAGGCGATAAGCAGTGGAGGTGAGAGCGTATGCGGAATTGGGAATTCGGCGGTTCGTTTCGGGACTTAGCGCGGTGGTTGTTGGCGCTTACGCGAACGATGTGAAAAAGGGCGCAGCTTGCGCTGCGCCCTGAATGGATTTGTTTTGGTGATGCAAATCGCTCTGGCTAATCGTTGGTGGCGATTGTCGGTTTGCGTCAGGCGGTGACGCTGACGCCGGGCGTTGCGGCTGAAGCGGTGGAACTGCTAGTCGAGCTTGCGATTGAGCTGGAAGCGAAGCTTGGAAGAAATTGTTGCAAGTCGGATTGCAGCGAGGAATAGGCCTGCTGCGCGGACGAGAGGGTGCCAGATTGCAGATCCTGACCGAGCGAAGTGAAATCCTGCTGCAACGTGGACGTTGGCGAAGTTGAGTTGCTGTCGCCGCCGCCGTGATGATGGTGATGGCCGTGATGCGCCTGACCGGAGGCTTGGGCTTGTTGCGCGCTCTGCTGAATGGTGGCGAAGTCTTGCTGGGCAGCGGTGAGATTTCCGGACTGGAGATCCTGACCGAGCGATTGAAATGCCTGGAGGACGGGATTGGCGGTTGATGTCGGGGTTGCGCCCGATGCGGTCGTGGACGCGGTTGTGTTGGCGCTCGCTGCGCCGAACTGGCCGCCGCTGGGCAGCTGTTGCGAGAGTGAGGCGAAATCGGATTGAGCTTGCGTCAAGTTGCCGGACTGGAGGTCCTGGCCGAGTTTCTGGAATTGAGATTGGATTTGCTGAAAGCGATTCTGCGTTTGCTGCACGACGGAGTTTTGAAAAAGGTTGCTGCTACTGGAAATTCCGGCGATGGACATGTGTAGCCTCCCGATCTTAGAACTTTCTTACTGAGAATTGCTGTCGCGTCCGTCTTTCGGATTTCCATCGGCAATTGACGAGGAAACCTTAGCGCGGCGTTTCGTCATGAGAAGGAGAGCATGCGGAATGCCAGCGGCGATGCGGCGCGTAACGTGTGTGATTGCAACGTGAGTTTACGGATGACTGGCGAGCCGGAGGCGGACCCGGCAAAATTTTCCTTGATCGCATCGGCAAAGAAGGACAGTTTCGCGCCCGGCAGGAGTGAAACTTCGAGGCGGCTTTCGTTTTCGGCTAGTATCGACGTCACTCATGCTCATCACTCGACGGGAACTTTTCACCGGTGCCATCGTGTTGTCTGCTTCCGCTGCGTTTTCCAAGTTCGAGTTTGCGCAGACAGACGGCGCGAGCTTGCGCATCGACGCGGGTCGACTACGCGAAAGCCTGGAAGGCCTCAGCGTTTTCGGAAGGCCTGCGGGTGGGACGTTCGCGGACGGAGTGAGTCGCGTGGCATTCAGCGACGCCGACGTTGCGGGCCGGAAGTATGCGATGGAGTTGATGCACGCTGCTGGAATGGAGCCGCGTATCGATGCGGCAGGGAATATTTTTGGTGATCGACCGGGATCAAATCAGGATTTGAAGCCGATCCTTTTTGGTTCACACATTGATTCGGTGCGCAGCGGCGGAAATTTTGACGGCGATTTGGGTTCGATGTCCGCGATTGAAGTGATGCATACGCTGCGCGAACACGATGTCACAACCCGGCATCCTTTGCGAATGGTGATTTGGCCGAACGAGGAGGGAGATTTTACCGGCAGCGGCGGCGCGACAGGCGCGTTGACGACGGACGATCTCGCAATCGTGCGGAACGGCATGTCGATGGCGGACGGAATGCGGCGGATTGGCGGCGATCCAAGTCGATTGGCGGAAGCGAGAATTCCTGACGGCGCGTTGCGGTGCTATTTCGAATTGCACATCGAACAGGGCGGGATTTTGGAGAAGGCGGGGATTCCGATCGGCGTCGTCGAAGGGATCGTCAGCATCGATGAGTACGCGGTGGAAATTCGGGGAGTCGCGAATCATGCGGGGACGACTCCGATGGCTGATCGTCACAACGCGCTGCTTGCGGCGGCGAAGTTGGTCGAGGCGGTGCAGGATCTGGTGACGCGCGAACCCGGGCGGCAGGTGGGAACTGTCGGGCAGTTTGAGGTGTCGCCAAATGCGGTGAATGTCGTGCCTGGATTGGTAAAATTGTGGGTTGAGTTGCGGGATCTTGATGCGCGGTAGACCGCGCGACTAGGAGAGGAAATTCAGAAACGCGGGCAAGAAATTGCGCGACAGACGGGGACGGAGATTTCGTTTAAAAGGATTTCTCATGATCCGCCGGCGCTGACCGATCCGAATCTTCAAATCGCGATCGAGACGGCGGCGACGGGACTCGGACTCAAAACAATGCGCATGCCGAGCGGAGCGGGACATGACGCGCAAATGGTGGCGAAAATTGCGCCGATCGGAATGATTTTTGTGCCGAGCGTTGGCGGCGTCAGCCATTCGCCGAAGGAATTTTCGCGTTGGCAGGATTGTGCGAACGGCGCGAACGCTTTGTTGCAGACGATTCTGTTGGTGGATCGAGAATCGGCTTAGCGCCGCGGCGGAGTTTGCATTGATTGGCTGAAAGAATGGTGGGCCTGGGTGGACTTGAACCACCGACCTCGCCCTTATCAGGGGCGCGCTCTAGCCACCTGAGCTACAGGCCCTTGGAATTACGGTAGGAACTGCGAACAACTCATGCAGTTTACGATGCATTAGGAGGATTCGCAACCGCGCTCGCTCAGAATTTTCCCAATGAGCGAAGCGGGGCGCTCGGATTTAGGAGCGTCGCCCGATCTGCCGCGCGTTATTGCACGAAGCCGACGGTTGGTGCCGGTGTGTCGGGCGCTTCCTTGATCGGGCCGAATTGGGCTTCGTAGCGCGCGATGTTTTCGCCGAGTGCGCGCCAGATGCGCTTGGCGTGGCCGGGGCTGACGATCATGCTCTTTAATAACTTGCCTTGTGCGCCGTTCGGAAAAATGTAAATGAAATTGAGCGTGAACTCTTCCAAATTGTGGTGAACCATCACCAGATTGCTGTACTCGCCCTGAAGTTCCTTCTCGTCCGCTTTGATTTGCACCTGTCCCTGGGGCTGCTGCGGTGCGCGCTGCTCGTCCATGGTGTCGAAGCTCCTTTAGTTCGCGTTCACGCGTGAGTGGAAGAACAAAAGTATCACAGGCGGGAACGCGTTGCCGGAAACGCGTAGCGATGAAGATGGCGATGACGCAACTTGGGGAAGAACGAGATTGACAGTCAGGCGTATTAATGCTAGTTTATTTAACAGGTTTACCATGCTTAACTCGCTCGCGAGGAAGTGGCCGCAATCGGGCGATCGAGTGAAAGCAGCGGAACGGGATGAATTCCACAACACAACTCGCGCCTCTTACCGCCGCCAGCGTCGACCACGTTCGCGGTCAGGCTGTCACTTTTCCTTCTCTTCCCGAAGCGCATCGCACCGTGCCTGTGGTGAAAGGCGCGTCGTGGGTGCGCAAGGTTCTGGCGTTCGCGGGACCAGGATATTTGGTCGCCGTCGGATATATGGACCCAGGCAACTGGGCGACCGACATCGGTGGCGGGTCGAAATTTGGTTACACGCTGCTGAGCGTGATCGTCATCAGCAATTTCATGGCGATGCTTCTGCAAGCGCTGTCAGCAAAGCTGGGCGTCGCGACGGGGCGAGACCTCGCGCAGGCTTGCCGCGAGCATTATTCGCGGCGGACGTCGTTTGCGCTGTGGGTGCTGTGCGAGATTGCGATTGCGGCGTGCGATCTTGCGGAAGTATTGGGATCTGCGGTCGCGCTGAAGTTGCTTTTCGGTTTGCCGCTGATCGCGGGCGTGCTGATCACCGCGCTCGATGTGCTGATCGTGCTGGCGATGCAGGGACGCGGCTTTCGCATGGTGGAAGCGTTTGTCGTCACGCTGATCGCGGCGATCGGCGCGTGCTTCGCGTACGAGATTTTCGTCGCACAGCCGCTGTGGCGCGAAGCGGCGCGCGGCGTCATTCCAACGATCGATATTTTGAAGAATCGCGAGATGCTCTATCTTGCGATCGGAATTTTGGGCGCGACGGTGATGCCCCACAATTTGTATTTGCATTCGAGCATCGTGCAGACGCGGGCTTTTGGGTCGTCTGTGCCGGAACGGCGGGAAGCGCTGCGGTACTCAGTGCTGGATTCGACGGTCGCGCTGGGATTTGCGCTGTTCATCAACGCTGGGATTTTGATTTTGGGCGCGGCGGCGTTTCATACACATGGGCTGCATAACGTCGCCGAGATTTCGGACGCCTACAAATTGTTGAGCCCAGTGTTGGGCGCGGGGCTCGCGAGCACGATTTTTGCGTGCGCGCTGCTGGCGTCGGGTCAGAACTCGACGCTGACGGGAACGCTTGCCGGGCAGATCGTGATGGAAGGGTTTCTCGATATCCGGCTGAAGCCGTGGATTCGGCGGCTGATCACGCGAGCGATCGCGATCGTGCCGGCGGTGCTGGTGATTGGAATCGCGGGCGAATCAAAAGTGACCGCGCTGCTGATTTTAAGCCAGGTGGTGCTGAGTTTTCAGCTTCCGTTTGCCGTGATTCCGCTGATTCAGTTCACGAGCGATCGCAAGAAGATGGGCGAGTTCGCGAATTCGCGCGTGACGTCGATCGTGGCGTGGGCGGTGGCGGCCGTCATTCTGGTGTTCAACGCCGAGTTGCTCTGGCTGACACTTCGCGCGTAGAGCGCTCTTCCGCCCCGCACCGACGGCGTGCGAAAATTCCTTCCGAACATGCCTGAGCGACAACGCAAAGACCTGCGAACACGAAAGATCCTGTTTGTCATCCTGCTGCTTGTCATTGCGGGCGCGATTGGATTTTCGATCCTGCAGAATCGGCCGTGGGCTGTTCCCGACGAGGCGCGTGCGATGAAGAATCCGATCTCGCCGGCGAATGCTGATCTCGATTCGATTCGGCCTATCTATCGCGACAAATGTTCCGCGTGCCACGGCTTCACGGGAAAAGGCGACGGTCACGATGCGTCGCTATACGATCCGAAGCCGACAGACTTTACCGACGTGCCGCAAATGAGCCGCGTCACCGACGGAGAGCTTTTTTACAAGCTGACCGAAGGGCGCAAGCCGATGCCATCTTTCAAAAAACGACTGACGGACGAACAGCGGTGGCGGATGATTCTGCTCATTCGAACCCTTTCGGCGCCGACACTGCCGACGCCAGCCGCATCGGCGCCGACGTCACGCTGAAGTTCATCAAATTTTCGCATCGAATCATTCGTTCAATTTGTTCGCGGGCTTTGTAACAACAGATTTGCAAGTCCAGCGACTTCACTTTGCGCCGATATTTCGCGGATTCTTGCCGCTAAAAATATGCTTTCTCATCGCGAATCGAAAAACTGTTAGTAGCCGAGCTTCAACATCAAATCGTTCGATGACTGTCGAAGGTTCTTTGCGTTAGACAACTTGCCGATTCAACCGCAAGATCGGTGGCGTAGTTAGCGTAGTCGTGTCGTTTGCGCTTTCGCGAGCCCGTTCGACAAGAACCCGGAAGTTCTTTCGCTCGCAATTTTCAAGCAACGCATTTCGCGGTGGTCGTAACGCCGTTTTGTTGCGAGTGGGCGAAGCCTGCCCAGTTGGTCGTGCTGTAGCTAGAACTTGAAATTAAATTAAAAGGGAAGGTACACACATCATGCGATTGGAAAAAATCACTGCAACAACGAAGAAGATTCTCGCCGGAGCGCTTTTTGCCGCAATGGCACTAGTAGGTGGCTTGAAGGCGCAGGAATTGGTCAAGGGCGCATTCACACTGAACGCAGAGGCGCGATTCGGCTCGACGGTTCTCCCTGCGGGCCATTACACCGTGTCGATCGCGCCGGTGACGGCACTTTCGTCGTCGGGTTCTCGCGTGCTCGTATTCGTTCGCCCCGACTCGAAGCCGGGACCGGTGGCGTCGGTCCTGGCGATGGCGTCAAACGAAGGCTGCGAAACGCCGTCGGGCCTGACGCTCGTGTCTGAATCGACCGGACTCGTCGCGCGTTCGCTCTGCCTCGGCAAACAAGGGCTGGCGATCGATTTTGATTTGCCGCGCGCGGAAGCCACCAAGATCAAAGCGACTGTTGCGACACAACAGTAGGATTCGCTTCGCGTAAGAGTTGAGAGAGGCGGGCCTTCGGGTCCGCTTTTCTTTTTGTACCGAGTGAAATGCGCCAAGCGCTGTCGCTCATCTCGCGACACGGCGTTGGTTCCCGGACTCACCCGTGTAGAATGATCTACATCGTGGCCTCCCAATCGCGCATGTTCGATTCCTCGCGCTCCGGCGAACTCGTCGACACCGGTCCGCCGGTCGTGACTTTGCGCAATGCGTTTGCGCATCCTTACGACTCAGCAATCGCGGCGGCGCGCACGTGCTATGCGCAGCGACTGATCGGGCACGAAGAGGTCAACGACAAGCAGCGGATCAACATCGGCGCCGCGACGTTTTACAGCGGGCATCACACGGTCTATCAGCACGCGCATTTTGAATTCGGGCTCGAAAATGTGAGCCGGCAATTTGTCTGGTCGTTTCTGCACGCGCACCCTTTCTATAATTCCGAACAACAGAGCCAGCGTTATGTGCGACTGAATCGCGCGCACGCGTATGTGCCGCCTGAAGATCTCTACTTCAGCGCGGCGTGCCGCGAGATTTACGAGCGTTCGATCGCGCGGTCTTGGGAGTATTACCGCGAATTGTCGGCGCTGCTGGCGGGCGATGCGCGCGAAATCTTGAACGACATCTGGCATGTCGGTCCGATGTCTCACGTGAATCGCATTCAGAAAGTGGAGCGATCGGCGGAGAAACGCTCGATCGAAATCGCACGCTACGTGCTGCCGCTGGCGGCATTCACGACGATGGTGCACACCGTTTCGGGCATCGTGCTGCATCGCTTGTGGCGAATGTGCTCGGCGTCGGATACGCCGAACGAGGCGCGCGAAGTGATCGGGCAGATGGTCAAGCTGGCGCGCGAAATTGATCCGCAATTCTTTGAGCGTTTCGGCACCGAGCCGATCCAGGCGCTGCCGGAGTGGGGCGAAGCGAATGTGGCTGCGGCGATGGCCGATGATTCATCGCCGAATGGCACGGGCGGCGCTGTTGCGCGAGGTGAAGCGTTCGCGCGCGAATTCGATGCGAAACTCGAAGGGCGAACTTCAAAGCTCGTCGATTATTCGCCGAACGCGCCGCGCATCGCGGCCGAGGCGTATCGCGCGGTCGTTGGCCTTCTGGAATCGCAATGCAGTGACGCCGAAGCGATCGACCGGCTTCTCAATCCTTCGCGCAACATTTATCGACTTGAGACGCTCAACGTCGGCGTGCATGCCCCGCTGATGCGAGCACTACAGCACGCGAACTACACGTTTGCGAAGAAAATCAGCCACACCGCCGACAGCCAGGATCAGCGGCATCGCATGGTCCCCGGATCGCGGCCGCTTCTAACGCTCTCGGATACGCGCGAGCCGGATTACATCACGCCGATGTTGCTCGACCGGAATCCCCGCGCGAAGGAAGTCTACGAACGCGCGATGCACGATGCCTGGATCGCGAAGAACGAATTGCTCGATCGCGGAGTCCCGGCGGAAATCGCGCTCTATGTGTTGCCGAATGCGAAATCGATCCGGCTTGTCGAGAGCGGTTCCCTGCTTCATTTGCTGCACAAGTGGACGATGCGGACGTGCTTCAACGCGCAGGAAGAAATCTATCGCGCCTCAATCGATGAACTCGATCAATTGCGCGCCGTGCATCCGCAGTTTGCAAAATATATTGGGCCGCCGTGCTATCTGCGCGCAGGAATTACGACGCCGATTTGTACGGAGGGTTCGCATTTCTGCGGCGTGAAAGTTTGGCTGGATTTTCCGAACGTCGAGCGACGTATCTAGGCGAGGCTTCTCGTTGCGCGAACGACGGCGCATGGAAACCGGCGATTTCCCGTCCCCGTCTCATAGATAACAGTGGCGGTGCCTATGTTCAGCCTAATGCGACCTCGAACACGATTCGCAGCGATTGCCCTGACAACGCTGATTGCGGCGGCGCCGGCGGCGCCGTTCACCGTGCCGCTGCCGGAAGAGTCCGTTCGCGACGCGTATTTCTTGGGGCAGCGGCGCGGCACGCCGGTAACGGACTTTCTTGCGCAATATCAAAAAGATTTGCCGGCGCCGGTGAACGGGCCCTGGGTTTCGTCCGTTAAATTCCTGACGCCGTTCGCACAACTGGTTTCTTATTCCAGTCAACAAATGAATTACAACGCGCAGCAAGCGGTGCTCGATCACAAAGGCCAGCGCGAGACGGTTTCGATCGAGATATTGATTCAGTTCACCAAATCGTATCCGGCGGTCATCGCACAGCCGACCGGATCTCGATCAGGATCGACGACGCCTGCGTTGACGGTGCGTCCGGACGACTTTTGGAAATCGATCCGCGCGAAGGTCACCGTGGGAGACAGAGTTGTTGAGCCCGCCGATTTTTCCGGAAAACCAAACTATGTTTGCGACGAGAACGGTTGCGCGCTGGTTGGCGCAACGCTGTTCATGGAGTTCCCGGCCGAAGCTTTGAACGCAGACTCTGTGACCGTGCGCGTGTTGCCACCCGAAGGCACCGAAGTGATCACCGAATTCGCGGCCGGGCACTTGCGCTGAGACGTTGCGGTTACGAGCGCCAGTGGAGTGTGACTGGGCCGTTCATTGGATGAGGCAGTGGTTCGCCGGTGCGGCGTTCTTCGATCAGATTCGACTTCAGCGCGAAGTACCACTTTGCCGGGCGATCGGCGTCATCAATCAACATCAAGTGCGGATTGTGCTTCAGGCCTTCGGCTTGCTGGATCATCGTCTCTTGATCCTGGCGCAGAAAGATTTTGCCGAAGATACGAAAGATCGAAACGGGCAAGAAAAATAAATTCCACGCGGCAACGAAATCGATGCGGCAGAGATCGCGACGCACTGGAGTGACCGTCGTCTGGCTCGAAAACCACAGCTTGCCGCTGTGAATTTCTTCGAGGCGGCGATTCGGCAAAATAAAATCGATCGTGGTGGTGACGGGCTCGCCGGTCTGCTTTTTTAGAAGTTGATACGGCAGGCTGTTGGAGCTCGGCGAATGCGGGCTCATCCGAAATCCATTTGGAATGGGCTCGAACTGTTTTTGTTTTTCGTGAATCGAGCCACGGCTGCGCCAGAACCACGATTGGTGCACGAATGGGCCGTGCGCCGGATCCATCAGGCCGATAATTCCGTGATCGACGTGTGCGGGCAAGTCGCAGGCCAGATGCATGATTTTGAATTTTTCGCTGAACGTCGCGAGTCGCGGCGACGGCGGAATCTTCGACGGCTCTGGCGCGCGCGAACCGGAGTGCATGAAAACCCAGACGTAGCCATCGCGTTCTTCGCAGGCGTAATGGCCCGCAAAGATGCGCTCTGTTTTGAGTTTGTCCTGGTCTACCCGTGAAGGAATTTCAATGCACTGCCCGCTGCATGCGTCAAAGCGCCAGCCATGGTAGCTGCATTCGACGGCTTTGCCATCGAAGTGACCGTAAGAGAGCGGAATTCCGCGGTGAGGGCAGGAATCGCGCATGGCGAACGCTTTGCCGTCGGAAGTTCGACCCAGCACCAACGGAACTTCGAGCAACATCGCAGTGGCCAAACGCTGGGCGACAATTTCCGTGCTGCGCAGCGCCGGATACCAAAAATCCCAAAGGAAACCGAGGTCGGCTTCGCGCGCGGGCTGATCCGCGGGCGCATCATTTGCTTGCACGAGAATTCGAGCTGCATCGCTCATTGTGGTGTTCGCATCGTAGTATAGTGCCTGCGCCTCCGCAATTTCGCGAGGCGGCGCGACAGAAACCCCTCCCCACTGTTTTTCGTAAGGATGTCATTCTAAAGAAGATGAAGGTGGAATTCGCGCAAGGATGTGATTCTAAAGGGGTAAGGTTCGCTGGTGGTGGCCAAATTTGTTGCAGGGATTGGAGTTAGCGGGCGTGTCGGACGTGGCATCCATCGGAAATACCAGTAAACCGATTTCCGTCGAGGCCGACGCAACTTGTTGAAGGTCGAAGCGAACGGATAAGTGAAGCGAAAAAATGATCAAGACGCTGGCCGACATTTTTCGGGGATTTTCGTTGGTGTTCGGCATCACGGCGCCGCCGCCGGGTCAGGATGAACGCCGTTTCGTGATGCTTTGGCTGGGAATTGCCTCGGTGACGGTTTTGTTTTTCGTTGGTGTGTTTTTCGCGCTCTCGCATCTGCACGTCGGCTAGGTTCGCCCGGCGGTTCGCGTTATAATGTTTTCAGAGCATCCGATGTACGCCTCATTCTATTAGCTGACCCCGTAACGCTCGCCGCACGGCGAGCCACGCTGTTTCCTTGTCGCAAATCGATAAATCACTTCTGAATATTCAAGGGGTTCGCTATGGCCGCAATGACATTTACGGAAAAATTGGATCAGTTGGGCACGCGTTATGACGAGTTGACGCAGCAGCTCTCGACCGCCGAGCTTGTTTCTGACTCATCAAAATTTCAAAAGGTTGCGAAGCAGCACGCCGAGCTCGAAGAAATCGTCGCGAAGCACCGCGAGTACAAGCAGATCGAGAAGGATCTGGCGGGCGCGCATGAGATGACGCTAGAGACCGGCGACGCTGAGATGAAGCAGATGGCGCACGAAGAAGAGAAGCAGCTCATCGCACGCAAGGAAATCGTCGAGCGCGATTTGAAGTTGCTGCTGCTGCCGAAGGATCCGAACGACGACAAGAGCGTCATCGTCGAAATTCGCGCCGGAACCGGTGGCGACGAAGCCGGGCTCTTCGCCGGCGAATTGTTTCGCATGTATTCGCGCTACGCGGAAACGCAAGGCTGGAAAGTGGAAATCCTGGAGAGCTCGCCGACTTCCGTTGGGGGTATGAAAGAAGTCGTCGCCGCGATTCAGGGCAACAAGGTGTACTCGAAGCTGAAATACGAAAGCGGAGTACACCGCGTGCAGCGCGTGCCCGCGACCGAAACGCAGGGCCGCATCCACACTTCCGCGGCAACCGTCGCGGTCTTGCCTGAAGCCGACGATATCGACATCAAGATCGAGGCGAAAGATCTGCGCATCGACACGTTCTGCTCGTCGGGTCCCGGTGGGCAATCCGTTAACACTACGTATTCCGCGGTGCGCATCACGCATATTCCCAGTGGTCTCGTGGTTTCGCAGCAGGACGAAAAGTCGCAGATCAAGAATCGCGCCAAAGCCATGCGCGTTCTCCGCACGCGTCTCTACGAGCTCGAAATGGGCAAGCAACAGGCTGCGATCCTTGCCGAACGTCGCGGGCAGATCAAGACGGGCGATCGCTCGGAAAAAATTCGCACGTACAACTTCCCGCAGAACCGCATCACGGATCACCGGATTGGTATGACGCTTCACCAGCTTACGGATGTGATGGAAGGCAAGCTGGCGCCGTTGGTGGACGGGCTCGTGTCGCACTATGAATCGGAGCGATTGCAACAAGAGCTATCCGTCGCATAGCGCGGCGGTTCATATACGCTCGACGTTAGCCGCAAACAACCCAAACCTAAGATCGATTTATCTCAATGGACGCTCGCACCGCTTTTAAAACTGGAATCGCTCGCCTGCGCGACGCTGATGTTCCGTCGTATACGCTGGCGGCGGAATTGCTGCTGCTGCACGTTACTGAGCGGGATCGCACGTGGCTCTACGCGCATCCTGAGGACGAAATCACGTCCGAGCAACAAGATCTGTTCTTGTCGCTCCTTGAACGTCGGACTGCCGGTGAGCCAACGCAATATTTGACCGGCAAGCAGGAATTTTGGGGACTGGAGTTTGAAGTCACGCCGGATGTGCTCATCCCTCGACCGGAAACGGAGCACGTGATCGAAGTCGCGCTCGACCGGCTGGCGTTGCGAGAGATTCGTGCTGGACGAAAACAAACTCTGAGCGGCGAAGGACTGCGTATCGCGGATATTGGGACGGGTTCTGGATGCATCGCGGTTGCGCTGGCGAAAGATCTTCCCGGCGCAAAATTTCTGGCGACGGATATTTCTCCGGCGGCGCTGGAGGTAGCGCGACGAAATGCCGCGCGGCACAACTTCGCGGATCAAATCGAATTTGCGCGGGCGAATTTGCTGGAAAGTGTGTCGTCACCGACAGCGACCGAACTGCGCTTCGATCTGATTGTGAGTAATCCGCCCTACATCGGGCGTCGCGAAGAACCGACGCTACAGCGCGAAGTCCGCGAGCACGAGCCGGAAGTGGCACTATACGGCGGCGAGGAGGGCTACGAACTGTATGCCGATCTGGTCGGTCAATCCGCCGCTCATCTAGTTTCCGGCGGCGTGGTAGTGCTCGAACTCGGCCATGACAGTTTGCCCGCCGTGCAACCGCTCTTCGAAACGCCGGACTGGACCCACGTAGGCGTGACCAACGACCTCGCCGGGATTCCGCGCATCATCGCAGCGGAGCGCGCTGAGATTGGCACCGGCACGAATCGGGCGTAGGCTAGCGGCATGCCGGAGCTGGCACGGTTTCGAGCGATTCATGGTGCGGCGGAGGAGCATACACTTCCGCCGACTGCTTCGATTTTGCACGTCGACATGGACGCGTTCTTCGTTTCGGTGGAATTGCTCGAGCGGCCCGAGTTGAAAGGCAAACCGGTCATCGTCGGTGGCGGACCGGATCAACGGGGCGTTGTCACCTCAGCAAGCTACGAAGCGCGCAAATTCGGTGTGCATTCCGCGATGCCGCTACGTACCGCGGGCAAGTTGTGCCCTCACGGAGTTTTCCTCGACGGACATCATCATAAATATGGCGAGTGGAGCGATCGTATCGCGACAATCCTCGGGAAATTTTCGCCGATCGTGGAGATGGTTTCGATCGACGAGGCCTATCTCGATTTGGCGGGTACAGGGCGGCTGCACGGTCCGCCGTTCGCGGCAGCAGACAAACTGTTGCGGATGATTACCGACACGACCGGACTTCCCTGCTCCGCCGGACTGGGTTCGACGCGATTAGTCGCAAAGGTTGGGTCGGATCAGGCGAAGCCACGTGGACTGGTGTGGATCGCTCCCGGAAACGAAGCGCGATTTCTGGCGCCGCTGCCGGTGCGAAAGATTCCAGGGATCGGCGAAGTCACTGAGAGATCGCTGCTCGCCCTGGGATTGAAAACGGTCGGCGAACTCGCGGACGTCCCGCACGAGAAATTGCAGAAGATTTTCGGGCAATGGGGCACGGCGCTCTATCGCAAAGCACGTGGCGGCGATTCGTATGAATTCGTAATCGATGCCGAGCCGAAATCGATCTCGCACAATCACACGTTTGGCGAGGACACGAGTGACGCTCCTACGCTGTTGACGATGCTGAGCCACCTCTCGCAGAAAGCCTGTAAGAGGCTGCGGGAATCGGGCCTTTCGACGCGAACGCTCACGCTGACCATTCGCTACACGGGTTTCGATACCTACACCCGATCGAAAACGTTGCCGGAACCGACGAATCTCGATTCGGACATCTTCGCGATGTTCCAAAGCCTTTTCCATGAGCATCGGAACCTGAAGCGAAAAATTCGTCTGCTCGGAGTCGCCTTGGGTGCCTTTTCGCACGGCAACGATCAACTCGACCTGATTGATGGCGAGAGACGCGCGAAGCTCGAGAAACTTGTGAAAACCACCGACGGGCTCCGGGACCGCTTCGGGTTCGATTCGGTGCAATTTGGTGGATCCGTTCGGCACGAAGCGAGGAACTCGAACGAAGGATGGGGACGTCGCGACGGGAAGCGCAAAGATGACCCTGCAAACGAAAAATCGCGCCAAAAATCAAAACAACCTTCATCCACCGATTGGGATATTGATTCCGACTGAGGTTGCGTGAGGCGCAAGCCCGTATCCGAACGCCCGCGGTGCGAGCGCAACGAAACTTGAGTGTACGGGATGCCGTATACTCATCGGAAATGAACTCCGCTCCACAGCCACTTCATTCCCATTCCGATTCGCGTGAGAGCCGCCATGTTTAAGCGCGTCGGCGCTTTCTGGGAGCGCGTCAGCGAAGGGCGCCAGATAGACGAATTGTGGGCGCAAATGAGCGCGGACGCCCGCGCGACTTACGGATTTTACGGACGTGATGTCGATTGGGAAGTCGTCAACGCGATGCCGCACTGGCGGCGGCCTTTTCACCTCGCTAAACAATTTTTCTGGGCGCTGATGATGAAGTTGTCGCCGGCGAGACGCGTGTTGTTGCTCGTGGCGATCGTTCTTTTCCTTGTTTCCGGCGTTCATTTTCACGTGGACAACAATGACGTCGTTGACGTGCGATTCGAGTGGATTTCCGCTTTGCTATTTTTGCTGGTGCTGTCGCTGGAACTGGCCGACAAGGTGATCATGAAGCGCGATCTGGAAATCGCGCGGGAGATTCAGAGTTGGCTCGTGCCCTCGCAGGCGCCCGAGGTGCCGAGTGGCGACATCGCGTTCCATACGCGGCCGCAGAATTCAGTGGCCGGTGATTATTACGATGCGTTTTACCCGACGGCGACGGCGGCTGAAGGTGGCAAATTGATGCTGGTCGTGGCAGACGTCGCGGGAAAGAGCGTCCCGGCTGCTCTCCTGATGGCGACGATGCAGGCGAGTTTGCGCACGGTGGCGGGAGATGATGCGCCACTCGACAAGTTGGTAGCGCGGCTGAATCGATACGCATCGGCGTACAGCCTCGACGGTCGCCGCTTCACAACCGCGATTCTCGGCTTGTACGATCCGGCGTCGGGCGAACTGACTTATGTGAACGCAGGGCACAATCAGCCGGTGATACGCCGGACCGATTTATCGATGGAATTTCTCGACAAGGGCGGCCTGCCACTTGGAATCGAATCGACCGCGGAGTACGAAACGGGTACCGTAACGCTGCGCCCCGGCGACATACTCATCATGTTTACAGATGGAGTCGTCGAAGCTTTCAACGCGGCCGGAGAAGAATTTGGGAACGGTCGCTGGCTCAACGCAATTCGTAATTTGCCAGCGGGAAGCGCGGCGCAGTCGTTGCAATTTCTGATGCGCCAAGTGGATGAGTTTGTCGGTGCGACGCGACAATCGGATGACATCACCTGTCTCGTTTTTCAGCGCAAATAGCCAACGGCGATTTCTTCGCTGTTCTTGATACTAGCCCTTGAGGTATAAGACAGCGGCGATCAGCGCTCTCTCTAATCTGAACCCATGCCGACAGAGCACGATTGGCGTATCGACAATTGCAAAGCACTTCACGGCGCGAAATTGCGTCGGAAGGAGTACCGTGCGCCGAGCAAAGAGTGGGATCACGACCACTGTGCCGGGTGTTGGGCCACATTTATGGAGATCGACGCACCGGATATCCTTCACGAAGGTTACGCGACAACCGTGGAATACAAACTCGGCGAGGACTATGAGTGGGTTTGTCCGACATGTTTCGCCGATCTCCGCGCTGTAATGGATTGGATCGAAGTGGTTTAGGTCGGAAACCATGAAAGCGGCGCGGGGCTGCCCACTCCGAAAAAGAGCGCCATAGACTCAGAGTTAACAGCCGACGCGACACGCCGCCGGCCACTTCCGCGCAACCAAAGCCGACCCTGGCGCATACTTTAAGTGTGGAGACATCTACGACAATCGCATCACCGCTTGAACTGGCGCAGTCCGTCTGCTCGACATTGCAGAGCAACGGATACCAGGCGCTACTTGCAGGCGGATCTGTGCGCGATGTGTTGCTGAAGCGCTCGCCGATCGATTTCGATGTGGCGACGGATGCGCTGCCCGATCAGGTGATCGCTCTGTTCCCGGAGAGCCTCGCCGTCGGAGCACAGTTTGGCGTCGTGCAAGTCTGGCACGGCGAGTTTAAGGTGGAAGTGGCGACGTTTCGCGCCGACGGAGATTATTCCGACGGGCGCCGGCCCGACCAGGTGATTTACACGAAATCGCCCGAAGAAGACGTTCGGCGGCGCGATTTCACGATCAATGGGTTGCTAATGCAGCCCGAATCCGACAAAGTGCTGGACTTCATCGGCGGAGAAGCGGATCTGCGCGCAGGTTTGATTCGCGCGATCGGCGATCCTGACCGGCGCTTTGCGGAAGACAAGCTGCGCCTGATTCGAGCTGTACGTTTTGCAGCGCGCTTCGGTTTTGCGATCGAAGCGGCCACGTTGGCTGCGATTCAACGCCACGCGAGCGAAATCGCATTGGTTTCGGCGGAGCGGCTACGCGACGAATTGACCAAGATATTGACCGAAGGCGCGGCGCGACGCGGATTTGAATTGCTCGACGAAACCGGTTTGCTTCCCTTCGTCTTGCCGGAAATCGCGGCGATGAAGGGTGTGGAACAGCCGCCGCAATATCATCCGGAGGGCGACGTCTGGACGCATACCCTATTGATGATTGAGCAACTTCCGGCTGGCACCCCGGCAACATTGGCCTGGGGGGTGTTACTGCATGACGTCGGAAAGCCTCCTACTTTTAGGCCCATTTCGGAAACCGGCGACCGCATCCGGTTCGACGGGCACGCGGGCGTAGGCGAGCGAATGGGCGAAGCGATTTGCCGCAGATTTCGATTCTCGAATGAGGACACGGAGCAAATTGTGGCGTTGATCGCCAATCATATGCGTTTCAAGGACGTCGATCGAATGCGCGCAGCGACATTGAAGCGATTCGTCCGCATGCCTCGCTTCGATGAGCACCTGGAATTGCATCGACTCGATTGCACCTCGAGCCACCGGCATCTTAAAGCCTACAACTTCATCCAAACGATGCTGGCCGAAACGCCACACGAAGCCATTCACCCGCCTAAGCTATTGACTGGCGAAGACTTACTGGCGATGGGTTATCGGCAGGGACCAGTCTTCGGGCAGATTTTAGCCACCGTTGAGGACGCACAGCTCGAGGGCAAGATTGAAACGAAAGAAGATGCCGAGCAGTTTGTGCGGAGCAAATTCAAGCCGAAAGGCCCGGCTCGTTCTGAAGAAGAAGCGGGAACAGCCGATAGCCAAGATAAGGGCGTCCGGGGTGTGGGGCATAGCTAAAATGAGCATAACCCGTTCAACACCAACAAGATACCCGGCTAAACGGGTCAAATTTCAGGCCATGCCACAATCTTTAGTGTGATCGACTAACATTTCCTGCTTTCCGCTTGTGCATCTCGGTACATCGTTTCAGAACTTGCTGCATCTAAGTTAACCATAGCGTGAGTGCTTCATTGCTTTCCTGACCTGCGAGGGTCGCCACGCTTCAGACTGGGGACATCATGGCTGAGAAGAAATTTTCGGTGCCTGAAGTTCTACCCATCCTACCCGTGCGGGATACGGTGCTGTTTCCCGGCGCGGTGTTACCGCTGACGGTAGGACGCGAGAGCTCTCTGGCACTGGTCAACGCGTTAGACGGAGAAGACAAGCAGCTGGGTGTGGTCGCTCAGCTTGATCCGCGGGTGGAAGACCCCGCGGCAGCGGACCTTCATAAGGTCGGGACGCTGGCCAAGGTACATAAGACCGTAAAGATGCCGAACGGCAATGTGGTGATCTTTCTGGAAGGGCTTCAACGCATCCAGATCACCGAGCTGATTACGTTGCGGCCGTACCTGCGGGCGCGCGTCGAGGCACAACCGGACATCGCTGGTGAGTCCGATGCCGAGCTCGAAGCGCTGCAACGCAACGCACAGGATTTGTTCCGCGACGTTGTGAGCCATTCGCCGCAACTTTCGGACGATCTGACTTCGGTCGCTACGGCGATCGACGATCCAGGACGTCTCGCGGACTTCATCGCGGGCACGCTGCCGTCGCTTTCGACGCTGGTGAGGCAAGAACTCATCGAGACGCCGAATGTGCGCAAGCGGCTCGAAGCGCTGATTCGCGAACTCTCGAAGGAACTCGAAGTTCTCGAACTGCGCTCGAAGATTCACGAGCAGGTTCAGGAGCAAGTCAGCCAGAACCAACGTGAATATTTGCTGCGCGAGCAGATGAAGGCGATTCAGAAGGAACTGGGCGAGTCCGACGATTCGATGCAGGAGATCGACGAGCTCCGCAAAAAAGTGGACGAAGCCGGCATGACGGCGGAAGCCAGGAAAGAGTGCGATCGCGAACTGAAGCGGCTGTCGAAGATGACGCCGGCCTCGGCGGAGTACATGGTGTCGCGCACGTACCTGGAATGGATGACGTCGCTGCCGTGGAATAAGTCAAGCGGCGCCGAAGAGATCGACATTGCGAAGGGCAAGACGATTCTCGACGAGGACCACTACGATCTCGAGAAGGTCAAGGAACGCATCCTGGACTATCTCGCGGTCAAGAAGCTGCAGCCGGGCATGAAAGGCCCGATCCTGTGCTTCGTTGGGCCTCCGGGCGTAGGTAAGACTTCGCTCGGTAAATCGATTGCGCGAGCGCTCGGCCGCAAATTCGTGCGCATCGCTCTTGGCGGCATGCACGACGAAGCGGAAATTCGTGGACATCGCCGGACGTACATCGGCGCGCTACCTGGCCAGATTATTCAAGGGCTGAAGCGCGGCGAAACGAATGATCCGGTCATGATGCTCGATGAAGTCGACAAACTCGGCCGCGATTTCCGAGGCGACCCGTCGTCGGCGCTGATGGAAGTGCTCGACCCGGAACAGAACAACGCGTTCCGCGATCATTACCTCGACGTGCCGTTCGATCTGTCGAAGGTGCTCTTCATCGCTACGGCGAACTGGATGGATCCCATACCGGAACCGCTGCGCGATCGTATGGAGATCATCGAACTGCCCGGTTACACCGGCGAAGAGAAGCTCCATATCGCGCATCGTTACCTGATTCCGAAGCAAGCCGCGGAACACGGGATAAAGGTGCCGGAGCAGATCGAGTTCGAAGACGCAGGCCTGCGTGAGTTGATTCACAGCTTCACGCGCGAAGCGGGCGTCCGCAACCTGGAACGCGAGATCGCAACGATCACGCGCAAACAGGCTCGGCGCATCGCCGAGGGCAAGACGGAGAAGATGGTCGTTACACCGGAAGTCGTTCGCGAATTCCTGGGCGTGCCGAAGTTCCGCACCGAAAAGGAAGTCGACGAGCGCGTCAAGAAGCCGGGCGTTGCAGTCGGCCTGGTCTGGACGCCGGTGGGCGGCGACATCATCTTCATCGAAGCCACCAGAATGCGCGGCGGCAAGCAGTTCACGATGACCGGCCATCTGGGTGAAGTCATGCAAGAGTCGATGACAGCGGCGCTGACGTGGACACGCGCGAACGGCGAACGCTACGGCATCGATCCCGACTTCTTCCGGAAGCAGGACATTCACATCCATGTGCCGTCGGGCGCGGTTCCGAAAGACGGACCGTCGGCCGGCGCGGCGATGGTCACCTCTCTGGTCAGCCTGCTCAGCGGGCGGCCGGTGAAAGATCGACTGGCGATGACGGGCGAGATGACTTTGTCCGGAGTCGTGCTGCCGATCGGTGGCGTGAAAGAAAAAGTGCTCGGCGCGAAGCGAGCTGGCATCAAGGAAGTCTTGCTGCCGGCCGACAACGAGCCGAACGCCGTGGCCGATCTGACGCCGGACATTCTCGGCGACATGAAGATCACTTACGTCCGCACGCTGGACGAAGTGCTCGAGCATGCGCTGCAGAAGGATCCAGTCGCTCCGCCGATAGTTCCTCCGACCGAGCCGAAACCGAAGCGATTGCCTTCGGATGGCCCGCGCGCGATTCACTGATCGCGGCGAAACAACCTCAAGCGATAAGAAAAGGCTCGGCTCATGCCGGGCCTTTTTGCTTCGCGGCGAGCGAAGATCGACTTTGACGCTACCTGCTACTATGTCTGCCAATGCCGCCGGGCAAACGAAATCAGGCCGACATTCCCGCCGAATTGAGCGCCAAGCTTGCAGAAGCATTGGTGCGGGAGCGCGCAGTGCCGCGCTTCGTCGACAGCTATGTTGAGGAACATCAGCGTTACGGATTGCAGGTGCACGCCGCGCTTTACAAAGATTTGATCGGCTTGCTGCAACGCGAAGCTCTCGTTGCGATGACGGTCCGCGCGTTCGAAGTTGCCGTCGATCCGCCGGACCCATCACCACGCAGCAAAGTGAAACTCAAACCTCTCTCCAAAAAGGACGTTCCCGTTTTCCGCCGCAATTTCCTGACCGCGCTCACGCGCCAGCAAAAATGGGGAATTAACGAAGCGCTCGACTTTCAGCGCGATCTGCAGATGTACGAGGCGCTGGTCGCGCGCAGCGCCCACTCGCGCAGACGGAAGGCATTCGAGGTCTCGAATCACCCGTTCGTGGACCGCTGCGCTTTCTTGCTGGACTCATCCTTTATGGAAAAAGCGCGCATGGCGGCAAACCGCGCGCTCATCGAGGTAGAAAATCTCAGCGCGAAGGTAACGACGGAAGTCCTGCACGGCCCGCAACCGCAATCGTAGTGCGCAAGGCCGTCGGCCTTCCGCTACTGGAAGAAATCGTCCTTGATCAGCTTCTTTCCCCCGAGCGAAAGATAAAATCCCCATACTCCGATCGCAAAGAAGCTGAACACGAGCAACAAATTATGCGCCGCATACCAATTCGAAAAATCGAGGGAGTACGGCACGTTGAGCAGCACATCCGCCAGGAACACTCCAATCCCCAGCGCGATCAGGCCAAATCGAACGACCGCCAGCGCCGCGATCGCGTAGACAAGTAGCCACACGACAAAATCGAGCCAGACATGTTCGCTGCCTAAAACCCGTGGAGTAACCTGGATCGCAAGAAACACCAAAACCGCGAGCCACTGATTTCGAACAATCAGTTTGATCAGCACCAGCATCAGGAAAAACGCGAGCGCGCCTTGAATCGAGTTCCCCGCAACGTTGAAGTAATACCCGACCGCCTCGCGAAATCCGCTCAGCAAATCACCCGACCCGAATTGCAAAGCATCGCCCAGTCGAATGCTGAACAAATTTCCAATCTCAAAAATCAGCACCCAGGCCATACCAAGCAAAACACCCGACACCATATCTCTGCCAACCAGTGGGTCGCGCAGCTTCCCCGACACCAAACGCGTCCACGAAATAATTGTCTGCGGCCAATTCCGGCGAACGTAGGGCTCCAGCGCGATGTACAACAACCACATCGAACCGGCATAGAGCAACGACGTCGCAATCGCGAGCAACGCGCCACCGATCAAATCCGAAGACGCAACGAAGTGCGCCCGGAATAAATACGTGACGATCTGCAAAGTAAACGCAGCCCAAGCCAAACGCCGCGCCCCAACCCGGTCTCCACGGCCACGCTTCAGGTTCAAGAACGCAAAGAAAAGTCCGCCCGCCAAAATCAAACTCACAATCGTCAAGCCCATCAGGCTTTTGAATCTCGCGCTTCCCTTCTGCTCGGGCGGCGGCATCCGCGAAGGCTTCGTCCACGGCCCCGACAACGCGAAATACACCGGCTTTCCTCGCAGCGAAGCCGCCTCAACATGCAAAGGCCGGCCGCTGCCGGGCCACGTTCCGTCCCACGCTTCTCGATAGTCCGACGCCGCGAGCGAATTCCACGTCGATGGAGCGCTCTTCAATTGCGTTGGATCAATCTCAGCCGCCGCGAAAAGAACTCCCCAGTCCGGTTTCTTGATTTCGCTGATGGCAGACGCAGATGCTTCAGCCGAGGCGGAGGCTTCTTTCTCGTCCGGTATCGCTTGAAACCAACCAAGCCGTCCCTCGTCGTCCATCCAAACGTCCACCATCCCCGACGTGATCATCGGCGGATCGTCATACGTGACCACACCCGGAATAGCGTTTCCCCAAAATCTATCCGGTATCAAAATCTTTTCACTCTGCCGATACCAAAAGCTCAGCAACTCCGGGCGCTGATAGGGCAACTTGTTCCAATCAGGATGCGGCTTATCGTTCTTCCCAACCCACTCGATAAAATCGCTGTTGGCGCCAAACCCCCAACTGCGATCGACCGGTTGTTTCGGATAACCAATCTTCGCAACGAGTTCCTCAGCGCGATTTGAAAGCACTTCCGGCGATTTGTTCGGATGCACGCGCTCGAGTGCGTTTTCTTTCACACCAAAATAAAGCAGCAACAGAGTTCCGGCGAGAATCGCCGCTAGAAACGTCAACGCCACACGCGGCGCAATCCCATCGTTTTCGCCCGCAGCCGCAACCATTTGCGGCGACGGCGTTTCACCCGCAGCCAGCGCCGCCGCAAGCGGATCGCCGCCCGGCAATGCCGCCGAAACTTGCAGCGCCGACGCCGGCCGCAACACTGGATCCGTCGCGAGACATCGCAAAATCACGCGCTCCAACAGCGGATCAATATCCTTCACGAGTGTCGACGGATTCGGCACCCGCGACTCTTCGCGCATCCGCATCAATTCCGGCAGCGATGTCGCGTCAAACGCGCGCTTTCCCGTGATGATTTCGTAGAGGATCAGCCCGAGCGAATAAATATCGCTCTTGATCGTGACTTCGGTCCCCGCGAGTTGCTCCGGCGCCATATACGCCGGCGTGCCCGCGCGAACGTCAGCGCCTTCGATCATCGCGGCAATTCCAGCCAATCCAAAATCGGTGATGCGGACTTTGCCCGCGCCATCGAGCATGATATTCGCGGGTTTTAAATCGCGGTGAATTACGCCCTTGTCGTGCGCGGCCGCCAGCCCAGCGCACATTTGCCGCGCAATCTCCACGGCTTTGTCCGTCGACAGCCGTCCAATGCGCCGCACCAACGACGACAAATCTTCGCCGTCGACATACTCCATCGTGAGGAACGTAATGCCGTCGGTGTCGCCGATATCGAACATGCGGCACACGTTGGGATGGGAAACCGTTCGCGCAATCCGTACTTCCGCATGAAACCGCGCCAGCGCCGACGCGTCCTTCGAAACGCTCTCCGGCAAAAATTTAATCGCGACGATCTGACCCAGCTTCAGATCTTCGGCACGATAAACTTCACCCATTCCTCCGCGTCCGGCGAGCGCCACAACACGGTATCGATCGGCGATGATCTGGCCGGGCACAAAACGCCCGCCGCTCACCGAATCCGAACTGGAAAGTGTTCCTGCCGAAGCAGACGGTGGCCGCGCCACACGAGGCGTCGAATATTTTGGAACCGCAGGCACTCCGGAGCCAGAGCGGCCGCCCATTCCGAGCCTCGCGCCAGCCGGTGCGCGCGCGCCGGACGGCGCCCATGCAGGAGCAGCCGACGCCGGCGAATCCAACGTCACGCCATCGGTAATATCCGTCGCGTTGTCGAGCGTCGCCGCATCTCTGAAATTGGCGTCAAGCGTCTCGCCACCAGTAGAAACGGGTTCATCGCCCAACACTGTCTCGCCGGTATCAACGTCGGGAACAGTCGAAGTGCCGCACGAGGAACAGAACCGTGCCTTCGGGGAAACTGTCTTGCCGCAGGACGAACAGAACATGGAGCGCAGATTCTACCAGCCGAATTGGCGCAAGACTACACCGCGATCGAGGTTAGAAGAGGCATACTTTGCCGGGCGATTTTGGCGGAGCCCACTTATCCGGTGGCGGCGTTTTATCGGGAGTTAGCAATTGGAGTGAACCGATGCGTCATCCAAGCTGCGCCCACTCCTAAATCTTCTCGTCTGCAAACGCCTGAAAGCTCCTAGCCGCTATGAGACTTGCCTTCATAGGCTAAGCCTCGGACTGCGAGCTGCGTTTCTCGAATCATCAGGACACAGCCGCCGACCAGTGAGATGACCGCTGAAGCTCCGCACAAAACGCCAATTCCGGCTGCTATCTGGAATATCGATCGTCCGCCGAAATGCACGGCGACAGAACCGGCGATCGAGATTAGAGCCGAGCTTGCGAACAGTCCGAGACCCAAGTAAAAGCACCGAAGCGCTCGTAACAATAGTTCGGCACGTGTTTGCAGCACGGGGAGCTCGGCTTTCGAGACTTCATAGTCCCTGGCGCCCGGATCGAGCTTGGCAAGTTGCGCGGTCACAGCGTGAGTGCGATCGGCGACCCTCGCGAGGCGATTGTTCGTGCCGAGCGCCAAGACAGACGACGCATTGGTGAGCACCGCCGGGGCTACCACGATGGTGAGGATCGAAAACGGGTCGGCCCCGGCCAAAGGATATTCAATCATTTGTCCTCAGCGCATGCCTACCGGTAGCCAGCATCGGTCATGGAGAACCATGCTAAACCGAATTTGGTTCGCGATCTCCAACAATCGCGCGACGGCCCCGCCTGAACGCGAATCCAGCTTACGTCGCCCGCTCGACCTGCACCGCCGTCCCGTACGCCAGCACCTCGGTCACCCCCTGCATCACCTCGGTCGCGTCGTACCGCATTCCAACCACCGCATTTGCCCCATGCTGCGCCGCGTGTTGCAGCATCAACTCAAACGCGTCCTCGCGCGTTTTCTCACAAAGGTTCGTCAGGATCGTAATATTCCCGCCGACCACCGTCTGAAGCGCCGCCGCAAAATTTCCAACGATGCTCCGCGATCGAACCACAATCCCGCGCACAATCCCGAAATTCCTCACCACCCGATAGCCCGGCAAATCGTTCGCCGTCGTTACCATTCCCATGTCCACACGACCGTTCATTTCTCCTCCTCGCGCCGCGCCACAGGCGTTTACTGGTGCGATTCTACTCGTTCACGTCGGCAAATCAGAGGCGATGCCCTCTGCTACGCTCGAAACACGTGGAAACCGCCTTTTACGTTCTCTCGGTCCTGCAGATCGCGGTAGGACTCTATCTGCTTCTGCAAGGTCTGCAATGGCTGTATTACGCGCGCCGCCGCGCGATGAGTGATGCCGGCTTCTATGCGCCTCGAACAGCCGTACTGTGCGCGTGCAAAGGCCTCGAGCCCGGCCTCGAAAGAAATCTCACCTCGTTGACGGAATTCGATCATCAGAACTACGAGATTTTCTTCGTGCTCGCATCAGAGTCCGACCCGGCACACTCCATTGTCAAACGCGTCGCGGCAAGTTCACGCGCCAAAGCCCACGTTCTGATCGCCGGAGCCCCCGTGGATTGCGGCGAAAAGGTGAACAATCTCCGTTTCGCCATCGAACAGCTTCCGACCGATTTCGAATTCCTGGCCTTTGCCGATTCCGACGGCCGCCCAGGCAAATCCTGGCTCAAGCGCCTCGTCGCCCCTCTGTCCGATGCTCGAATCGGCGCGACAACCACGATGCGCTGGCTCATCCCGAACAAAAGTGATCTGCCATCTGCACTTCTCGCTGCGTGGAATGCGCCCGTCGTCACCATGCTCACGGAAAACGGCAAAAATTTCTGCTGGGGCGGTGGCACCGCAATTCGCCGCAGCCTCTTCGACCAACTGAACGTGCTGGAAGAATGGAAGTATTCCGTCAGCGACGACTATTCTCTGACGCGTTTGCTTCATCAAGCCGGCCGCTCGATCGTGTTTCTGCCGGATTGCCTCACCGTTTCCTACGCCGAAGCCACGTTCGCAAGCCTGTTCGAATTCACGAATCGCCAAATCTTGATCACTCGCGTATACGCCGAGAAGATGTGGGCTTTCGGATTCGCGACGCACACCTTGTATTGCTTGACCTTGTTGCTCGGCATCGTACTTACGCTCGGAGACCTCGCCGCGGGCTTGCCCGCATTCCATCACGTCATGCTGACGTTTCTCCCGATACTGCTCGGCATGATGCGCAGCAGTCTGCGCGTTGCCGGCGCCACAGAAGTCTTGTCGTCATGGCGTACACAAATCATGGGCCAGGCGTGGATCTACATCCTGCTGACCGTCTTTATTCCATTTCTCTATGTCGCAAACTTCATCATGTCTCTCGTCACCCGAAAAATCCGATGGCGCACCATCACCTACGAACTGATCTCGCCGAATCAAACGCGGATCCTCGCGAATTAAAAGCGAAACGAAGAGTGACTTGACGAGTATTTTCAGGATGGAAACACAAAACATTCCCCGCGAATCTAGCGATCCTGAACGGGCTCATGCTAAGTGTGCGGTGGATCGGGGGCTCTGGTGATGTCCTGTGGAAAATTCCGGACGCTCGGATTTATCTCTGGGATGTAACCGTTTACCGCGGAAATTTTGCGCGGTACATGCAATTCCTACCGCTAAATAGCACGGAACCAAAGTCCTACGGGGAAATAAGTATAGTTATTCTAGCAAGTTATAGTACCCAGGGTTTAGGCGAATTATTTGCACAGTATTGGCAGTTCGGTGGGTCGTATAAACTAAGGTTTCGCGAGCGAAGTTCAAAGGGTGCTCCTTCTCACGTCTCGGCGTGCTGGTCTGAGGGTTAACGCTGGGTCCCCAAAAGCCCCCAAAACTTGGCTTAACACCCGATCGCTCGCTGTTTGCAGTAGAAGCTGCCTCGCCAAGAGGCTTAAGAAAATAATCCAAGCGGGTCTCAGGCTGTCGAGGTGACGTCGAGGCTTCGTCCGGAGGGGTGCACGTGAAAGTAGTCCGCAGAACTGAGCAGTCACCACACGTCGAATCACACCAACTAAACCAGTCGATCCCATCGCGGGAAACGTTTTTCTTTTACGAGAAGAATACGGGCGTCTCCCACTTTCATGTCGAAGCCGGTCCTGATGGGCAGTTTCCGGTCGAGGAAGCCGCCGGTCTCCTGGCAATGCATTGCATGGTCCGTGGCCAATCGCCTCGCGACTATGTGGTGATGGTGGAAGCAGCGCACGATTCCCTGGAAGGTCTTACGGAAAAGGCGGAGAAGCTCTTGCAAGCCGGCCACTCCGTAGGTAGCTCGGTCAAGCTGACGCGCCGCGAAGAGGAAGTTCTCGGCGGTGTGATGCGCAGCCTGGCGAACAAGGAAATCGCCGCAACACTGAATCTTTCCGAGCGCACAGTGAAGTTCCACGTTTCGTCGCTGCTGACGAAATTCCGCGTGCGCGGTCGCATGGAGTTGGTGCGTGAAGCGACGCGCCGTACGCCTGCGATGCAGGGTCCGCAGAGCATCGCGACCCGCGAAGCTCGCGGTGGCTACATCGGTCAGCCGCCCAGCTTCCACAGCGCACCTCGCGTTGGCCCGATCGCCATGGCCAAGCGTCACGCGTTGGCGTAGTCGTTCACTCAAACGCGACGCAACACAAGTCGCACTTCGAAATTGCTGAGGGGCAATAGAAAAGGCCCGGTCCAGAACTTTGGATCGGGCCTTTTACTTTTTACGCGGACTATATTCACGTTCAATTGAGGCCGGCGTTGTACGGGCGCAGCATTGCTGCGCCCCATGTCCGCAAGATGTCAGCCTCTCGGCCGACCTACTTTTTCGCCTTATCAAACAAATCCGACGCCGAATCCCAATTCACGACGTTCCACCACGCCGCGATGTAATCCGGCCGCTTGTTCTGATACTTCAAGTAGTACGCATGCTCCCAAACGTCGACCCCGAGCACCGCCTTCGCCTTTAGCGAAATCGGCGTGTCCTGGTTCGGCGTGGAATCGATCGCGAGCTTGCCATCTTTCACCACGAGCCAAGCCCAGCCCGATCCAAATCGTCCGACACCAGCCGCAGCAAATTTGGTCTTGAACTCATCGAACGAGCCGAAAGTCGACTTGATCGCGTCGCCGAGCGCGCCCTTGGGCTCGCCGCCGCCGTCCTTCTTCATCTGTGTCCAGAAAAGCGAGTGATTCCAATGTCCGCCCGCATTATTGCGGACGGCGTTACGAATGCTCTCCGGAATCGCATCGAGGTTGCTCAGCAACTCTTCCAGCGATTTCGACTGCAAGTCGGCATGGCCTTCGAGAGCCTTGTTGAGGTTGGTTACGTATGCGGCGTGATGCTTGTCATGATGGATTTCCATCGTCTTCGCGTCGATGTGTGGTTCGAGCGCGTCGAACGAGTACGGCAGGGGGGGCACTGAGAATGCCACGGATTTTTCCTCCAGTGTGAGATTAGGTCCGAAACTTTTTGTCGCGATACTTGCTTCCAATAGGCTGGATACGGCGTTGCCCGTTCCAAACAATCCTGCGCCGACAACGCCACCGCTGAGCAGGAATTTGCGACGGTTCATCGAATGCTCCTGCAGCGCGGAGATGCAGCAACCGGCGCTGGGATTATACCGCCGTCATGTGCGGCCCCGTAAAGCCCAGCGGCCGCGATGCTTCATCGCGTCATTCCGCGCTTCACGGCAACTCATCCAACACACCTCATTGGATGCGCGACAAAGCCCAAAAGGCAGACTCTAAAATCACCGGCTCGTTCGACGCGGACAGCCGCTGCAGCACTGCGACAGCCTCTTGGTGCGCCGCGCTGCCGTGTTCGAACTTCGCATTCCCAAGCGCGATACATGCGTTCCGCACGATCCCGCGATGCTTCGTGCGTTTGATCGCGCTGCCGCGAAACGCCGCCCTGTATTCATCCTCGCTAAGAGACGCAAGCGCCGTCAGCTTTGGCCGGTACAACGAATCGAGCTCACTCACCGCAACTTCGCCAAGCGCAACCTCGCCGTCCGTCGCAACCCCAGCGCCCGATCGTTCGAATCTTCGCGGCTGAAATTCCCCAAGCTCCGTCGTCGGCGCCCGCCGATTCCACGGACACACATCCTGGCAAATATCGCAGCCATACACGTGATTCCCAATCGCCTCGCGAAACTCCTCCGGAATCGAACCTCGATGCTCGATCGTCAGATACGAAATACAGCGCCGCGCATCCATCTCATACGGAGCAATCAGCGCATCCGTCGGGCAAGCATCGATACATCGCGTACAACTCCCACAAAGATCCGCAGGCGGAGCCTCCGCCGCATCGAGCGAAGGAGCGAGCTCCAGTGTCGTCAGCACCACCCCAAGAAAAAACCACGACCCCATCTGCTGATTCAGCACCAACGTATTCTTGCCAATCCACCCAATCCCCGCATGATTGGCAAAAACACGCTCCTGCAGCGGCCCCGTGTCCGCATACGCCTGCGTTTCGAACGCCTCATCAAATCGCTCGCGCATCTCCGCAACCAGCGCGTTCAGCCGACTTCGCAGCACATCGTGATAGTCATCCCCCCACGCATACCGCGAGATCCACCCGCGAGGCCCGCCCCCAGCTCCGTCAGTCCCTTCGCCACCATCACCATCAAACTCCACCGACCGCGGCAGCGCACCGCTGTAATTCATCCCGCAAACAATCACGCTCCGCGCGCCCGGCAACACAAGCGACGGATCCCCGCGCCGCGCGTCGCCCAAATATTTCATCTCCCCAGCAAATCCGCGAGCGAACCACTCTTCCGCGCGAGCAAGCTCCGGAAATTTCTCCGCCGCAGCAACGCCGCACAAATCGAACCCCAGCGCCCGCGCGCGCGCCGCGATCCACTCTGTATCGACAGCAGTTCTCATCATCATAATTGTGTCAGCAAGCTGCTCTCAGCGAAACGCTGAGAATCACAATTGAGGATCGTCAGCAGGCAAAAAGAAAGGAAGGAACAGCAGCAGCCAAAAAATTCTTACTCAAAACTCCGAATCACCACAGTCTCATCCGAAAAAACCTCAAACACCGTAAACAACTTCGTCAGCTGCAAAATGTCATGCACCTTCTTCGTCAGGTGCAGCAACTTCAAATCCCCACCGCTTTTCTTGACAGTCGTAAATCCGGTAACCAACTCCCCAATCCCCGAGCTGTCGATGTAATTCACATCCCCAAGGTTCAACACAATCTTGTTCCGGCCTTCCGCCAGCAAATCCTTGATCGTGCTCCGCAGCAGCGCGCTGCCTTCGCCCAGCGTAATCCGTCCACCAATATCTACGACCGTGACTGCGCCCGCATCACGATATGTCGCACGCATCACCATGGCCCGCGCTACGTCCCCTGTCCCTGTTGCGGCGCCGCGCTCTGCCCACCCTGACCGTTCGGCACCGGATTCACTCCCGGCAATTTCTTCGACATAATAATTTCCGCGCCGCCCGTCTTTCCCGGCACGACGTTGAACTCATCCATAAACGCGCGCATCAGAAAAATCCCGCGCCCCGACGTGCTCAGCAAATTCTCTTGCGCCAGCGGATCCGGCACGCTCGTCAGGTCGAATCCCTTCCCCTCATCCAACACATGGATGATCATCTTCTCCGGCGTAATGTCTACCGCCAGATGAATCTTCTTGTCGGGTTTTTCCTGGTTGCCGTAGTGAAACGCGTTGATCACGCCTTCGCGCACCGACATGCCGATGCGATAGCAGTCGTCTTCGCCGAATCCCGCGGACTCCGCAACTCGCAGGCACATTTCTTCCGCGACATTGACGCTCTCTACGTTCGTATCCAGCGTAACTTCGAGGTGCTTGGTGTCTGGCGCCATGCTACCTGTGACTTCTTCCCAAATTGGGCTGTTCTTGGGCGCATTATGGGTAACACACACCGAGAAACCGAGTCAATGAGGACCCTGCCTCATCGGTCTACGGACTTTCCCGTAGACGCGGCCCCCAGCCTCTTTAACCCGCTCCTGCGCTCGAAAATTCCGCCAAATTTCCGCCTCAAGCCCAATAATTCCGGTCCAGCGCCCGATACTGAATCGCCTCGCTCAGGTGCTTCGACGCAATGTCCTCCGCCCCATCCAGATCTGCAATCGTCCGCGCCACCTTCAATATCCGGTCGTGCGCGCGCGCCGACAACCCCAGCCGCACAATCGCATTCTCCAGCAGCTTCTCCCCCTCCGCCGATATCGCGCAAACCTTTCGAATCATCTTCGGCATCATCTGCGCGTTGCAATACGTGTTCTTCTCGGCCCGATACCGCTCCGCCTGCCGCCCCCGTGCCTCCATCACTCGCCCGCGGATCGCCGCCGAATCCTCCGACGGCGCCGGCGCCCGCAGCTCCTTATATTTCACCGCCGGCACTTCGATCTGAATATCCACCCGATCCAGCAACGGCCCCGAAATCTTCGACACATACCTTTGAATCATCGGCGGCGTGCAATGACACTCTCGCGTCGGGTCTCCAAAATATCCGCATGGACACGGATTCATCGCCGCCGCCAGCATAAATCGCGACGGAAACGTCACCGAGATCGCCGCCCGCGCAATCGTCACCGCGCCATCCTCCAGCGGCTGCCGCATCACCTCCAGCACGTTCCGCTGAAACTCCGGCAGCTCATCCAGAAACAACACGCCGTTATGCCCCAGCGACACTTCCCCCGGCCGCGGATTCGCCCCTCCCCCAATCAATCCCGCATCCGAAATCGTATGGTGCGGTGACCGGAACGGCCTCGTCCCCACCAGCCCGCGCGCATCCTCCAGCACTCCCGCCACGCTATGAATCCGTGTCGTCTCGATCGCCTCTTCCAGCGACATCGGCGGCAATATCGTCGGGATCCGCTTCGCCAGCATCGTCTTCCCCGCGCCCGGCGGCCCGATGAACAAAATGTTGTGCCCGCCCGCGCACGCCACTTCCAGCGCGCGCTTCGCCGCCTGTTGCCCATGGACGTCGCGCATATCAACTAAATACTCCGACGCTTCCGACAGCATCAGCCGCGCATCCACGCGCACCGGCGTAAACGACTCCGGCGAATTCACCAGATCCACAGCTTGCGGCAGCGACTTCAGCGCGAACACATCCACACCCTCAACCACCGCCGCCTCGCGAGCATTCGACTCCGGCACCCCGATCGACTTGATCCCACCTTCCCGCGCCGCCAACGTCGCCGACAACGCCCCCCGCACCGCGCGCACGCTCCCGTCCAGCGACAACTCGCCCAAGAACATGCACTTATCCAGCGGCTTACCATAGAAATGCCCCATGCATCCCGCTAGCCCCATCGCCATCGGCAAATCGAAGGCAGAGCCCTCTTTGCGAATGTCCGCCGGCGCCAAATTGATCGTCACTCCCTGTCCATGCGGAAATTCGAACGAACAATTCCGCAGCGCCGATTTGATCCTCTCCCGGCTCTCCTTCACCGCGTTGTCCGGCAGCCCCACTACATTAAAATCGCTGGACTTCGCCGACCCCACGTCCACTTCAACCTCAACCAAATACGCATCGATCCCATAAACAGAAGCACTCAGCGTCTTAAAGAGCATAGTTCTCCGCAGAAACACGCAAGGTGGCCACACGCCCGCCAGCCCGCGCGCCGCGGAGTATAAATCAGTTTGTTACTATTATCTATAGTTAACTACAGACTAAATGAAGTGCGGCGCGCCAGCGCCGCTTTTGCGATCTAGAAATGTACTCGACCAAATCCGGTCGATCACGCCCAGCCCATGCGGAAAGCCCCGGCCTTCCTTACGGCTTCTCCTCCATCACTCCGCCAAATCCATAGAGATTCAGCACATCCTGCAACGTGACAATCCCTTCCAGCTTATGCAAATCCGCCCGGCTCACCACCGGCAACGCATCGAAATGCGACGACCCCAGCCTATCCAGCGCCACGCTCAATGGCTGATCCGAATGCAAATGCGGAAAATCCGCCTCCGTCAAGAGCTCCTCCAGCTTTCCCACACCGCCGTTCTCTCCCGTCGCTTTCTCCAAAGCTGCCCGGCTCACAATCCCCACGATTCCCGGCTTATCGCTCACCGGCCACGCATGCACCAAACTCCCCTTCACCTCTTCCAGCGCTTCCTTTACCGTCATCCCGCATGGCAGCACCTTATCTGGCGAACGCATCGCTCGTATCACGCGCCGCTGCCCCTCCAGCTCACGATCGTCTCCCGTCGGCAGATGAATTCCATCCTGATGCGCCAACACCTCATAGACCGGCTCCGGCTGGAACTGTGACGAAATAAAGAAGCTCACCAGGTTCGAAATCATCAGCGGCACAATCACTGCGTAATCGCGCGTCGTCTCGAAGATCATCACCACCGACGTCATGGGCGCGCGCACAATACCCGCAAACGCCGTCCCCATCCCCACCAGCGCGTACACGCCCGATGTCGCCACATGGTTCGGCCAAAATCCATGCGCCACTGTTCCCAGGCTTCCGCCCAACATCGCTCCCAAAAATAGTGCCGGACCAAAAATGCCGCCCGCATTTCCCGAAGCGTACGACACTGTCACCGCAAAAAATTTCAGCAGCAGCAAGAGCAGCATCAGCTTCAACACCATGCCGCCATTCAGCGCATTTCCGACGTATCCATACCCCACGCCCAGCGTCTGCGGTACAAACCAGCCCATGCCCCCGACCAGCAGCCCACCCGCCAACGGTTGCACCCAGGCGGTCTTGCGCGGCAATCGTAGGAACTTCGCGCGCATCCATGTCAGAAACTTCGTAAACCCCACCGACATAAACCCGCCCAGCACGCCCAGCAACGCATACAGCAAAAACTCCCACGGGCTCACCAGCGTGTAGTTCGGCACCTTGAACAGCGGATCGTTCCCCAGCAGCAGCCTCAACACCCCCCACGACGTTGCTGACGCCAGTACCACTGATCCCAGCACCGGCGCGTGCATGTCGCCCACAACCTCTTCCAGTGCGAATAGCACCGCCGCCAATGGCGTATTAAACGCCGCCGCAATGGCCGCCGCCGCACCCACCGGAACCAGCGCCTTCACCTTCTCCGGACTCAGCCCCAGCGCCCTCCCTAACAGGGAAGAAAGTCCCGCGCCGACCTGCACCGAAGGGCCTTCTCGGCCCAGCGGTATGCCGCTCGCCAGCGTCGCCGAAGTGCAGAAAAACTTCCCTAACACCGTCCTCAACGAAATGATTCCGCCTCGCGCAAATAGCGCCGCCTTCGTCTGCGGCACACCGCTCCCGCGAGCTTCCGGAAAATACTTGAAAAGTAGATACCCCATCGCCAGCGACCCAATCACCGGCGCAAAAAATCGGTGCCATCCCGGACTGCCCACCGGATACACGCGTTGCCCGAAATGTTCCGTCAGCACAATGAACGCGACAACCGTCAGCCCCACCAACGCGCCAATCACCAGCGTCAGCACGAGAAATACCTGCTCCTCGCGCTTCTTCAGAAACGACAGCCACTCTCGCGAAGGCACCTTCCACCAAGGCAAAGGCGCCACCTCTGTCGGCATAGCTCCGCCCGCCAGTGCCGAACCCGCCCCCACCTCTGACATCTTCGTCACCACATCACCCATGGTCTTTTCGTCTCAATCTATCGATGAAGTTAGCAGCACACACGCGACGCCCTGTTACAGCTCGCTCTTGTACAAACGCCGCACAAAAAAATTGTCATCCCGACCGAAGCAAGCCGAGGCTTTTTTCTTCGCGTTCGCTCTGCGCGAACGCGTCGGCTTGCGCAGTGGAGGGACCTTGGCTTGTTTGATCCACCCTCAAATCGATGGAATCCACTCTCACTGATCTTTCCAATCAGCCTACCTCGCCACCTTCTCTTCGCGCTCCTCCTCGACCTCACTCCCAAACAAACCCTCCAACCGCAACGGCCGCTCCCTCCGCCGCTCCTCCTCCAAATGCCGTGAACGCCCCTTCAGCATATCGTCCAGCGAAATCAGCCCCACAAATTTCCGCGTCTCGCGTTCGACCACCGGCATCCGCGTTACGCCATTCTCCGCCATCCGGTATACCGCCGCGCGTAGCGGCTCATTCGGCGCGGTCTCCACCGTCTCGGGCCGCACAATGTCGCGCAACATACTCCTCAAAACGGTATCGCCACCCCTTGCGATTGCCTCGCGCATATCCGCCCGCGTCAACACTCCAACCAGCTTCCCATCCGCGTCCACAACCGGCAGCAGCCGCTGCTCCTGCGGATGATTGATGTCCACGCGCAAAAGATCCTGCACATCTGCCAATTTTCCGCTCGCCGGCAGCGCGACCACGTCCGTCCGCATCACCTCGCGTACATACAGAATCTCCAACGGGTCCACCGAATACTCGCAGCTCAAGTGATACCCGCGCCGCGCCACCTTCTCCGTCAGGATCGACCTCTTCATCGTCAGCACTGTCACCGAATACGACAGCAAGCTCGCGATCAACAGCGGCAACAACGCATTGCTGTCATGCGTCAGCTCAAACGCAAAAATGATGGCCATCAGCGGCGCACGCATCGTGCCGCCCATCACCGCCGCCATACTGATCAGCGGCCAGAATCCCGCGCCCTCCGCCGGCAGAAACATCGCTTCGAGCCCGCCCAGCGCCCCGCCCATCATCAGCAATGGCGCTAGGACGCCTCCCGACGTCCCCGATCCAAGTGACACCGCCCAGATGAACCATTTGACCAGCAGCACTCCTAGAATCACGTGCGTCGTCACAGAGCCCTGCAGCAGGCTCCCAATCGTGTCGTAGCCCACCCCAAGCGCCTGCGGAAACACCAGGCCGCCCAGACCGATCGCCAGGCCGCCAATCGCAGGCCACCACATCCAGTGAATCGGCAATTTGTGAAACGCGTCTTCCGCTGCGTAAATCGATTGCGTCAGCAGCGCTGACAGCAAACCCGCCAGCAGCCCAACCAGCACGCAGCCCAAAATTCCCTTCACGCCGATGAACAGGGGATGTTCCGGAACAGGAAACAACGGACCGAATCCCAGCAAATATCGCCGGCACACCGCCGCCGTCGCGCTCGCGATCGCAACGGGAATCAAACTCCGCGGCTTCCACTCAAACAACAACAACTCCACCGCCAGCAGCACCGACGCCACTGGCGCAGCAAACGTTGCCGACATACCAGCCGCCGCGCCTGCAACCAGCAACGTCTTCCGTTCCGCGCTCGTCAGATGAAACAGCTGCGCGATGATCGAGCCGAACGCGCCGCCCGTCATGATGATCGGCCCTTCCGCGCCAAACGGTCCGCCCGACCCAATCGAAATCGCCGACGAAATCGGCTTCAGCAGCGCCACCTTCGGCTCCACGCGGCTCCCGTTGATCAAAATCGCTTCGATCGCCTCCGGAATGCCATGTCCGCGAATCCGCTCCGACCCATACCGCGCCATGAATCCAATAATCAGCGCCCCCCCAATCGGCACCAGCACGCTGAAATACCCAAGATGATTCCCCGAAGGCGACACCAGCGCCGTACCCCACCGCCCAAAATAAAATAAGTTCGTAAACAGCCCGATCAATCGCAGTAATGCCAGTGCCACGACCGCGGCAAGTCCTCCGATCGCGAGCGCCAACCCCGATATCGGCAGCAACCGCACCGTTGCCGTGAAATCCCCAAGCCGCTCCCAGGAGGCGCGATGCGTCCCGGTCGGCATCTTTTTTTCGTTCTTATCCTCAACACTAGCCACGTTTTTTCCGCCTCGTCTTCTCGCCGCGCTTTGCCGCGCGTGTATTGTTCCCGTTTCCCGCTAACTTCCCTTCGCGATCCAACAATCGATCGATGGCTCGCACAAGTTCGTGTCCGTTCGACCGCAACTCATTGATCCGCTGCTTCGCCACGTCCTCGAGCATCCGCTCGCCTCGCGGCAACAGCGACACGATCACGTTTCTCCGGTCTTCCCGTCCTCGGCTGCGACGCACATACCCGTTCGCCTCCAGCCGGTCCACCAGTTCCACAGCGCTGTGATGTTTCAGAGTGAGTCGGTCCGCCAGCGTTCGAATCGTCGCCGACTGCCCTTCCGGCAACCCACGTATCATCAATAAGAGGAGATACTGCTGAGGCTCGAGCCCCGCCGATCGCGCTGCACGGTCGCCCTCGCCAAGAAACTGCCGGATCTGGTGCCGCAATTCCGCCAGCGCCCGATACTGTTCCGCCTTGACCTCTCCGCTCATCTCTCAAGTATATCGTATTGCGATACACTCGGCAAAATCTCCCATCCACCCGATTCGAAAGAATCAACCACATCACCAACCCCACGACCTGCCGAACTCTTGTAGGGGCGGGGCTCGCTCCGCCCGGCCATTGCGTCTTGCCGCAGCTTGCTCGCGGAGCGAATCTCTTCCGCCTTCGATCAATCCCGCAGAAAATCCCACCAACCCATTGACAACTAGTAACCTATCTGCTATACTCTCTCTCAGTAAACACTACGTCCGAACATCCACCAACTCCGACCACAAGAGTCGAATAGTAGCCACCCGCAAGCCCCTCAATCGAAAAGAGTTGCGCACTCCCAAAATCTGTAGGCTGTAAGCAATTCAAAACAAAAGACCTGCACATTCTTCGGAAAACATACCGGGGTACACCCTACCCACCATCGTTCCAAATCGGGAATCGCCAGCCGCAGGACGCGGCCGCTCCTTCTCGACGATCGCTATTTCACGGTAATCTCGTACAGCTTCGACCAATTCTTGCCAGTCACAAACAGCCTCTGCCGTCCCGGATCCCACGCAATGCCATTTAAAACATCTTCCTGCTCATGCGTCTCGCGTTTAGCAATGTCCTTCACGTCGATCCAGGCCGTCACCTGCCCGGACTTCGGATCGATCCGCGCAATCCGGTCCGAGTGCCAGATATTCGCCCATATCTCGCCGCGAATAAATTCCAGCTCATTCAAATTCGTAACCGCCTCCGGCCCCGCAAAAGCTTCTAGCGTCTTCGTAACCTGAAAGGAGTTCGGATCGATGTACTGCAACCGATTCGTCCCATCGCTCAAAATCAGCGACGCATCGTCATGCGTCAGTCCCCACCCTTCGGTGCTATAAGAAAATTTCCCAAGCTTCCGAAATGTCACCAAGTCGTAGATGAATCCGGTTTTCTCGAGCCAGGTGAGCTGATAAATCTTCCCGTGAAAAATCGTCAGCCCTTCGCCAAACGATTCGTCCGGCAATCGCACCGACTGCACGACTTTGCCGGTCTCAAGCACAACCTTCCGCAACGTTGACTGCTTCTGCCGCCCGGTACTCTCATAAAGATACCCGTCGAAAAATTCGAGCCCCTGCGTAAACGCCCTCGGATCATGCGGAAAACTTTTCACCACCGTCGCACTGAGAACCGGAATCGCGCCAGGCTGAGCAACAGTTGTAGACGCAGGTTTCCCATTGAGATGAAGTCGCTCAGCCGTCTGCGCAGCAGGCTTTTGCGGAAGCGCAGGCTGTTGCGCCGCAGCCGAAATAAAAATCGCTGCAACAATCAAGACGAGCCCAGTACAAACGCGTCGTGAATTCACTTTGAGCATCCGGGTTCTTTGTGAAGCGCCCAAAACAATGTGCGAAGACCTGTAGCCGCGATCGCTTTCCAGATCGCGGGGTTTAGATGCCACAACAGCAACCCTCAACCACACTTAAGAAAATCTCCCCGTCGAAGACGGAATTTGGATGCCGCAACCTCCTGTTTTTCGGAGGGTGCGATTTTTCCGCTGGACCGCTACCAATAACCCGTACCGTTTCTGACGCCAACCAATGACCCCGCAGCGTTTCTAATGTCCCGTGCTACCTACAGCGGCTTACGAAACGCCTTCTGCGTCTTGTAATGCTCGTACCCGTTCCGTTCGTAAAACGCGTGCGCACGATCGCGAATCACATTCGACCGCACCGACATCCCTCCGCATTTTTTCGTCCGCGCCCAGGCTTCCGCCGCTTCCAGCAATCGCGCTCCAGTGCCGCGACTCCGCGAAGACTCGCTCACGATGAGCCCATTAATCTCTGCCCGCAACGGAACCTCGAGCAGATACGAAACGCTGACGTGAGTCCATCCAATGACCTCGCCGCCGTCCTCGGCGACAAAAATCGCATTCGTCGCCGCCGGCTTAACGCGCCGAAATCGGATCTTCATCTCAGCAGTAGTCGTCGGATAACCAAGCTCAACCGCAAGCGACGCCAACCGCGCAACATCGGACGCCTTCGCGCGCCGAATGCGCAACTTCGTCGAACTCGAATTTGGAGTTCTCTGTGGCATCAAAAGACGGAACCGACGCAACGTGCTCGACTCACAGAAATCGCGAACCACTAGTCGCACGAATGAGATCGACCAAAAACTCAGACTCGCATCGCACAGCAACAGCTCAAAACGTTTTATCCGAATCCAGCAAAATCGTCACTGGACCTTCGTTCACCAATTCTACTGACATCGTCGTCTGAAACACGCCGGTCTGTACATCAACTCCGAGTTTGCGCAGCGCCGAGCAAAATTCTTCGTACAACGCCACGGCCTGCTCCGGCCGCGCCGCCGAAATGAAACTCGGCCGCCGCTGCCCGCGCGCATCGCCATACAACGTGAATTGCGACACCACCAGCGCCGCGCCCTTCACGTCGAGCAGCGACTTATTCATCTTCCCTTGCTCATCCTCGAAAATGCGCAGGTTCGCGCACTTCTCCGCCATCGACGTAGCAACCGCCGCGGTGTCCGTCAGTCCGACGCCGAGCAAAATCATCAGCCCCGACGCGATCGACCCTGTGACGCGAGACTCGACCGTAACCTGCGCCCGGCTCACGCGCTGCAACACAGCTCTCATCGAATCCTCGCGACGCTCACTTGGCTCTCAGGTCGCCGACTTGCGAAGTTATTTCGATTACCCGAAAACGGGTCGAGTCCGGCAACAATGCGCCTCACTTCGATTGCGCCGGCGCGGGCTTCGCCGGTTTGCGTGGCAGCAAATCCGGAAGCTGCGCAACGTTATATGCAAACACCGCCATCACCTGCGCGCCCTCGGTCAGATCGTCCCAACGAACGTGATCCAAGGTGTCCGCCTGCGAATGGTGCATCTTGTCGTAGTCAGCTCTTTCCTGAACGCAAAAAAATGCAGGCACGCCCGCTTCGTCGAACGGAACGTGATCCGATCCGCCTTCCGTGCGCAACGTCGGCTCCGACAAACCAATCGTCGGCTCCGCAGCAAGCGGATACAAAACGTGATCCATCGTTTCGCGCGCCGCATAATTTCCCATCATGTCAACGGTAAGAACTTTTCCGGTTCCGATGTCCTGCAGAAGCAGCGCGGAAATTTTCGGCAACTCGGCGGCATGCGCTTTCACGTACGCACGCGAGCCGTTCAGCCCCTGCTCTTCGCCGGTGAACATCACAAAGCGAATCGTGCGCTTCGGCTGCACGCCAAGCTTCTGCAGTGCGCGCGCCGCCGCCAGCACCGCCATCGCGCCGGCTCCATTATCGGTCGCGCCCGTTCCCAAGTCCCACGAATCGAGATGGCCGGCAATGATCACAACTTCATCCGGCTTCTCGCTCCCGCGGATTTCCGCAACCGTGTTGTATACATCCGCCGGCTTCCCGCTCAATTTCCCGCCGAGGTTTAACTCCACTTCAACCGCGCCCTGTTCCATCAGCCGCCACATCTGCAAATAACTTTCGCGCGCGACGTACGCCGTCGGAGCCGCCGCCGGCGCGTACTGCCGCGAAAGCGCGCTGCTCATATTCATCAGGCCGAATTCCTTCTCCGATCCGTACAGAACCGCGAGCGGCTTTTCTTCCTCGATCAACTTCGTCATCGCCTCGCGGATTTTTCGTCCTTCATCTGACGAATACGTCCGGTCATTTTTCGGGTGCACGAGGGGACTCGCTTCAACGTCCCACGGCGTGGTGATCCAATTTTCCAGCAACTCCATTTCACGCGGCGCGCCCATCAACACGATCGCGCCTTTCAATTTGCCGTGATACTGATCGAGATCCGCCGCCGTGTGAAACGAAACACCGATGAGGTTGCCGCGCACCGTGCCGTTCGTGCCCGGCGACCATCCGCCCGAAGCCAGCGTTAGATTTTGCTCCGCCGGCGAAACAATTCGTCCGCTCGCAGGCTCGCGCGTCCAGCTATTCGCGATTTGCCACGATTCCAGATGCGCGTTCGCGAATCCTGCCGTCTTGAATTGTTCTTCGGTCCAGTGACTCGCGCGATCGAGTTGCGGTGAACCCGTGAGCCGCGGCCCGATGCGATCGGCGAGATATGTCAGATCGGCTTTCAACGCCGGCTGGTCTTTCTTCACCTGCTCGATAATTTTTTTATCCATCTCCGCGACGGGATCCGGTGCAGGCGCGCTTGTAGCTGCACTGCCAGCCGCTGCAGGCTTCGGCGCGGGATTGTACGGAAGCGGACGTCGCGGCAACAGTCCCGGAAGCTGCGCCGTGTTGTACGCGAACGTCGCCAACACTTGCGCGCCCTGATTCAAATCATCCTTCCACACTTTGTCGAATGTGTCGGTTTGGCTGTGATGCGTAAACCGGTACTCCGCCGGATCCTGCATGCAGAAAAATCCAGGGATTCCCACTTCGTCGAACGAAAGATGATCGGTGCCGTAAGAGCGCGCCATGCTCGGCTCAAGCAATTTCAATTCTGGCAGCGGCGTGAGCACCTGATCGACGAGTTCGCGATCCTGATAGTTGTCGTGCATTCCGATTGCGTATACGCGACCCGTCCCAGTGTCGTGCACGAGCGCGGCTGAAATTTTCTCGAGCTCGTTTTGGTGCGTTTTGACGTATTCCTGCGAGCCGTAGAGTCCCTGCTCTTCGCCGGCGAACAGCACGAAGCGAATTGTGCGCTTCGGTTTCAGTTTCAACTTCGCGAGCGCACGCGCCGCCTCGAGCACGGCCATCGAGCCTGTGCCATTGTCAGTCGAGCCAGTCGCCAAATCCCACGAATCGAGATGGCCACCGATGATCACCATTTCATCGGGCTTTTCGGAGCCGCGCAGATCGGCAACGGTGTTGTAGACCTCGACGGGTTTCGTGCCGAACGTGTTCGACATTTCGATTTCGACGGTGACCGGGCCATGTTTTATCAGACGCCAAATCATCCGGTAACCTTCGCCGGTGATGAACGCCGTCGGAACCAATCCCTCGGCATAGCGCGACAAACTGATGTCGGTCATATTCAGCAAACCTTCGGGCTTGTTGGAATCGCGCAGCACCGCCGCGACACCTTCCGTTTTCCAAAACGTATAAGTATCTTTTTCCGCCTGCAGCAGCGCCTCATACGGATCGCCTTCGGGCAACTCTCCGATTCGCGCAGGCGGCTTTTGCATCGGCCTTTTAAACGCGCGATACGGGTCCACCGGCTGCTGTGGCGAAAGACTTGCCGGCTCCTGATAAATGACGATCGCGCCCTTTAATTTGCCGCGAAATTTCTCGAAGTCTTTTTTTTCTTTCGCATCGAAGTAAACGACCGGTCCATGTACCGCTCCCGCCGTGCCGGGCGACCATGCCGCCGACGCGATCGTCAGCGGATGCTCCGCCGGAGCGGTGATGCGCGCGCTGGCCTTGCCGCGCGTCCACGGCCGCTCGACGGTCCACGGCTCGAGATGCACGTTTGTCAGGCCGTATTCGGTGAATTTCTGTTTCGTCCACTCGTTCGCGCGTTTCAGCCCCGGCGTTCCCGAGAGGCGCGCGCCGATGCTGTCCGACAGATATTCGAGATTTGCCATCGCCTCGCTGTTGTTCTGGATTTCAGCGAGGATGCGCGCGTCGTCGCCTGCGTACGGATACGTTCCGTCGGGCGCAGGCGGAGGTTGCGCAAAACCCGCGCGCACCGCGATCAGAATGAGAGCAGCAGTCAATACGAACGCGACGCTTCGACGCGAATTCATCCGTTCTCCTCTGGGTCTTTATCTCGAAAATATTCCGCGCTCACTAAAAAGGCGCCTCCAACCATCACCACAGCAAGGCCAATCGCCATGTACAGGAAGTTCGATAAAAGAAAGACGGCGGCCGCCCCGATGCCGAGCAAAACTCGGCCCACGCCTCCGAACACCAGCACGATCATTTTCTTGACGTCTCGATGCAGCCAAGTCGTTGGCCCCTTAGCAGGCGGGATGATTTTCTCGAACATGCGTTAGGAATGATGGCGAGATTTGTTGCCCTTACGGCGTCTCGACTTGCGCTGGCGCGGCGCAGACTGGCACTTTGGGCAAAAATAGCTGCTTCGTCCCGCAACGATTACGCGCCGGATCGGAGTGCGGCACCGATAACACGGTTTCCCTTCTCGTCCGTAAGCTCGATGATGGCGCTGATATTCTCCCGGCTCGCCGTTGGCGTCAAGAAAATCCGAGATCGAGGAGCCGCGCATGATAATCGCGCGATTCAAAATATCTTGCAGGACCTTGCGCAGGGTCGCGGCTTCCTTCGGGCTCAGCGTCGAGCCGACGCGGGCTGGATGGATCTTCGCGCGCCAAAGGCTTTCGTCGGCGTAGATATTGCCGACACCGCGGAGCACGCTTTGATCGAGAAGCAACGCCTTGATGCGCGAGTTGCGCGAGCGAACACGCTCGTCGAATTCGGCGGGGCTCACTTCGAGCGGGTCGGCACCAGCACCGGCGACTTCTTTTGCGAGCAACTCTGCTGTGAGATACGCCATGCGACCGAAGCGGCGGGGGTCGGTGTAGCGAAGTTCGCGTCCATCGTCGAGCGTGAACGAAACGTGCGTGTGTTTGTCGAATGGAATCTCGGCGGCGCTCGGAGCGAGTTGTCCCGTCATTCCGAGATGCACCAGCAGCGAGGCCGCGTCATTTTCAGCGCCCGAGTTCGCAGCAGATTCGACGACGGCTTCGATCACTGCAACGGAATCCGCTGCGGCAACGGCGATTTCTTCGCCCACCGCCAATCGCAGCAACATGAACTTGCCGAATCGTTCGATCGCGGCGATTTTCTGGCCGCTCAGACGCGTGAATTCCGCCGGATTGTCGATGAAATCGCTCTTGCCGATCCACACCGACAGAATCTTGCGGCCAAGAACCGATTGCCGCAGGCCGCGCACCACTGTTTCGACTTCGGGAAGTTCAGGCATTGTTTCGTATCCAATTCACGCTATCACAATCGCCTCACCGCGCTCGCGTTAGCACTCAAGACACGCGGAACGTTCCGACGCTGCATGCCAATCGGCCTGTCAAAGCATCGAATTTGTCATGATACAGTCGCAATTGCGGAGGGCTGTCTTGCGGAACATTTGCGCGAAAGTGGCGACGCTTGTGGTGGTGTTTTTCGCCACGGCGTTCTGCGCGCAAGCCAAGCACGAAACCGGATTTCTGGACCGCACGGTAAAAATCGACGGCGACACCTACAAATATCAAGTTTTTATTCCCGACGATTGGACGCCGCACGAGCGATGGCCGGTGATTTTATTTCTGCACGGCTCGGGTGAACGCGGCGAAGACGGCATGGACGAAACCGACGTTGGCATCGGCACCGCGATTCGCAGCGACCGGGGCCACTTTCACGCGATCGTGGTGATGCCACAATGCCGCAAGAACACGTGGTGGACGGAGCCGCCGATGGGCGACCTGGCGATGACGGCGCTGCGCGACGCGACGAAGGAATTTCACGGCGACACGGACCGCACGTATCTGACCGGCATTTCGATGGGCGGCTACGGGAGCTGGTATCTGGCGCAAAAATATCCGCACACGTTTGCGGCCCTGGTGATTATTTGCGGCGGAATTCATCCGCCGGTCGCGACGCTGAAAGCGCATCCGGAGTTGGTGAATTTTTCGCCGCCAGATGGACCGAAGGCGTACACCGATGCCGCGGCGAAAGTCGGCAAGGTGCCGGTGTGGATTTTTCACGGAGCGGACGACAACATTGTTCCGGTCGCCGAGTCGCAACGGATGGCGGACGCGATGAAAGCGATCGGCGCGGAGGTGCACTACACGGAATATCCCGGCGTGAAACACGTTTCGTGGGATAAGGCCTACGATGAGCCGAAGCTTTATCCGTGGCTCTACTCAAAAACGCTGAGCGACAGCGAAAAATAAAAGCAGGCTTTTTACACCATCATTGTTGATGGTAATTCGGATACGGCGGATGATCCGGGATCACGACCGGATGCTTTTGCAATGCATCGAGCGTGACCTGGACCGCTTTTTCGAGTTGGGCGTCGTGACCTTTCGCGACGGAAGCCGGGTCGTTTTCGACTTCCACGTCAGGCGCGATGCCAATGTTTTCCACTTCCCACTGGCCGTGCAATCCGTAGATCGCGCCGCGTGGCGCGGTGATGCGGCCGCCGTCCATCAGCACCGGATAGCCCCAGATGCCGACGAGTCCGCCCCACGTGCGCGTACCGACGAGCGGGCCGACTTTGTCCTGTTTGAACATCCACGGCAGCGCATCGCCGCCTGAACCCGACATTTCGTTGATGATCATCGTTTTAGGGCCATAGATTTGTGCGAGCGGCGAGCAGAATTTTTCTCCTTCGCGCGTGATCGCGCAGTTTCGCATCGGCCGCTCGAGCAAGTCGATGATCGAGTCGGCAATTTCGCCGCCGTGATTGTAGCGTTCGTCGATGATGGCGGCCTGTTTGCCGACCTGTCCGAAATAGAAACGATTGAAATTGAGATAACCGCCGATGTTCGTGTCGGGAACGTGAACGTAAGCGAGTTTGCCGCCGCTGAGTTCGTCGACCTTGCGGCGATTGTCTTCTTCCCACGCGCGCGTGCGGAGTCCATCTTCTTCGCCGACAGGCACGACGGTGAGTTCGCGCGCATCTTTTCCGTCGGCGTTCGGGCCGACCTTGATGCGAACCTGCTCGTCGGCGGTGTTTTCGAGGAACATGTTCACGTCGGCGGGCGGTTTTACTTCGACGCCGTTCACTTCCAGCAAGTATTCGCCAACCTTTACGTTGACGCCCGGCTGGGTGAGCGGCGCGCGCAGATCGGGATTCCAGTTTTCGCCGTCGAAGATGCGGGCGAAGCGGTAGCGTCCGTTTTCGATTTTGTAATCGGCGCCGAGCAAGCCGCCCTTGACTCTTGGCGGCCGCGGCACATCGCCGCCACTGATGAACATGTGCCCGATGGTGATTTCGCCGAGCATTTCGTCAAAGAGATAGTTGAGGTCAGCACGGCCGCCGAGATTTTTGAGATACGGAGCGTATTTCTTTTCAGCGGCAGCGAGGTTCAATCCGTGATGGCCCGGATCGTAGAGGAAGTCGCGTTCGATGCGCCAGGCCTCGCGATACATCTGATTCCACTCGACGCGCGGATCGACGTAAACCTCCATCGCGGAAACTTTCAGAGCGCCTTCGCCGGGTTTCGGAGCGGCGGCAGTGGCGGCGATGAACCATCCGGGTCCCTGGCGATACAAAACTTTTTCGCCGTTGGCGGAGACTGCGAAGGCGTTAGCGTTGCCAAGGAACGGTTCCGTCTTACGAGTTTTTAGATCGAACTTGGTGACGGAGATTGCTTGCGGGCCGCGCTCGAATCGCGGGACGTCGGGAATTTCGGAAAGGAAGAGCACGCCTTCCTTGGCTTCGGAAATATCGACGTAGTTTGCAGGTTGGATTGGGAGCGAGACGGTGCGCTGTTCGATGCCGTCGAGATCGATGGTGGTTTTCGCGGGTTCGTCTTTCTTTTTGTCGTCCTTTTTATCGTCGTCTTTTTTCTTGTCCGCGTCTTTGGACTTATCGCCGTCTTTTTTGTCAGCGTCTTTCTTATCTGAGTCCTTCTTGTCGTCGCTCTTCGTGTTGGCGGCTTTTTCTTCGTCGCTCTCCGGCTCGACCGGTGATTTGTCGCCGGATTTCAAAACGATGGCGTAAACGTTGCGCAAAACCGGATGCTGGTAGCTCGAGAGATCGAGCCAGCCGGCGGAAAGGCCGACGTCGGTGCTGGCGGCGAAGAAAAGATACTTGCCGCTTTTGTCGAAGACGGGATAGCGCGCGTCGCCGATCGATGCGGTGACCTGCGAAACTTTCGCGGTGTCGAGCGAATAGACAAAGATCGCGCGCAGATGGCTCTCGAGAAATTTGGAATAGGTGAGCCACTTGCTGTCGGGCGACCAAGCCACGGCGAGTTGCAAGCTGGGATCTTCGAAGCGATCGGAATCGACTTTGACGGGCGCGCCTTTTTCGACGTCGACATACCAGAAGTTGAGGCGCTTGTCGGTGTAAGCGATTTTCTTGCTGTCGGGCGACCAAACTGGCCCGTAGAAATACGACGGCGGATTGCCGAGGTTGATTTTCTTTGCGGCGCCGGCGCCGGACTGATCGACGATGTGCAGGGCGTACTCGCCGGATTCGTCGGAGAAAAACGCGATCGACTTTCCGTCGGGCGACCAGGACGGATCGCGTTCGACGATTCCCGTGGTGCGCGTGAGATTGCGTACATCGCCCTTTTCGGCGGGAACGCTGAGAATTTCGCCGCGTGCTTCAAAGACGGCGCGTACGCCGGTGGGAGAGATGGCCGCGTTTTCGATCTTGTCGCCGACTTTTTCGTAGTGCGGGCGCGTGGCGGGAAGGTCGCCGGAAATATGAATGTTTACCTTGACCGGCTTACCGTTTTGCGGATTCAACACGAAAATTTCGCCGAATTGTTCGTAGACCAGGGCGTCGGGGCCGGCGGAGAGCGATTTGAAGTCGAGGCCATTGTTTTCGACAACTTGTTTCACGGATTTGGATTTTGTGTCGTAGGCGAAGAGCGCGACGGAGCCCGCGCGATCGGAAAGAAAATAGACGGCGTCACCGAACCAGACGGGATCGTCGTCGTTGGAATTCTGGCGCGGAACTTTTTCGAGCTTTAAATCGTCAAGTTGGACGATGTAGATGGGCGTGGTTTGGCCACCCTTGTAGCGTTTCCACGCGGTTTGCCATTTTAGATTGGGGACGTAGGCGATGCGCTTTGCGTCGGAGGAGTAGGATGCGGCCTCGCCGCGCCACATCGGGAGGACTTCGGGCCAGCCGCCGTCGACGCCGACGGTGTAGAGGCGATCGAAGTCGGCGTAGGCGTCGCGCGCGGAGTCGAAGAGCACGCGCTTGCTGTCGGGCGTCCATCCGCGGACGACGTCGGGACCGGGATGATATGTGAGACGGCGCGGAGTGCCGCCTTCGGCGGGCATCACGAACGCGTCGATGTTGCCGTCGTACTGGCCGGTGAAGGCGATCCATTTCCCGTCGGGAGAAAACATGGGATCAGTTTCGTGGCCGGCGGTCGTGAGCTGGCGCGCTTCGCCGCCTTCGCGCGGAACGCTCCAGAGATAGCCGCCGTAGACGAAGACGACTTGCGTTTTGCTGAGCGTCGGATAGTGGACGAGCAGCGGCTCGTCGGCGGCTTTCGTTGCGTACGTGATTGTTAGCGCGAGGACGAATAACAAAAAGAGTCGAAGACGCATTTTTTCTCCGTGTGAATCGAAACCTTTGGGCTGCTACTTCTTGCTTGCTACTGGCGCGGGCCAGAATCCTGGGTCGCTGATCGGTCTCATGTCCTGCGTGGGCGCGTATTTTTTTACTGCTGGGCCGACGGCGGACGCCTTCCCGATCAAGACGAAGACGAGATTTTCCGCCGGGAAATGTTTCTGGATCACTTGGCGGGCGATTTCGGGAGTGACCGCGTCGACGCGGGCTTCGAGCTGATTCACTTCGTCGTCACCTAGTCCGTAAAATTCGTGCGATGCGATGATACGCGCGAGTTGGCGCGACGTTTCGATGTTCGGCGGAAATTGACCTTTGATATAGCTTTTCGCGGATTTGAGCTGCTCTTCGGTGACGCCGTCTTTGTGGAGTTTGGCGAGCACCTGGAGCGCGAGGTCGATCGCGGGAGTGGTGGTTTCGTTTTTGGTGAAGCTGAAAATGGCGAAGGGGCCGGCGGCTTTGCGATCGTCGAAGAAAGATTCGGCGCCGTAGGTGTAGCCCGATTCGACTCGGAGAGCTTCATTGAGCTCGGAGGTGAAGCGGCCGCCGAAAATTGTGTTCACGACGCGGATCGCGGTGCGGTCGGGATCGGTGGCGGTGACGCCGGTGTTGCCAATCGCGAAGTAAACTTGCGACGCGTCGGGTTTGTCGACGAGGAGGAGGCGCTTGCCCTTCGACGGCGAAACTGGAGGGATCGCTTCGGGCTTCACCGTGCGCGCCGGCCAGGTGCCGAAAGTTTGCTCGAGCTTGGTTTTCATTTCGTCGACGTTGAATTCGCCGGCGATCGCGATGATGGTGTTCGACGGAGCGTAGTTGGCTTCGTAGAATTTCACGACGTCGTCGCGGCGGATTTTTGTGAGCGAGATTTCGTCGCCGCTGGCCGAGCGTCCGTAGGGATGCGTGCCGTAGAGATAGCCGCAGTAGTAAGGGATTGCGACCGATTGCGGATCGTCTTTGGCGGCGCGGATTGCGTCGGCGGATTGCGCGAGGAGCTTGGTCGTTTCGTCGTCGGGGAATGTCGGGTGCAAGAGCGCGTCGGAGTAGAGTTCGACGGCGCGCGCAAGATCTTTGGTCAGGAATTCGACGTTGACGACGGTGTAGTCGGATGTCGAGTCGGTTTCGAGCGAGCCGCCGATGTAATCGAGGTCGGCGGCGAATTGCTGCGCGGTGCGCGTCTTCGTGCCTTTGCGGAGCAGGCCGGCGGTGGTCGAGGCTAGTCCGTCTTGGCCAGCGGGGTCGGCGGCGGCGCCGGCTTTTACGATCGTGGAGATATTTACGAGCGGGACGCCGTGCTTCACGAGGAGGAGAACGGTGAGGCCATTTTTCAGCACGACTTTTTCGTGCGGCGGCATGTGCAGAGTTTCGGCGGCGAGGGGCGCGAAGGAGCCGGCGATCAGCGTCGCAGCGAAAGTCAACGCGACCAGGGCGTAGCGGACGAGGGACGATCGATTTGCGCGAGCGCGGATGCGTGTGCGTGTCATCGTCATTGCGCCGCCTTTGGCGTTTCTTCGGGAAGCAGCGTTGCAACCGTGCGATTGTTCGCGCCGAAATAGGTTTTGGCTACGCGCAGAAGATCTTCCTTGCTCACGGCCGAGTAATTCTTCGCGGCGTCGAACAGTTTGTTGTAATCGCCGAAGAAAACTTCGTACGTGCCGATCGTGTTGGCGCGGCCGTTGATCGTTCGCATCTGACGGTAAAATTCGACGAGGCGAATGTTCTTCGCTTTTTCTAACTCTTTGTCGGTGACCGGCGTGTTCGCGACGCGTTCGAGTTCTTCGTAAATTGCTTTCTCGCATTGCTGTGGATCGATTCCCTGTTTCGGTTGCGTCGCGATTTCCAGCATTGTCGGATCGAATGCCGGCTCAGCCCCCGACGAAACATCGAGCGCGATTTGATCTTTGTCGACGAGCCGCTGGTACATGCGCGAACTCTCGCCCTGAAACAGAATCGTGCGCAACACGTTGAGGGCGTAGAAATCTGCGTTGTTGGTCTGCGGCACATGGTAGCCCAGCATCAGCAGCGGCAATTGCGCGGGCTTGTGCACGACCAATCGGCGCTCGCCCATTTGCGGAGGCTCGACGGTCGTTACCGGCAAAGGCGGATCGTGCGTCGGGATTGGCTCGATGTACGTTTCGCAAAGCTTGAAAATTTCCTCGGGCGAGACATCGCCGACGACAACCATTGTCGCGTTGTTCGGTGCGTAGCCAATCTCGAAATGATGCTTCAGGTCGGCCATCGTCCAGTGCTCGATGTCGCTCATCCATCCGACCACCGGCCACTGATAAGGATGCGCGATGAACGAGGTCGCCCAGAGTTGTTCGTCGAGCACGCCGCTATTTTCGTTGTCCACGCTTAGGCGGCGTTCCGACGCGACTACTTCGCGCTCGGATTTAATTTTTTCGGGATCGAAGCTTAGATATCGGATGCGGTCGGCTTCGATGTCGTAAATCAGCGGGAGCGCCGAACGCGGAAACCAATCCTGATATACAGTGACATCGCGCGTGGTGTACGCGTTGTTCGAGCCGCCGTTCGCTTCCATCACTTTGTCGAGTTCGCCGGGGCCGTATTTCTTGGCGCCGTTGAACATCATGTGCTCGAAGAAGTGAGAGATGCCGGTGGTGCCGGGGCGTTCGTTCCGGGATCCGATGCGATAGAAAATGTAGAGTGCGACATTCGGGATGTTGTGGTCGGTCTGCACCAGCACTTTCATGCCGTTTTTCAGCGTCTTCGTAGCAACCGGAAATTCCTGCTGTTGCTGCGCGAGCGCGACCGGCGCGCCGCCACACAAACAGAGCGCGGCGCACAAGATCGCCAGCGCAAAAAGATTTCGACTTACTTTTCTCATGAACCGTCCTTACGAGGAGTCCTATCGTGAGACGTATGGCTTCGCGAAAAAGTTCAGCAGAAACGCACCCCGGTCGTTGCTGCTCTTGCTGCGCACATAATCTAGAGTCTGACAGCCTCTATTTCGTTGCTCGACATTACGGCGCGCTCGAAAGCAGCGCAAACACGCGAACCGGACCGCCGGAACCGCCCTCGAGTTTGATCGGCGCAACAATCAGAAACGCGCCGGTTTCTGGCAGCTTGCTGAGGTCAGCGAGATTCTCGAGATTGTAGATTCCCGCTCCGAGTCCGAGATGATGCACCTGATAGTCCGATGAAGCGCCGTAGTCCACGCTCAGCGTGTCGCAGCCAAGGCCGTTAACTTTGCGATCGATCAGAAGCTTCACCGCTTCGACCGAAAATCCCGGGAAGTGCATCTTTCCCTGCGCGTCCTGATTCCGATACCGCTGCACATCGGGCCAACGCGACGACCAACCCGTGCGAAGCAGCACAATCGCGCCTGCAGGGATTTTGCCGTGCCGCGCCTCCCATGCTTCAACGTGCGCCGCGTCAACCAAATAATCCGCGTTCTTCGCGCTCTCGCTTTGTACGTCAATCACAACGGCGGGGCCGAACAATTGTTTCACCGGAATTTTGTCGACTGGAATCTTGCCCGGCGGAAAATGAATCGGAGCGTCTAGGTGCGTGCCGTAATGCTCGAGCATCCAGAAGCTGCGCGTGAAGACGCCGTCCTTTTCGACGGTGGCGTTATCCTTGGCCTCGAAGAAGCGTTTGTCGCCAGGCCAGGGCACAAGCTTGTCGTTGATTGCGTAGGTGAGATCGATGACCTGCGTGTTGCCGCTCGCGATGTTGCCGAGCAAATCGTCGTGCGGAGCGTTTTGTCCGATAAGCGGCATAGCGGTGAGGAAGGAAATACCGAGAATCCCAAGGCGGCTGAACCACTTCATGCTGCACCCCCCCAATCGAGTTCGGGAAACTGTGCAGCGAGCCGGTTGCCGGACCGGTCGGCGCCACTTCTAGTAGAAAGCTACGGCAGCGGTATGCCCGGAGTCGCCACAATGCCGGCCATGCGCAGAATCTCTTGATACTCGATATCGGTGATCATGGAGACCAACAGGCGCACGTTCTTGAGCAGCTTCACTTTTTTGAGCGCCGAATTCGCGCGCAGCTCAGCCAAAGTCACTTGACGCGGCAGCCGATCAAACGCCCGCAGATCAGCGACCAGATTTTTTCCTTTAGAATCATGCGGATCCGGGTAAGGATCGCGCGTCACTTCGGCGATGGAATATAGCGAGCGCTCGGGAGCCGAGTGGTAGCAGAGCACGCGGTCGCCTTTGCGGACCTGTTTCAGTGCGCGAATCGCGTCTTGCTTGCCCGCCGCGCCGTGCCACATTTCCTTGCCCTTCACAAAAAGGGTATCCCAATGGTAGTGATGCGGGTCGGAGCTGAAGATCCAGTAGTGTCGTTGGGGGGTTGGAAGTGCCATCGATTATTTGAGTTAGTCGAGTCGGCACTATACACAGGAGGCAGAGAAAAGCGAAATAAAATGTGAGGGTTAGGCGGCTGTCAACTGAGGAAAACGAAGACTTGGCGCCAGTTACGATCTGAGCCGCACTAATTAACGGCTAAACCTTTGCCCGTCATCTACTTACTGGGGTTGAGCTATCCTAAATCCACAAAGACTTCACCCGCTCGCAGTTCCGTCGGGTAGCAGGCGACACCGGCCGCCGGGTTCTGAACAGACTTCCCGCTGGTCACGTCAAACTGCCAGCCGTGCCAAGGGCATGTAACGATTTTACCCTCCAGCATCCCTTCGCCAAGCGGTCCGCCCCGATGGAGGCAGGTGTTATTGATGGCGTGGTAGTCGCCGCCAATATTCGCGACGGCCACTGCCGTTCCTGCCACGTTGACCTCTTTAATGGTGCCGACCGGAATCTCGCTGGCCGCCGCCGCTCGAACAAAAGCCATCGCAGCATCTCCTCGTAACTCGTCCGCGCCAAATCGGCCGCGAGTATAGTGCCGGGCCCGCGCCGAGTCAAAAAGCATCGCGCGAATCCCAAAATGGAACTGGAGCGTGCCAGATAGAGCCATCATGAGCCACCTCAATGGTCAGTCGGCGCGAAAATAGTCCGAGAGGGTGAAAGAACTCTAAGCAATCGAGCAATTTCAAAGGCGCCGCCGTACTTTCCTTTGGCGCAAGGCTTGCTCCTTCAATCGCCGCGTACCGACGCGATGCTGACTCTCGCTCCCAAATCTTCACCTCGAAATGCCGCGCAGATCGCCGCAACAATGGCGCGCGGCCTGGCTCATCATCAGTCCGGCAACCTTGCCGAGGCCGAAGCATGCTACCGCGACATCTTGCGGCTTGAACCGGATCATGCCGACGCATTGCACTTGCTTGGTGTCATCGCTCAGCAAAACGGCGACTACGCTCAGGCCGAGCGACTCATCCGATCCGCCATCGCCCGCCACCCGCGCGCGGCCGACTATCACAACAATCTTGGCAATACGTACCGACTCGCGAGCGATCTTGCGCGCGCTGTCTCCAGCTATCGCCAAGCGATCGCGCTCGATTCAAATCATGTCGATGCGCTGCACAGCCTTGCGAACTCGCTCGCCGACCGCGGCGACTTCGTTGAAGCCGAGACGTGCTTTCTCGATCTGCTGCGGCTCTTACCGAACCACGCCGACGCGCTCTACAATCTCGGCAACACAAAATTGCAACAAGGCGAGTGGCTCGCCGCGGTTGACCGCTACCGGCAAGCGATCGCGTTGCAGCCCGGATGCGCAGCGTATCACTTCAATCTCGCGCACGCTTTGCAACGCCTCGCTCGTCTCCCCGAAGCTACCGCCGAATACGAGCAAGTAATTCGGATCGCGCCGGACGATTTTGAGGCGACTTACAACCTCGGCATCGTCCTGCATGAACTCAAGGAATTCGCGCAAGCCGCGGACGCGTTTCGCCGCGCGCTGACTCTCAAGCCCGATCTCCCCGAAGCGATGAGCAACCTCGCGGCGGCGTTGCAGGGGCTCGACGATTACGACGGCGCAGCAGAATTGCTTCGCCGCGCGATCGCGCTGAATCCCGATTTCGCCGAAGCTCACGGAAACTGGGGCGGGTATTTGTGGCGCCAAGGCGATCTCGCGGGCGCGAAACAATCTTGCCTGCGCGCGATCGAATTGAATCCGAATCTGCCTGGCGCGCACGGCAACCTCGGACACGTGCTCTTCGACCAAGGCGACTATCGCGGCGCGCTCGGTCGTTACGATCAATCCCTCGCGCTGAAGCCAGATGCGATCAGCAACAGCGGCGCACCCCTCGCCGATAGAACTGCGCCGGCAAATCCGCGGCGCTGGATACGCGACGATCTTCTCAACGCATTCGACGCATGCCGCCAACTCGGCGCCGATTTCTCCACCGCCGAATACCGGCGCGCCCTGGCGACAAAATCCAATTGCATCGAGCTGCTCTACTACGTCGGCCTGATGCATCTGCTGCACGGAGATTTTGCCGCCGGCTGGCACAACTACGAATATCGCTGGCAAACGAAGATGTTGCGCAACGCGCAGCGCAATTTCACGCAACCACAGTGGCTCGGCCAAAGCATTGACGGTGCACGCATCCTGCTGCACGCCGAGCAGGGACTTGGCGACACGCTGCAATGCATTCGCTATGTGCCGATGGTCGTGGCGCGCGGCGCCAAAGTCACTCTCGAAGTTCCATCCGAACTTCGCCGCCTCATCGAAGGAGCGCTCGGCGCCACGGCGCAGGTCGTTACGCGTGGCAGCCGCCTTTCCGATTTCGAGTGGCAGAGTCCACTGATGTCTCTGCCTTTCGTTTTTCGCACCGATCTCGCTTCGATTCCCGCGTCGATCCCGTACCTACACTCCGAACCTCAACTCGCGCGCGAATTCGCGCAACATTTCGCGGCATCAAGTAACGCCGGCTTGCGTGTCGGGCTCGTCTGGTCCGGTAGCCCGCGTCACACGCGCGATCCGCAGCGATCGATCCCGCTAGCGCAACTCTGCGCTCTCACCGAAATTCCCGGCGCGACGTTCTACTCGCTGCAAAAAGGCGCCGCCGCAAAAGCTTTGCTCGAAATGCCGATCGACATGAATCTCGTCGATCTCTCCGGCTATCTCAACGACTTCGCCGACACAGCTGCGGCCCTCGCCAATCTCGATCTGCTCGTCACGGTCGACACCGCTGTCGCGCATCTTGCGGGCGCGCTCGGCAAGCCTGTGTGGATTTTGCTGACGCACAACCCCGACTGGCGCTGGCTCCTCGATCGCCAAAATAGTCCGTGGTATCCGACCGCGCGTTTGTTTCGCCAGCGCGCCGCCAACGATTGGTCCAGCGTGATTGAGCGCATTCACGCCGAATTGCAACAGCTCGCCTCCACCGCAACACCGCAAAATCCCGCGTCGCATCGGTCGCCGCACAACTAAGCCCACGAAATGTTCATGGTCGTCACTCCCGAAGCGCGCGACTGCAAAATTTGCAGCGGCCCCAGCCCGCTCTTCGGCGTCGTGGACTTTCACAAAAGCTGCATCGAGGCGCAAGGCAGTCGGCTGCCGCTTTCGGGCCGTCCGATTTACTATCACCGCTGCACGGCCTGCGGTTTCGCGTTCACAGATGAGTTTGACGATTGGTCCGCAGAAGCATTTCTCGCGCACGTCTACAACTCCAGCTACATCTACGTCGACCCCGACTACACTTCCGCGCGTCCGCTGAGCAACGCGAGTGTCGTCGCCAACACGTTTCGCGCCGCGCGCGAATCCATCGCGATTCTCGATTTCGGCGGCGGCAACGGTGTGTTCGCCAGCCATCTCGCTTCACAAGGATTCAGCGCCACGACGTACGATCCATTTTCCGGATTCACCGAGCGCCCATCGCGCCGTTTCGACCTGATCACCTGCTTCGAAGTGATGGAGCACACGCCGTTTCCCTCACGCACCGCTGCGGAAATGTGCGATCTGCTCGCCGAAGAAGGAATTATCTTGTTTTCGACGCTGACGCAGCCCGCCGATTTCGATCAGCAGCGGCTGCACTGGTGGTATGCCGGGCCGCGCAACGGCCACGTTTCACTTTACTCGCGGGAATCTCTCGCGATTTTATTTCAGCAACTCGGCTTGCAGCTCTATTCGATTTCCGAGCTCGTTCACGTCGCGTTTCGCAGGTTGCCGGCGTTTGCGTCGCATCTTGTCCGCGAAAATCATTCCTAAAACTGAGTTTGCGGCAAGTTCATTGGCGTGTCGACGCTCTTCACCCGCTCTAATCCTCGCCGAATGCCGCGGCGCACCGTCTCCGCGTACTCGCCGTCGGACAGCACGCCGCTGGCCCTCTCCGCCAACGAATAAAATCTCCTCGCCTCAGTGAAATTGTTCAAATCTTCGTGAGACTTGCCGAGGTTCAAATACAGCGACGGGAAAAATTCCTGCAGTCCGGCATCTGCCGCCAACTTTGCGAATCTCAAGGCTTCCGCATTCCAATGCAGCGACTCTTCCGGCGTCTTCTGCAATCGCGCCAAATAGTGCGAGGCGATACACGCCTCGTAATCATTCGTTTTCGCGTCCCATGCTTCCTGATAGAGCTTCGAGGCTTCGTCGCGAAGTCCTGCCATCTCGGCGCTGATACCCGCCGCGCACAACTTCATGACCGGATTGTCGGGATCGATCGACATTTATCTTCGGTCTCGCGGCGGTTCGCGACAGACTAACGCTTCTAGTCAGCCGGAGGCTGCCACAACTCGACGCGATTTCCCTCGGGGTCGGTGAACCAGCCGAACTTTCCGTACTCCGAATCGTCGACCTTAGGATCGACGACCACTCCCCCGGCACGCAATTTTTCCAGCACTCCGTCGAGGTCATCTACCTGCAGATTCAGCATCGCCGGCTGTGTCAGCGGGAAATAATCCGAAGTCTTCTTGAAAAATGTCACAAGCGAGTAGGCGCGCGCCTCTTCGCGCTGGAACATGATGAATCCGCCTTCCGCGTTGACTCCAAGATTTGCCGCGTACCAGGCGTAGAGCGCCTTCGGATCCGTTGCGCGCAAAAATGCTCCGCCCAATCCTGTAACTTTTGCCATAAGTCCTCTAGTCAGAAGTCTTTGTTAGACCCTGATGTCGCTCCATCATCCACGCGGCGATTGCCGCGTCAACCTCTTTCAGTTTGCCCGTAAAAAAGTGGTCCACGTCCGGCACTTCCACGAATCGCTTTTTGCCGGGCAATGACTTCACCAAGTCTTCTACTCTTTTGACATCGCCGAATTCGTCGTTTTCGCCGTGAACAAATAATTTTGGCTTCGTACATTCGTGCAGAAAAGAAAAGTCGGTGTTGTTCACCGGAGTTCCGAGCCCGATGCATTCGGCGACGCGATCGTCTTTGCAACCGACGCGCAAACCGACGAAGCAGCCGAAGCTAAAACCAGCGACGAGCAGCGGCGTGTTCGGAAATTCCTGTGCCAGAAAATCGAGCGCAGCCGTGACGTCGCCGCGTTCTCCGCGGCCGCGATCGTGGGTGCCCGCGCTCATCCCGGTCCCGCGAAAATTGAAGCGCAGCACCGCCAGCCCCAACGCATCGAGCGATTTTGCCGCTTGATAGGCCACTTTGTTGTGCATTGTGCCGCCAAACAGCGGATGCGGGTGGCACACGACAGCCGCCATCGAGGGAGACACATCGCCTTCCGGCTTCCAGAAGATCGCCTCGAGGCGGCCCTCCGGACCTTCCAGAAATAAATTTCGCGATTCGTGTCCCATCGATGAATGTCCGCGCAAGCAGAAAATCGGCGGCGGCAAATTTGCGATCGACTCGACCGCCATTGCAACCGCTACCACGATAGTCAATTTTGTTGAAATTGAAAAATCAGAACGGAATCGGAATGTGATTAGAACGGGAAGCTGAACTGCTGCGTCCGACACACCGCGACTTGCAACTCCGCAACGTCAGCTTCGCTTTCGATGCGCACCACCCTCAACAGCGATTCTGTCACGCCGTGCCACGGCGATGTCGCTGCACTCTCGAACGACACTACCAAAAATTCTCCACGCGCGTATTCGCGATTGCTGCGAAACCTCAATCCGTCGCCCGAGCAATCGACAGTCATCGTCTCTTCGAACCACGGCATGCGCTCGGTCCGCACTCGCACCGGCACGGCAAGCGGGCGCCGTGGCGTCGCGCGCCGCTCGACATCGCGCAATGGAACAATAGCGCGACACGAAGCGATTTGACGGCTCGTCGCAATTTCGAATCGCAGCGCGAGCAGCGTCGAAAAATCTGTGGCAATTGCTATATCCGAGCGGCGCGCCGCAATTGCCGTCGCCGTGCTGGATTCCTCGTGCTCACCGGAAGCTCCGCGCGCCGATTCGACAGCGGCGGCCTCCGTCGCCGAAGGCGATCGGAACACGCCAGCGCTATCGTCTCGATGATCGCCGTGCCCATTGCCATTGCCATCCTTGTGGCCGTTTCCATTGCCATTCGCGCCGTGACCGTTCGCACCATTTCCATTTTTGTGATGTCCGTTGCCATGACCGTTGCTATGCCCGTTGCTATGCCCGTGACCGTTGCCGTTGCCATTCTTTTTCTTCGCAACGTCATCGCGCAACACGACAATCGTGCGCACTACGCGCGCCAAAACTTCCGGCTGCGCAACCATCAACGAATTGTCGTAAGGAAACGTAATCCACAGCGGCATGCCTTCGGCGTGCGACTCGCGGCACGGCACCAACACTCCGCCGCGCGAAGCATCGACGGTGGTGCACACTTCGGTTTTCTGGCCGAAGGGCGTCGTCCAGCGGAGTCGTGCGGGCAGACGGAGCTGGACGCGATGATGTTCGCGCCGGTCCATTGCCCTCCACGATAACGGCTCTAGTACGTGGATAACTCAAGGCGCACGAACGCGTTGCACAAACCGGTACCCCTCTCGTACTAGGACAGAATTCCGGCACTTTCGGATTGCGTCCCGCCCCCGCGCGGTGTACCGTTTGGCATAATTTCGTCGCGATCGCGATCGGGGAGATGTTGTATGGCTGATGGATCGGAACGGCGCGTAGCCCGGCGATTTACGATGAGTCTGCCGCTTAGGGTACTTCCCCGTGAAGCGCGCAGCAGCGAACTCCGCACACAAACCCGCGACGTCAGCTATCAGGGACTTTACTTCCTCGCGGAAGCGCAATTCGAAGTCGGCACTGAAATCGAATTTGTGCTTACCCTGCCGAAGCAAATCGCACAAAACACCGAGGTTGATATTCGCTGCCGCGGACAGATTGTTCGCGTCGAATTGAATGTTGATGGCCACGTCGGCGTCGCGGCAAAAATCGAACGCTACGAGTTTCTTCCGTCGGCTGCTTCCGCTGTGTAGTTCGATTTTTGGTCAAGTCACCTTCCGCCCGGTATAACATCAAGTCATCAGCGTCAGCGTGGGCACAAAGCGCCGGCCAAACTCTATTGCTCATCGGGAGCCGCGACATGTATCACTACGATCCGTCCATCGCACTCGAAGAACTCAACGAAGACGCACTCCTGCCGCATCCCGTGAAATTGCGCGACATGATCATGCGCATCCAGCTCGCGCCCAACGAAGCGCAAGTGATGAATGCGGAATTTCAGGACTACATCACGCGCTTCGGCGAGCTCCAGAAAGTCGCCCGCATCATGCTCGAAAAACTCTCTGCCGGCGCCCGCAAATCCGCGTGACGCAATTTCTTCATCCTCACTTCCACTGCTAGACTATTTCCAATGCGCCGCAATACCCTGCTCATCGACGCCGACGACACCCTCTGGGAAAACAACGTCTTCTTCGAAAATTTAATCGAAGATTTCATCACCCTCGTCGAGTCTTGCGGCTATACGCGCGCGTACGTCCGCCACATCCTCAACGAAACCGAACGCAAGAACATCCGCCAGTACGGCTACGGAGTTCGCAGCTTCGGCCGCTCGCTCGAGGAAACCTATCTCAAGCTCGCCGAGCACAAAGCGGAACGCGAAATTCTCGCCAAGATCCACGACCGCGTCGTCGATCTCGAGCGCACGCCGCCCAAAATCCTCGACGGCGTTCCCGAAACGCTCGCCTACCTCACCGAGCGCCATCGCCTGATTCTCTTTACAAAAGGCCAGCCCGCCGAGCAAGCCGCCAAAGTCGAGCGCTCCGGCCTCCAAGGATTTTTCGAGTTCATCGAAATCGTCAGCGAAAAAGATCCCGAGACCTACAATCTCCTCGTCCACAAACACAAAATCGTAAAAAATCATGCCTGGATGATCGGCAACAGCCCGCGCAGCGACATCAATCCCGCGATGAAGATCGGCCTCAACGCCGTCTACATCCCGCATCAGCACACTTGGCAAATGGAGCATGAGCCAGTGCTAGCCGGCATCGGAAAATTGGTGATCCTCCCCTCGTTCCGCGAACTCCGCGGCCACTTCTAGCGCGATTCACGCGCACCCGCCTCTTCCAATTTGGCCGTTGTACGCGCGCCTTTTCTCTCCGAAACTTCAGCGCAAGGAGCATTCCACATGGCTACATCTCCATCTCCCATCGCCCCGCCAACCTCACACACCGAATGGCGCGAACACTGGTTCGACAACGAGGAAGCGATCTACCTCAACCTCGCCGGCCAGAGCCCGATGCCCAAAGTCTCGTTCCGCGCCGTGCAGGCCTCGCTCGAGTGGAAAAAATTCCCGCAGCGCATTCCTGACACCGCATTTTTCGACGCCCCGAATCGCATTCGCACTTCGATCGCACAATTAATTAACGCGCAGCCGCAAGACATCGCCCTCACCACCGGCGCAAGTTCCGGCATGTCCGGCATCGCCTACGGCCTCAACTGGAAACCCGGCGACGAAGTCATCACCGCCACTGGCGAATTCCCGCTGCAATACGCCACGTGGAAGCCGATGGAAGAGCGCGAAGGCATCGTGTTGAAAGTTGTGAAACCGCGCGATCGCTTTCTCGACGCCGACGACATCATCGCCGCGCTCACGCCGCGCACGCGCCTCGTCTCGATCAGCCAGGTGCGCTTCGACAACGGCGTGCTCATCGACGCAGCCCGCATCGGCGCTGCGTGCCACGCGCAGGGCGCGCTGCTGCTCGTCGACGCCAGTCAGGCGTGTGGCGCAGTCCCCATCGACGTGCAAGCGATGAACATCGACTTCCTCGTCTCCGCCGGTTACAAATTTCTCCTCGGCCCTTTCGGCACAGGCTTCTGCTGGGGCCGCCCCGATCTCGTCGCCGCGATGCGCCCCGGCCCTTTCTACTGGATGGCCGCAAAAGGAATGGAGCACAGCTTCGACAACATGAATATGGCCAATCCGAAGCCCGCCGACGGCGCCAAGCGTTGGGACGCTGCCGAAACCGCGAACTATTTCAATCACGCCGCGCTCGACGCGAGCCTCGAGTTCGTCTTGCAGGTCGGCGCTCCAAACGCGCTCGACCACACGCACAAACTCATCGACCAACTTTTCGAAAGCCTCCCAAAAGATCGGTGCATCCCCGCGAGCCCGCTCGATCGCGAGCATCGCGGCCCCTACGCGTGTTTCACCGCGCGCACTCCCGACAAAACCGTCGCTCTCTACGAAAAGCTCCGCAAAGAAAACATCATCGTCAGCCTGCGCGAAGGCAACATCCGCGTCTCGCCGTATCTCTTCAACACCGAGCGAGACATCGATCGCCTGATCTCGGTGATCACCACGTGAGCGCAACGCCCAGCGAGCCGCAGCCTCCGTCGCATTCTTCAACGTCGCCGCAATCCGATTCGCAACAAGCCTGGCCGAAAATCGCAGTCGTCGGCGCAGGCGCCGTCGGCGGCTACTTCGGCGGCATGCTCGCCCGCGCCGGAGCCCCCGTCGTCATGATCGGCCGCGCGCCATTCGCTGCCGCCGTCAACGCCAACGGCCTCCTGCTCGACACGCTCCACTTCAAAGAGCGCGTCCGCGTCGCAGCCTCCGATCAACTCGAAGCCGTCCGCGGCGCCGACGTCGTCCTCTTCTGCGTGAAGACCACCGACAACGCCGCAACCGCCCGCGCCATCGCCCCGCTGCTCGCGCCCAATGCGATCGTCGTCAGCATGCAGAACGGTGTCGACAACGCCGACCAGCTCCGCGCCGCCGCCAACATCGACGCCATCAGCGCCGTCGTCTACATCGGCGCATTCGTCCCCGAGCCTGGCACCGTCAAGCACGGCGGCCGCGGCGATCTCGTCGTCGGCCCGCGCAACGCCCGCACCGAAAAAATCTCAGCGCTCTTCGAACGCGCCCAAGTTCCCTGCCGTATCTCAGACAACATCGAAGGCGAACTCTGGACCAAGCTCACCTGGAATTGCGCGCTCAACGCGATCTCCGCGCTCGGTGACGCACGCTACGGCGAAATCGCCGCTAGCTCCGACGCAAAAAAAATCGTCGCCAGCCTCGTCACCGAATTTCTCGCCGTCGCGCGCGCCGCCAAAATCCATCTCCCCGATTTCGAAAATCCTCAGAACGCCATCAACGGCGCCTACAAAGTCGCCGAAACTCTCGCGACCGTCTACTCCTCGACAGCCCAAGACATCCAGCGCGGCAAACGCACCGAGATCGATTCCCTCAACGGCTACATCGCCCGCCGCGGCGCCGAACTCGGCGTCCCCACCCCAGTCAACCAAGCCCTCGCCACCCTCGTAAAACTCGCCGAGAGTGCAAACCCTAGGTCCGATTTCTAGCGATTCGAATCGTTTGATCATGTGATCGCAAAATCCTAGACTTGTTTGATGGATCAGCAGCATGTCGACATCACAAAATTTTCCTTCGAGCAATTCATCGAGTTTCTCTTCTCAAGGGAAATAACGAATCCGGATTTCGACCCGAACAAGCCGGAAGTATGGTATTGGCACACCGAAGTGACATTCGATCCGATCAAAGTTTCCGAATTCTACTTGCTACTATTCAGAAACCCGGAATACCTAAGAGAGCGATTCTCGAAACTGCAACTGGACGCTGCCTTTTGGTCGATTCAAAGCCACAACCTCGATTGTTCGGTCCTCGGAATCATTTTCAATACTGACTTACCGCAAGTCACTCGCATTCGGTGTATCGAATCTATGTTTGACCTGTTTCAAAAGCTGTTTATAAAGGAGCCGTTGGACAGCGCTGTTTTTATGTGGTGGGATTCACTCTGTTATGACTGGCACTGTGGCAATCGGAATCGTGACCTTGGCGGTGATGATCTGAAGTTGCAGGACGTATTTTTCGCCACGCTATCGCGAGTCTTGTTCATCGACTCCGAGACTTGTCAGAAATCCGCGCTCCACGGGCTCGGCCATCTTCACCATCCCGACACAAAACAACTCGTCGATCGATATCTTCAGGAAAACCCCGCACTGAACGGGGATCTACGGGCTTACGCCGTTGCTGCCGCTGAATTCAAGATTCAATAGGACCAGGCGTACAACGAACCGTCGGCGGGATCGGCAACCAATCACGAAGTGCTATTCCTTAGGCGGAATCCGAAACGGAATATGCGCGATGACTTCGACTTCGACAGGCTCGCCCGCCTTCATTGCGGGACGGAATTTCCATTGCGCCAGGGCAGATTTCGAATTCTCATCCAACAAATCCTCCAGCCCACGCACGACTTGAATCTCCCCCACCGAGCCATCCTTCCCAATCACCGCATACAACACAACCTCGCCCTCGACCCGTTCCGCCACCATCGTCGGCGGATATTTCGGATCCACCTTCTTCAGAACTACCGGCGACGCTAAATCCGTCGACGTAATATGCGGCCCACCCGCATCGCCACGATGCAACTCCGAAAAATTCATAATCCAGCTTCCCGTCGCACTGTTCAGATTCGGCATGTTCACATTCATTGTATAAACGCGCTTGCCCACAAAAACCTGCTCCGGTTTCGCGCCCGCCGGCAGCGCCTTGAAATCCGGCGGTCCCACGCGCACCGCTTCATCCTCTGATCCCGACGGCTCCTGCGGCCGCGCCGACAGCGATCGCATCGACCGCGCTCCCAACCCCGCGCCCAATCCCGAAATCCCACTTTTCGAAGCCGGCGGATTCCCCCCGCTGATGCTCACTCCCACCGGACTCTTCCCGCCGCCGCCCGTATTCGGATCAACCGACCCGCCCTTCTTCCCGCCATCCGGTGAGATCGAAACCTTCGCCGCCAAATTTCCCGCCGGCGGTGCCGCAGGCGCAGCCGGTCCCGGCGTCGCCGACAACGCAATCAACGTCTGCGCGCTCGCCCCACCCGCCGCCGACGAAGCCCCAATCTCCGGCGCAGGCGCAGCCGCAATTTCCCCCGCCGCATTGCGCCGAGCCGCACGCGGCGCCACTCCCGCATTAATTTCCAGCTTCGGCCGCGCCGGCGCGTTCTCCGTCGCCGGAATATTCAACTCCGACGCAATCGGTTGCTGCTCCATCATCGGCGCATCTTCCGGCGGCGCCACCTTCACCAATTTCACGCGCCGCTCATGCGGATGCATCTGCTTCAACGCATCTTGGCTGATCGTAATCTTCGGCTTCGCCGGCCCCGTCGTCGCCGCAAGCTCCACCATGTTCGGCATTTCCGGCAACAATTTCGGCGCCTCCATCGGCGCTTTCGGATTCACCAGCGTCTGCTTCGCATGCGTAGGCCGCACCGGATCGGTAAAAATTCTCTGCCGCGGATGAAACGCATCCGCTCCCGGTTGCGGCGCCGGATCGACCGCAGCCGCCTTCGCCACACTTTTCGCGCGCGCCTTCGGGATCTCCAACAGTGGCAAATCCTGAATCGGCCCCGACCACGTCAGCTGAAAATTCTCCAGCCCCGAGACTTTCTTCGGCCCTAGAGCGCCCTTCGGAAACGGCATCGCCAAAAACGCCACGTGCCACAACAGCGCCGCCACAATCGCCCGCCGGGGCCACCGCGACTCAATCCAGCAATCTTTAAAAAATCCCCCGCTGAGAAATCTCTTCGCCGCGCCCCGCGCAAACAACGTCTGCACGTTGCTCCCAACTCCCTGATGAAATTCTCCCCAACCCACATCCAGCCGCGGCCCCTCCGCCCCCGCAGGCAAACGCGGCGCCACCAGCGGCATAGCCGTCTCCGCCTGCCCCAACAAATTCAACGCCCCATTAATATGAGTCAAACTCATCCCGTCGCTACCCAACCCCCGCCTTACTCCCTACAAGGTTGCAAGATACCCATCACGCCGGTCAACCCAGTCTCTCTTCATCCGTCGATCGCGACGACGAGTTTCCGAAACACTCCCGCCATGCGAACCCCCATCCCGTTTCGATGCGCCGAACGCATTGAGCGCCGTATCGCCAAAATCCTAATTTCCATCTCAGGCCGGTGGCACGTTAATCGCGCGACGCTCATTTCGCTCCGCGCGCGCGACGATCCAGGCACGATTTCACCTCACTCCTGGCCTGGGAGGAAACTACCGATCGTTTGGTTGGTTAGACCGCTGAAAATTCATTGCAGCGAGGAAAATTGCGAGGGCAGCTGAGTAGAAAGCCATCCAATGACCCGAGAATCCGCGCCAAACGGCAGGCATGTCGCCTTCGCCGCCCATTGGATTCTGAATCATAAACAGGGCGAAATTCACGAATGCATAGACGCCGAAAAAATACACCAAAGACCTTAGGCCGTCCGGCGCGCCCTCGAAAAATTTCTTCCAGACGTCCGGCCCGCGTGTGTAGCCGACACGTTTTTGAATTATGAATACTGCCGGAATCCAGACGACAAAGATGCCCGCATGCAATCCCCAGAAAAAGTATTCCGGTGCGACTTTACGGCCAAATAAAGCTCCGATGTGAACCCACAAACTGAGAAGCAAACCTATGAGGGACACAAGCGCCAATAATCCAAGAAGCGGCTCCAGCCAAGCGGGCAAAGCTCGTTCCGCGAGGAACGCGGGATTCGGGGAAAAGGGCGGGCGCCTGGCGAGCGCATCCTCAACCGCGCCATCCAACAACACCGACGAAGAAGGTTTGTCGAGATTGTAGCTGACGGCGACGGCTTGACCTGCGAGACCACGAAAGAAATCTTCAGCTTCGAGCTCGGAGCTAAATTTTCGCTTAGAGGTTCCGACATATGTGGTTCCGGAAATCACATAGGAATACGACAGCAGGCCCGTCCGGTTTAGGTCCGACCGTGTGGCTAGACCGAAAAAGCGTTTGGGCTCATCGAGCTGCGTAGAAACAATCTGACCCACCGTCGTGGGCCAAGTTTTTTGGGTTTCTCTTCGAATCCAGCGCCATAACGAGAGGAGGGGGCTCGCCAGAAAAAATGCCAGCCAGATATAGAAGAACGGAGGCCACGTGCGAGGCTGATCCCATCGGATCGGAAGATCGGCTCCAACTAACGCAATTAGCAAAGGTGGCACAGATGTGATTGCAACACAGGAAGTCTGCAGCCAGCAAAGGTGGGTGTCCGATTTCCAAATAGGTCCAACAGCGATCGGGTGCAGAAAGTGTCAAATCTCGTAGCTCCCCTCCCTCCTTTCCCCAACCTCATTCCATCTTTACTTCGCCCCCGTCACCCCCTACCATTCCCCCGACCAATCCGGACCCAACTTTGATCGGCCAAACTATCTCCCACTACCGCATCGTCGAAAAACTCGGCGGCGGCGGCATGGGCGTCGTCTACAAAGCCGAAGACACCCGCCTCCATCGTTTCGTCGCCCTAAAATTCCTGCCCGACAACGTCGCCACCGACCCGCAAACTCTCGCCCGCTTTCAACGCGAAGCCCAGGCCGCTTCCGCCCTCAACCATCCCAACATCTGCACCGTCTACGACATCGGCGAAACCGAAGGCCGCGCCTTCATCGCCATGGAATTTCTCGACGGCCAGACTCTCAAACATTTCATCAACGCCAATCCCGTCGAACTCGATCGCCTCCTCGACATCTCCATCGAAGTCGCCGACGCCCTCGAAACCGCGCACGCCGCAGGCATCGTCCATCGCGACATCAAGCCCGCCAACATCTTCGTCACCGCGCGCGGTCACGCAAAAATTCTCGACTTCGGACTCGCCAAATTCCCCGCGCAGCAATCCGCCGCGCCCAACGGCGACACGCTCGGCACCATCGGAGGCGACCCCGATCACCTCACCAGCCCCGGCACCACCGTCGGCACCGTTGCCTACATGTCGCCCGAGCAAGTGCGCGGCAAAGATCTCGATCCGCGCACCGATCTCTTCTCTTTCGCGGTCGTCATGTACGAGATGGCCACCGGCCAGCTCCCCTTCAGCGGCGAAACTTCCGGTGTCATCTTCGAAAAAATTCTCAATCGCGCGCCCACTCCGCCGCTTCGCCTCAATTTCGATCTGCCGCCCAAGCTCGAAGAGATCATCAACAAGGGCCTCGAAAAAGATCGCAATCTCCGCTACCAGCACGCCGCCGATCTGCGCACGGACCTTCAGCGCCTCAAGCGCGACGTAAGCTCCGGCCGCTCCGCCGCATACGTAGCGACCGACTCTCCCGCCACGCAAGAAACGGCAACCGTCGCAACTGGGTCGAAAACCGGCAGCAAAGCCCCAATCAACCCAGCAAATGCCCTCGCGCCGGTTCACTCCTCCGGCTCCTCTTCCGTCTCCGCCATTGCCCGCGAACACAAACTCAGTCTCGGTGTCATCACTCTCATCGTCCTTCTTCTCGTCGCGGGGGCCGCCTACGGCATTTACTCCTACCTCAGCCGCTCCGGTCCTCTCCCTTTCGCCACTTTTTCTTCGACCTCGCTAACCGATTTCGGCAATACCCTCGACACATCGCTCTCTCCCGATGGCAAATTTCTCATCACGGTCCTGCGCCGCCCCGTTCACGGCAGCTTGCTGTTGCGCAATATTCCGACCGGCAGCGACACCGTAGTCGTGGACGCCGGAACACGCCGCTTGGCGAATCCCGTCTTTTCGCCAGACGGTAACTACATCTATTTCCAGGAGTCCGAGGGTACGAGTGACCTCATTGACCTGCTGCGCGCTCCATTGCTCGGCGGCACTCCGCAAATTATTGCCAAAGATGTCGATACCAACGTGACGATTTCTCCCGATGGAACCCGCATCGCTTTTGCGCGCGCCAACGACCCGGAAATCGACAAATGGCGCCTGATCGAAGCTGCCGCCGATGGCTCGAACGAAAAGGTCCTACTCATCGCTCCCGGTCAAGGAATCCCGCAATATGTCGCTTGGTCGCCCGATGGCAAGCGCATCGCCGCTTCCTTCGAAGGTAAGCCCGACGGTGAATTGCAAATCTTCGATCTCGCCTCAGGCAAGATGCAGCCTTTCGTCCAGTACTCCGAAAGGTTGCTGTACGGAATCGCTTGGGCTCCCGATGGTCGCTGGATTTACATGATCCACATCACTAAATCCGAGCGCCTCTCGGTCAACTCCAATATCGGCGCCGTTTCGTATCCAGGCGGAAAATTTCGCGACATTACTTCAGATACGACCGCTCACTTCGGCGTCTCCATCACCAGCGATGGCAAGTCCTTGGCGACCGTGCTGGCGAAAACGACGCCCGAAATTGCGATTCTACCGGGCGCTGGAGGCGACGCACTTTCTACCGTTCCGGGCCTCACCCGCAACGGCAGTGTGGCTGCCTTCGATTGGTCCGCCGACGGACAGCTATTCGTCTCCGAGGGAATCCGGCTTCTACGCGTACGCCCCGATGGCTCCGAACAGGCGATTCTCGTCAACGACCCAAAATCCTGGATCAGCAACGTCGCTTCCTGCGACTCTCGGCGATGGCTCGCTGTAACGTGGTGGGTTCATGGCAACAATCCAAGTTCCGCTGCCATCTGGCGCATGAAGCTCGACGGTTCGAGCCCCACTCAGATCATCCCTACCAATCACGACAATACGAGATGGACCTGCTCCCCGGACGGCAAATGGATTTACTACTACGATGGCATTCAAGAAACCCCATTGTGGCGCGTCTCGACAAGTGGCGGGCAGCCCGAGACAGTCGAAGGGACCTCGCTCCGAAAAGCGTTGCTGAATTCGCTGGCGATATCTCCGGACGGCAAGACCATCGCCGCCTTCGTGAACAAGTTCGGTGCTACTCCGGAAGACTTCGCATTCAAGCTCGCCTTGGTTGATCTGACCGGCAACGCCAAAGAGCGCGTTCGCCTGCTCGATCTTGAGCCCGGCCACCGTTTCGTTATCCGGGCTGTGGTTGCCGTAGACAATACCGGTGTGCACTTCACTCCCGACGGCAAGAGCGTCGCTATCGTCACCGAAGATCACGGCGCCGACAACATTTGGTTGCAACCGCTCGACGGCTCCAAGGGGCACCTCATCACCACCTTCAAGTCCGACCAAATCATCGACTTCCACTGGTCCGCCGACACCAAATCCCTGGCCGTCCTCCGCCGCCACCGCGAATCCGACGTCATCCTCCTCCGCGACACCTCCGCCTCCCCCAACTAAGGCGCCCGTAAATTCGCCTTGTAGCGGCGACTTTACGTCGCCATCTTGTCTTTTCTTGTAGGGGCGGGGCTTGCTCCGCCCGGCCACCGCGTCTTGCCTCAACCTATCGAGAATCCGCGACAAATTTGGGTGCCGCACCTCCTGCAGTTAGGAGGGTGCAGGTTTAGATGTTGCTACGCCCAAATCACTACGACGATCACCTTCGTAACAACGCCACCCTGTAGCCGCGATCGCTTCTCAGATCGCGGGGTTTAGACTCGACTGCACCCAAGTCATCACGACAGCCCACGACCCATTCAAGATGTCACCTCGGCCGAATAAAACGACCCACACCAGCCAGGGACACAACCCGGCAAAACTCAATCCACGAAACACAGCTCGATCCCCTTGACAAAATTCCAAAACCTGCTATACTCGATAAAGTTTGAAAAACGACCAAGCGCCGAAAGGCGCTTTTTTCATTTCTACCCAAGAATTTTCAGTTTCCCCTTCCCTGGCGCCATCAACCAAACAGAAGTCATCAACCAAAACCCGCCGTCATCCTGAGCGAAGCGAAGGATCTCAGAAGTAATCACGACCAAAAGCGCACAAAAAGCGAACAAATCCCGGTCGGTAACAATCTCATTCAAAACAACTTGCGCACTCCCAAAAAGCGCAGCTCGCAACCGCCTGATCACAAACGACTTATTCACTCTTTAAAAAACAAGGGGGGTGGCACCACTCTAGTTCGAAACCAAAACGAGCAAAGACCGCCTTACAGCCTCAAGCCCTACAGCGCAAAAAACGTCAGCGCCGCATCGCCCTGCTCCAACCGCCGCACCATCGTCAGCCCCGCAACACTCGGCAACTCAAACGCCCGCCGATGCTCCACAGCAATTCGCGACTCCAGATGAAACAGCGGCGACTTCGCCACCGCCTCCAGCACCCGCGCATACTGCTCGGCATCCGCGTACGGCGGATCGACATAAGCAAGGTCGAACCGAGCATTCGGTTTCGCCGCCAACTTTTCCAGCCCGCGAACCGCATCCATTGCCAACACCGAAACGCCCGTCTTGATCCCCAGCGATGTAAGGTTCTGCTTGATCAACGTCGCCGCCGGCTGATGACTCTCAATAAACACAGCTTCCGCCGCGCCACGGCTCAGCGCCTCGATCCCGATCGCGCCGGTTCCCGCAAACACGTCGAGAAATCGCGCCCCGACAATCAGCGGCGCCAGCACGTTAAAAACAGTTTCGCGCAGCCGGTCGCTCGTAGGCCGCAGCGCAAGCCCCTTGAGAGACTTCAGTTGTCGCGAACGAAATTGGCCGGCGATCACGCGCATGAGTTTTTACGCATCACCTTTAAATGTCATCCGATGCGCGCCAGGTGATAGCGCCGCTGCCATTCCGCCGGCAATCGCCGCAGCAGCCGATCGAGTTCACTGACTTGCGCGTTGGCGCCAGCCTTCGCGCCTTCACCACCTGCAGCAGGCTTACTCGCAGCTGCGGTCGGGGTCGCAGTTGGAGTTGCGGTCGAAGTTGCGGACGAAGTCGTGAGCGAAGTCGCGGTCGGCGCCGCTGCTTCCACCAGCGCGAACGCTTCCTGCCGCGCCAGATCGAGAACCGCGCGGTCCCGCATCGGATTCGCGATCTGAAATCCCAGCGATCCCGACTGCCGCGTGCCAAAAAATTCTCCCGGCCCGCGCAATTCCAGGTCGGTCTCGGCAATCTCAAAACCGTTCGACGTGCGCACCATCGCGTCCAGCCGCGCTCTCGCTTCTTCGGTCATCCGCGTCGGCCCGACCAGCACACAGTGCGATTTCGCCGCGCCGCGCCCGATGCGCCCGCGTAGCTGATGCAATTGCGACAATCCGAATCGCTCCGCATGTTCGATCACCATCACCGACGCATTCGGCACATCGACGCCGACTTCAACGACCGTCGTCGAAACCAGAATGTTCACTTCGTTCTTCCGGAAACGCTGCATGACGTCGTCTTTTTCCTCGCTCGACAGGCGTCCGTGCAACAACCCCAGTTTAAATTTTGGAAAAACTTCAGCGCCCAGCCGCTCAAATTCTTCCATCGCGGCTTTCAGCTCGAGCTTCGATTCCTCGATCACCGGATACACGATGTAAGCCTGATGCCCCGCTTCGACTTCGCGGCGAATGCCGTTCCACACCCCAGCCAAGTGCGGCTCGCTCGTCAGATGCGTTTCGATCGGCGTGCGCCCTGGCGGAAGCTCGTCGAGCACGCTCACATCGAGATCGCCGTACAGCGTCAGCGACAACGTGCGCGGAATCGGCGTTGCCGTCAGCACAAGCACGTGTGGCGCATGACCGTGCGTCGCCGCTTTATCCATCAAGCGTTTCCGCTGCAACACGCCGAAGCGGTGCTGTTCGTCGATCGCCACAAATCCCAGCTTCGCAAATTGAACGTTGTCTTCGATCAGCGCGTGCGTCCCAACCGCAAGCTGCGCTTCGCCGCTTTTGATCCGTTCCAGCGCCGCCGCTTTCTCTTTCCACTTCATCCCGCTGATCACCATCTCGACCTTGTGCCCCGCCGGTTCGAGGATGCGCTTCGCGGAAAGATAATGTTGCACGGCCAGAATTTCCGTCGGCGCCATCAACGCGGCCTGGCAGCCGTTCGCCATCGCGATCACCGCGGCTTGCAACGCCACGATTGTTTTGCCGCTGCCGACGTCGCCTTGCAGCAGCCGGTTCATCGGCGACGACTTTTCTAAATCCGACGCGATTTCTCCGAGCACGCGCTTCTGCGCCGCCGTGGGTTTGAACGGCAAGATTTTCTTGATCGCATCGCGCACCATGTCGTCGCGCAATTTGAACGCAATCGCATTTTCTTTCCGGACCGCGCGCCGATCCAGCGCAAGACTTAGCTGATACAAAAAGAATTCCTCAAAAATTAGCCGCCGCTGCGCCGGCGAAGCATAGGCATTCAACGCATCGATCGATTCGCCCTGCGGCGGAAAATGCGTGTGCGCGATCGACTGCGCGCGCGACGGAAATCCCAGCCGTTCTTGCAACGCCTTCGGCAAAATCTCCGGAACCACCAGCTCGACACTCTGCAACGCCGTGTAAATCGCCCGCCGAATCGATCGTGACCCAAACGTTCCGATCGCCTCATAGATCGGAACGATTCGCCCAACTTCCGTGGAATCGTTTTCGTCCGCGCCCAGCATCTCCATCTGCGGATTGACCATCTCCAGCCGCGCCGGACGCAACTTGTCCACGTTCGCGGTCCCGTGCAGCACCAGCCACTGCCCCGCCTTCAGCCGGCCGTCCAAATACCCGCCGTGAAAAAACTTGCACGGCAACAACCCGCCGGCCTCGTCCTGCACCAGTAGGTGATAAATCGCGTTGTACGCAAACTTGTTCGGTACCGCCTGCCCGCTCATCACCTTCGCGCGAATCGTGTAGACGCCATTCGGTTGAATATCTTTCACGCTGGAAAAGTGAATACGGTCTTCGTAGCGGAAAGGCAGGTACAGCAGCAGGTCTTCGACGGTGTGAATGCCGCGCTTGGCGAGCAATTCCGCGCGCTGCGGACCGACGCCCTTGATCATGCGGACTTCGGTACGAAGCGTCATGGGTGGCGTACGGCGAGGAGCGGCAGCGGTGGACATCCTGTCTAATTTACCAGCAACGACGCTGCGCGTCTTGTGACGGACGGCTCGGGCGGGCGCGTGTGGTCGGAACGTTTGCCGCGTTCGTGATCGGGACCTTAACCGCGTTCGCGGTTGTAGGGAATTTTTGCGACCTGTGGCATCTAAACCCCGCGATCTGAAAAGCGATCGCGGCTACAGGGTTCTTCGCGGATCGCTCTGGCGCTGACTGAAGGCACCGACAGCATGCCGATCGCGCTGTGGCCGTTTCGCATACGGCGTGCGTCAAATGTAGGCGTGGTATAGAGTTGCGGCTGGCGCTCGAGCGTTTTTACGGCTCTAGCCCGGACGCTAGTCGCGGCCGGCGAGCGAATCGTGGCGCCGCTCGAACTTATGGCGCGTGGGCTCACGGAGGCGGATTTGGATAGCGGCAGGCTGAGCGGGCGAGACAAGCGCGAACTGGTGCTGTGGGTCCTCGCTGGGCTCATCGGAGTTTGGTTCGCGCAGCACTATTATTTCCGCGCGTTTCCCGAGGCGTCCGTAGATTTCAAAGTGTCGCGCGGCGAAGCGCTGAAGCGTGCGCAAGATTTCATGGCCGGCATGGGCCAGGATGTTTCCGGCTACCGATCCTCCATCGTTTTCGATCTCGACGAAAACGCCAAGACTTATCTCGAACGCCAGATCGGCTTGCAGAAAGCAAACCAGCTCATGTCGTCGCAGCTCGACATCTGGTATTGGGAAGTCCGCTTTTTCAAGCCGCAGCAGGAAGAAGAATACGGCGTACGCGTCAGCCCCGCGGGAAATGTCGTCGGCTACGGCCACACGATCAAAGAGGCGCAGGCAGGCGCGTCCCTGGATCGCGCCGATGCGCAAGCGAAAGCGCAAAATTATTTGAGCGGCAAACTTGGCGTCGATCTGAACGCCTGGAATTTCCTGCCCGAAGAAGAAAACTCCGAAAAACGGCCGAATCGTCTCGATTGGTCGTTTACGTGGGAGAAAAAAGATTTTCGCGCGGTCGACGCGCCGTACCGCCTGCACGTCGAGTTGCAAGGCGCAGATATCGGCGGCAGCAATGAATTCCTGAAAGTTCCCGAAGCATGGAAGCGCGATTTCGCAAAATTGCGATCGGGCAATGACACGCTCGCCGCCGTTTTCACGATTCCCTACATCCTGATTCTCGCGATTGCCGTGCGGCTTGGAATCATTCTGACGCGACAAGGACGCACGACGTGGCGCGGCGCGTTGATCGTAACCGGCGTCGCGGCGTTCTTGCTCTTTCTGCAAAACCTGAACGGGTGGCCGCTGTGGAACGCGGGCTACGACACGAATACGGCCTACAGCAGTTTCATCGCGCTGAAAATCGGATCAGCGCTGCTGATTTCGATCGTCACCGCGATCACGATTCTGGTGCTTCCCGCAGCCGAGCCGATGTATCGCGAATCACAGCCGAAACAGCTCCAGCTTGCAAAGGTGCTGACGCTGCGTGGCTTGCGCTCAAAAGAGTTTTTCTCCGCGGCAGTTGTTGGACTGTCGTTCGCCGCCGCGCACATCGGTTACGTCGTCGGCTTTTACGTGATTGCGACGCACTTCGGCGCTTGGGCGCCGCAGGAACTGAATTACGAAGAGTCGGTGAACACGCTCTTTCCGTGGATTTCCGGTGCGGCGATCGGCCTGCTCGCGTCGACCAACGAAGAATTCACTTTCCGGCTTTTTGCGATTCCCTTTTTCAAGCGGCTCACGAATTCGAAATGGATCGCCGTCATCGTTCCCGCATTTCTGTGGGGCTTTCTGCATAGCAACTATCCGCAAGAGCCCGCGTACATTCGCGGAGTCGAAATCGGCCTGATCGGAATCGTCGCCGGCCTGGTGATGCTGCGCTGGGGAATCATGGCGACGCTGATCTGGCACTACACGGTGGATGCGTCGCTCGTCGGACTCTTCCTGATTCGCTCGAACAGTACGTACTTCAAAATTTCCGGCGCCATCGTCGCCGCAGCCGCAGTCGCGCCGCTCGCCTTCTCCGGAATTTCCTTTCTGATTCGCGGACGCTTTGAACCTGACGAAGATCTTTTGAACGAAGCCGCTCCGGTGCCTGAGATCAGCGCTGGCGCGATGTCGGACGAAGTCGCAGCGGCTCAGCACAGGCGCTACGATGCGCTCGCTCCGGCGATGCTCGGCGTGCTCGCGGTTTGTTTTATCGTTGGCGGATTGCTGATCTGGAAGGTGAAACCGGCCTCGATCGGCGATTACCTCAAACTTTCGGTGAACGCCAAGGAGGCACGCGTTCGCGCCGACGAAATTCTGCGCGCACGCAACGTCAACCCCGCTACTTTTATTCACAACACGCAGTTCGTGGATGTCACGAATCCGCAGGTGAACGAGTTCCTGCGGGAACGCGGCGGAGTCGCGTCCGTCAATGGCATCTACGCCGGTGAGGTACCGGGCGCGCTGTGGCGCGTGCGGTATTTCCGCGACGGTCAGCCGGAAGAATACGGAGTGATCCTCAAGCCTGATGGCTCGCTGCATTCGGTGCACCACACCGTCGCCGAAGCCGCACCGGGCGCTTCGCTGAGCAAAGAGGAAGCGGTCGCGCTCGGGGAAAAATTCCTGCGGGAACAAAAAAATATCGACCTGAGCCAGTGGTCGCTCGTCGAATCGAAATCGGACAAGCGGCCAAAGCGCATCGATCACGAACTGACGTGGCAGCAAAATTCGGAGATCGGATTACAGCCCTACGCATGGACAGCACCGGAACTGCGGCCTTACGCACGCATGGAATTGGCGGTGATGGGCGACGAAGTCACAAACTATCGCACGTACATCAAGATTCCCGACGAATGGGCGCGTAAGAACGAGGAACTCACGATTTCGCGCATGCTGCTGGGCATCACGATTCCCGTTTTGTTTTTTGCGGGACTCGGCCTTACCGCGCTGATCATTTTCCTGAAGAATCTGAAATCGAACGATTCGCGCGCGATTCCGTGGCGTCGCTTGTCGATGTGGGCTCTCTGGGGATTCGGCGCGTACATCGTGATCTTCGCGCTCGGTAACCGGATTCCGGCGTTTCTGGCGCAATACAACACGGCGATTCCTTTCAAAACGTTTGTCGGCACGCTCGCCGTCGGCGCAATTTTGGGCGGACCGTTTTATTTCGGCTTGATCGTCGTGGTATTCGCGGTGGCATGGTTTTTCGCGCGCCGCGCTTTCAGCGAGGAATATTTTCCATCGTGGACCGGAATGCCCGCGAATTATTATCGCGATGCGTTTTTCATCGGAATCGGCGGAGCTGGTGCGCTGATCGGATTGCAGACGGTGATCCAGGCGATCGCGCAGCACTGGCCGACGCCGCATCGCGGCACGCCTGCGGACTTTGGATCGAACTTCGACGCGTACGTGCCGGCCGGAGCGATTCTTGGCACATCACTGCTTCACAGTTTGCTGTACATGGGATTCGTCGCGTTTGCGGCGACGTTTATCGCTTCGGTGATTCGTCCGGCGTGGCTGAAAGCGCTCGTGTTTTTCGTGGCGACGTTCGCGGCGATGCCGGGCAATTGGGGCAGTCCGGCCGATTATGCGAAGCAGTGGGTTGCTGAATTGATTTTGCTCGCGGTGCTGGTGTTGGGCGTGCGGTACGTGATGCGATTTAATATTTTTGGGTGTTTTTTGGCTGTCGGCGTGATTTCGCTGGCGAGTGGGGCGGCGGAATTGCTGGGCGAGCCGGATCGATTTTATCGGCTGAATGGATACGCGGTGGTCGCTGCGCTGGTGTTGCTGCTCGCGTGGCCGCTGGTGAGCTGGAGAGGTGCGCGTGGCGGGGATAACGTGATGGGGGCGGCCGGAGTTTGAAGTTCGAGTAAACGCTGGAGATCGAGTTTGCTCGTGCTGACGCCGGGCGGAGCCCTTCGAGGCTAAGGTTTTCAACAAGTCCGCGCCTACAAAACCGTTGCCGATTCGTCTCAAAGACCTCGGTTAAGCTACATCTCAATCCCGCGATCTGGGAAGCGATCGCGGCTACAGGGTGACGACTGGCCGAAGCGGTGGGAATAACACGCATTTTTCTGCATGCGGGCGCGGTCAGAGGAAACAAACAGCGTGGCTGTATCGTTATAAATGTGAGAAGCGGCTGCTTACTCGAACTAGGTGATTGCGTCCAAATTGGTGGTACTCTGCTGACTCATCGGTGGGTAATTCGTTTGCGAAGTCGCAGAGTGGAGCTAAGGTGTTAAGGCTAAAGCCATAACATCCTTGGTCGCGAAAAGAAAGCGAACATGCCGCTACCTCGATTGACTTTGGCGAATGTGTCTGGCCAGACGGCTCAATCCGGCGCCGTTCTGGCAACGGTGGCTTCCTTGCCCCAGCTAGACGAGCGCTGTCTGGTGGTCGAAGCGCAGGCGGGATCCCGCACTGCGTTCGAGGAATTGGTGCGCCGCTACGATCGCGACGTGCTGCGGCTCGCGCTGAACCTAATGAAGCGTCCCGAGGACGCGCGCGACGTTTACCAGGAAGCATTCCTGAAGGTCTATCGCAACCTCCACAGATTCCGTTTCGAGTGCAGCTTTTACACCTGGCTGTATCGCATCGTCACCAACGTCTGCCTCGATCAGCTGCGCCGCCGCCAGGCGCGCCCTGAAGATCAAGCGCCTGAGACCGGGTCGGCACACGACGAAGGCATCACCGATTTCTTCGAGCGGCAAAAGGAACTGCGGCCGACACTCGACCCCGAACGCAATCTGCTCGGCAAAGAAATTCAGGCGCGCATCGCGGTCGCGATGGAATTGCTCTCGCCGCGCGAACGCGTCGTATTTGAAATGAAGCACTATCAAGGATTGAAGCTGCGCGCGATCGGCGACGCGCTGGGCACCACCGAAGAAACGGTGAAGAATTCGCTGTTTCGCGCGACGCGGAAATTGCGCGGCCAGCTGGGGATTTTGCGATGAGCGACACTTTCGGCAGCGAGCCGCAACTTAACAACTGCGCCGAAGTGGCGCCGCTTCTGATTTTTTACACCTGCGACGAAGTCGAAGAGTACGAACGCGAACAAATCGACGCGCATCTTGCGGTTTGCGGAGCGTGCCGCAGCCTGCTTGGCGAAGAAGCCGAGTTGCAGACGGCGCTTTCGAGCTTGTCGCAAACGGCGGACGCGGCCGATCCAACCGGGGCGTTGCTGGCACAGTGCCGCAGCGAACTTTCCGAAAAACTCGACGATCTGGAAATGCCGAAGGTGCGCGAGCACTGGGTGCCGTTTGGCTGGGTGCGGCGCTGGATGGCGCTGCGTCCGGCGTTGAGCGCGGCGGGACTGATCATATTTGGCGTCGCGATCGGGACGCAGGTGATGCCGTGGCTGGCGATTCGCAGCGGCGGCGGGGACGGAAGCACGGCGCAAGCGGTGAACGTGATGGCCGCGCCGCGATTTACGGACGAAGATCTTTCGAAAATGGCGGTGGCGGGAATTACGTTTGCGCCCGCGCCCGATGCGGCTCCGGGAACGCTGCAGCTTCAGGTGCGAACCGAGCAACCGCTGATGGTGGTCGGCAGCGTGGACAACGACGATGTGCGCCGCGTGCTGACGTATGTCATAGCGAACGGCGAACGATTCGATCCGGGCACGCGGCTGGATTGCCTGGATGCGGTGAAAGCGCGGACCGACGATGTACACGTGCGCAATGCGCTGGTGAAGGCGGCGCGCAAGGACAAGAACGCCGCGGTGCGGCTGAAAGCGCTGGACGCGCTACGCGATTGGACGCATGACGTGTCTGTGCGCGACGCGTTGCTGGAAGCTTTGCATCACGATGAGAACCCCGGCGTGCGCGTCGAGGCGGTGAATTTGCTGGTGACGTCGCTTGCAGGCGACACCGATTTGAGTTCTGGAGATGACAGTTTGCCGGTTGTGGCGACTCCGCCTGCGAACATGGAGCCCGCCGCGATTAACGGCGATGGCGAAGATGTTGGGCGCGTGATACGCGCGCTGGAGGATTTGCAGCATCGCGATCCGAATCGCTATGTGCGATTGCGGAGCGCGGCGGCGTTGCGACAGATCGGTTCGAGAGATATGCAGTAGGCGCGACAGGTCGCGCTTTTTTTTGTGAGCGGCGTTTGTTGGCGAGCAGCGTCGAAACGGATAACGAGAAATCGTTATCTTCAAGACAAGAACTTCAAGACGGATCGAAAGTTTCAAGACGGATGAAATCGCGAATCACATTCAGGAAGAGGCGCGGGATTGCGCTGGCAGCGTTGTGCGCCGGCGTGGCGTTGTTTGGCGTGACGTGGTTGGCGGCGCCGATGCCGAACGCCGTGGCGGCCGCGGCACCGACGCCTGAACCGACTCCTAAGCACGCGCCGACACCACCGGTGGAAATCGATCCGCCGGTCGAACCGGCGAAACTCGGCGACCCTGGCGTACGCACGAGCGCCGATCGCACGGGCACGGTTGCAACGAAAGATGGTTTGACGCTGCGGCTGAGCACCGATCTCGGAACTGTAAAAATTTCGACGCTGCCTGCGGGCTCCCCGCCGCTCGTTCGATACACCGCTCACCTTGAAACGGATGCGCACGCGCCGCTCGCGGATAAATTGCTGGGCCGCTATTCGCTGACGGCAGAGGCGAGTTCGAAGGGCGTGGAGATTAACGGCACGCTGCCGCCGCAAATTGCGAGGAACTCGGCGGCGGGTGTGCAGTTCTGGGTGACGTTTGAGGTGGCGGTGCCGCGCGGCTACAACGTCGAAGTGAGGACGGACGCGGGCGATATCGAGACGCAGGATTTGGGCGGCACGGCGGTTCTCTCGACACAAGGCGGAAATATCAGCGCGGGACGCATCGGCACGAGCTTCATGCGCAACGCGGGCGTGGGACGGCTCGTGGCCAAGCTGCAAACCGAAGGCGGGCACATTCAGGTGCTCGACGTCGGCGGAGATTTGAACGCGTTCACCGCGGGCGGACATATTAATGTGCGCAACGTGGCGGGCGATGCGCTGCTGCACAGCGGCGGCGGACACATTCGCGCGGAACAAATTGCCGGGCGAGCCGATCTCGAAACGGACGGCGGAAACATTACGGTAGGGCAAGCCGGCAATCTGGTGAGCGTTCGTACCGGCGGCGGGCAAATCGATTTCGGAGAAGTGCGCGGCTCGGTGCGCGCGCAGACCGGCGGCGGCGGAATTCGCATCATGTATGTGTCTGGGCCGATGGAAGTGGAATCGAGCGCGGGGAGTATTTGTTTGACGCGCGTGGCGGGGACGGTACGCGCGGCGACGGCGGGCGGCAGCATTCGCGCGTGGATCAATCCGGATTCGCCGGCGACGGGCGGCGGCGTGGTGCATCTGGCGGGCGTGTCGCAGCTGACGTCGGGCGATGGCGACATCGTTGTGTTTTTGCCGCGGAATCTTGCGGCCGACATTGAAGCGACCGTGGAATCGGGCGGCGAGCGGCACATCGAGGCGGACCCGGCGCTGGCAATGATGATTTCGGGCACGCGCGGCGCGGGCTCGGCGCGCGGAATGGTGGCGTTGAATGGCGGCGGAGCGCCGCTGAAATTGCGCACGACGTCGGGGACGATACATCTGCGATTTCTCGATACCGAAGTTGCGCTGCGCGATTCGCTGATTCGCGATCAGAGAGAGCGGCTGAACCAACACGGCGTGCAGTTGGTGCCGACCGGATACGATCCGTCGGAACCGATGGGGCAGGCGCAGCCAGGGAACGCACCGCAACCGGACAACGGCGATTGGCTGGAGAGCTGGATCGATCGGTTGCAGCTGGCGTTCATCGGCGGAACGCATGAAGATCCCGACGAATTTCGCAAACATTTGACGTGGCAGCCAATTCCGACTTATCCGGAAGTGGCGATGCGCGCCAGCGTGCAGGGATTGGTGAAGCTGCAAGTGCGGGCGACGCGCGACGGGCATATTGAGGTTGAGAAGCTGCTCGATGGGCCGCCGACGCTGGCGGATGCGGCGATTACGGCGGTGAAGCAGTGGCGCGTGAGTCCGGCGTGGATGGTGGGGAAGCGCGGGGATGTGATTACGACGCTGACGTTTAATTTTCAGTTGCACTGAGTTAGGTGAGGGCGCGGCGAGAGGGCCGCGCGATTTAGTTGGGCGTGATTCGGATTCGGTGAGCGTAGTGGATGTACGGCAGTTCTTCGCGGGCCGCTCCACAAAAAGCGAGTTTAGTTCGATCGAGTTTAGTTCGGGTCCTCAGTCCAGATGTTAGGTCCTGCTCCTGGTCGAGATGTCGATGTCGGGTCCGTTCGGTTTTGGGGAATCGAAAGGCTTCGAGGGAGGAACGGTTATGACTCGCCGCGCATTCTACTTCGCTTCGTTTCTGGCGCTGATTCTGGCGACAGCTTCGGCTGTGCCCTGCTTTGCGATCAGCAAAGAATTCAACCAAACCTATCCGCTGCAGCCCGGAGGCAGCTTCGAGCTGCAAAACGTCAACGGCACCGTGGACGTGCAGACGTGGGACCGCGACGAAGTGGAAGTGCGCGCAGTGAAGACGGCGAAGCATCAGGAGTCGGATTTGGCGCTGGTGTCGATCGACGTCGATGCCAAGCCGGATTCGGTGATGGTGACGACGCGTTATCCGCAGAATGAAGGTGTCGAAGTGGCGGTCGAGTATGTGGTGCACGTGCCGCGTTGCGCGCACATCGAGCATCTGGGCACGGTCAATGGTTCGCTGCGCGTGGTGGGCGTGGAAGCGGTGGAAGATTTGCGCACGGTGAATGGAAATATCGAAGTGTTTGATGGCGGCGGCGCGGTGCATGCGCATACGACGAATGGCAATGTGCATATCGAATTGCTGCGCTTGCAGAATAAAGTTGGCGCGGTTGCGGAGACGACGAATGGGTCGGTGTTGCTGGCGGTTCCGGCGAGCACGCAGGCGGAGCTGGATGCGCGCTGTTTGAACGGAAGTTTTTCTTCGGAGCTGCCGATTTCGCTGCTGAGTTCGCAGCGGCCTCGCGAGACGCGCGGGAAATTGGGCAAGGGCGGAGCACCGATTCGTCTGAATACGATCAATGGCGGGATTCGCGTGGTGGCGCTACGGTCGACGGTTTAGTTCCGGCGGTTTGTGTCGACAGTTTGCTGGCGGCGGTTTAGACGGGTTGATTTTTGGCGCGTCTAAATTGGGCAAGGAGACGACGGAGATGAAGAAAAATATTTGGATGGGTGCGGCCGGGATAGCGGTTTTGTCTCCGGCGTTGATGGCGCTGCCGGGACATTCGAGCGCGAATGCGGGACAGAGCGCGGCGGTGGTCGCAGGTTCGGGTGGAGCGCAGGATCAAGATAGCGCGCGCACAAAGATGCAGAGGATTGAGATTGAGCAGGATCCGGAAACAATTACGATCGCGAACGACGATGAGGGCGGGCCGAGTTTTCTTGGGATCGAGGCGCGCGAAGTTACTCCTGAAAATGTGAAAGCGTTCAAGCTACCGGCGGAACGCGGCGTTGTGGTTGGGCGCGTCGCACCGGATAGTCCCGCGTCGAAGGCGGGGCTGAAAGAGACGGACGTCATCACGCAGGTTGATGGGCAGCGTGTGGAAGGGTCGGCACAATTTCGGCGGATGATTCGCGAGATTCCGGCGAGGCGCACGGTGCAGCTGACGGTGTGGCGCGACGGCCGCTCGCAGACGCTGAGCGCAAAGCTCGATCAGGCGGAAGAATTGCATCGCGTATTGAGCGGCACGATGCCGGGATCGTTTTCGTTTCGCATGCCGGAAGTAGAAATGCCGAACATGCCGGATATGCCTGCGCTGCCGGATGGTCCGGCGGTCATGTTGGACGGCGAGGACTTCGTGATTCCGTCGATGCATCCGCGGCTGGGAATCGATGCGGAAGATGTCGGCGGGCAGCTTGGCAGCTTTTTTGGCGTGCCGGACGGCGAAGGCGTGCTGGTTCGCAGCGTGAACACGGGATCGGCGGCGGAAAAAGCCGGGATCAAGGCCGGCGACGTGATTACGAAGTTCGATGGCGAGCGGATTCGTTCGCTGGGCGAGCTGCGCGAAAAGTTGTCGGCGAAAAGTGAGACGGCAACGCTGACTGTGACGCGCGACAAGACGGAAATGACGTTGAATATTGCGTTGCCGGCGGCGCCGACCAAGGTGCGGCACCACGCGGTGCACAGCACGAATATTTAGCGGCTGAAGAATTTTCACGGTACTACGAGTGGCCTGGGGTGAGCGCTGTGGGGGCAGCGCTCACCTCTTTTTCTGCGCACTACAACTTTCCAGTCTCATTTCCTGTCTCCGATTTTTTATTTCTGGCTGCGGCCGTATTTGCGGGCTAGGCGCAGCGGTCTCTCGATGGCGCTGAGTGGGCCCTGCTTTTCGTTTTCGGAATCGGCGAGCCAGTCTTCTTCCGTCGGAGAAAGCGTTTGTCGTAACAAGTAGGTGAGACCTGGGATTCCGCCGCCTCGCATTTTGATTCGGAAGAGAGCGCGTTGGAGGAGACCCATCGGCTGATCGTCAACGTGGGGCAGGCGATTGGCGATTTGCCGGGCCATGCGGATCGCCCCTGCGTCAGATTCTGCATCCGCCTGAGCGGGGGCCGGCAGCTTGGCGCCGGCAACATTTTTGGCCAGAAGCAACGCCAGTCGCAGCATCCGTTGCGCGTCCACTGCGCGGGCGATTGCTACGGCGCGATCCCAGTCGATGGGATTGTGCGTGATCAACGCCGCGACGTCGGCAATCCACAACAAGCGTTCCCAGAAATGTTTTGCGCCATGAATTGAGATCAGGAGCAATTCGTCTTCGACGGATAGGGCGGGGACGTCTTGTTCGCCTAGGCGCACCGTCGCCTTACGACTCAGAAGTTTTTCTACCGAGAGCGGCTTCGGGTAGTAGCGGAACGTTTTCTCCGTGTGCAGCTCGACGAGAAGTTTTGTCGCCAGCTGGGTGAAAGCGTACTCGCCCGCGGGCTTTCCATCTCGGATTGCGCTGGGTGGGACTTTGGCGTCGTAACCGAGGCCAATCAAAGTTTCGGTAGCGCGCAGAATATCGGTGTCACGTAAAACGAAATCGAGGTCGGTGTATTGGCGCGCGAAAGAAAATCCGTAGCAGCGCTGCGCCAGAACAGGGCCTTTCGTCGGCATTACGGCGATGCCTTGCGCCGCGAAGCGGTCGAGGATGCGATACATCTCCGCGAGCATGCGCAGGTCGAAAATCATCTGCTCACGAAAGAAAGATTTGAGAGTTTGCTGCGCGTCGGTCGGAACGATTCCTGATTCCACGTGGGAAAGCTTTTGCGTCAAGAGCGGCAGTAGACCTTGCTCGTCGGCGAGAGCTAAAAGCCGCGTCCAATCGAGCGACGAAGCTTGTTCCTGACGCAGTGCGAGCAGAGTGACGTTCGGATTCGCGCAGTCGAGCAACACGCGCCATTCGGCGGAATTGAAATCCGACTTAGTGCTCGGCACTTCGCTCAAGAATTCTCCCGCAGGGCTACGTTGCAGGATACGCGAGCCCAAATGCGCAGACCAGCACGACGGCAACGCGAGGAAGGGTCACAAAAAAGAGAAAGGCCAGCGCCCAAAAGGAGCCGGCCTTTCCATCGACTTAATCTGTAGCGGCGTTAGGACTTCTTCTTGCCGGTTTTGGTCTTGGTGTCGATGCCCGGCGCGATCTGCGCGAGCGCTTCGAGACCCTGCTTCGCCTGCTGGCCGTACTGGCCGTTGGGATCGAGTTCGACCGCCTTCTGATACGCCTCGACGGTGCCAGGCTGAACGATGACTTCCATCTTGTCGCCCTTCTGCTTGTATTCCATCGCGCCGACCAAGGACGCGCCAAGCAGATACCACGCCTGCGCGCTCTTCGGATCGAGTTCGGTGGCTTTCTTCAGCGGCTCGACGGCTTCCTTCATTTTGCCGACGTTGTAGAGCGTGATGCCCGCGTTGCGATAGGCCTGCGCGGCATTGGGAGGATCGAGTTCGGCGCTCTTCTGATACGCGGCCATCGCTTCGTCGATTTTTCCGGCGCGGCCAAGAATGCCGCCGAGATTGTTGTAGTAGCCCGGCGTCGGCTTGAGCGCAACGGCCTGTTTGTACGCATTCGCCGCGTCATCTGGACGGTTCGCAACGTCGTACGCGTCGCCGAGGCGCGCCCAGATCAAATGCATGTTCTGATCTTTTTCGGGAGCGGCGGCTTTTGCTGCTTCGAGTTCGGTGATCGCTTTGCCGGAAAGATCGGTGACCTGTGTCTTCATCGCATCGCGCTGGTCGGCAGGAGCCTTCGCCATATCGGCCTTGGCGGTCTGCGCCTGGGTCAATGCGGCGATGCCGGCGTCGAAGTGGACCTTCATCCCGGTGAATTTCTGCTTATCTTCTTCCTGCTTTTTCACCTGCTCGGTAGCAGCGGCGCCCTGCTTGGCGACGACGTCCTTGAAGTTGACGTTGACGTTCGGCGTTTCACCGCTCGATATCTTGACCTGGGCAAACTCGTAGGGCTTGTTCGGCGCGGGGAGCTCAATGGTGACGGTGTAAATTCCCGCGCGCAGATTGTGAAACGCGTAGTGACCGTCTTTGTCGGTCTTCGTGGTGAGCTTGGCACCCTGATCGCTGGTGGCGTCGATCGTCTGATCGACCCACGGTTTACTGGCGACGTCCATTACGGTGCCGCTGAGCGAGCCATCCATCTGCGCGGCAGCGCGCGGCGGCGCGACGACCGCGAATGCAGCGGCGGCGACCAACAATGCGGCGCGGAGCCAATTGCTGCGCTGCGCGATCGAACGGGTGTGCGACCGCAACGCGGTCAAATTCATCTGTGGCCTCACGGCGGCCAGCAATTGCAGCTTCATGCTCGATTCTCCTTTGTCTCGGGACGGCTCCTACCCTGAAGTCCCCCGGGAGCGGCGTGCGCCCTATTATCCCCAATTCGGGCCGGAATCCAAGCAAAACGCGCGAGTTAACTGCGTCCGTTCGGCCCAGCCCTACCTATTCAACACGACTCAGCGAGCGGCAGTCGCGCGGCGATAAGGAATCGCGTCGGGGATTCCCGCTTCCTCGAACGCCTTGAGACGCAGCAAACAACTGTCGCATACGCCGCAAGCAAGATCGTCGTTTTGGTAGCACGACCAGGTTAGATGCAACGGAGCGCCCAATTCGACTCCGCGGCGGATGATTTGCTTTTTCTTGAGCTCGATGACCGGCGTAACGATTTCGATTTGCGTTTCGGGGCGCGTGCCTTCGCGAATCACGTTTTGAAAGGCGCGGTAATACTCGGGGCGACAGTCGGGGTAGCCGGAGC
>DASXPD010000059.1:0-121274 GCA_036493835.1 Candidatus Acidiferrum sp. | reverse complement strand
CATCGCCCGCAAACGCCTCTCCGCCATGAAAGAGTTCAGCGAACTCGGCGCCGGCTTCCGCATCGCCGCGCTCGACCTCGAACTCCGCGGCGCCGGCAACATGCTCGGCCGCCAGCAGCACGGCCACATCGAATCCATCGGCTTCGACCTTTACTGCCAGATGCTCGAACGCGCCGTCTCCAAACTCAAAGGCGAAGAGTCCGCCCCCGACCTGCGCACGACTCTCAGCCTCGGCACTGACGTCCGCATCCCCGAAAATTACATCCCGAGCGAAAATCTTCGCCTCCGCACCTACAAGCGCATCTCCTCCATCACCACCGACGAGGAAAAGGCCGACGTCCGTAAGGAGCTCGAAGACCGCTTCGGCACTCCGCCAACCACGGTGGACAACCTCCTGGAGTACGCCGTCCTCAAATCCATGAGCGAGCGCCTGCGCATCTCCGCCGTTGAACGCCAGGGTGCCCGCATCGCCATTCGCTTCCATCCGGAAACCACGATCGACCCCGCGGCTCTTGTCAAAGTCGTGCGGTCGCGCAAGGGCGTCAAGCTCGACCCAAGCGGCGTTTTGTGGATGGAGACTGCGCGCGGCGAATCGGTGCCCGGCGCGCTGAGAAACGTATTGCTCAGTCTCAGCGGGCAGGACTAAACTCTTAAGATATGAGGAAAGTAATGCGAAACACCATTTTAGCGGCCCTCAGCCTCGCGGTCTTCTCTCTGACGACCGCAAAGCCCGCCGCCGCGCAGGACCAGCCCGCTCCGGCTCCCGCGTCGCAAAGCCAGGACCAAAACAAAAAGCCCGACGCTCCTGCTCCCGCTCAGCAGCCCGCCCCAGCGCTCGAAAAGCCCGGCACCGCCGCTGAAGAGCCTGCGAAACCCGCCACAAAAACGCCGCCCAAGAAATCGACCAGCGCAGCTGCCGCCGGAGCCAAGGCCGCCAACACCACAAAAGAAGGCGAGAAAATTCCGGAAGGCACCAATTCCAAGACCGTCGAAGAGATCATCGCCCGCGTAAACAACGAAATCATCACGCGTTCCGAGCTCGACAAGGCCAAGCAAACCGCTGCCGAAGAAGTCGAAGAGGATTGCCGCGGCAAGTGCACTCCCGAACAGCAACAAACCACGATCAACGAGCACCAGAAGACCGCGCTAAAAGACCTGATCGACCAATCGCTTCTCGTCCAGCGCGGTAAAGACATGGGCCTCAGCGTCGAGACCGATGTCATCAAGCGTCTTGACCAGATTCGCATCCAGAACAACCTGAGCAGCATGGAAGACCTTGAGAAAGCTGTCTCCAGCCGCGGCCTCAACTGGGAAGATTTCAAAGACAATATCCGCAAGAGCATCCTCACGCAAAAAGTCATCAGCCAGGAAGTCGGCTCTCACGTCAACATCAGCAAAGAAGACGTGCAGAAATATTACGACGAGCATAAATCTGAATTCGTCCGCCCCGAACAGGTCGCTCTTCGCGAAATCGAAGTCACCACCGAAGGGAAGAAGGATTCCGAGCTTCCTGAACTGAAAAAGAAAGCCGAGACCGCTCTCAAGCGTGTAAAAGACGGCGAAGACTTTGGCGAAATCGCAAAACGCTTCTCCGACGGCAGCACTGCGAAACAAGGTGGCTTCCTCGGCGTCTACAAGCGCGGCGAACTCTCCAAAGAACTCGAAGACACCGTCTTCAAGATGAAAAAGAACGATCTCACGGACGTAATGGACACCAAGCAGGGCTATCTTGTCCTTCAAGTCCTCGAACACTACGACGAAGGCCAGCAGTCGCTGAGCAAAGTCGAAAGCGAAATCATGGACAAGATGTACTCCGGCCGCATGGAGCCCAAGCTCAAGGAATATCTCAAGACGCTCCGTGAACAAAGCTACGTCGTGATCAAGCCCGGCTATGAAGACATAGCAGGCGGCGGTAACTCTGAAATTCAGGAAGTTAGCGCGACCCCGGAAACGAGCAAGGCCAAGAAGGGTCGCAAGAAATATCTCCTCTTCGGCAAGCGTGCTGGCACGGCTTCAGGCGACTAGATGAAGACAGGCTTCGTCGCAGAGCTGCTCTCCGAACAATCCATCACCACGTTTTTCCTCGTTCACGAAAAAGAGCTCCGCAACACGCGCGAAGGACGCGCCTATCTCCGCCTCGAACTCGGCGACCGCAGCGGCACGATCGAAGCCCGCATGTGGGATCAGTTCGAAGCCGTCGCCAAAGACGTCAACCGCGACGACTTCGTCAAAGTTCAGGGACGCATCGAGCTCTACCGCAATCGTCCGCAACTCGCCGTAGTTCAGGTCCGCGTCGCGCGCCCCGACGAAATCGACATCGCCGACTATCTCGCCCACACGCCGTACGACGTCGAAAAAATGTGGGCCGATCTTCTAGGCTACGGCAACTCGCTGCAAAATCCGTGGCTCAACAAACTCGTTCTGCAGATCGTCACCGATCCCGGCATCGAGAAGCGTTACAAACGCGCCCCCGCCGCCAAAGTCATGCATCACGCCTATATCGGCGGCCTGCTCGAACACGTCGTCGGCATCTGCGGCATGGCCAAAGTCGTCGCTGGCCACTACACCGAGCTCGACGTCGATCTTCTCCTCACCGCCGCGATCCTTCACGACGTCGGCAAACTCGACGAGCTCTGCTACGAACGCGCCATCGGCTACACCACGCCCGGCCAGCTTCTCGGCCACATCGTGATGGAACTCGAATCCGTCTCTCGCGCGATGGACAGGATCGAGGGCTTTCCCGCCCCGCTGAAAACCGTTGTCCAGCACCTGCTTATCAGCCATCACGGCGAATACGAATTCGGCTCGCCCAAGCTTCCGATGATTCGCGAAGCCTTGGTCTTCCACTATCTCGACGATCTCGATTCAAAAATGGGCGCCATCCGCTCCGCCCTCGCCAATCCCTCCGGCGACGACGAATGGTCCGCCTACAGCGGCGCCCTAGGTCGCAAATTCCTCCGCCTCGACGCCTTCCTCGGCGCCACCAAACCCGCCGCCGATGCCAGCGCCGCCGCAACAGCCGCCGCCAACTCCGCCGCCCCCGAACAACTCACCCTGCAATCCGAACCAAAGCCGTAAGCTTCCGCAACGCGCCCGTGTTAACGGTCTTGTAGGGGGCGGGGTTCGCTCCGCCCGGCGTAAACACGGCTTCGATGTCAAACCGTATGACGCTCCGTTCGATCTTCTCAGCCCGATCTTCTCGCTCCGACCTGACCCAATTCGAACGCTTTGTTCACCTTGACAAAGTGGTTATCTCGTGGTAAGCTTTCTTCCGTAGAAAACCACGCACCGCCAACGCCGGCATCTCGCCGGCATTTGTATTTTTAACTCGTTTAGAATCACATTCTTGCGCCAAGTTCCAAAATAACCGCCCTAGAATCACATCCTTACGCAAAAAGGAGGGGAGGGGGGCCCCCCCTCCGCCGGATTCCGGTGTCGAATACGCTTGCATCGTATCTGGAAGGGAACTGATGGCCGCTACCTCTAATCGCCCTGTTATACTGCCTTTATTCACATGATTCCGCTGTCCTACCAACTCCGCGACCTCACCATCCGCCCGGGCACCATCCTCGCCCCCATGGCCGGAGTCACCGACACGCTCTTCCGCCGCGTCATTCGCGGCCTCGGCGGCTGCGGATTGCTGATGACCGAGTTCACCAGCTCCGAAGGCATCACCCGCAGCGCCAAAAAAACTCTTCGCTATCTCTATTTTCAGGAAGACGAGCACCCGATCACCGCGCAACTCTTCGGCGCCAGTCCGCAAGTCATGGCCGACGCTGCGCGTATGGTCGAAGACCTCGGCTACGACGCCGTCGACATCAATCTCGGCTGCCCCGCCAAGAAAGTCGTCAAGTGCGGCGGCTCCGGCCTGCTCCGCGATCTGCCGCTCCTGGGCGAAATCTTCCGCTCCGTCCGCGCCGCGGTAAAAATCCCGCTGACTATCAAGCTCCGCGCCGGCTGGGACGAAAACTCCATCGTTGCCGTCGACGTCGCCAAATTGGCGCAGGATGAAGGCGTTGAAGCCATCGCGGTCCACCCGCGTACCCGCGCGCAAGGCTACAGCGGTGCCGCCGACTGGAACCTCATCGCCGCCGTCAAACAAGCCGTTCGCATCCCCGTCATCGGCAATGGCGACATCAATTCGCCCGAAGACGCCGAGCGTATCGTGGCAGTAACCAACTGCGACGCCGTGATGATCGGTCGCGCCGCTGCCACTAACCCGTGGATTTTCCGTCAGATGGAGCAATACGCCGCCACCGGCCGGTACGACCTCCCCACCGATTCCGACCGCGCACGTTTACTTTCTGGCTATTTCCAGCAAATTACCGCTGCCAACCTCCCCGACGGCGTTGGCAAAATGAAACAGTTCGCTTGCTGGTTTACGCATGGCGTGGGGAATGGCAGCGAACTCCGTCGCATCGTGCACGAGGCACGCACGCAACAGGAAGTACTCGACCGTGTCGAGCACTTCTTCGCGCATCCTGCCGCCGCGCACGCCGCTGTCGCTGCGACTTCGGATCTCTCAAATTCCCACGCAAACAACTAAGCCGTAGCGCGCTGATTTTTGATCGCGCCACGTGACCCGAAGCGGTTGGTCCACGCACTCACAGTTTGTGCGCAGCCCGAATCGTACAGGGGCGCAGCATGCTGCGCCTCATCTCGGCAAGATGTCAGCCGCGAGATCGAGTCAATAACGCGAGACCGAGTCGCAAGTCGTGGCATTCGCGCCAACTGAGGATTCAGCCCAGGCCCGTCACCCTGAGCGAAGCGAATGATCTCAGCACGATCGAATTCGCAATCGTATCTGTAATCGGATCCGACGTTTGGATCGGTAGTGAATGAAAGCTGTCTCGGCAACGGAAAGGCAAGGCCCCGAGATGATTCAGGAAGTAAGCACCGGTTCCAACTTGTCCACCACGAAACCACGCGCCGAGCGTCGTATCGCTGTGCGCCTGCCGATTACCGTTCGTGGCGTGGACGCCAGCGGCATCACATTTGAGGAAACCACATCGAGCGAAAATCTCTGCCGTGGCGGCGCTGCTTTCCGCACGCGCTTCGACGTAGCGGTCGGCTCCGACCTCGACATCTGCATCCCGCTTTCTCAAACCGGCGCACGTCGCAAGCACAAAGATGACGACTTCGCCGCCCAGGGCCGCGTAGTCCACGTCCGCGACGCCGAAACCGGCGAACGCCTCGTCGGCGTCCAATTCATTAACAACCGCTTCCGCCGCCTCTTCGTCCCCGAAACCGCCGCATAATCGCGCAGCGCGACAAAATTCGATCGAAGCGTCATCACCCTTTGCGCGAGTCTCTGCTTGAGCTGCGACATCGAATCGAAGACATTTTTAAAGTGCCGTCATCCTGAGCGAAGCGAAGGATCTCAGAAGTAAGCCTCACCACAATTCATCCGCCGATATAAAACATGTACGGGCGCAGCACTGCTGCGCCCCAAACACCCAACGCGATCGCGAAGCACTATGAAATCTCTTTTTCCGAAAAATCGTTACGTCATACTTCGTTGCGTCTTTACTTCGCATCTTCTTCCTCTTGGCCCTTCTCCTCCAACACCCGCTCGTACGCCTCTCTCCGCGTCAACCCTCGCTCCTTCGCCGCCAACTTCAACGCCTCTTTCCGATCCAACTTCGCCTGCCGCATCAACTCATCCACCCGCTCCGCCAGCCCTTGCGACGAATCGACTCCTGCGCCAGCCGCCGCCTCGCCCACCCCAATCAAAAACGTAATCTCCCCCCTGGCCGGCCTCTCGCGCAGCGACTCCTCAAGTTCCGATAATTTCCCCCGCCGAAATTCCTCATGCATCTTCGTAATTTCACGCGCGATGCAAGCCGGCCGATCCCCCAGAATTTCCCGCGCATCCGAGACGCATTCCGCAATCCGATGCGGGGCTTCGTACAAAATCAATGTTCGATCCTCAATCCGCAGCCGCTCAAACGCCCGTCGCCGCTCCCCGCTCCGCTGCGGCAAAAATCCAACAAACAAAAACTCCTCGTTCGGCAGCCCTGATGCCGACAACGCCGCAATCACCGCCGACGGTCCCGGAATCGGCACCACCGGAATCTGATGTCGCAAACACAACGAAACCAACCGATGCCCCGGATCCGACACCAACGGCATCCCCGCATCGCTCACCAGCGCGATCTTCGCGCCTTGCTCCAGCGCCACGATCAGCTCCGGCGCCCGCGTCATCTCGTTATGTTCGTGATAGCTGACCAGCGGCCGCGAAATCTCGTAGTGGCTCAGCAACTTCTGCGTGTGTCGCGTATCCTCCGCCGCAATCTGATCCGCCTCGCGCAAAATCCGCAGCGCCCGCAGCGTAATGTCTTCCAAATTCCCGATCGGCGTCGCCACAAGGTACAAGCAACCGCCTGCGCCGCCAGCTACCTCATCTTTCGCGTTCATCGCGCCAGTCTAGCACGCGGCCAAACTCCAAAATCCGCGCATGGTATACTCGTCGATTCGCGCCCTTCCAGGAGGCTGCCCGGTGCCGTTGTACGAGTACAAATGCCTGAAATGCAAACGCCGCACGGAAAAGATCGAACCCGTGAACGGTCCGCATCTCAAGAAGTGCCCGCACTGCGGCGGCAAAGTCGAGTCGGTGATTTCCGCGCCCGCGATCCAATTCAAAGGTTCAGGTTGGTACGTAACCGACTACGCAGGAAAAAGTCCCGCCAGCGAACCCGGCAAAGACGAAAAATCCGAATCCGACAAATCTGAGAAAAAAGACTCGAAAGACTCCAAGGACTCGAAAGACTCATCGAAGGACTCCTCGACAAAAGATTCCTCGTCCAAAGATTCATCCAGCAAAGAATCCAAAAAAGAAAAGCCCGCCAAAAAGTAAGCGGGCTCTTCGCCTTTGGTCGTTACTTCACTATCTCGTTGCGTCGTTACTTCGCTTTTCTACAGCTTTAACGTCTTCAAATATTCCCGAAAATCTTTCCCCAACTCCTCATTCTGCAACGCCAATTCCACCGTCGCCTTCAAAAATCCCAGCTTATCCCCCGCGTCATAAGAAATCCCTTCATAGATAAGCGCCCACAACCCGCGCTCCAACGCCAAGATCCGCATCGCGTCCGTAAGCTGAATCTCACCGCCCGCACCAGGCTTCGTCCGCGCCAAACAATCAAAAATCTCCGGCGGCAAAACATATCGCCCCGTAATCGCCAAATTCGACGGCGCATTCTCCGGCTTCGGCTTCTCCACCAGATCCCGAATCCGCAGCAATCGATTCCCAAACGGAGGCTGCGGCGCCGGCTCTCCCGCCACAATTCCGTACAAATATGTTTTCTCGCGCGGCACTTCCTCCACCGCAATCGCGCCTACTCCCGTCGCGTTCCACACATCGATCAGTTGTTTCGTCGCCGGATTCTCCCCCGGAATCAACACATCTCCCAACAGCACCGCGAACGGCTCATCGCCCACCAAATCCCGCGCCACCAGCACCGCGTGCCCCAACCCGAGCGGCTGCTTCTGCCGCGTGTAACTCACCTGCACCATGTTGCTGATGTCGCGCAGCATCTCCACCTGTTCCGTTTTGCCCTTCGCCTCCAGGTGGCTCTCCAGCACCGGAGAAAAATCGAAGTGATCCTCGATCGAATTCTTGCCTTTGCCGGTCACAATAATGATGTGCTCGATGCCCGACGCCACGCACTCCTCCGCCACATATTGAATCTGCGGCTTGTCGACAACCGTCAGCATCTCCTTCGGTTGCGCTTTCGTGGCCGGCAAAAATCGCGTGCCCAATCCCGCCGCGGGCAACACCGCCTTGCGCACTCTTTTTGGAGCAGGGTTCTGCGAAGAAGCCGAGTCGTGAGAGGCCATATCCGTGAGTTCTCGTCCCAAATTAAATTTTATTGCGCCCAACCGGGCAAATTCCAAAGCCTTCCGACACTAGCCACCTCGCTTCCCAAAGTCAATCCAGCCAAACCCTTGTGTTGAGTGAACTCCGCACTCGTCAGCTCGTTCTTCGCGCCATGCTAAAATCAAGAAATGCCCACTCGCATCCTAGGCATCGAATCTTCCTGCGACGAAACGGCCGCGGCTGTTGTGGCCGACGGGCGCGAAATTCTGTCCAGCATCGTCGCGTCTCAGATCGACATTCACCGACAATACGGCGGCGTGGTTCCCGAGCTCGCCTCGCGCGAGCATCTCCGCCAAATCGTCCCCGTGGTCCGCGAAGCCCTCACCAAAGCCAACCTCACGCTCAACGACATCGACGCCATCGGCGTAACGCAAGGCCCAGGCCTAGTGGGCGCTCTTTTAGTCGGTATCACCTACGCCAAAACGCTCGCCCAAACTCTCAACAAGCCTCTCGTTCCGGTGAACCATCTCGAAGGCCACGTCCACGCGGTTTTTCTGGAAGCTCACAAAGCAGGGAAGTGGCCCGCGCTTCCCGCCGTTTGCCTGATCGTTTCCGGCGGCCACACCGTCCTCTACGAAGTCACGCAAGACCCCACGGTACCAACCTTCGCCTACAAAAAAATCTCACAAACGCGCGACGACGCCGCCGGCGAAGCCTACGACAAAGTCGCCAAGCTGCTCGCCCTCGGCTATCCCGGCGGACCGATCCTCGATCGCCTCGCAGCCGCCGCTCCCGCCGACACGCCCGCCCCCGTAAAATTCGGGCCCACCAAAACCCGCGGCAACCCGCTCGACTTCAGCTTCAGCGGCATCAAGACCGCCGTCCTCTACCATCTCCGCGAGCACTGCGAATACGGCGCCGAAATCCTCGCCCGCCAAGACGCCCTCAATCGAGGAGAACGAAAATACGAACAACTCCTCGCGCTCTGCTCGCCGCAAACGCTGGCGCTCGTCCGCGAATTCCAAAACTCCGTCGTCCGCGACCTCGTCGACCGCACGATGCTCGCCGCCCAGCAATTCAACGCCGCGAGCGTGCTCGTCTCCGGCGGCGTAGCCGCCAACTCCCAACTCCGCACTACCTTCGAACAACGCGGCCAATCCGCCGGCATCGCCACCTATTTCCCCAGCCGCGCCCTCAGCACCGACAACGCTGCAATGATTGCCGCCGCAGCCTACTCCCAATTCCAAGCGCACCACCTCGCCGGCCCAACTCTGAACGCCAACCCCAACCTCAAACTCGCTTAGTAACACAGACACTCCGCCGGTATTTGAGATATCCCTCGTCATTCGCTGAATGTCATCCCACACGATTGACTTGCCTTCATCCTACCAACTACCATCACCTCGCATGGCCGACCCCCAGCCGCTGATTGGCCGCACGATATCCCACTACCGCATCACCGAAAATCTCGGCGGTGGCGGAATGGGCGTCGTTTACAAGGCGCAAGACACGCGCCTCGACCGTTTCGTCGCGCTGAAATTCCTGCCCGAAGATCTGGCCCGCGATCCGCTCGCGCTGGAACGCTTCAAGCGCGAAGCCAAATCCGCATCCTCGCTGAATCATCCCAACATCTGCACCATCCACGACATCGGCGAAGAAGCCGGCGAAGCCTTCATCGCCATGGAATTTCTCGACGGCCAAACGCTCAAGCACGCTATCGCCGGCCGTCCGATGGAACTCGAAACTCTCCTCACCATCGCTATCGACATCGCTGAAGGCCTCGACGCCGCGCACTCCGAAGGCATCGTCCACCGCGACATCAAGCCGGCCAATATTTTTGTCACCAAGCGCGGCCACGCCAAAATTCTCGATTTCGGTCTCGCGAAAGTCACCACCGACAAAAACGCAGCCCCGGACCCGGACACCCTGGCGACCGCAGGCGTCGATGCAAAACACCTCACCAGCCCCGGCAGCACCCTCGGAACCGTGGCCTATATGTCGCCCGAGCAGGCGCGCGCCAAGGAACTCGACACGCGCACCGATCTCTTTTCCTTCGGAGCCGTCTTGTACGAGATGGCCACCGGCCAGCTCGCGTTTCCGGGTGACAGCACCGCCACAATTTTTGACGCGATCTTGAATCACGCCCCGGTCGCCGCGTTGCGCCTCAATCGCAACTTGCCCCCGAAATTCGACGAGATTCTCAACAAAGCTCTCGAGAAGGACAGAAATCTCCGCTACCAGCACGCCTCTGACATTCGCACCGACTTGCAACGCCTCAAGCGCGACATCGACAGCGGACGCAGCGCGGCCGCAATTCCTGCGGCAGTTGGAGCAAGCTTCACGCCCGCCGCGAACGTCGAGCCTCTCGCGTCACCAGGTGCGAGCAAGCCTCGCTGGAAAATTGCAGCGCCCGTCGCATTGCTGATCGTCGTCGCGTTGATCGCCGGCGGCCTCTACTACCGCTCGCATCAAGTTGCGCCGCTCACCGCCAAAGACACCGTCGTCCTCGCCGATTTCACCAACACCACCGGCGATCCTGTCTTCGACGGAACCCTGCGCCAAGGATTGGCGGCGCAGCTCGAGCAGTCTCCGTTTTTAAACATCGTCTCCGACGACAAAATCGCCGGCACCCTGAAACTCATGGGCCTTGCCGCCGATGCCCGCCTCACCCGCGACGTCGCTCGCCAGGTGTGCGCCCGCACCAATTCAGCCGTCGTCATCGACGGTTCGATTTCCACTATCGGCGGACCCTACGCCGTCGGCTTGAATGCCGTAAATTGCAAAACCGGAGAAAAACTCGCCACTGAGCAAGTCGAGTCCGAAGACAAATCGCATGTGCTCGGCGCGCTGACCAAAGCCGCCACCCAAATCCGCACCAAGCTCGGTGAATCCCGCGACTCACTCGCAAAATTCGACACACCCCTCGCCGAGGCAACCACCTCATCGCTCGAGGCACTGCAGGCCTACAGCCTTGGGTATAAGGCCCAGATGGCCCAGAACAATCCAGTTGCAGCAATTCCTCTGCTGAAGCGGGCCGTTGCGCTCGACCCGAATTTCGCCCTCGCGTATGCGCGCCTCGGAACAACGTACAGCGCTCTCGTCGAACCAGGCTTGGCTGCCGAAAACCTCAGGAAGGCTTACGCCTTACGGGACCGAACCAGCGAACGCGAGAAAATCTACATCGACTCGCATTACTTCCACTTTGTCACCGGCGATCTCGATAAGGCCGCCCAGGTCTATAACCTATGGATCGAGACCTATCCGCGTGACGACGGGCCGAGGAATAACCTCGGTTTGATCTACAGCTTGCTGGGCCAGCCTCAAAAGGCGCTTCAAATGGCCAAGGCTGAATTTGATCTGAATTCCGCAAGCGCTTTGAATTACGCCAATCTGGCGGCGAGCTATGTTGCCGCAGGGCAATTGGACGAAGCGCGCTCGACTGCCGAGTTGGCTCAGTCACGGCATCTGGATTCCTCGAACCTGCGAGGTACTCTCTACCAAGTCGCCGTTCTGTCCGGAGATTCGGCCGGCGTGGCCGAGCAAGTTGCCTGGAGCGCGGGAAAGCCAGGGATCGAGGATGTCTTCCTGGCCACCGATGGCATTGATTCTGCGTCTGCCGGGCAACTTTCGAAGGCGCGCGAACTGCTCCGCCGGGCGGTGAATTCTGCGGTGCGAGCCGACGAAAAAGAAACGGCAGCCAGCTACGAACTTAGCCTGGCAATGTTGGAAGCCCGCTTCGGCAATGCCGCCGAAGCAAAGCAACACGTAGCGGCAGGTTTGCAGATGGCCAACAGCAGGGATCCGCAGGCGGCAGCGGCGATCGCCTTGGCAATTGCCGGAGAACGCGCTCATGCGCAAAAGCTTGCCGATGACCTGATTGCAAGATTTCCCGACGACACGCTCGTCAAGTTTATCTACTTGCCGACTATCCTCGGAGCCTCGGCGGTGCATCAGGGGGATGGTGCCAAAGCCCTCGCAGACTTGCAGGCTGCGGCGCCCTATGATCTAAACAACTCTCTGGCGCTGCTGCCGGTGTACATGCGCGGCGAGGCGTTTCTCTTAAGGAACGACGGTGTCGCCGCCGCCCTCGAGTTCCAAAAAATTCTCGACAACCCAGGAATCATCGCACCCGATCCGACTCTCTCTCTCGCTCACCTCGGTCTGGGCCGCGCCTACGCACTGCAATCCGCCTCTGCCTCTGCGCAAGGCAACGACGCTGCGGCGTACAAATCCAAATCCCGTGCCGCCTATCAAGACTTCTTCGCACTCTGGAAAGACGCCGACCCCGACATCTTCCTCCTGAAACAAGCCAAATCCGAATACGCAAAACTGCAGTAGCGGCACGCTCTGGCGGTTCTCTCCACGTCGCCCTCCGGCCCAGCCAAAATGCATCTGGTAGTGCGGCGGAATTCAGCGATCCTGATCGTGTCTCAGGCAGCTCAAGTGGCGATCTCGCCCGACTCTCACGATGATTGAACTCGTCCATCCAGACTCTTCGTCGCTGTGGGAGACAGCGCGAGTATTGGTCCGCGAATACGCCGCTTCGTTGAATGTAAAATTGGATTTCCAGAATTTTGACGATGAGCTTCTTCACTTTGAAGAGGAATACGCTCCGCCCGGAGGAACCTTTCTGCTTGCGCGCGATCTTTCGAGTCTTCGTAGTCATGGCGACATTCGCAATCACGGCGACACTCGCTCTGGCGACATTCGCAGCCGCGACCTTCGCTCTCGTGTCGAAGAAAAAGACGCCGAATATTTGGGCTGCGGCGCCCTCCGCCGATTCTCCGAACGCGAATGCGAAATGAAACGCCTCTACGTCCGTCCCGCCGGCCGAAACCTCGGCCTCGGCCGCCAACTCGCGCTCGCTCTGATCAACGAAGCGAAAACGCTTGGTTACTCGCGCATGTTGCTCGACACGTTGCCAACAATGCGGAGCGCTCAGTCGCTCTACAAATCTCTGGGGTTCGTGCCGACGAAGCCGTATCGCTTCAATCCCATCGACGGCACCTCGTTCCTCCAACTCGACCTCTAACTTCCTGTTCGCCCAAGTTGCCCCTGGGTGCCGCACCCGGCGGTTTTTAGGAGGGTGCGGGTTTTTCGCTCAGTTGCCACCGCGCCTGTCCGATTCACGGCTCAAGTCCAGTGTCGTTCGCGCCAAAGGCGAAGCACAAAGATCGCGCGCGCTGTCGGCGCTCGACGAAGATAGTTGCAGGAGCAATCTTCCTTTGCGTCGGAACTTTCTGCTTTGCGCGGTGGTGAGTGTGGCGATCTGTGCGTGTCACAGTTCGCCGGAAACTGCTGCGCCACAAGTGCGGAAAGATGCCGTGGCGATCACGAAGCTGCCGGCGGGATTCGCGGCGCGCAAGTTCGATCCGGCGGAGCCGCCGGCAAATATGCCGCCGTTGCATCCGGGCGAGGCGGCGGTGTGCGATGCGGACTTCATCGCGCGATCGAGTGTGCGCGGGCAGCCGCGACGAATCGACGCAACGCATGCGACTCTGACGGTCACGCAAGTGCTGATGACGCTGCAACTGCAGACGAATATCTGGGTTCCGACGGATGCGCCGCAGACCATCACCGACCACGAGGAAGGGCATCGCGAGATTGCGGAGTATTACTATCAGACGGCGGACAAGCTCGCCGAGCGGATCGCGACGAGCTACATCGGAAAGCGAGTTGACGTGAGTGGCGACGATCTCGATTCCGCATCCAGCCAAAAGCTTCTGGAAATCGCCACAGAAATCACGGACGAATACACGAAGGAAATCAATTCCAACTCGACGCAGCTGCTTTACGACGACATCACCGATCACTCGCGGAACGGTGTCGTCGCGAAAGACGCCGTCGAACACGCCATCAAAAACGCGGCGGTCGAAGCCGCTCCAAGCGCCAAGTAGGGTTCTAAGCGCGAAGTGGAATCAAAAAGCGCGAAGTCGAGATCTGGTTCGACCGCGCCGATCTGCAGGTTTCAAATCAAAAAATACGTTCGGAGGGACATCGAGAAAAGGTCGCAATTCAGGCCCGAATCTTGCGGTTTCTCGCGGAGCGCGTTTGACAAAAATTCGCTTGTCGTTTAACGTTAAGTGTTCGAGCAGCACACTTAAGGAGCGATAGATGGCGCAGGGAGCAGCAACAAAGGTCAAGAAGCGGAAAAAGTCGGTACTGAAGCGAGCGCAGCAATCGCGCGAGCGTGCCGAAGTGAACCGCGCCAATCGCACCCGGGTACGTACGATGATGCGCCGCCTCCGCACCGCGATTACCGCGGGCGATGCCACTGCGGCTGGGAACCTTTTGCATCCGACAATGTCGGCGATTGACCGCGCGATCACCAAGGGCGTATTGCACGAAAACACTGGAAATCGCTACAAATCGCGGCTTACATTGGCGTTCAACGGCGTCAAAACAGCGAAGGCGTAAAACCTAGCTCGGCGGTTGGGCGAGCGGATCTTGAGAAGGGCACCGATTTGGTGCCCTTTTTTATTTTCCGGTGGCTTTCCCGAATTGGGAGCAGTGCGGGCCTACCCCCCCCATTGTTTTTTACAAGAATGTGATTCTATGGGGGTTACGGCGCGCTTGGTGCGAGAATTTGATTTTAAAGGGGATAGGTTCACTGTGGGGCTGGCTTTGAATCTGTAAGTTGCTTGGGATCAGTGGGTTGGCGGGGCTCCGAATTTAGCTGGCGGCGGAGCGTGTGGTTGGGGAGGTTAGCTCTACGATGAGGAATTCCATGGCGGTGCGTGGGTCGTCGGCGCCGCCTTTGAGGAGGCTGTCGGTGCGCTGGAGGGCTTGGAGGCCCTGGAGCAGGCGGGGTTTCCCGATTTTGCGGGCGCTGCGGAGGGCCATTTCGGCTTTCGCGGGGGCCATTCCTAGCGCTCGGGCGGCTTGAAAACCGTTTGAGACGCCTTTGGCGTCGGCGGCTTCGATGAGTTTGCGGTAGGTCCAGGTCAGGGCGCCGAGGATCATCACGGGCTCTTCGCCTTGACGCAGTAAGCGCTCCAGAAATTCCATTGCGGGTTGGGCTTGGCGCGATGCGAGCATGTCCGCGAGTTCCCATGCGGTCGAAGTTTTTTCGGAAATCACCAGAGTGCTGACGTCTTCGCGACGAATCAGCTTACGCTCGGCGGCGAAGGTCGCGAGTTTTCGGATTTCGGTGCGGAGGCGCATCAAGTCGCCGCCTACAAATTCTGCGAGGTCTTCGGCTGCGCCGCTTTCGAGTTCGACAGCTTCTTCGCGGGCGAACGTTGTGGCCAGGGCAGTGGCGGCAGAGAGGCGAGCTTCGGGATCGTCACCGAGGCCGACATCGACGACGAGTGCCTTGTCGAGCAGCAACTTGCCCAGCTTCATACGCTGATCGAGAGATTTTGCTTCGAGCACCAACGCCGTGAAGGGCGCTGGGTTTTCGAGGTACGCGCTGAACGCGTCGACCGTGGCTTCGCGATTTTTCTCGCCGAGCTTTTCGATCCGTTCCAGATCTTCAATGAAGATAACTTGCTGCTGCGCGAGCATCGGCAGCATTTGAGCTGCCCCGAGCGCCTGCTCTATCTCGCCACGATCCGCGGAATAACGTGAGACGCCCCACATGCGGGAGCCCTCTGGAACGAACTTCTCGATCAACTCGGCGCGGCACGCGTCGCGGAGATAAGGCTCGTCACCGAGCAGCAGAATCGCGGGGATGAGCTTGCCGCTGTGCAGCTGAGCCAGGAATTTTTGTTGTGAAACGCGTGCCATTCAAAATGCTCCAAAGACGAAACTCGAAACTCGAAACTCGAAACTCGAAACTCGAAACTGTGGGCTCTCTCAGATAGCGAGGCGAAACTCGCGAACTCAGTAATTTTCTACCACGGCGGCTACCAGGCGCTGAGCGAAGTCTTTTGCTACGCGATCCAGTGCTGGGTCTTGCTCGCTGAAGAAGCTGGTTACGTCGGTCGAGATCTCGTATTCGCTGCGGAACACGAAGTTGTCCGTATGATATAGAACCTTGTCGTTGGATGTTTGGGTCAAGGTGATGTCGCACTTCATGGTCACAAGCATGGTGGTTGCGCGGCCTGATGTCGTGTCGAAGAGCAAAGGCACCGCTTCGAGGCTGACGACCTTGCCCTTTAGAACAGCGTCGCCTTCATTGGGATTCGAGACGACTTTGTAAGGTGTTCGAGACAAGAATTCGTGCACGGTCGCGGAGGTAAGACGCTGTTCGATGCGATAGCTTGTGGTGGCATTTTCCAGCGCAGGAACGGCGATGACGTGAATTTCGGGAGGCAGCGCGCTGGATTTGCCCGCGACGTGATAGCCGCAGCCAGCTATGCCTATCGTGAAAACGAAAAGTAAGAGTGCCGAGTGCAGGGAAGAAAGCCGACGCTGCGACTGCGTAAATTTCATTCGGCGAGCTTCTCCGCGAGGGTCTCGACCAGTTTCACGGCATTCCATGCGCGCAAACGAATGTTATCCGCCGCTCCCCAGAACCACCAAATGCCAGGGACCGCTTCATCGCGCGCCGGCTTGGCCAGACCGACCGACGTTTCTTCGGCAGTGCTGATATTGTTCGGCGAATCGTCTGCAGGCTTCGCCGAGAAGCCCGCGGCCTTGATCGCGGCTTCGACGGCGTTCACATCCGCAGTCGGATCCAACTCCGCGCAAATCGAAAACGTAATCCCGTAGAACGCGGGCACATGAACCAATTGAATCGCGGGCACGACAGCGCTGCCACGCAAACAGGAACTCACTTCGGCGCGCAACGTCGCGGCGGTGGCGCGCAAATCAAACCGGCTCTTTTCACCAAACTGCACCATGGTGTTGAAGGCGACTTGCGCGTCAAACAATTCCGTTCCTGCCGGCTGAAACGAGAGCAGGTGGCTGGTCTGTTGTTCGAGTTCTTCGATCGCGAACCTGCCCCACACAGAAACCGACTGCAAAACCGTTACGGTCAGCGCTCTTAGCCGCAAATCGGCGAGCCCGAAGGCCATGCGAACGATCGCCTCGGCCGCGGCGGACGGTATCGAAACCAGTTTCGATTGGGTGTCGGCAGCCGAGAGTTGCCCGTGCAGAGAATCGAATCCGCGGAACCAGGGCACAGCTTCGGCAACGGAAGCCGAGTGGCCGGAAAGATCAATCACCAGCGCACCGCTGCGCAGCGCGAGATCGAGATTCGCCTTCGTGAATGCCGGTGAGCCGGTGAAAAATACAAATCGGGCGCGTTTGAAGCTGTCTTGTTCGACAGGCTGGATGACGACGGGTTCGCCGCCAGCCTCGGTCAGCGTGCCGGCTGCGAGTTCTTCGTCGAGCAGGCGAAAATCGGCGATCGCGAAACGGCCTTGTTCGAGCAGAGACTTCAGCTCCGCGCCGAGCAAGGAAGACGCGCCGGCAATTACGATTCGAGTGGACTCTCGTTCAAGAGACATGGATCACGCGGTTCGATGAGAAACGAGGCGGTGCCGCAGAAAGCGAACAACATGCAAGGTAACGCCCGCAGCAGTATACGTCGCGGCGATGAGAAGCAAAACTTCTTCGGACCAACGCCAAATGGCGGCAGCGAGCAGCGCAATCATCACAATGCCCAGCGACGGTTGTTTGCGCGTCCACGGCAGGTCTTTGAAGCTGTAGAAACGGATCTTACTCGTCATCAACCCGGCGAGACACAGCACAAGGAATATCCAGGCGATCGACCAGCCCCAACTCTGAATCGGGTATTTGAAGGCGTGGATCGTTCCCGCGATCATGCCGGCGGCGGCAGGAGTCGGCATCCCGACGAAATATTTCGAGCCGCCGGGCGCCATGCCTTGCACATTGAAGCGAGCCAGTCGCCATGCGCAGCAGACGACGAAGGCCAGACAGAACCACCAGCCAAAATGAGCGATCTGCTGGGCGCCTTGCGTCGTATCGAGTCCCGGAAGATTGCGGACGCCCCAGGAATATGCCAGCAAGCCGGGAGCGATACCGAAGCTGACGACGTCGGCGAGCGAATCAAATTGCACGCCGAACTCGGTGTTCGTGCCAGTCATGCGCGCTACGCGGCCGTCGAGCGAGTCGAAGACGATAGCCAGGCCGATCGCTTTTGCGGCGCGGTCGAACGGATCGCCGTTTTGCGCAGTGCCGAGAAGGGTGGCGACGCAGGCGTAGTAGCCGCAGAGCAGATTGCCGGTGGTAAAGAGGCTCGGCAACAGAAAGATGCCGCGGCGCAGCTTCGGATTGCGAATGCGGTTTCCGCGAATCGAGACTTCAGGTGTGTCCGAGTTCGGGGTCTGGAGTTGCTCGTCAGACATTTATTTAAGATTTCCCGTCGCCGTTAAATTTTCGATCACTGCAACAGAAGTCTAATGCTTGCTCGAGCTCGAAGTTGCGTTTGCCGGCCAACGCGCGAGGACGCTGGAACCGCCCTTCACGTTGTCGCCAAGCTTGACCAGAATTTCGGCGTCGGGGGGAACCCAAAGGTCTACGCGAGAGCCGAATCGGACTAAGCCGATGCGCTCGCCACGGGCCACCACGTCGCCTGGTTTCTTCCAACAGACTACCCGGCGGGCAATCAGCCCGGCAATCTGTTTGAACATCATTTCGCCGGAGGCTGTGGAAAGGGAAATAACGTTTTGCTCATTTTCGGCGGAGGCACGGGCGACCATGGCGGCGAGGAATTTGCCGGGGCGGTAGTTCATGCCGGTGATGGTGCCGGCTTCGGGAGAGCGGTTTACGTGGACGTTCCAGATAGCAAGGAAGATGCTGACGCGTTTGCCGGGTTTGCCGTTATGCGGCTCGTCGGTGATGACGACGATGCGGCCGTCGGCAGGAGAGACTACGGCGCCGGGTTCGGCGGTGATAGCGCGCTCGGGATCGCGGAAGAAGTAGAAGACGAAGAGTGCCAGCGCGACGAGAATCACGGCGACGACGACCCAGTGAGCGAAAAAGGCGGGGACTCCCAGGACCAGCGGGGGTAGTCCGAAGTAGTATCCCTCTTTGACCATGAGCTTTAGACAATATCACACGGCTGTTGGACGCGTGACTGGCGCGGGATAGCTTTCGGCGGAAGGTGCGTCGCGGATTGATCGCGCAGATGGATTGGAAAATCCGCACCCTCGAAACACCAGGAGGGTGCGGCACCCAGGAACAATTTCTGCTCGCGGACACACTTCCAGCTTCGGCTTATGCGTGCCAGTGGGAACGGCAGATTCAGGTGAGTTGACTTACGTGGCGCCGGCTACGGCGCGATGGACGCGGGCGACGATGCGCTCCATCTCATCCCTGCAGTGCAACTTCATTTTTTTGAGATTTACTTCTTCGACGAGGGCTTCCGAGTTGAGGTAGGGATCTGTGGTGATTCTTTGAAGCTCTGATTCGTACTGCGCATGCTGCTCGGCCAGACGCTGATATTCGGCGTCTGAGTCGAGGAGTATGTCCCGAGGGTTGCGAGCCAGACTGGCCATGCCTTCCTCCTGACGACTCCACCATGAATTTTGGGTGACTACTGCATGACCGCAAGGTAACACTTCGCGAGGATGGGTCAAGAGGGAAGTGAAGGGAAAATTGCTGTATAGGGTCCTAGCCTGTGAGTTCTTTCATCATTAGTACCGCGGATTCGTCGGGGTCGCGATAGTAGCCGGGGCGGCGGCCGGTTTTGCGGAAATTGTGTTTTTCGTAGAAGGAAATCGCCGGCGTGTTGGATTCGCGGACCTCGAGGAAGAGGCGATCGACTCGGGCGCGGCGAAGTTCGGAGATGGCTTCGGTGAGGAGCGCGGCGGCGAGGCCTGCGCGGCGTTTGTCGGGGGCGATGCAGAGATTCAGAAGTTCGGCTTCGGCGACGACGGCTTGCACGACGAGGAAGCCTACGACTTTGGAATTTTCTTCGATGACCCAGCCGAGTTCACCGCGTTGATTGAGCCGCTCGAGAGAATTCACGGACCATGCGGCGGCTTCGGGTGAGCTGGTAAGAATTTCGGCGACAGCTTTGGCGTCGAACGCGTCGAAGCGGCGGATCAAGTTAGGAATGCCAGACGTGGCGGACATGGCGTCGCTCGCATTTTAGTGCTGAGCTTGCGCCGCTGGAATGAAATCCTCCATCACTGCTTTGCGCATCAGGTCGGGCGGCAACAGCCCTTGTCCAAGAATGAAGTCGTGGAATTTTTTCTGATCGAATTTTGAGCCGAGAGCGGCTTCAGTATCTTTTCGAAGCTGCAAGAGCTTGGTGTAACCGTAGAAGTATGAGTTCGCCTGGCCGGGCATGCGGAAGGTGTAGCGCTCGACTTCCTGATTCGCGAAGGGGACGGAGAAGCAGCCGTCGACCGTGAGCGTTTTCATCACATCGGCGGGCTGCACTTTGCCCGCTTGCAACTCGGGATCGGAGAAGGCGCGAATCGCGCGCAGCAAGCGGAATTGCAGTGAGATGAGCTGGCCTTCGAGCGGCATGTAGGGTTTGGTGATGTATTCGGAATAGAGGCCCCAGCCTTCGACGTTGGTGCTGTTGAACGCGTAGCGCGAGCGTGCGATCGAGACGCCGTGCTCGAGCATGGAGTCGAATTGCAGTTCGTGGCCGGGGCGCGCTTCGTGGGCGATCAGCGTCCAGGAACCGGCGTCGAAGGTGTAGTCGTCGACCTTTTCCGCTTTGGCGGTGTTGCCGACCGCGGGCATGTTGAGCGGCAGAACGAATTCGCCTTGCTGGCCGGTGTTGTTGAGGAGCGGCGGAGGAACCATGTGCGGCGCGGGCTGCTGCGCGCTTTCGGCGGGAGTGCCGATGCGGATGCGCGCGGGGCGGTCGGGCAGGCTGACGAGATTTTGCTTGACGATGATGCCTTCGATGACTTTGAGGCGATCTTTATAGAAGGGAAGGATGCTGTCGCCGACGAGCTGATCTTGTTTTAGTTTTTTGATGACTTCGCGATAGTCGCTGTTGGGCCAGCCGCGCTGCTTGGCGATTTTGGCGGCGAGCGTTTGCATCTCGGCTTGATATTCAGTGAAGGCTTTATGGGCCATCGCGGCGAGTTCGGCGGGAGGAATGTCGATGCCGAAATTTTCGAGGTTGAGGGCGTAGAGTTCGGGCGGCTGGCGGAAGTCGGTGCGAGTTTTGGGAACGATCGTAGCTTTCACCCAGTCGTCGTAGGCGATGAGCTGCGCTTTGAGCTTGGCGTAGGGCTCTTCCCATCCTTCCAGCTTGTATTGTTTGCAGAGCGCGGGGATGCCGTCGATATAGAGGCTGTTGCGCGAGAGCGCGTTTTCGACGCGCGACTTGGACGAGTAGACCATGTTCGGCTTGGCCATCTGGAGCTCGGTGAGTTTTTTGAGCTGGTCGGTGAGCGGCGTGAAGCCGGGTTCGAGGCCGGCGTACTTGCGGATGCGAACGACGGCGGCGGGGCGGCGGTCGGCGGAGACTTGATCGTCGAGAAGAACCTGGATGCCTTGGAAGACTTCGGAGCTGGCGTTGCGGTAGGTGACGAGGTGATTTTCGGAGTAATCGTGGCCGCGAAGGCCCAACTCGACGCTGTGGATCATGATTTCGAGGTCTTGCTTGCCGTTTTTGTCCTCCTCTTGCGCGAGGGCGGATTTGAGTTTGGCGAGCGCGGCGCGGTTTTCTGCGTTTTCGGCGACGTCATCTTCGTGGGTATCGACGGAGATGAGTTCGTCGTATTGCTTGAGGCCGTCGTGTGAGGCGGATTCGGGGGAGTGCTTTTTTTCGATTTCGATGAGGAGGTTGGCGTAGTCGTTGGATTTGGCGATCCAGGATTTGTCGGAGTCGGAGGCGGCGAGGTTTGAAGCTGAGGATGGGCTGCCGCTTGCGCTCATGGCGACGGCTCCTGCGATGCCTGCGAGTAGGATTACTGCTGAGATTCCAACGATTCGTCGAGTCACGACTTCCCCCTGGGAGTGCTGCTACAGAATCTTTTTACCCGATCTCTTTATGCGCGCTGAGCTTGGCTTAGCCTGCGGTCTTGCTTGCTCGTTGATGACGATCGATCCAGGAAACTTCTGCGTCGGAGCGGCGGACGTAGTTGGCGTCGAGCGTGAGCGGGTCGGAGAACTGTTTCATGGTGGCTAGGTGATATCCGAGCTTGCCGATGGCTGGGGCGAGGATCGGAGAGGCGGCTTGCACACCACGACTTGCGGCGGCGACGGCACCATCTGTCTTTGTCTGACGCAGGGACCAGGCTTCCGTTTCGGTGAGCATTTGTGGATCGGTGGAGATCCAGTGGATGGGGGCGGCGGCGGAATTTTCTATTGCCCATGCGAGGAACTTGTCAGGGGCGATGACGGCTTCGTCGCCGATACGCTGCAGGCGGTCGTTTTGGCGCGCGTCTTGGCGTTCAGCGTTGCGGCGGTAAAGCGCGGCGAAGATTTGCTGGCGCTGGCCGTTGGCGAAGGCGGCGACGAATTCGCTGGGTGCCGATGCGGGTGCGGACGTGGACGCGGCATTGGCTTGGGTGGCCAAGGCTTCGAGTCGCGAGACGGCGACGATCGGCTTGCTGGTGACTTCGGCCCAGGCTTTTACGGTGGTGAGTCCGACGCGGACGCCGGTGAAGGAACCGGGGCCGGCGGCGGCGACGTAGACGTCGATGTCTTTGAAGGTGAGACCACTTGCTAGGAGTGCGCGGTCGATCGCGGGGAGCAGCCAGATTGAGTAGTCGTCGGGCGTGTTGTGTTCGACGGTTGCGAGGACTCCTACATCGCGAAGGACGGAGACGCTGCCGCGAGAGTCGCACGTGTCGAGCGCGAGGAGGTTCATCGCGGGAATTGTACCTCAGCGTGCGCGTCGGCTGCGCGTCGACTGAGCGTTGAGGCTTAACTTATTCAGTGAGTTGTAGTTGCGTGAAGAGTCGCCGCGAGGCGCTCGTCGAATCACAACGGTGTCACGTGAATGTTCGAGGATTGTCCGCAGTTGTAGTGGAATTGCCGGTTTTCTGGGAGCAATTTGAATGCCAAAATGGCAGAGCCGCTTCTCTAAGCCCCTGATTCTGCTGGATATACCTTGACTCTTTCAGTACAGCTGTCCTACACTACTCCCTGTACGCATGCCTAGGGGGGCAACCGAAGCTATGGATTACAAAATTGGCGACAAGGTTGTGTATCCGAATCACGGAGTAGGTCTTGTTGAGCAGATCAGCTACGGGGTGCTGAACGGAAGAACCGAGCGCTATTACATGATTCGAATTACCACCAGCGGCTTGCGAGTGATGGTGCCGCAGTCGAACGCAGAAACCGTTGGGCTCCGGGCAGTGATTCGCACCGCCGACGCCTCGAAAGTTTTGGGATTCCTCGAAACCGGCAAGCTGAATTCGCACCATGATTGGAAGCACCGCTTCAAAGAAAATTCGGAAAGAATGCGTACCGGGTCGTTGTTGGAAGTGGCGGTCGTGTTGAAGAGCTTGGTTTCCCTCAGCCGCAGCAAGCCCCTCTCATTCCGCGAAAAGAAAATGCTCGAGCGCGCCAAGTATTTGCTGGTGAGCGAGATGGCGACCGCGCGCAATACGACTTCGGAGACGGCGGAAGGCTTGGTTGTGAAATCGCTCGCGAAGGCGAAGTTGACCTTCCCGGTGATGACGGAAAAGTTTGAATAGTTGAGCGGCGGGCTTCGGGTCGTAGGCTAAAAATTGGAATATTGAGCGGCGGGCTTCTCGCCCGCCGTTTTTATTTTTGAGGAGCGTTTTTTGAGTTTGATCGCGCCGCAGGTCTAGGAAAGCAGGCGCTTTCTGAGCAAGCGTTTGCTTGCCCGACGTCAGCGCTTCTTGCGGGTTTTTGAGGATTTGTTTCCGCGAGTGAGGCGGCCCCAACCGCCGCCGCCTGGAGTTTCGATCTTTAGCACTGAGCCGGATTTGGCTTGCAGCGAGCACTTGCCGGGGAGCGGGATCGACTTGCCATTTGCCCCGACGGAGTTTTTTCCGACGCCGCCATCTTCGCCGCCTGCCAGTCCGTACGGGCCCCGTTTGCGACGATCGCACAGCAGGCCGACTCGCATGTCAGTTAAAAACTCGATTTCGCGGATGATGCCGTCGCCGCCGTTATATCGCCCACGTCCGCCGGAACCTCGACGGACGGCGTAGCGGTGCATTCGAACGGGATAGACTTGCTCGAATACTTCGACCGGCGTGTTCCAGGAGTTCGTCATGTGTGTGTGGATTGCCGACGCGCCGTCCTTGGTTGGACGAGCGCCCATGCCGCCTGCGGTCGTCTCGTAATAAGCGAATGGTGCGCCACCACGGCGGGGATCGCGACCGCCGAGGGTGAGATTGTTCATCGTGCCTTGACTCGCGGCGGGGATGCGCCCGGGCACAGCCTTCGCCAGCGCGCGCAGCAGAGTGTCGACCATGCGCTGCGATGTTTCGACGTTGCCGCCCGCTACGGCAGCCGGCGGCTGCGCATTGACGATCGTTCCGCTCGGCGCGATGACTTCGATTGGCGTCATCAAACCCGATGTCGCCGGGACATCCTCTGATAGCAAGCAGCGAAACACGTAGCAAGCCGCCGACACCGCGATCGCTTCGACAGCGTTAACGTTACCGGCGCACTGCGGCGACGATCCGGTGAAATCGACCTTGGCACAACCGCGGCCGATCTCGACGCGCACACGGATCCGAATCGGCTCGTCGTTGACGCCGTCGCCATCCAGAAAATCCTCGGCTGCGTAAACGCCGCTCGGCACTACGCGCAGCGCCGCCCGCATCATCTCCGCGGAATAATCCAACAGGTGGCCGCCGTAAGCCGCAACCTCCGCGACTCCGTACTTGGCCACAATCTCGTGTAATCTCCGCTCGCCGGTCCGACACGCAGCAAATTGTGCCGCGAGATCGCCTTCGCGCTCGGTCGGCGTCCGAACATTCGCCAGCAGCAGCGCCATCACGTCAGCATTCAGGTCGCCACGCCGGAAAATTTTCACCGGAGGAATCCGCACGCCCTCTTGAAAAATTTCTCGCGCGGGGCCCATCGATCCCGCCAAGGCTCCGCCGACATCTGCGTGATGCGCCCGATTCGCGACGTAAAACGATGGCGCGCCCCCGGCTACCGCTGTCGCTCCAGTCGGAGCGCCAACAAATATCGGCATCACCATCGTCAGATCCGGCAAATGCGTGCCGCCCGCAAAAGGATCGTTGAGCAGCGCGATGTCCCCCGGCTCCAACGCAAACGCCGCACGTGCCGCCGCCACCGACGCCGGCATCGACCCAAGATGCACCGGCATGTGATCGCCCATCGCCAGCACGCGTCCGTCGGCGTCATACACCGCGCACGAATAGTCGCGCCGCTCTTTGATGTTCGGCGAAAACGCCGACCGCCGCAGCGCCGCTCCCATTTCTTCCGCCACCGAATGAAAAATGTTTTTGAATATCTCCAGCCTCGTCGGATCGACACACGCCTTCGCGCCACTGGTTTTGGCGCCGCTCGCCTTGACCACCCGACGTTTAGCCACGAGCGCCTCGCTTCGTCGGTGGCGTCAGCAATATCTGCCCGTAAGCATCGACGCGCCCGCTCCACTCATGCGGCACCAGCGTCGTTGCGCTATATTCCGAAATCACCGCCGGCCCCGAAAGGGAATCTCCGCCACGCAGTTCATCGCGCACGATCAACGCCGCGCGGCATCGCCGCCCGTTCAGCACACAATCAATTGTTCCGCGAGACCGCGTCTGCGCCGACACTGCCGCACCGCCGCGCGACCGCGGCGCCGCCGCAATCTTCCGCAACCCCGGCTTCTCCGTAACTCCCGTCGCCCGCACCCGCAAATTCACAATCTCCACCGTCCGCTTCGCGTCGTGATACCCATACCGCGCCTCATGCGCCTGATGAAACGCCGCAACAAAATTACCCGACGCCGGCACGCTCAACTCATACGCCTGCCCCGCGTACCGCAAATCCAGCCGCCGCTCGATCCGAACCTTCGACGCCGAAAATCCCTCGCCTGCCATCGCGCGACGCCCCTCCAATTCCAACGGCCGGAATCCTGCATCGATCTCGCGCCTCACACGGACAGCCGAAGTCACCGCCAACAAAACCGTCCGCGAAAATTCCGTCACGACATCCGCCCGCAAAATTCCCAGCGCCGACAGCGCCCCCGGAAAAATCGGCAACAACACGCCGCTCATCCCCAGCGCCGACGCCAGCGAACACGCATGCAGCCCGCCCGCCCCACCAAACGCCACCAGCGTGTAGTCTCGCGGATCGTGCCCGCGCTCCACCGAAATCACGCGAATCGCTTTCTCCATCACCGCGTCAGCGACCGCAAGAATCCCCTCGGCGAATTTCTCCACGCTCGCAAACGCAGATGCCGTCCCAGACCCAGACGCACCCGCCGCCCGCCGCGCCTTCGCAACAACCGCCTCCATCCCTCGCCGCCCCCGCGCCACATCGAGCGGAAAACTCCCGCCCAGCAATCCCGCCTCGCCAAAATGCCCAAGCACCGCATGCGCATCGGTCACCGTCGGCAACTCGCCGCGCCCATAACAAATCGGCCCCGGCTCCGCGCCCGCGCTCTCCGGTCCGACGCGCAACGCGCCGCCGCGATCGAATCGCGCGATCGATCCGCCGCCCGCACCAACGGTGTGAATCTCCAGCATCGGCACCGCCACCGGAAATCCCGCTGCCGTCGACTCGCTCGTCGTCCGCAATTCGCCCGACAGCAGCGCCACATCCGTCGACGTCCCGCCCATATCAAACGTGATGACGCGTTCAATTCCCCCAAGCCTCGCCGCATACGCCGCGCCCGTCACGCCCCCCGCCGGCCCGGATAAAATTGTCGTCACCGGTTGGCGCGCCGCTTTTTCCGCCGACACGACGCCGCCATTCGACTGCATGATGTGCACGCGCACGCGCGGCGCGCTGAACGACTTCGGCTTCGGCCCGCTGAACCACGCCGTTCGCACGCGGCTCTGTATCCCCGCAAGATACCCGCTCATCACCGGCGCGAGATACGCATTGATCACCGTCGTCGACGTCCGCTCGTACTCGCGAAACTCCGGCAAGATTTCGTGTGACACCGACACCAAATACCCCGCGCGCCGCAACGCCGCCGCCATGCGCGCCTCATGCCGGGAATTGCGAAACGAAAAGAGAAAACAAATCGCGACAGCGTCGGGCCGCGCGCGCTTCACCAATCCCACGACGCGCGCAATCTCCCGCGGCGTCAGCGCGCCAACAATCTCGCCATCCCAAGCCAACCGCTCTCGCGCCCCCACGCGTTCGCGAGCGCCCACCAGTGGCTCCGGCTTATCCACAAAAAAATCGTAAAGCTTCGTCCGCGCTTGCCGCCCAATCTCCAGCACATCTTCAAATCCCGCCGTCGTCACCAGCGCCACACGCCCACCGCGCCGCTCGAGCAGGGCATTGGTTCCGACTGTCGTGCCGCACACCAGTTCCAGCCCGCGTTCGTCGCTGAAAACCTGCATCGGCGTGAGCGGCTTCCGCACCGCGCGCACCGCCGACGCAATCGCCTCCTCCGGCATCGCGCGCTGCGACGGCACTTTCACAATTTCCAGCCGCCCATTGCGCACAAAAACGCAATCGGTGAACGTCCCGCCGGTATCGACCGCAATTCGCATTTATTTTTTAAAAAATTATCAGAACGCTTTACGGCACCGCTGGCGATGCATGCTCCGGCGCCGTCTTCGGAAAATGCTTCTCATACCAGGCAATCGCTCGATTCAAACTATCCACCGTATGCCCCGACTCTCGAATCCCATGCCCCTCGCGCGGATACCGTACAAATATCGTCTCGACGCCAACATCTTTCAGCGCCACGAAATATTGCTCGGCCTCTGCGATCGGCACATCATTGTCGTTCTCGCCGTGCATCAACATCGTCGGCGTCGCCACTCCAGCAATATGCTTCAATGCCGAGCGTTCCCACATTAAATTCATCAAATCATCCTGATGCGGTAACTGCCCAAATTCCATCTGTTCATACTGGTTGTAATACGTCATGTAGTTGTAGCTGATCAGGTTCGAGATGCCCGCAATCGGAATCGCCGCGCGAAACATACGCGTCTGCGTGATGAGCCACATCGTCAGTTGCCCGCCGTAGCTGACGCCTTCGATTCCCATTCGCTCGCGATCGAGCCACAAATACCGCCGCAGCGCCGCGCTCACGCCGTACAAAACATCTTGTCCTTCGTTGCCGTCTTGATCGCCAAACACCGCATCGGCGAACGCCTGTCCGTATCCCGTCGATCCGCGATAATTCACGTGCAGCGTCGCCCAGCCAAGTGCCGCAAACGCCTGATCGCGAAAATTGAACATCGGCCCGTTTTGTCCATGCGGACCGCCGTGAATATTTACGATCAGCGGATGCTTCGAATCCGCCGTCATGCCCAGCGGCTTCACGAGAAACGCTTCCACCTGAAATTTGTTGTCGTTGCTCACAAACGTGAACGGCTCGACCTCGGCGATCTGTTTTCCGGCGAGCACTTCCTTATTCAGCTCTGTAATTTGCTTCACTGAGCCACCAGCGCCTGCGCCGCGAACGTAGAGTTCGCCCATGTCACTCGGTGTCGACAGCGTGTACGCCATCGCGCCAGACTTCGCCACGGAGGGCGACCCGACCGAGCCGACGCCGTCGAAAACTTTCTCCGCCTTCGCGCTATCGATCGCCTGCCGATACAAATGCACGCTGCCACGTTCCTGCACAGTGAAATACAGCGCGCGCCCATCGCCACCCCAGACTGGCGCTCCCTGCCGATCGTCGATCGTCGCAAACTCACGCCGCCCCGATCCGTCCGCATTCACAACCCAGACGTGCGTGTCCTCCATCGTCGTCTCGCGATCGGTCAGTCCGCGCTTGGTCGCGCGAAACGCAATCATTTTTCCGTCGGGCGACCATTTCGGATCGTACTCCGCATTCTCTGTCGCCGTGATGCGCCGAATCGACCCGTCGCTCACCTTCAACGCGAACAAATCGTAGTTGAAAAACTGATCCGTCTCCGGCGAACGGTCCGACACAAACGCAATCTCATCGCCGCGCGGCGACCAGTCCACCGAATGCTCATACGTATCGCCGTTCGTCACCTGCCTCACCGCTTTCGACGCGACATCGACAACAAAAATATGCAGCCGCTTGTTGTCGTTGAAGCGCGTCATGCCTTCGCCCGCATCGGGTTTGTACATGTAGCGCGTGATCACGATCGGATCGCCGCTCGCGTCGGCGGTCTCCGGCCCAGGAGTCGCCGAAATGAATGCGATCTGCTTGCTGTCGGGCGACCACGTCACTTCCGCTCCCGTTCCCGGCAGTGGCGCGTTTGTTCCGCCCGCTTCGCTCAAAAATGTCGCCGCCGATCCATCGGGATGCACGATCGCCAGCCCATGCTTTCCTTCCGCCGCGCCGTTGAACGCGATCCAGCGCGAATCCGGCGACCACACCGGCGACCCCGCTACGTCTTGCTCCCCTCCAATGCGCGTCGATTTTCCGCTCGCGACGTCGAGCACCCAAAGCTGCGGCCACGGCCGCCCCGGCCGGTCAAAGCGGATTACCGTGTACGCCACAAATTTCCCGTCCGGAGAAATCTCGCTCTGCGCCACCGACCGCATCCGCTGATAGTCCGCCGGCACGAGCCCCGCGCCAATCGCCGCCTGCCCGCGCGCCACGCCGCCAGAAATCGCGAGCGCAAAGATCACTGCCAAACTGAATTTCATCGCATCCATCAAGACGGACCGTCGAACGCGCATCGGAAACTCCTCACCACAAAATTTGCCTTCGCATTCTACAGAAGATTCACTCTCATCGCAGACCCTCTTCCACCCCGCCAACATTTCCGGTAATCTCCCACGCCGGAGCCACACCAAATATGAAAACGATCCGTCTCGCACTCTTTTTCGCCGCAACCGCCGCCATCTTTGTCGCGCCCGCCACGCGCTCGCAAACTCCATCGCAAGCCCCCACCGACAAGCCCTGCGACTGCGACCAAGTCTCCACCAAACTCGCCGGCGCCCAAAAAACTCTGCAAGACTGGCCCAACATCGCGCGCTATCACGAAGCCAACGCCTCCGTGCAAGCTCCCGCCAAAACCGAAAAGCGCGTCGTCTTCATGGGTGACTCCATCACCGACGGCTGGCAACAGCCGCAATACGGCGGCTTTTTCCCCGGCAAGCCCTACATCGATCGCGGCATCAGCGGCCAGACCACGCCGCAAATGCTCATCCGCTTTCAGCCCGACGTCATCGCGCTCCATCCGCAAGCCGTCGTCATTCTCGCCGGCACCAACGATCTCGCCGGCAACACCGGCCCGATGACGCTCGAACAAATCGAAGCCAACTTCGTTTCGATGAGCGAACTCGCGCACGCCAACAAAATTCGCGTCGTGCTCGCCAGTGTTATGCCCGTCAGCAACTATGGCCACGACCGCGATGGCAAGCCCGTCGACATGCGCCTCAAACGCGAGCCGGCAAAAATCATCGAACTCAATACCTGGATCAAAAAATACGCTGCCGATCACGGCGACATCTATCTCGACTATTTTTCGGCGATGGTCGACGAGCACGGCCTGCTCAAAGCCGAGATCAGCAACGACGGCCTCCACCCCAACGCGAAGGGTTACGCCATCATGGGCCCCCTCGCCGAACAGTCGATCCAGCAAGCCTTCAAAAAAGCCAAAACGAAATAGCGGAACGTACTTTCATTTTTTTACGAAGCGCAGTCTTGCTCTCGTCATCGATTAAAATGCGTTGTCATCCTGAGGCGACCGAAGGCCGCCGAAGGATCTCAACGTTCAGTCCAATCGCAATCGCGTCCGTCGTCGCGCACACTTACGCGAGCCCGCCCCACCTGTACCAAAGGTCTGCTCCATCGTGTGAGCCACCTCTAAATACCCCATTCGCGACACCGCCGTTCTACGCCTTTGACCCCCTGCTATCACCCGCCCAAACTAGACTCATACAAACGGAGAAGAATCGCCGGACTCCGCAGGGGCGATCCGCGTAGTTTTTCTCGTATCGAGCAAACCATATGAACTCATCCAAACTGTTCTCGCATGCACGCGCCGCGCTGTGTCTCGCACTCGCGCTGACGTTTCTTCCCGCGGCTGTCGTCCCGCAGGAAAACGCACCAAAAGTTCTGAAAAAAGTGATCCCCGCCTATCCCGAAATCCTGGCGAAGATGGGCGTCAGCGGCACGGTCCGCGTCAAGGTCACCATCGCTGCCGACGGCTCCGTGAAAGATGTCGAAGCCCGCGGCGGCAACGCAATCTTCATCGATTCGGTGGCCGCCGCCGTTCGCAACTGGAAGTTCGTCCCCGGCGAGCGCCAGCGCTCCGCCGAGGTTGCCGTCACCTTCACCTGCTGCAACACAGTCACGACGGCTCCTTAGCCGCAAACCTTTGCCGCAAATTTGTTCACAGGACCGTAACTTGACCCCGGAATTCGCCTGCGCTAGGGTGGTAGTTACCGCACTACTGAATGCGTTGAAGCCGTTGATAAAGGATTCCGTGAACGTAAACCCAGGCCGCACGACCTCCCTCACAGCAGGAATTTCTACCAACTGAATGCGACGTACCGTCCACATCTCCGGACAAATTGAACCGTTTTTCGGCACTCTCGATGAAAATGTGCGCCTGCTCGAAGACACGCTGCACGTCCGCACGCACCTCAACGACAATCGCCTCACCATCGAAGGCGACCAGGACAGCGTCGATCACGCCGTGAAGATCGTCGAGGAGTACAACCACCTCACGCGTCACGGCCGCAAGCTTTCCAGCACCGAAGTGAATTCGCTGATTCACGTCGCTACCGCTGACCCGCACGAATCGCCGCGCGGCGCGTTCGAACATGGCCGCCAGCGCTCTTTCGGCAAGAAAGTCGTCACGCCGAAAAACAACAGCCAGCGCCATTACATGGAAGAGATTGAAAAGCACGACATGATGTTTGCGGTCGGCCCCGGCGGTACGGGCAAGACATATCTTGCCGTCGCGATGGCTGTCAGCGCGCTGCTTACCAAGCGCGTCAACCGCATCATTCTCGCTCGCCCTGCCGTTGAAGCCGGCGAACGCCTCGGTTTTTTGCCCGGCACGCTCCAGGAAAAAGTCGATCCGTATATGCGTCCGCTCTACGACGCGCTCTACGACATGCTCGAGCCCGACAAGCTCGATCGCTTCCTCGAAAAGGGAATTATCGAAGTAGCGCCCCTCGCTTTCATGCGCGGCCGCACGCTCAACGATTCGTTCGTGATTCTGGACGAAGCCCAGAACACCACCAGCGAGCAAATGAAAATGTTTCTGACGCGCCTCGGATTTAACTCCAAGGCGGTCATCACCGGCGACGTCACGCAGATCGACCTGCCGCAAGGCAAAAAGTCCGGCTTGATCGAAGCGCTCGAAGTCTGCGGCAATATTGAGGGAATCGGCGTTACCCAGTTCACCGAAAAAGATGTCGTGCGCCACAACCTCGTCCAGCAGATTATCCGTGCCTATGAGGAGTATGATGGCACTCAGCCGCAGCGTAGCGGCCGCGCATCGAACGGCAAGCCCGAGTCGCGCCCTGCCGAGCCAGGGACAACGCAGACGAAAGAAATTCACTGAGCTATACGAGATTTTCTGATATTCACCCGAAGATGATTCTGAACCGCCAGCGAACCGTACGTGTCGCCAGGCCGCCACTCGAAGCATTCCTCGCTCGCGTGCGCGAACAGCTCCGATTGAATGGCGCCGAGATCACCGTCTGCCTGGTCACCGATAAATCCATCGCGCACATGAACGAGACGTTTCGACACAAGAAGGGCCCGACCGACGTCCTCTCGTTTCCGAGCGACGCTTCGGCGCCTCGCAACGGTGCCTCTGGCCACCGGTCGCGACCGGCCGCGACACGCCGCCGCCGTCAGGGCACGGCTTCAGCCGTGCCAAAACGCCGCCAAGCACAAGGGGCTTCAGCCCCTGAGGGTCACTCCCTAGGCGACATCGCCATCTCCCCCGCCACCGCGCGCCGCAATGCGAAAAAACTCGGTCGCACGCTTCCAAGCGAGCTACAAATTCTAATTCTCCACGGCGTCCTCCATCTCCTCGGCTACGATCACGAAACCGACAACGGCCAGATGACGCGCGTCGAAAATCGCCTTCGCCGAAAGCTGGGCCTCCAGTGACCGTGAAGCTTTATTTCTGGGCCTACACCCTCGGCATCGTCCTGCTTGCGCTCGGGCTGCCGGTATTTTCGTACCTCACGCTGATTTATCGTGAACTCGGCCGCATGACTACGGGCCGTGTCCACGCGCACCTCGAAATCTTTGAAAGCGAAATCGAGCCCAAGCTCAAAATCAATCGCCGCAGCGGTGGCCGCACGTTCCGCATCCTCGGCCATTTCTGGCTCGCGTTTCTCGTTCTCGAAACCACGCGGGGCGTCGTCTATTTCGTTCCCGGCACGTGGGAATCCTTCGTCGAGTTCTGCGTCTTTCTTACGCTTGAAGTCGTCATCCTCATGCATTTCATTCCCGACATGCTGCTGTATCGCACCACGGGACGCTGGCTGCTGCCACTGATTCCGATCGTCCGTATCGCCATGTTTGTCGCCTGGCCCGCGCGCATCTTCCTCGAGGCTGCGGAATCGCTCGCTCGCATTTCCGAGCAGGAGTTTGACCGCACTCCGGAACAACGCACCGAAGAAGGCATCGAAGCCCTCGTCGAGCAAGCCGAAGAAGAAGGCATCATCGAGCCGGAGCAAGCCTCGCTCATCGAGCAGGTCGTCGAATTCAGCGACAAGCGCGTGCGCGAAGTCATGACGCCGCGCCCCAGCATCGTCGCCATCGCGGCGGACGCGACCCTGGAAGAACTGCACTCGAAGTTTATCGAAATGCGATTTGCGCGCATGCCGGTTTACGAGCGCTCGCTCGACGATATTTTCGGCGTCGTGAATGCGCAAGACTTGTTGCATATCGCCGATTCCGATTTGCCGAAGCGCAAAGTGCGTGAGCTGACACGCACGGCGCTGTTCATGCCCGAAACCAAGGTTGGTTCCGAATTGTTGCGCGAGATGCGCCAGAAAGATCAGCCAATGGCGATCGTCATTGATGAGCACGGACTCGTCGCGGGACTCGCGACCGTCGAAGACCTCGTCGAAGAAATCGTCGGCGAAAGCGGCCGCAACGGCGCGAATCCAGCTCCCGACGTGATGCGCGAGCCGGACGGCAGCTTGATTCTTCGCGGCAGTATGGGCATCGACAACGTGGAAGAATTGCTTGGCGTGCAATTCGGCGAAAAATCCGACGAAGCGGTGACCACGGTTGCCGGGCTGTTGAGCCACGTGCTCGGCAAGGTTCCCGCGCCCGGCGACGCGATCGATCTCGAAGGCCATCGTTTTGAAGTACTCGAAGCCAACCAGCGCAAAGTTTTGCGACTCCGTGTTCGCAAGCGCGCGGTTTCAACTCCAGCACAGGCAGCCTCTTGAACAAGAAAACCGATTTCCGAGCAGGATTTGTAGCGATCGTCGGCCGGCCGAACGCCGGCAAGTCGACATTTCTGAATCGCGTTGTCGGCCAGAAAGTTGCGATCGTCACCGATAAGCCGCAGACGACGCGCAATCGCATTCAAGGCATCGTCACGACGGCGAAGGGCCAGATAATTTTTATCGACACTCCCGGACTGCACGAAGCCGATTCCGCGTTGGGCCGGCAAATGATGCACGAAGTTGCGGCGGCTCTCGAAGGCATCGATGTTTTGCTTCTCATGGTCGACGCGAGCCGCGCGTTGCCGTACGCCGATTCGCTGCTGCTCGAAAAAGCAAAACGTTTTCATGGCAAGACAATTCTTGCGCTCAACAAGGTCGATCGGCTGCCGAAGACGAAACTGCTGCCGTTGATCGATGCGCTGCAAAAATCATTTGAGTTTTCGGCCATCGTTCCGATTTCAGCGCTGCGCGGTACTGGCGTCGACGAATTGCAGGAAGAGATTTTGCAGCGCCTGCCCGAAAGCGCGCCGTACTTTCCCGAAGACCAAATCACCGACCAGCCCGAGCGATTTCTCGCCGCCGAGATCATTCGCGAGAAGGCGATCAAGATCATGTATCACGAAGTGCCGTACGCGCTGGCCGTGTTCATCGACAAATTCGAGGAGTTGCCGAAGCTGACGCGCATTGAAGTAACGCTCAACGTGGAGCGCGATTCGCAGAAGAAAATCCTGATCGGCGAAAAGGGCGCAGTCCTGAAGAAAATCGGGACCGAAGCGCGAAAAGAACTCGAAGAATTGCTCGGCACGAAAGTCTATCTACAGACCTGGGTCAAGGTCTCGCCGGACTGGCGCGAAAATCCGCAGCGCGTCCGCGAACTCGATTGGCACTTCCAACTCGAAGGTCTTAGCCAACTTCAGGCGACTGCCGCGCAGTTTGACGCCACCAGCGAAACCTCCGGCGACGGATTCAATCTTCCAGCCGAGGGCATTGTTGCAGACGACGCGGACGAAGAATTAGATCGACCACCCGCCGATGAAAAAGCCGATCCGTACGAAGGCATTAAAGACGGCCCCGTCGACGAATCCGACGACTAAGACCTGTAGCCGCGATCGTTTCCCAGATCGTGGGGTTTAGAGTTCAATTCGATCGTGGTCGTCACGACATCGTCGTGTTGAATTAAACCTCCTAGTAGCACCAGCATCCTTGCCAATTTTCGGTTGGTCGATTTCTCGCCCGCACAATTTGCTTCGGTCGTGCTGCATCTAAACCCCGCGATCTGGGAAGCGATCGCGGCTACAGGGTGCTGCGGATCAGTCGGGGGCGGCGATGCCTAGGCTTTTCATTTTGCGGTACAGGTGGCTGCGCTCGAGGCCAAGGGCGCCGGCGGTTTGGGTCATGTTCCAGCGGTTTTCCTGGAGCTTGCGCAGGATGAATTCGCGTTCGTAGGCGCTGCGGGCTTCGTGCAGCGTGTTGTAAGGATGTTGGGGGCTCTCGGCTACGCCGCGGAAGAGTTCGGGCGGGAGATGATGCGGTTCGATGCGCGCTTGCGGGCAGACGATGACGAGACGTTCGACGAGATTGCGCAGCTCGCGAACGTTGCCGGGGAACGGATAGCGCAACAGGATTTCCATCGCGGTATCGCTGAGTTCGCGGGTGCGCTTGCCGTAGGCGGAGCTGAATTCGTTCAAGAAATAGCGCGCGAGAATTGGGATGTCTTCTTTGCGATCGCGCAGTGGCGGAACGAAAAAGGGAATCACGTTCAGGCGATAGAAAAGGTCCTGGCGAAAGGCGCCGCGCGCTATTTCCTGTTCGAGGTTCTTATTTGTGGCGGCGAGCACGCGGACGTCGACACTGGCGTTCTGGCTGGAGCCGACTGGTTCGATGCGGCCTTCTTCGAGCGTACGCAGCACTTTGGATTGCGTGCGAAGACTCATGTCGCCGATCTCGTCGAGAAACAACGTACCGCCGTCGGCCTTCTTGAATTTGCCGATCTTGTCTTCGGCTGCGCCGGGGAAGCTCCCTTTCACGTGACCGAATAATTCGGATTCGATGAGGTCTTCGGGAATCGCGGCGCAATTCACTTCGACAAACAATCCCTTGTTACGCAGGCTGGCGGCGTGGAGCGCACGAGCGACGAGTTCTTTGCCAGTGCCACTTTCGCCGAAAATCAAAACGCGGCCGTTGGTGGGCGCGGTTACGGCGATCTGTTGGCGTAACGCTTTCATCGGCACGCTTTCGCCGATGACCTGGTAGCGATGGCCGAGTTCGCTACGCAGTAGTTGATTTTCTTCCTGCAGGCGGCGCTGCTGGATGGCGTTGCGAACGAGTACGATAATTTTTTCGAGTGAGAGCGGCTTCTCAATAAAATCGAACGCGCCGAGCTTGGTGGCGCGCACGGCTGTCTCGATGGTGCCGTGACCGGAAATCATGATGACGGCCGGCGGACGCGGCTGCGCCTGCAAGCGGCTCAGTGCTTCGAGGCCATCGATGCCAGGCAGCCAGACATCGAGAAGAATTACTTCGATGTCGCCGTGTGAGGAGCGTTCGAGAGCTTCTTCGGCGGAGCCGGCGGTATCTACGGCGTAGCCTTCGTCTTTCAGAATCGACGCGAGCGATTCGCGGATTCCGGCTTCATCATCGACAACGAGCAATTGGGGGCGAGGGGTCATTTCCTGGGTTTCTATCCTTGTCCTTGGGGTCCTTAGGTAGCTTCAACGCCGTTGCGTTCGGTAACGGCGGTAGTTGCAGTCTCGACCGACGGCAGTTCGACTAAAAAGCGTGAGCCGACCGGAAAGTTGTCTTCGACGTGAATGGTGCCGCCGTGTTCCGCAACGATGCGAGCGGCGATGGCGAGACCCAGACCGGTGCCGCGATTCTTGGTGGAGAAATGCGGAAGGAAAAGACGGTCTTTGTCTTCGGGCGAAATGCCGTGACCGGTGTCCTGCACGCAGATTTCTACGGTTTCGGCGTCGCCATTCGCGGAGGTCGAGACGGTAATCTCGCGCACCGTCGCGGTTTCGAGCGCTTCGGCGGCGTTGTCGATGAGATTGACCACAACGCTGCGCAGCAAGCCGCCGTCGGCGCGCACCGGCGGAAGATTTTCGGCGAGAGATGTTTTGAGCGTGATGCCGTCGAGGCGGCCGGAAAAGACTTCAACTGCTTCCTGAATGACGGTGTTCGCGCTGGTCGGCGCGAGCTTGGCGGTGGGGAAGCGGACAAACTGCGAAAATTCGTTGACGAGTTGCGCGAGCGTGGCGACTTCGCGTTCGATCAGGCGCGAGCATTCCTGCGTCAGGCGCGTAAGTTCGGGATCGAGCGGATCGTCGATCTCGGCGGGATTGCGGCGATCGAGGAAGCGCGTGAGGCGCTGCGACGAGAGCTGAATCGGCGTGAGCGGATTCTTGATTTCGTGCGCGATGCGGCGGGCGACTTCCTGCCACGCGGCGGATTTCTGAGCACGAAGCACTTCGGTGAGGTCATCGAGCACGAGAACGAAGCCGGTGTTGGCGCGGCGTGGACCGAGTGAGCTCACCGTGACGGCGAGGTGAAGGACGCGGCCATCGATGACGGTTTCGATTTCGCGAGAGACGACGCCCATCCGCAAGCTGCGTCGCATCAGCAACTGAATGGTGCGCGTGGCTTCGGAGCCGAGCAAGTTTTCGAGCGATTCGATGTCGCGCGTGCTGCCGCCGAACATGCGCGTGACGGCGGAGTTTTCGCGCAGGATGTGGCCCTCGGAATCGAGCGAAATAACGCCAGTCGGAATGTTTTCGAGAATGGTTTCCATCAACTGCCGGCGGCGTTCGAGTTCCTGCACGGCTTGTTGCAAGTTGCGCGTGAATTGATCGATCTGCGCTCGCGAATCGCGAAGTTGCGTGGTCATCGCGTTGAAGGAACGGATGAGGACGCCGAGTTCGTCCTGCGATTGCTCGGGAACTTGATAGTCGAAATTGCCGGAGGAAACTTCGCGCGTGCCTTCGGCGAGGGCTTGAATCGGCACGGTGACCTGCTTGGCGAGGAAGGTCGCGATCCACATCAGCGAAAAGAGAAGCAGCATCGTGAAGAAAAAGAGGATCAGCAGCATCTGGCGCTTGAGAGCGCGGAGATTTTGTTTTTCTTTGTCGTATTCGTCGCGATGCGCCTGGATGTCGGTAAGGCGCGTGAGGAAATTCGGGCTGGTGAGATATCCGGCAGCGATCGCGCCTACGGGCTGGCCCTTGTCGAACGACGGAACGCGAGCGACGAGGTAGTCCTTGCCGCGCGCTTCCCAGATCTCCACGCCGGAGGGCAGCGTGTGCTTCGACTTGCCGACGACGCCGACGCTTTCGCAAATTTGCGATGAGCGATCTTCGGGCTGATCTTCGCAGACGACTCCGCCGCGAATCACGTTTCCGTCTTTGTCGAGAATCCAGAGCGCATCGAGACCGGACTTGAAGGCGTTGTGAAGGATCTTTTCAGTGGGCTCGGAACTATCTGCCTGGACTTGGCGCGCGAGATTGCGCAGGCGCGGGAGCGAGCCGCGGCCGAAATCGTTCATCAGGGATTGCGTTTGTTCGGAAGCGATTTCGAGCGGGCGCGGGAACCAGCGTCCGAGTGTGCGGTTGAGCAGCGAATAACTGACAAAAAACATGAAGACGACGGGGAGGAGCGAGAGCGCCATCGCGCCGACGACCATCTTCGTTTTGAAGCGAGCACCAAGATGATCTTTGCTGCGCTCGGTCCAGAGGCGAAGGATGGTGCGCGTGAGGATCAGTCCGAAGACGAGCAGGGCGGCGGTGATGAAACTGGAAACCGAGTAGAGGCCCATGACGGCGCGCCAGTTTCCGGGTTTGAACGGAACGTCGAGCGAGCCGAAAGTGAAGATGGCGGCGAGGAGAAGAGCGATGGCGATGCCGCCGATGACGAGCGTCCAGCGCTGGCGTGGGCGGAGGCTCATGCGGTCACCGAGGCGTGTGGACGCACGGGGGCGTGGTCAGGGGCAGCGGCGGGGTGTGGTAGGGAGGACACAGGTGTCTCGTTTGCACAATATCGGTGGTCCGAGGCCAAGTCAAGAATTGGAAGGGGGAGTTGAGGTGGGGGTGCCACTCCCCCATGTTTTGTGAAGAGTGGGGAAGTCGTTGTGGGTGAGTGAGTTAGAGGAGGGGTGAAATGAAGAGTGTGGAAGTTATTGATTTGGGTAGAGATGCGAGTGGGCCAAAACGGGAATTTGGGGTGGAGGGGGCGATTCACAGGGGAGTATAGCATGGCTGGGGTACTTTGTCAATACCTGTTATCGAATGGTATTCATTCGAATGGGGAGTTAGGCGTTCGAGGAGTGGATCGGGGTAGGGAGCGATGTGGCTGCGCCATCGTTAGGTGGCTAGGTGGGACCTCGAAAGCGGCGCAGGAGCGCCGCACTCTAAAGGGGCTGGGCGGCGGTCCGGTTGGAGGCTGCGATTGTGAGACGCGTGATCGTTTTGAGACAAGACGCAGTGGCCGGGCGGAGTGAACCCCGCCCCTACAACGGAGGGATGAGTTGTTGGCGGTGAAGTGAGGGGCTGGCCGAATGGACGGAGTTTCCTTAAGAGCAACTTGGGAATTTGGGCGGATGAAAGGTGACGCAGAAAGTCAGGAGTGACGAAAAATGGCGATGAAAGCGGGGGATTTGTGAAGTGTTCGTGGGAATTGCCGATGTTGTTGAAGGACCTGTACTTGAGGGCAGGTATTAGCGATTTCAAAACGGAGTGACAAGTTCCGGCTACCGTTGCGAGCTCCGATTGCATAACGTGAGCGTTGGGTTCGAACGCTCTGGGAGTGTGTGGATGTCTGTCCGGCTCGGTGAAATTCTAGTCAAGGAAGCCCTGATCACACAGGATCAGCTGCAGAAGGCGCTGGAATTTCAGCGCTCGAATGGCGGCAAGCTGGGCTCCTGCCTGACGAAGATGGGCTTTATTACGGACGACGACATCACGGGCGTGTTGTCGCGGCAGTATGGCGTTCCCTCCATCAACCTGAAGTTCTACGAGATTGATCCCACGGTCATCAAGCTGATCCCGCAGGACACGGCGTCACGGTACCAGGTGATTCCGCTGTCGCGTGTGGGGTCGGTACTGACGATCGCGATGACGGATCCGACCAACGTCTTCGCGATGGACGACATCAAGTTCATGACTGGCTTTAACGTGGAGCCGGTGGTGGCGTCGGAATCGGCGATCGGCGAAGCGATCTCGCGATTCTACGGCGGCGCTGCGTCGAACCACGAAGAACTCAGCAAGATGATGAAAGACCTGGCGATGGACGACCAGGAGCTGGAGCTTGCAGCGGACGAAGCGGAGATGGACACCGCGACTCTGGAGCGGGCGGCGGAAGAAGCGCCTATCATCAAGTTGGTGAATTTGATTTTGACGGATTCGGTGAAGCGGGGCGCGAGCGATATTCACCTGGAACCGTACGAAGTTGAGATGCGGGTGAGATTCCGCATTGACGGCGTGCTGCAGACGGTGATGGCGCCGCCGTTGCGCTTGAAAGACGCAATGACGAGCCGCCTGAAGATCATGGCGAAGCTGGACATCGCGGAAAAGCGGCTGCCGCAAGATGGCCGCATCATGATCAAGTACAAGGCCGACGGGAAAAAGAAAGAACTCGATTTTCGTGTTTCGACGGTGCCGACGCTGTATGGCGAAAAGATCGTCATGCGGTTGTTGGATAAAGAAAACCTGCGATTGGATATGACGAAGCTGGGCTTCGAGCAGGAATCGCTGACGAAGTTTCAGCGGAACATTGCGAAGCCGTACGGAATGGTGCTGGTCACGGGCCCGACGGGATCGGGCAAGACGAACACGTTGTATTCGTCGGTGGCGCAGTTGAATCAGGTCGACACCAACATCATGACTGCCGAGGATCCAGTCGAATTTCAGCTGGCTGGAATCAACCAGGTTCAGATGAAAGAGCAGATCGGGTTGAACTTCGCAGCGGCGCTACGCGCGTTTTTGCGGCAAGACCCGAACATCATTCTGGTCGGCGAAATCCGCGACTTTGAAACGGCGGAAATCGCGGTGAAAGCGGCGCTGACGGGACACTTAGTGTTGTCCACGCTGCACACGAACGACGCGCCTTCGACCATCAGCCGGTTGATGAACATGGGTATTGAGCCGTTCCTTGTGGCGACGTCGGTAAACCTGATTTGCGCGCAGCGTCTCGTGCGCCGGATTTGTTCGAACTGCAAGACGGAACTGGAAGTGCCGGAGCAGGCCCTGATCGATGCGGGCTACACACCGGAAGAAGTGAAGACGGTAAAGATTTATCACGGCAAGGGCTGCACGACCTGTAACAAGGGCGGGTACAAGGGCCGCACGGGTTTGTATGAAGTGATGGAGATCAACGACGAGCTTCGCGAACTGATTCTGGTGGGCGCGTCGGCGCTGGAATTGAAGAAGAAAGCAATCGAGCAGGGAATGATCACGTTGCGGCGCAGCGGCTTGATCAAGGTGAGCCTGGGCCAAACGACGATGGAAGAGGTTTTGCGCGAAACGGTGCTGTAACGAATTTTAGTTTTGAACGGATTTCTGAAGGGCGGATTTGTACTACGGATTTCGGGCTTAAGGAGAAGTTATGGCTGGAATGACGCTGAGTGAGTTGCTGAAAAAGATGATCGAGATGGGCGGCAGCGACCTGCACATCACGACGAACAGCGCACCACGCGTGCGCGTGCACGGCAAATTGCGCCCGCTGGACATGCCACCACTGACGGCGGCGGACACGAAATCGCTGGCGTACAGCGTGTTGACCGACGCACAGAAGCACCGGTTCGAAGAGAATCTGGAGCTCGACTTTTCGTTCGGGTTGAAGAACCTGGCGCGTTTCCGCGGCAACGTATTCAATCAGCGCGGAGCGGTCGGCGCTGTGTTCCGTACGATTCCATGGGAGATCAAGGGCTTCGACGCGCTGGGATTGCCGGCGGTCGTGAGGGCTATGTGCGACAAGCCGCGCGGATTGGTGCTGGTGACCGGGCCGACGGGATCGGGCAAATCGACGACGCTGGCGGCGATGCTGGACAAGATCAACGCCGAACGCGAAGAGCACATGATCACGATCGAAGACCCGATCGAGTTCTTGCACAACCACAAAAAATGCCTGGTGAACCAGCGCGAAGTGCACGCGGATACGCACTCGTTTTCGAATTCGCTGCGCGCCGCGTTGCGCGAAGATCCCGACGTCGTGCTGATCGGCGAAATGCGCGATTTGGAGACGATTGAATCGGCGCTGCGTATCGCGGAAACGGGCCACTTGACGTTTGCGACGCTGCACACGAACTCGGCGGCTTCGACGATCAACCGTATCATTGACGTATTTCCGGCGCACCAGCAGCCGCAAGTGCGAGCGCAGCTGTCGATGGTGATCGAGGGAATTCTTTGTCAAGCGTTGCTGCCGCGCTCGGACGGACGCGGACGCGCGATGGTGATGGAAGTGTTGGTGCCGACACCGGCTATTCGCAATCTAATCCGCGAAGACAAAATTCACCAGATTTATTCTGCGATGCAGACCGGCACGGGGCAGACGGGTATGCAGACGTTTAACCAGAGCTTGGCGAACACGTATCTGGCGAAGCAGATCACGCTGGATGTAGCGCTGGCACGGTCGTCGAACGCGGATGAACTGCAGGACATGATCAATCGCGGAGTGACGGGGACGACGCAGCGGGCTCCGGTGGGGAAACGGTAAAAAGGATTTTGCAGGGTCGGTTTGAGGGAAACGAACGGAAACGTCATTTGGCAGGTGCAGGTGAGGAGGAACGGAAATGCCGGTTTATACGTATAAGGGCACAAATCGGTCGGGCAACAGCGTCAGCGGCGAGGCGACCGCGGCGAGCAAGTCTGATCTACAGAATCAGTTGAAGCGCCAAAATATTACGACGACGAAGATGTCCGAGAAGGGCAAAGAGTTCAACATGCCCACGTTCGGCGGCGGCGTGAACTCGAAAGAGTTGGCGATCTTCACGCGACAGTTCTCGGTGATGATCGATGCCGGCTTGCCGCTGGTGCAGTGTCTCGAGATTTTGGCGGGCCAGCAGGAGAACAAGATGTTTCAGAAGGTGCTGGCGGCGACGCGCGCGTCGGTGGAAGGCGGCGCGACACTGTCCGCGGCGATGCGGGCGCATCCCAAAGTATTCGATGCGTTGTACGTGAACATGGTGGAAGCGGGCGAGACGGGCGGTATTCTCGACACGATTCTGCAGCGGTTGTCGACGTACATCGAAAAGAACGTGAAGTTGAAGCGCGCGGTACAGTCGGCATCGATCTATCCTATCGGTGTTATGACGATTGCGGGCGGCGTCGTTACGTTGCTGTTGTGGAAGGTCGTGCCGATTTTCGCGACGTTGTTCGCGGGTTTGGGCGTGGATTTGCCGTTGCCGACGAAGATCGTCATCGGGTTGAGTAATTTCATCGGCAGCATTTTCGGATTCCTGATCGTCGTGGGCGCGATTGGCGCCGGGATAGCGGTCAAGGTGTGGTACGGGACGCAGCAGGGACGCTTTGCGATCGATACTATCGTTCTGAAATTGCCGGTCATCGGAATCTTGATGAGGAAGATTGCGGTGGCGCGATTCACGCGGACACTAGGAACGTTGATCGCCAGCGGTGTGCCCATCCTTGAAGGCCTGGATATCACGGCGAGGACGGCGGGTAACGCGGTCGTCGAGCGCTCGCTTCAGAAGGTGCGGAAGTCGCTAGAAGAAGGCAAGAGCCTGACCGAGCCCCTGAAGGAATCGGAAGTGTTCCCGGGCATGGTGACGCAGATGATCAGCGTCGGTGAACAGACCGGTGCGATGGACGCCATGCTGCAGAAGATCGCGGACTTTTATGAAGAAGAAGTCGACGCGGCGGTTAAGGATTTGTTGACCGCGTTGGAACCGATCATGATCGTTTTCTTGGGCGTAGTGGTCGGCGGCGTCGTCATTTCGATGTACATGCCGTTGTTCTCGCTGATCGGCAAGTTGAGCGGAAAGTAGACGAACCGCACGACGGCGTTGAAAGCGGAGTGATGTTCGAGTCGGGGCAGGAAGGGGACTTCCTGCCCCGGCACATTTCTGGCAAGCGCAATAGTTTAGCGAAGTACGATGGGAACGAAACAATCCAGAGCAACTCATATGCGGAGTGTTGACCAGAATTTGGCCATGAGGGAATGGCTGGACTGGCTGACGCGCGTACGATTGCTGCTGGTCGCGCTGATTTTGGCGGTCGGAGTGATCTGGCCGCGGTCGATCTCGAGCCCAAGGAATGATCACTATTTCCTGCCGCTGATTGTTTTCTGGATCACTCTCGGAACAATTCACATCATTTTTTTGCGCTGGATCCCGAATGCGCGCTGGCTGGGCGCGATGCAGGTTGTCGGCGACACGGCGATGGTGACGGTGCTGGTGTACGAGACGGGGCTACACGACAGCTACTTCGTGTCTTTGTACTTGCTGGTGATCATCGTCGGCAGCATTTTGTTTTCGCGAGGCATTGCTTTTGCGATCGCGGGCGTTTGCGCGTTGCTGCTCGGGGGGCTGACGATGCTCTCGTATGCCGGAAAGATTCCGGCGACATACAGCAGCCTCTTTACGCCCGAGGAGTTGCGGTTCTGGTTTCTTGATAACGTGTTCGGATTCGTGGCGATCGCGTACCTGGCGAGTCTTCTAGCGCAGTCACTGCGGCGTAAGGGGATCGAACTCGAAGCAAAACGGGAAGAACTGCTCGAACTGCAGGAATTCACGGAAGACATCATTCACTCGATGCGCGGCGGGCTGATCACTACTGATATGGACGGGCGAATCGTGTTGTTGAACCGCACGGGCGAGGAGATTTTAGGACATCGATTCGCGGAGGTCCGTGGGAAGAAGCTTTCGGATCTGAACGAATCGTTCTGGCTGCCGGGATTGCCGGATGTAAGCGACCGGCTGTCGTTGCGGCGCGAGGTCGAGTTCCGGATGCCGGACGGACAGCAGCGGTTTTTGGGTATCAGTATTTCGCCGCTACGTTCGCGCGACGAGCATCGCAGCGGATACGTTTTCAATTTTCAGGATCTTACAGATTTCCGACGGCTCGAGAACGAAGTGGCGACGAAGGAGCGTATGGCGGCACTGGGGCGCCTGTCGGCGGCGATTGCGCATGAGATTCGCCAGCCGCTGACTGCGATGGCGGGAGCGGTGAAGGAACTGGCGCGGTTGGCGCCGCTGGAAGAGGATCAGTTGCAGTTGGTGAGCATCGTAAGCCGCGAATCGGAACGGCTAAATCACATCATCACCGACTTTTTGAATTACTCGCGCGAGAAGACATATGAGTTCGCGGAGGCGGATGTGGCGGCTCTGCTGAACGAGACGCTGACGCTGATCGAAAAGAAGCCGGAAATCGGTACGAAATTCAATATCGCCAAGAGTTATAACGGACACGAAATCCGTGTGCGGGTGGATTCGAGCAAGATCAAGCAGGTGTTCTGGAACTTGTGCGACAACGCACTGAGGGCGATGCCGGACGGCGGAACGCTTACGGTTGGGTTGGAAGAGCGTCCGTTCTGGGTGAGGATTGCTTTTCGAGATACGGGCATCGGGCTTGATGCAAAGCAACGGGCGAAGATTTTCGAGCCGCTGCAGTCGGGTTTTCCCGGCGGGACGGGTTTGGGATTGTCGATCGTTTATCAGATTGTGCAGGCGCACAGCGGCCGGATCAGCGTGGTATCGCAGAAGGATCGCGGGGCGGAATTTATTGTGGAGTTGCCACGGGTAGCGTGAAAAAAGCAGAAGTGAAGAAGCAACGAAACAACGAAGTAAGGAAAAGGCGTCAGTAGGTCGGCAAAGTTCGCACGCGGATTTCGGGTTGGGCCCTGAGACGGATCGGGACTATCGAGGGCATTTTTATGCAAGGCACGAAGACAGCGGTCAAAGATCAACAAAAAGAGATGGTGCGGATCCTCGTCGTGGACGACGAGAAGTCGATCTGCGAGCTTCTGGAGATCACGTTTCGCAAAGAAGGTTACCGCGTCGAGGTGGCGCATAACGTCGAAGCCGCGAAGCGGAAGCTGGAGTCGCAGATTTTCGACATCGTGATTTCGGATTTCCGAATGCCGGGGCAGAGTGGCGTCGATTTGTTGAAGTTGACGAAAGAGATCGCCCCTGACTGTTTTTTCTTGCTGATTACGGGAGTGCCGACGGTCGAGACCGCGATCGCGGCGATCAATTCGGGCGCCGACCGATTTGTCATCAAAGATCACGAGCTTGTCGAACAATTGCGGCGTGCGGTGCGCGAGGTTACCGAGAATCTGAAGTGGAAGAAGGAAGCCGGTTATCTGCGGCGCGAAATTCGCCGACTGACGGGACTCGACAACATTATTGGACAGAGCCCGAATATGAGGGCGATTTTCGAATTGATCCAGACGATTGCGCCACAGTCGAGCCGCGTGCTGATTACTGGGGAAAGCGGGACGGGCAAAGAATTGGTGGCGCGCGCGATTCACGAGAACAGTGCGCGAGCGCAAGCCCCGTTTATTACGATCAACTGCGGCGCATTTCCGGAGACGCTACTGGAGTCGGAATTATTTGGATATATGAAGGGCTCGTTCACGGGTGCGACCGAGAACCGGCAGGGATTGTTCCAGGCTGCGCACGGCGGAACGTTGTTCATGGATGAGATCGGCAACATGAGCCTGACGATGCAGGTGAAACTGTATCGCGTGCTTCAGGAAGGGAAGGTTCGTCCCATCGGGAGCACGGAAGAAAGCGACGTCGATGTGCGGATCATCGCGGCGACGAACAAGAATTTTGAAAAGGAGATCGCGGAAGGGCGGTTTCGCGAGGACCTCTATTATCGATTGAGCGTGATTCCGATTCAGTTGCCGCCGCTGCGGGAACGGCGCGAGGACATTCCGCTGCTGGCGCGGCACTTTCTGGAGACGTTCCGCAAGTCGATGGAGAAGCCGGTGACGAGCATTTCGCCGGAGGCGATGAGCCGGCTGGAGTCGTATGACTGGCCGGGGAATGTGCGCGAGCTCGAGAATACGATGGAGCGCGCGGTGGCACTGGAGACGACCGGCGAGGTGACGTTGCGAGTGATGCCGGATCGTGTGGCGGGGTATTCGGGGAGTTCGGCGGCCGGGGCAGCAGGTGACGGCGCGGCGGCGTTTCCGCCCGAAGGCGTGGATTTTGAGAAAGAGGTCGCGGAGACCGAGCGGAAATACTTACAGGCGGCGCTGGAGCGGACGAATGGTGTGCGCACTCAGGCGGCGGATTTGCTGAAGATCAGCTACCGGTCGTTCCGGCATTACGCGAAGAAGCATAATTTGTAGGTGTTGATGTCAAGCGGTGTTCGTGGTCGATTCGTAGTTCCTGCCAGTTGAACCCGGTTCCATCGCTATATAAGGGAGTAGGTTGAGAGCAAGGGCACGGCATGCCGTGCGCCCAGCCTACAATCGTCCCCGGCTGCCTAGGCGGTCCGAATGGTGGCTTGAAGGGCGGAGGAGCGGAAAATGGCCAAATCGGGGCCTCATGCCTGTTTTGGTCGTTAGGGGGTGACAAAAAGCGTCATTTTGGGGGTCCTGGGAGGGGCAGCTCGTTGCCTGGCAACCCGGCGTTGAGGTGAAGCATCGCAAGTTTAGTGTTTTGTTGTAGTTAGAACGGTTCCAGCCACTAGTACCAACGGTTTTGAGAATGGTCTCCGCCTTGCCCTAGTGTATGGCGTGCTCTGGCACTTACGACAAACTCTCAAGGAGATGTAAATGAAGAAGCAGAAGGGTTTCTCTCTTATCGAGCTTTTGATCGTCGTGGCGATCATTCTGATCATCGCGGCGATTGCGATCCCGAACCTCATCAAGTCGAAGATGGCAGCCAACGAAGCGTCGGCTGTTGGTTCGATTCGTACGATCAACACGGGTGAAGTGAACTACGCAGCGTCGTGCCCGAACGTCGGCTACTCGACGAAGTTGTCGGATCTCAGTGCTGGCGGTTGCACTGCTGGCGCGGGCATCATCGACGCGGTTCTTGGAGCAGGCGCCAAGAGTGGTTACACGTTCGTGGAAGCTGGTGTTGCGGGTGCAGACGCCCTCAATGACACCTATACCGCGACCGCTAACCCGGCCGTGCCAAACACCACGGGTATTCGCGGTTTCTTCTCCGACCAGACGGGTGTGATTCGTTACTCCCTGTCAGGCGCGGCGACAGTTGCCAGCAGCCCGCTTCAGTAACATCGGTTGAGTACGAGCAGTCCATGGGGGGAGCCCCTCGGCTCCCCCTTCTTTTTTGAGCGGGGTACGAAACGAAAGATTTGTGCGGGCGAGTTTCAGATTGAAAGATCGACAAGAATTAAACCAGGTCGCAAACAACCCGTACGGAGATGCAGTAAACCAGGAATCATGCTTGGAAAAGGGGGTCTGAAGGCCCCTCGGAACGCGAAGGAAGAACTGGACCAAGGCAAGAGTAAGTCGAAGCACTACATTGCAGAATTGAAGAGGACTCAATTTATGAAAATCCGCCTCAAGAATGGGAGTCGCGCCGCCAAGCATCACAGAGTCGGCGGATTTTCGTTGATCGAATTGCTCATCGTGGTGGCGATCATTCTTATCATCGCGGCGATCGCGATACCCAACTTCATCCGGGCCAGAATGGCGGCCAACGAATCGTCAGCTGTGTCGTCGATTCATGCGGTAAACACAGCAGAGATACAATATTCATCGACCTATCCTACAGTCGGATATTCCGTCAGTCTGACAGCACTGGGACCAACCGGCAGTGGCTACATTGACACGGTTCTGGCCGGCGGTTCCAAGAGCGGGTACATATTTACGTACGTCCAGAACCCCGCGGACTCGCCTTCGGACGCGTACACCTTAAACGCCGACCCGGTCACTCGGAATGTAACAGGGGCTCGCAGCTTCTATTCAGACGAAAAAAACGTGACGCACTATAACTTGAGTGCAATAGCTGCTTCCACAGACCCGTCGCTATAAGGTTATCCTCTTATCTGGTTGTGCTTGGACACTCTGTCGGCTTTCGGCCGGCAGAGTGTTTTAGCTTTTAAGCGTTGTTAGGAACCTCCAGCTTTTCAAACGGGGGTTCTGTAGAATCGGCTGCTGGTCGCGATACGCAGAACGATTGGGTGGCATGTTTCCATCGGATAAGAGTAGGAAGCAGAACTTGAGGGTCATCCGCTCGCACATGGGCTTGTTGTGGATCGGTTGCGCGATTGTGTTTGCGCTCATCGCTCTGTGGGCGATGTCTCTTCGTCTGATGGCCGCAGGCCCAGAGAGTGAAGCTTACGTGAAGGCGTTCGAGAAGCGTTATAGAGCGGCGAAGACGCTGCAGGCAACGTTTCTGGAGCGGTATACAGAGAATGGAGCGGTGGTTCGAACCGAGGCTGGTACGGCGTTCTTCCGACGGCCGGGGAAGATGCGTTGGGAATATGAGGCGCCGGAGAAGGATTTGTTTCTGGTCGACGGCAAGACGGCTTGGTTCTACGTGCCGGCCGACAGAACTGCGACGCGCGTGCCGGCTAAACAGAGCGCGGACTGGCGGACGCCGCTAGCGTTGCTGGCGGGAGAGATGAAGGTATCGCGCGTATGCGCGCACGTGGACTTGGCTTCCAACGAGCGGGCGTTGAGTGAAAACGATGTTGTGCTGCGATGCCGGGTGAAGGGCGCGTCGGGCGAGGGCGGGAACTCAGGCAGCCCGAGTTCGGATCAGGACTCGCTGGCAGCGCCTGCAGGCTCGCAGAACGATGTCGTACTGTTTGAGATCGATCGCCGGACGGGGGAGTTGGAGCGGCTGATCGTTCGGCAGAGCGGGGGAATCGAGGTCGAGTTTCGCTTTGAGAATTGGCACCTGGATCCGCCCCTGCCCGAATCGCTCTTCAAGTTTGAGGTCCCGCCGGGGGTGGCTATCGTGAACGGCGAGTTACCGTAGGGCGACGAGCCGGTAAAATGACGCTCCCTTAGGGCTATATCGCTCCTAAATTGCCCCGAAACCTCGTGTTACGTACAAGCTACGGCCAACCCTTCCAGTGTTCCCTGCATATCAGTTACTTGAGGTAAACTGACAGGTATGGGGGAGTTTATCTGCCGCGTCGCTGACGCGAACGGGCGAGTTTTTTCGCATGTCGAGGCTGCCGGGACTCTGGCGGAAGCACGTCAGAAGCTGGTGGATCGAGGGCTGTACGTGTATTCGGTCGAGTCGCGCTCCGGCCTGATGTCCGGGATGCGGCGGCAGAGCGGACGCACCATCGGCGGCACCGACTTTCTCATCCTCAATCAACAGTTCAATACGCTGATCAAAGCGGGTTTGCCGATTTTGAAGGCGCTGGACCTGCTCGCGGATCGCGCCTCGGCGCCGAAATTGCGGCCGGTAATCTCGCAGATTCGAGATCGGGTACGGGAAGGGAAGTCGCTTTCCGAGGCGGTCACCGAAGCCGGAGTTTTCTCGAAAGTGTATTCAACGGCGATTCTAGCAGGCGAAAAATCGGGCAACCTTTCGGGTGTGTTGGACTATTACATCGCGTATCAGAAGGTGAGCACCGGGGTACGCAAAAAGATTCTGGCGACGTTGATGTATCCGGCGTTGCTGGTCATCGTGGCGGTCGTCATCGTCACCTACCTGGTGACGGCGGTAATTCCGAAGTTCGCGTTGCTCTATCGAGATTTGCACGTCGATTTGCCGACGCCGACGAAGATTTTGATCGCGTTGACTGTGGATTACCGTTACGTGTTCATCTCCGGTGTGGTGGCGCTGATCCTTCTGGCGGTGGCGATATACTTCTGGTCGCGGACCGAAGACGGCGGCGTCGCGTTCGACCGGTTGAAATTTCGGCTGCCGATTTTGGGCGACACGCTGTTGAAGTTCCAGGTGGCGCAATTTTCACGGACGCTATCAACGCTGCTGACTGGTGGAACGCCGCTCGTAGCGGGTTTGCAAACGGCCGCGGACGCGATCAGCAGCAAGCTGGTGCGCGGCACGGTATCGCAGGCGACGCAGATGGTGCGCGAAGGCGAATCGCTGAGTGGCGCATTGGCCGCCACTCGGGTTATGCCGCCGATGGCATTGGACATGATTGAAGTCGGTGAATCGAGCGGCGCGCTGGCCCCCATGCTCACCAGCGTTGCCGAATTTTATGAAGACGAAGTGAACTTGAAGCTGGGAGCGATGGTGGCATTGATCGAGCCGATCATGCTGATTTTTATGGGCATCTTGGTGGCATTTATTCTGATTTCACTGTATCTGCCGATTTTCTCTCTTTCATCGTCGGGTATCAGCAGGTAAGGGAGTTATGGCTATCACGGACCAACACTCACATGTGATGACGGGATTGGCGACGGCGGCGGATGAGCAAGCCGAGCGCGACCTTACTCGCAAGGTTGCGGACCGCTATCGCAAGGAATTCATCGATTTGCGGGAGCAGCGGATCGATCCGGAATTGTTTCGAGCGATTCCTGCGGACTTGATGTTCCGTTACAACTTTGTGCCGCTGGAAGTGCAGAACAATTTGCTTTCGATTGCGGTGGCAGATCCGAGCCACGTGCTGCTGAGCGATGAGCTGTCGCTGCTGCTTGGCAAGAAGCTGCTGATTAAGGTTGCCACGGCGAGACAGATCAGCGACTTGCTCAAGCGGACGGAGCAGTCGCAGCGCGTCCTGGAACAAGCCACGGAAGCTTTCACGCTGCAGATTGGCAAGGACGAGACCGAGAGCGAAGAGACGATTTCGGGCGATCGGCTGACGCGAGACTCGACGGCGAGCCCGGTCGTTCGATTGGTCGAAACGATCATCTTCACCGCGCTTGAGCGGCGCGCGAGTGATATTCACATCGAAGCGCGCGATGCCGAAGTGGCGGTCAAGTACCGCATCGACGGCGTGTTGCAGCACGCGATGCAGCCGATCGCTAAGGAATGGCATTCGACGGTTTTGTCGCGCATCAAGGTGCTCAGCGACCTCGACATTGCCGAACGGCGCGTACCGCAGGACGGCCGCTTCCGCGTCAAGTACAAGGGACGATTCATCGACTTGCGCGTCTCGATCATGCCGGCGAGCCACGGCGAAGACGCCGTGCTTCGCGTCCTCGATAAAGAGACACTGTCGGAGAAATTCCAAAGCCTGAGCCTGGACGTCGTCGGATTTGCCGCCGACGAAATGAAGAAATTCCGCCGCTACATCCGTGAGCCGTACGGCATGGTGCTGGTGACCGGTCCGACGGGGTCGGGCAAAACGACCACGTTGTACGCCGCGATCAATGAAATCAAGAGCGACGAAGACAAGATCATCACGATTGAAGATCCAGTCGAATACCAGCTGCGCGGCATCACGCAGATTCCCGTGAACGAGAAAAAGGGACTGACATTCGCTCGCGGGTTGCGCTCGATTTTGCGCCATGACCCGGACAAAATCATGGTCGGCGAAATCCGCGACCAGGAAACGGCGCAGATCGCGATTCAGTCGGCGCTGACCGGGCACCTCGTGTTCACGACGGTGCACGCAAACAACGTGACCGACGTCATCGGGCGCTTCATCAACATGGGCGTCGAGCCGTACAATTTCGTGTCGGCGCTGAACTGCATCATGGCGCAACGTTTGGTGCGCGTCGTTTGCGAGAACTGCAAGCGTCCGCGGCGGTATACATCGCAGGAACTTGTGGAAGCTGGACTCGATCCCGCCCAATGGGGCAATGTGCTCCTTGCGGAAGGCGTTGGATGTCTCGAATGCTCGGGCACCGGTTATCACGGGCGAACCGCCATCTGTGAATTGCTCGACTTGACCGACCGGATTCGCGAGATGATTATCGATCGGCGGCCGACATCCGAAATAAAGCGCATCGCGCGTGAAGAAGGCATGGTTACGTTGCGCGAAAGCGGCTTGGCCAAGATTCGCGCCGGAATGACCAGCGTGAAAGAGATCAATAAGGTGACATTCGTTGAGCAGTAGCGCGACATTTCGACAAGGAATCTACCAGAGCGAGTTCGCGCGGAAGATCGCCCGGTGGCTTGAGGCGATGCCGCATCCGCCGCTGGCGCTGGAGATTTCACAGGATCGCGTCGCAGGTGCTCGATGGACGCGCACCGGTGCGCTCGATAGTTTTGCGATTGAGACTTTGCCCAACGGTGCGTTGTTGCCGTCCGCGGTGGAAACCAACATCGTCGATCAGACCGCCGTGAAAAGCGCGGTCGCCGGTGTGATGTCGCGGCTTCGTGCGAAGGACGAAGAGATTGCGCTGCTCGTGCCCGATCCGGTCATTCGCGTCTTTGTGCAGCACTTCGATCAGTTTCCGCGTTCGCCGCAGGAAGCAGAGCCGATGCTGCGCTGGAAGCTCAAGAAGAGCGTTCCGTTTGAGGCGGATGAGACGGTCATCTCCTATATGCGCCAGGCGCCGCGCGAAGATGGCGTGGACGTCGTAACGGCATTGGCCCGGCTGCGGATCGTGCGCGAATACGAGGGGCTCGCCGAGGGACTTGGCCTTTTCCCCGGCGTGATTCTCAGTTCGTCGCTTGCGGCGATTACGCTGCTCGATGATCACCATCCGACGCTGCTTGCGCGCGTGTCAGGACCGGCTCTGACGACAGCGATCGTGCGCGAAGGCGTGTTGTGTGGCTATCGCTGCACGGAATTGCCCGCGCAGAACATCGAATTGACCCCGCAGATGCTGCTGGAAGAGATTTATCCGGTGGCGGCGTATTATCAGGACACCTGGCGCGAAGGTATCCAGCAGGTCCGCGTCGCGGGGCTTGGGCCGCGGCTGAATGAGTTCATTGGTCCGCTCGAAGACGAATTCAAGTGCGAGGTGCGCTCACTATTGCACACAGCCCTGTCGGAAGGACGCGTGCCGGAGAGCGTGCACGAGTTGGCTGACCGGGAATCGGACGGGTTAGTTGGCTGGATGCTGCACCGTGGCTAGTGTGTGTGGCGCGGTAGAGATTGATTTTTCGATGAGACGAAACGGGAAGGGAATCGAACGGATCCGATGAAAGTCCGGCTGAATCTATCGACGAAGCCTCTTCAGACGCACCGCAAATTCCTTGCGGGCGCGGGCATCCTGGGTGTCGTTGCGGGATTGTTCTTCATCGGCCTTGGCTTGCACGTCTACGCAGTGCGCCGAGGCGACGAGGTGTTCCGCGAGCGCGTTGTGACCGTCCGCTCGGAAATGGTGAGCCTGGAGCGGCAACGTGCCGATCTGGAACAATTTTTCAGCCGGCCCGAGAATGCGAAACTGCACGATCGTTCCGCATTCCTGAATACGCTCATCGACGAGCAGAGCCTGAACTGGACGCAGATGTTCATGGACCTCGAAAAGATTTTACCCGCGGGTGTACGCGTCGTTAGTATTCAGCCGAAGCATGATAAGGGTGTCGTCGAAGTGAAGTTGATTGTCGGCGCGACGAGCGACGAGGCAAAGCTGAAGTTTCTGCACGCGCTGGAGCAGTCGGGGTCGTTTACGCACCTTCAAGTGGTTAACCAAAAGCAGATAGCGCCGACCGCGGGAAGTAACGACAAGATCGACGTCGAGCTGAACGTCGTGTATTCGAAGACCTGACGGAGAGTGGATGCGACACGACTTCAAATTCGAGCGTCGGGCCATTCTAATCGGCTTGGTGTTGCTGGTGGCCGCCGATATCGCGCTCGCGGTCTACGGATGGAACCTGTCCGCTGGGCGGCAACCTCAGGACGAACTTGCCATTCTGACGCGCAATCGCGACCTGCTCCGCGCCGACATTACGCGAGCGCAAGAAATCCGCAAGAAGATTCCCGCGATTCAAGAAGATTGCGATGCGTTCGAAGAATCGCTCTATCTCGCGAGCAAGGGCTACTCGTCAGTCAGTGCCGAGTTGGATTCCATCGCCAATAAGTCCGGCCTCTCGATTGAAAGCAGCGGATTTCATCAGTCGGACGTCAAGGGCCGTGACCTGCAAGAAGTGGAGATTGAAGCGGTGGTCGACGGCAGCTATTCGCAGGTCGTGCATTTTCTGAATGGTTTGCAGCGATCGCAGAACGTGTATGCCGTTGAAGCCTTGGATGCCAAGGCGGATTCGACGCAGGGCGCCAATGGCAAGGTGCGCGTACAACTGCACATCAAGACGTATTTTCGGACTACGTGATGAACGAGCGAAACAAAGGCATCCTGTTGGCGTCTCTGATCGTTTTCGCGATACTCGTGTGGTACTACGAGCGCGCCAGCGGATCCGTGGCATCGACGTCGGCGCAATACGGCGAGATGACGTACAAGCCGCTCGCGGTCGAAAATCCGGCATTGCAGCGAGACAAGCAGCGCGCGAGCCAGAAGACCGAGTACAAAGGCAACGGACGCGACCTGTTCAGCGAAATCGCACCACCTCCGCCAGAAGATGCGCGTAAAGCCGTCGTAGCCGCTCGTGGTCCCATGGGGCCGACGATTCCGCCTCCGCCGCCTCCTCCCACGCTGCCCGGCAACATGAAATTTTTCGGTTATGGGACGATTCCCAACGGCACAGCGAAGCGCGCGTTTCTCAGCGACGGCGACAACATTTACATCGTCGGCGAGGGCGACACGCTGCTTGGCAAGTTCCGCGTCACGAAAATTGGCAACGCAAATCTGGATTTCGAGGAAATCGCCAGCGGACGCCACGGCACGACGGCGCTGACCGAGGAACCTGCCACGGCTCCTGCAACGTAAGCTCATGATCGCAAAGTCCAAACCGGGGCCCGTCCGGGGCGTCCGTCGCCCGGGGAAGCAGGATGGCTACGCCATTATGATGGTCGCGTTTATGACGACGATAATCATGCTGACCGCCATCGTCGCTGCCCCTTCGGTGCGCACCGAGCGCCGCCGCGAGCAGGAAGAAGAGATGATCTGGCGCGGCAAGCAGTACGTGCACGCCATCAAGCTTTACTACCGCAAGAATGGCCGCTTCCCGACGAACATCGACGATTTGTCGAAGCCGAAAAATGGTTCGCTGCGATATTTGCGCCAGGAATACAAAGACCCGATGAACAAGGAAGACGGGAAGTGGCGGCTGATTTTCGTCGGGCCGTCGGGTCAATTGATCGGCAGCACGAAGCCGCAGCAGACGATACAGATTAGCGGCGGCGCGTCCGTGGGCACACCGGCTGGGCAAGCGGGATTTGGCTCAACACAAGGACAGGGAAATTCGCAGAGTGCGTTCGGCGGCAGCAGTTTTGGCTCGACGAATAACAACAGCAGCTTCGGTTCGACGAACAATAACAGCGCCTTCGGCTCGCAAAACAACGCGAACGGCCAGCCGAATTCGAACGGCGCGGCCGGGACAAGTCAGAATCAGGATCCGAACGCGCCGGCCTCTGGCGATGCTTCAGGCAATCCGAGCCAGACGAAGGATGTCGACACCTCCAGCTTTGTCGGCGGCAACATCATCGGCATCGGCAGCAAGGCCAACCATAAGTCGGTGATCGTTTACGAAAAGGCGACCAACTATCACCAGTTCGAATTCATCTGGGATCCGTCGAAAGACACCATGGGAATGGGCGGGACCGGTTCAGGAGCCGGCACCGGCGCATTCGGGCAGAATCCGGGGCAGGGAATAAACGGAAACAATCCGAATGGTTCAAGTTTCGGTGGATCGAGCTTCGGCGGCTCCAGCTTTGGCCAGCCGAGTCAAAATCCGAACGGTAACGCACCGACGACGACGCCTAACGGCGGGCAAAATCCGAGCTCTCAGCCGCCGCCGACCCAGCCTTAATTCGACTCGATTCACATTCTCAGATCTTTGGACAGGCTGGCACTCGTGCGCCTATGAACCGGCGGGAGACGTCGCGGTTGCGGTTACGGTGTCGTGTGGGGCTGCAACGATCTTCGAGCCAACAGGAATCGTGGCCTTGCGCTTCGCGTAGGCGCTGCGCACTTTTCGAACATATGATTGCGTTTCCGCAAACGGTGGCACGTGCCCGTATTGCTGCACACGGAGTGGCCCGGCGTTGTACGCCGCGAGCGTGAGCGCGAGATCGTTCTTATACCGCGTCAGCAGATCGCTCAGGTAATGCGTGCCAGCGTCGATGTTTTCCGCAGGGTCGAAAATATTATGTACGCCGAGGCGCGCTGCCGTTTCCGGCAACAGTTGCATCAAACCTCGCGCGTTGCGCCGTGAAATGGCTTTCGGTTCGAAGTTCGATTCCGCCGCGATGACGCTCGCAATCAGTTCGGCGTCGACGTTGTAGCGCGATGCCGCCGCTTCGATCAAATCGCGAAATGGCCCCTTCGCGGCTGCAACCGGCGGGGCCGAGACAAATACATCCTCGGGCTCGATCGCGACAACTTCGTCAGCTTGCATCTCAACGAAGCCGCCCTCGATCTGCAGCCGATACTTGCCATCGAGCAACTGGTATCCACTGACGTGCAATCGCTGCCCGCCGCGCATCACGAAATATTCGGCCCGCGCGGGCATCGCGAACATCGCGCACGCGAAAGCCGTCGAAAAGACAGTCAGGGCCGCGCGAATCGCCAAGCCAGCCCTCCGCCGCTGTGAAATCTCTACGCGCACGAGGCAGCCTCGCGGAGCGCGAACCGTTCGATCGCAACGGCCACGCCGTCCTCATCATTGCTCGCGGTCTCATGCCAACCGAAATTCTTCAATTCCGCGACGCCATTGCCCATCACGATCGGAATCCCAACGTAGGACAACATCTCCATGTCGTTGTGATTGTCGCCGATCGCCATAATTTCGCCGCGGTCGTACCCGCGGATCGCCGCCCATTCGGCCAGGGCCGCGCCCTTCGAGCAATTCGGATGAATCACGTCCACCATCGCGAAATCCCGGCTCTCGTAGACTGTCGCCGCAAGCCGATACTCATCCGAGAACGCCGCTTCGCGAAGGGTTGCCTCGGCCTCACGCATCGGCTGGACTTTGCCCGAAAGCATCACTTGCAGCGGATCTTCGGTCAGGCAGATCTCCAACGGCTTGGCACAGCCTATGAATTCCTTGTTGCGCTCGTAATAAGCCTGCCGAATCGGATCGTCGGTTTCGAGCACTTCCAGCATGAGCTGATGTTCGCGCGCCCGATCGAAGACCACGCCGACACCTTCACGCCACGGCAGCGTCAGTTGCAAAACTTTGCGAGCGGTTTCGAGCTTCAGCAGGTTGCGAACGTGCGTGGTGCCGTCCGGCGTGCGCACTAGCGCTCCGTTGCTGACGATCATCGTCAAGGGCGAATCGAGTTCGCGGGCGACGGGCATGGCGAAGTCGTAGCGGCGTCCAGTCACGAGCGCGACCTCGATGCCGCGCCGGTTAGCCTCGGCAATCGCCGCACGATTGGCTTCGGGCAATTTCCAGCAGCTGTCGAGCAGCGTGCCGTCGATGTCGAGCGCGATAAGGCGTACAGGCATGGGATTCCGCAGCCTCTATTGTAGCGTGAATCGACTCCGCCCCCGGACTGGCCCGAGGGGCAGGGAGGCGAAAGAATAGCCAAAAAGGCCTGTGCTAAAATTGCGGCTATGGCCACCAAATCGTCGATGACACAAACAACGAACGTTCTGGAATTGATCTGCTCGAATTGCTTCAAGCGGTTCGACGCGAATTTCGAGCAGCATGTGTGTCTGTGCGGCAGGCCGCTGATGGCGAAGTATGACCTGAAAAAGGCGGCTGAGACTCTAACTCTCAAAAATCTGGAATCGAGGCCGCGCACATTGTGGCGTTACGCCGAAGTTTTGCCGAACGGCGAGATCGTGTCGTTGGGCGAGGGCATGACGGCGCTGATCCCTGTCGCGAAGCTCGGCGCGTCGATGGGGCTGAAGAATCTGTACGTCAAGGACGAAGGACTGAATCCGACGGGATCGTTCAAGGCGCGCGGCATGACCGCGGCCGTAAGCCGCGCGAAGCAACTCGGAGCGAAGACGCTCGCAGCGCCAACGGCCGGAAACGCTGGCGGTGCACTCGCAGCCTACGCCGCAGCGGCAGGGCTCGATGCTGTGATCGTGATGCCCAGCGACACTCCCGTGGCAAACGTGATGGAGTGCCAGGCCTTCGGCGCCAAGGTCATCAAGATCGATGGCTTGATCTCCGACTGCGGAAAGTACGTCGCCGAAAATAAGGAAAAAGAAGGCTGGTACGACGTCTCCACATTGAAAGAGCCCTATCGCGTCGAAGGCAAGAAAACGATGGGCTACGAGCTGTGGGAACAATTCGGAGGCAAATTGCCCGACGTCATCTTGTATCCGACGGGCGGCGGCGTTGGATTGATCGGAATGTGCAAAGCGTTCGACGAGATGCAGGAGATGGGCTGGATCGGCGCCGCGCGGCCGCGCATGGTCGCGGTGCAGGCCGAAGGTTGCGCGCCGATCGTGCGCGCGTGGGAAGCGCATCGCGAGAAATCGGATTTCTTTCCGAATGCTGCGACGATGGCGTCGGGCCTGCGCGTGCCCGGTCCCCTCGGCGATTTGATGATGCTGAAAATGCTCAAGCAAACGAGTGGCACCGCATTGACTGTCAGCGACGACGAGATGCTCGAAGCAGGGAAGCAGCTTGCGTCGAACGAAGGGATTTTCGCCGCGCCCGAAGGGGCCGCGACCGTGATCGGCGCGCGCAAATTGGCCGAATCCGGCTGGATCAGGCCCGAAGAGAAAGTCGTGCTGTTCAATACGGGCACGGGGTATAAGTACGCGGAAGCGTGGCAGCGCGCGCTGCAAAGCTAGATCGCTGCTGCGAGGATTTCTGGAGAACGATGGCGACTCACCGGATTTACTACGACGATTCTTTTGCGCGAGACTTCGAAGCGAAGGTGCTGACGTGCGAGCCGTGCGTTCACGGTTCCACGCCGGCGTGGGAAGTTGTGCTCGAAGAGACGGCGCTGTACCCGACATCCGGCGGCCAACCATGCGATCACGGCAAACTCGGCGACGCCAACGTGCTGGAAGTGCGCGACGACGGCGACGAAATCGTGCACATCGTCGATCGCGCACTACCAACGGGGCCTGTTCACGGCTGCGTCGATTGGGTCCGCCGATTCGATCACATGCAGCAGCACACCGGCCAGCACTTGCTCTCCGCAATGTTTCAGGAACGATTCGGCCGCCCGACCGTTTCATTTCACCTCGGCGCCGAGCTGAGCTCGATCGATCTTCGCGGTGGTGAGCCGACGCTCGATATTCTGGAAGGCGCGGAGCGCGCCGCGAACCGGATCATTTTCGAAGATCGGCCCATCAACGTGCGTTACGGCACACAAGAACAACTTGCAGAGATGGGCGTGCGCAAGGAAGTGCAGCGCACCGGAATTTTGCGCGCCATCGAAATTGAAGGCGCCGACTTGCAACCGTGCGGCGGGACGCACGTCCGTCGCAGCGCGCAGATCGGCATGCTTCTCGTGCGTCGCTGCACCAAGATGCGCCAGGACTGGCGCGTGGAGTTTGCCTGTGGCGCTCGCGCGGAACGGCTGGCTCGAAATGACTTTCGCTTAATCGCGCGCACAGCAACGAATCTCGGCTGCGCTTCCGACGATTTGGCGGACGCGGCGGCTCGCGTCGTGACGGAGCGAGACGCGAACTTCAAGGAAGTGCGCAGCTTGTTGCAGAGATTGGCGGAGCTGGAAGCGGCATCGGTGCTGCAATCCGCTCCGGCGGGCGGATCAGGCATTCGAATCATCGTTCGAGCTTTCGACGAAAACACGCAGCCCGATTATCTCGGCTTCTTCTCAACCCAACTTGCAAAAACGGCAAGCGTCATCGCGCTGCTCGGCTTAAAAGGCAACGGTCAGCTCGTTCTTGCGCAGCACGCGTCGAGCGGAAAAGATATGAACGTGCTGCTCAAGCGCGTGTTCGAACGATTCACCGGCAAAGGTGGCGGGAATCGCGATTTCGCGCGCGGTCGGCTCGCCGACGCAACGCACGTCGATCAGGCGCTGGAATTCGCGCACGCAACCCTGCAGGAACAGACGCAAGCCAGCGCCGGCTGATCCCCCGGTTTACCCTTCGTCATTAAAAGAAACGAGTTCGCAGACGCTGCGGTATCACCTGCAAGTCGAGCAGCGTCAAAAAGTCGATTGTGCCAAATTCACGATCAATCGCCGGCGGTCCGCACAGCCGCGCCGAGAGATCGAGATAGGCTCGGAACAGTCGCGGCGGATCAGGCGCCGCAACGCCGAAAACGCTCGTGCTTTCTTGGCACCGGCAGGGCGCTTTCGGCAGCGTTCGCAATCCCTCCGGAGCCAAATATTTCTCGCGCAGCTCTTCGAACAGCGCCGCTCCTTCATTTTCATCCTGCGAAGTAATCGAACTGCATCCAATCATGTACCGCGCATTGCACATGGCCGCATACGACGCGATGCCTTTCCACAACATCGCCAGCGCCGTGGTGTTTCGATAATCGCTGTGCACGCAAGCTCGCCCGAGCTCCAGCAATTCACCTCGAATCGGTTCGAACGGCGCAAAATCAAAAAGCTGCTCGCTGTAGTACCCGAGATTTCCCTGGGCCCGGTAGCCGGTTTGCATTCGATAGGTGCCGACGAGCACTCCCGTCGAAATATCCCGCACCATCAAGTGATCGCACACCCAGTCAAACCGATCGCAATCCAGACCAGTGCGCTCCGATGCTGCAAGTCCTTCGCCTAGCTCGCGATTGAAGACCTGGAAGCGCAATCGCTGGCATTCCGTCAGATCGGCAACGCTCTGCGCGAGCGAAACCGAAAACGAAGGACTGGATGTAATCGGTCCGTCGCAATTCTGGACCAGTACCGCGGTGGTTGGCATGCAGCCAGTGTGGGTGGCGGCGGATTACGGCAACGTTGCAGCACCATGATTTGCGTGTTTCGGCGGCCTAAGCGTACTCGCCCCGCTCATCGGCGCGGTCGTGCTATCGCAGTCTCATATGACGTTGGAGCGTCGAGCTGGTAGTCGTTGCTATTGCACGTTGCAAACAGTGGTCAGCCGCGCAAAATCGATCTGCGGCGGCCCATCCACTGCCCACGTGAAATTTACATTTCCGAATTTGTCTGCCGCGAACTGTTGTTCGAAATCCGGAAGCGTCATCGACATATCGACCGGGGCCGCGAACGTCACCCCGCCGTCGATCGATCGTTGGTATGAGGTTTTTGTTCCGCCGGTCGCACCAATCACCGTGACGTTACCGCAAGTGTCCGCTGTGAGGGACGGCGGTCCACCCGCAATAGTGATTCCGAGCGGCGTCGGCGTCGCCGAAAATGACGCGCCTGAGTCTTGCGAATTAGAGACCTCCGCAATACCGCCCGCGGTCCACAGAACATAAATCCCACCGTCGGGCCCCCCAAAGACTTCGTCGCCGGTTGGGTTGGGTGGTGTGGCGATCCCGACGGGAGTCGAAAATGTCACCCCACCATCAGTCGATCGTGTGAAGAACATCGACGTTGCATTGGCGACCCACGTCACGTCCAGATTTCCGGCCGAATCCACCGAGGCTGCTGGTTGCGAATTGCACGCACCCGCGCCGCCAGAGATAGTCTTTGCCGGTGCGTAAGTGATTCCATCCAAAGAAACGCTGAACGAAATCGAACAGTTCGACACCGACGCGGCCGTCTCCCAAAAAAGGTAAATCTGCCCTCCCGGACTGGCGACAGCTTTCTCGCCGATTGCTCCCGGCACCACAGCCGCAATCGTCGTTGGCGCCGAAAAGGCGACGCCGTCGTTCGTAACCTCGGCCAGCACGTTCGAAGAGGCATCGACCCACGTCACGATCAACTGGCCGTCCGGACGCACCACAATCGTCGGAATATTGCTTCCTACCTCCGGCTGTGGACCTCCCGTGAATTCCACCGGATTCGTGAACGTCGCGCCGTTGTCCGCCGAGCGGCTGATGTTGTAGCCGACCGTCGTATCCTGGGAATCGAGCACGCGGTACCACAGCAGATTGATGTTGCCCGCAGCATCGACGACCACTTTGAGCAAGTTATTGCGCGCATTCTGCGAAAGGTCGCTGGGGATCAGCACCGGCGTCGAGAACGTGGCACCGCCATCCGTAGATCGTGTGAAATGAACGCCGTCAGGGTTGATCCAAGCTTCATCGATGTTGCCGGTCGCATCGACGGCGATCGCGGGTACACCGAATCCATTCTCCACGTCCGCGACTCCAATCGATTTCGTGGCGCTCACAGTCGGTGCCGCAGGCGCGGCAAGAGCGACGACCGCATTTCCGACAGCCGCGCTATCTGCAACCGACATCGCCGTGACCGTCACTGTTCCCGCCGTGGTCGCCCGCGCCGCCGAGGTGTACGTCACCCCAGCACCCGATGCACTTGTGGCCGGCGCGATCGAACCGCACCCCGCGCCCGAGCAATTCGTTCCCGTGACTGACCACGTTACGCCGGCATTCTGCGCATCATTCGTAACGTTCGCCGTAAAACTCTGCGTGATGCCACCCGTCACGAGATTGACCGTCCCAGGCGTCACCGACACCGTCGGCGGCGGTGGTGGCGCCGCAGTCAGAGTGATCGTTGCCTTCGCAGACTTGGTCGCGTCATCGACCGCAGTCGCGGTCAGCGTGACCGTCGGCGGATTCGGAACCGCCGTCGGAGCTGTGTACGTCACCACCGCGCCAGACGGCGCCGTCGACCCAGAAAGTGTGCCGCAAGTCGCGCCGGTGCAACCTGCCCCCGAAAGCATCCACGCTGTGCCCATATTTTTAGAATCGTTGGACACTGTCGCCGTGAAGCTCGCCCCTTGGCTCGCTTGCACCGTTGCCGAACCCGGAGTTACCGCCACCGCAATGCTGGGAGCCGGCGGCGCCGGGCTCGTCGACGCTCCGCCTCCGCACCCCGCAAAAACCGCCGCCGTCCACACCACGCATGCACTAATTGCCGCGACGCCTACTCGTTGCACGCCACGAGGAAAATCCATTTACCCTCCAAAAGAGCGATCGGGGACGGGAGCGGCATCTTAACATGTAGGCGTTTTTCGACAGTCGCCGGAACACACGCTCACGAAGCAATCGCGGAATACCCTGTGGATTTTCAGAATTGGATGCGCGGTAACAGGCGAATGTTCGCATGCATTTACGAGAAACGACAAAGCGGGTGACCTCGTACTGTGAGTAGCATCCCCACCCTCGTGAATGATAATTTGTTGAGTGAGCGTCGAGAGCGTCAGGTCCCGATTCGATCCTTCTCGCCGCGAAAAAAGAGATTCTCATCCCAGGAGAACTAAACGTGAAGTGCACATCCCTGCGAATTTTTTCACTTTTGACGATCGCGCTGCTTCTTACCGCGGGCGCATTTTCCACCGCCGCGCAAGATCGCCTCAGCGATAAAGACGTCGCTAATATGATGAACAACCTGAAGAACGACGCCAAAAATTTCCGCCCAGTCTGGAATCACGCTCTAAGCAAGAGCACCATTCGAAAGACCAGCCGCGAAAAAGACGCCCGCAATCTGGCCGCACAATTCCAGACTCAGACCGAAGGCATGTTGCGCCAATTCCAGAGCAACAAGACAGCGGACCAATCTCTGCCGCTCGTTCAGCAGACCGCACGAAGCATCGAGCAAGTGAAGTCCGACGTTTCTCTCGGCCAGACAGTCGATTCGCAATGGACAAAGATTCGAACCGAACTCGACCAGATCGCCCAGGCCTTCAACACAAAGTAGCGGCCGCCTCGGTTCGAATTTTCGTTATGAAACGCCGCGAACAAATCGCCGCAAATTCTGGAACGCCTCATCGCTGTAATGTATAATCGAAGCTCCCAATGAGACGTGGGCGAGTAGCTCAGCTGGGAGAGCGCCTCGTTCGCAACGAGGAGGCCGCCGGTTCGATCCCGGTCTCGTCCACCAAATAAATCCGCGTTTCGACTCGCAATCCGTCACAAATTGAAGTCTGAGCGAATCTTCAGGACGCGAATCCAGCCATGGCCAACGAAAACGAAAAAGAAGCCGTCTCGCGCGCCAGTCTTAAATTCATTCAAGACGGCCAAATCGTCGGCCTCGGCACCGGTTCCACCGCTGCATACGCCGTTCAATACATCGGCGAGCGCGTCAAAGCCGGCCTGAAAATCCGCGGCATCCCCACTTCCATCCACACGCGCGAAGCAGCCACGAAACTCGGCATCCCTCTCACCAGCTTCGACGAAGTCCAGCAAATCGACGTCACCATCGACGGCGCCGACGAGTTCGATCCGCAGCTCAACCTAATCAAAGGCGGCGGCGGTGCGCTCCTCTACGAAAAGGTCGTCGCCTCAGCCTCCCGCACCCTTGTCATCGTTGCTGACTCCAGCAAGCAAGTCCCGATGCTCGGCAGTTTCCCGGTCCCCGTCGAAGTCATCACCTTCGCGCTCCCGCTCGTTCGTCGCGAGATCGAACAGCTGGGCGCCGCCGTCGTCATCCGCCAAAAAAACGGAAAGCCCTTCATCACCGATGAAGGCCATCACATCCTCGACTGCAACTTCGGTCGAATCCCCGACCCTCCAACGCTCGCGCGCAAACTCAGCGACATCCCCGGCATCGTCGAGCACGGCCTCTTCATCAATCGCGCCAGCGTAGTCCTGGTCGCCCACGGCGACAAAGTCACTGAGCTTCACCGCTCCACAAAATAAGGCACATCAATAAGGGGGACTCCATCCGCATGCCGACACTCTGCCGTCGTCAAGCCCTTCATCGACTAGCGCAAGCCGCAGGCACCGCATCCGTCGCCAATCTCTTCGCGTCACCTGCAAGATTCCTGCTAGCCGCAGCTGCCGCCGCGCCCCGCCCAAATCCCCAAGGCCCCCGCGCCGACCTCCCCACCGGCCAGGAAAACGCCGCCATGTTCCGCCTCGGCCGCGCATTCATGGGCCAATTCTTCGCCCCCGCGCTCTCCCTCTCCATCGTCCGCGACTCCAAGTTCGTCTACGAGCGACCGTGGGGCATGGCCGACGACAAGCAGCACACCGAGTGCTCCAACACCAGCCTCTTCCGCATCGCCAGCGTCAGCAAACCCATCACCTCCGTCGCGATCTTCACCCTGCTCGAACAAGGCAAACTCAATCTCAACGATAAAGTTTTCGGCCCCAGCGGCATCCTCGCCGAAGACTTCGGAAAAACTTTCAAACAGTACGTCACCAACGTCACCGTCGACCACCTCCTCACCCACACCTCCGGCGGCTGGCCCAACGACGACACCGACCCTATGTTCAAAAATAATTCCTGGGATCACAAAAAGCTCATCACCGACGCCATCGCAACAATTCCGCTCACCTACCAGCCCGGCACCCACTGGGCTTACTCCAATTTCGGCTACTGCGTCCTCGGCCGCGTCATCGAAAAAATCACCGGTCAGACCTATGAAAATTTCGTCCAGCAATCCGTCCTCGCACCCTGCGGCATCACCGACATGCGCATCGCCGGCAACAGCTACCGCGACCGCGCTCCCGACGAAGTCGCCTACCTCGGCCAGTTCAACGAAAACCCCTACAATATGAACGTCCGCCGCATGGACTCCCACGGCGGCTGGATCGCCACGACCAACGATCTCGCAAAATTCACCGCGCATCTCGGTGGCACGCCCACCATCCCCAGCATCCTCAAGCCCGAATCCATCAAGCTCATGACCACACCTGCGCCCGCCTATCCGCAAAATTCCGACGCCAAATACGCGCGCGGCTGGATGGTCCGCAACAACGGAGCAGGGAATTGGTGGCACGCCGGCAGCCTCCCCGGCACCACCTCAGTGATGGTTCGAACGTCCGACGGCATGTCCTGGGGCGCTCTCACCAACACCCGCACCGAGCCCAGCGACGCCATCAACACCGCTCTCGACCAAATGGTCTGGGACATGGTCCACCAGGTCCACGCATGGAATTCCTGAACTCTGGATTCAAACGCGACAACGATTCACAGGAGATGAAAATGAAAACCCACACGAGAAGTACGTTTCAGTTCGCAGCGCTCGCTGTGCTCTTGCTCGCGCTATGTGGCCGTGCCACCGCCCAAGAACCCCTCCCCAGCGCCGAGCCCGTCAACGTCGCAGGGAAATGGACCATCTCCGCCAAGAACCCTGACGGAAGCGTCGACACGAAATATGTCGAGCTGCAACAAAAAGGCAACGAGATCACCGGCCACTTCAAAGGCCCCAATCAATCCGGCGGCCTCCAAGGCACCGTCAACGGCCATCACATCTTCTTCCGTACTAAAACCCGCGAGCCCCTAGGCTTCCGCGGCATGGTCAACGGCGACACCATCGAAGGCACCTTCCACGCCCGCCGCGGGACCGGTGAATTCCACGCCTTCCGCGAACCGGCCACCACCAACCCCACTTGAGCCCAATCGCGATCATGTAGGGGCGGGCCTCGCTTCGCCCGGCGCTAACACGACCACGGTGCGCCCGTCCGCCACATCGAAACGGATTGCCACCCTGTAGCCGCGATCGTTTCTCAGATCGCGGGCATTTCCCCCGCGTCTTGTGGCGATCGATCCATCGTCCCCGCCTACAAATACAAAAAGGGCGCGGACATTGTCCGCGCCCTTTTTGTTCCTTGAGTTTTTAAAAGCCTGTCATCCTGAGCGCCATCCGAAGGATCTGCCGGCCACAAACAGCCACCGCTCTTACGGTTGATCCGGCGTATTCCCACCCATCCTCTGCGCCACGATCTTCCGCGCATTCTCATACAGCGCTCGCGCCTGCGGAATCGAATCCACTGCCTTCTGCACCTGCGGATCCGCCTCCAGCTCCACCTTAAACCCTTCCTGCTGGCCGAACACCGACATGAACACTTCCTGCTTGATCTTGCGCTTGATCCAGTCGTTGTTCTCGGCCATCTCAGGCTCGGTGTACTTCACGTTATGCTTCGCCAGATACGCGCGGAACTCGTGCATCACCGCATCGTCCACCGTGAATTCCTTCGTCACGTTCGGTCGCGTCCCCAGATAGAACCGTGTGAATCCGCCGACGCCCTGTTCGTACGGGAAGAACACGTCCGCGCGAATCAGCGTCTCCTGAAATTTCGTCAGCTTCGGCGCCGCAATCACGACGTCCGGTGTAATTCCGCCGCCGCCCGTCACCTGCCGCCCGCTATCCGTCAACTTCACTTCCGTCGGATGCTCCGGCACGTGTCGCTCGTAGTGATATTCGTATAGCGAAATCGATTTGTAATCGCGCTGAATCAATCGACCGCTTGGCGTGTAATAGCGCGCCGTCGTCAGCGCCAGCCCGGTGTTCTCGCTCAGAGGCGTCACCGTCTGCACCAATCCCTTGCCGAACGTCGTTTCGCCCACGACGATTCCGCGATCGTGATCCTGCACCGCTCCCGAAACGATCTCAGTCGCCGACGCCGAATTCCCGTTCACCAGAATCACCAGCGGCACGGTGTTGCCTTGGTTGCCGCGCACCGCGACGTACTTGCGCTCGTTCGACGTGCGCCCGTGATGCGAAACAATCAGCTGCCCCTTCTCCAGGAACATGTCGCCGACTGCCACCGCTTCGTTCAGCAGCCCGCCCGGATTCCCGCGCATATCCAGAATCAATCCATCCAGTGAAGGCGCGTTCAATTTCTTCAACGATTCCGCAATCTCGCGATCCGTCGTCTCGTTGAATCCCGACAGCCGGATGTACCCGACGCCTGGCTTCAGCATGAAGGCGATGTCCACCGAGTGCCGAGGAATCTCGTCGCGCGTCACCGTGAAGGTCAGCGGATCGTTATAGCCTTCGCGCGTCACCGTGATCTTGACGATCGTGCCCTTGGCGCCCTTGAGCATATCCGCGACGTCGCTCGTCGTCAGGCCATCGGTCGCCTTGTCATCCACTTTCATGATTACGTCGCCAGGACGAATGCCGGCGTTATACGCAGGAGCGCCGACGTACGGCGACATCACTACCGTGTGATTCTCGCGGGGCGCAACCACCATGCCTACTCCGTAGTACTTGCCGCGCTGATCTTCCCGCAGCAGCGCAAACTGTCGCGCATCGAAGAAATTCGAGTGAGGATCGAGCATCCGCAGCATGCCCGGGATGGCGCCCTGATACACCGCCTTGTCGATATCGACCGGCTCGGCGTAGTTCGCCTGCACCACATCCAGCACCTTCGTGAAGTCGTGAACCGCCGTCTGGTAATCGTCCGTCGACGCGGTCGTCGCCCGCACGTTGGGCCCGTAAATCCCACCCAACACGGCAGATACGACCAGCACCGCCACTACCATGAATAACCCGCGGCGTTCAGCTTTCATCCGTAGCCTCACAAGTTTCCAGATAATTCTAAATTGTACCACACCCCAAATCCACCAATCCCCGCCGTGCCCAACCCGTTCCTCCGCCTAATCCCACCCCTCACCACCCGTGGCGCCAGCTTCTTTACTTCGCTTCTTTTCTTCCGTTTGACACTTCCGAACACCGTTCTCTATGATGCCAACAGGCCGCCTTCCGGTCACCCGACTACATGCTCAGCATCCCCCACATGATTGTGGTGTTTATCGTCGTCCTGGTTGTTTTTGGCCCTCAAAAACTGCCCGAACTCGCCAAGGGACTCGGCAAGCTCATGGCCGAATTCCGCAAGGCCTCCACCGACTTCAAGTCCGCTTTCGAGAACGAGATGCGCGATCTCGAACGCCAGGCCGCCGAAGTCGAACGCAAGAAGCGCGAGTTGCTCGCCAAGGCCAACGCTGCTCTCGAGATGCCTGCGACTCTCGCGACCCCCTCAGGTGCTGAGACGCAGCCCGCTCCAGCTCAGTTAGCCGAAACCTCCTCCGCGTCCACTAACGAGGGCGAAAGAGTCACCGAGGCCGATGCAGGCGCCGCTATGACACCCGTAGTCGCTCCCGCCGCCGAAGCAGTCTCCCGTTCTTCTGCCGACGAATCGATCTCCGCCGCCGCGACCACTGAGGCCGCGACCACCGAGGCCGCGACCACCGACGCCGCGACGACGTCCACCGACGCCGCCGCAAACTCGAACGGCTCAGATGCCGAGCACAACGCCTCTCAGGCCGACGCAGACGCCATATCCGAAAAGCCTCAGCGCACCGCGTCCGACCAACATTCGCAAGACTCCCCTCATGACTACAGACCAGTCTGACGCTCTCGTCAAAAAGGACGACCACGAAGAGGGCGGTCAGATGACCTTCTTCGAGCACCTCGTCGAACTCCGCAAGCGGCTCATCCATTCGCTGATCGCCATCGGCATCGGCGCGTTCGTCGGCGTCTCCGTCGCGAAATACGTCATCGATTTCATCACCCGCCCGATGCTCCGGGCGCTGACGCTTGCGCATCTCGAATCAAAGCTCGTCTACACCCACCCCGCTGGCGTCTTCAATCTCATCATCACGCTCGGCATTTACATCGGCATCGTCCTCGCTTCGCCGGTCGTGCTATATCAAATTTGGCTCTTTGTTGCGCCCGCGCTCTACAAACATGAACGCAGCGCCGTCACCGGTTTTCTCTTCTCCACCGTTTTTCTTTTTCTTGCGGGCATCGCTTTCGGCTACTACATCACCCTTCCGTACCTTCTGAAATTCCTCGTCTCCTTCCAGAACGTCAGCCTCCCCGGCATCGTTCCCATGATCACCGTGAACGAATACTTCGACCTCACGCTGATGGTCCTGCTCGGCCTCGGTCTCGTGTTCGAGCTTCCGGTTCTCGTATTTTTCCTGACGCTCTTCGGCATCGTCACGCCGCAATTCCTCTGGAAAAATATCCGCTACGCCATCGCCATCATCGCCGTCGTGGCCGCAATCATCACGCCGACGCCCGACGCCATGACCATGCTCATCTTCATGGCCCCCATGCTCGGTCTCTACTTCGTCGGAATGGGCGTCTCTTGGATGGTCGTCCGCAGCAAAAACAAGAAGCTCGCCGCCGAAGCCGCAGCGGAAACAGCAGGGAAGGCCTAACGATGAGCAAAGCACCGCTCCGATTTCCGCGCGCCGCAAAATTCCGCCTGACGACCTTGCGCGTAGTTTTCCCTGCGATTGTCGCGCTCGTGTTGCTCGGTGCCTGTAATTCCGGCGGCGCCGCCAAAACGGCGAACACCGCTCCCGTAGTCAGCGCCGCCGCGAAACCCCCGGCGCAAATGCCCGACGAAAACACGCCCGCTCCCGAAGCCACGGGCGGCTTCGATGGCAAACGCGCCTTCGCCGACGTCGCCAAGCAAGTCGACTTCGGTCCGCATCCGGCTGGCTCCCAAGCCATCGCGCAAGTTCAGGAATACATCCTCTCGCAGCTTTCCAGCGCCGGATGCACCGCCGAAGTCGACGCCTTCACCTCGCAGACTCCCGCCGGCGAAGTCCCCATGAAAAATATTCTGGTGAAAATTCCCGGCGACCGCCCCGGCATCATCATGCTCGCCACGCATTACGACACCAAAAAAATCGACAACTTCGTCGGCGCTGATGACGGCGGTTCATCGACAGCAGTCATGCTCGAAGTCGCGCGCAAGCTTTGCGGTCAGCACGGCCGCTATCAGGTTTGGATCGCGTTCTTCGACGGCGAAGAAGCCGTCAACCTCGAATGGAAAGATCCCGACAATCGCTATGGCAGCCGCCAGATGGCCGCCAAGCTCAACATGAGCGGCGATCTCAAAAACATCCGCGCCTTCATCCTCGCCGACATCGTCGGCAGCCGCGAACTCCGCCTCAAGCGCGACGCCAATTCCGACAAATCTCTCAACGACTTGGTCTGGGCCACCGCAAACCGCCTCGGCTACTCCGGCGTCTTCGTCAACGTCCCCACCGCCATCGACGACGACCACCAGTCCTTCGGCACCCGCGGCGTAAAAACCGTCGACATCATCGACCTCGAAATCCCCTACTGGCACACCCCCCAAGACACCCTCGACAAAATCAGCTCCAAGTCCCTAGCCATCGTCGGCCACGTCATCCTCGAATCCATAAAACAACTCCAAACCAAATAGCCGAGCCGCGACTGAACCGCTCCGCGCATTCCATGCCGCGCCTTACACGCCGAACCAACTCCGCTCTGTGACCTCTGCGCTCTCTGTGGTGAACCCTCTTCCGTACCCATCTGGCCCACCACTCCTCCACCCCGTCTATATGATCGTTGTGAGCCCTTGTAGGGGCGGGGTTCACTCCGCCCGGCGTCAACACGACCTCGCTCTATCCGTCTCCGCTACGCGATGATTCGCCACCCTGTAGCCGCGATCGCTTCCCAGATCGCGGGCCTTTCGCGAACCCCGGCAAACCGTCACCGAAAAATCGGTGTGGTATAATGACCGTGTAGAAAACTACGTCTCGGTAGCGCCGGCACCCTGTCGGCGTTTTTGTTTTATAGCGAGAGGATCTTCACGATCCGCTGACGGCTTTCGTCTTGGAAGCGGCCAGCTTTTGTAGGTTCGCGTCGTTACAGCACGATCGAACCGTCCAGGCTAATAAACCAACGTTGTCATCCTGAGCGGAGCGAGCCGACGCCTTTTCTTCGCGTTCGCTTCCCGCGAACGCGTCGGCTCGCGCAGTGAAGGATCTCAGCAGTCGGCCGAATCGCGAGAGCAACAATCATCGCCCAATCTGCGTTAAGGCGAACATTCGCCGAAACTCAACGTTCCGCAACTAACTGATCCTGCGTGCCTTATTCACTCTTTGTCATGAATGCGTTGCCAGGGAAGGCGAACTCACTGAATCCAAACCACTTGCCCACTCTAACGAAAACCACCTGGGGGTACACCCCAAACCTTCCCAAAACGGAACCACTCACCGCGAAGGCTTAACCCCAACATGCAGCGCCACAGTCCCCAGCGTCCAAACCTTGAACTCTGCACCTTGATACCCGACCGCCCCCATCAAGCCAGCCAATTCGCTCGGCCGAAAAAATCGCGACACCGAAGCCGGCAAATACGAATAAGCCGCCCGATCCCCGGAAAGAAACGCCCCAATCCGTGGCAGCACATTCCGAAAATACCAGCGATACAAATCGCCCATGACTCCCGGAGGCGGCTCTGTAAATTCCAAAATCGCGACGGTGCCGCCCGGACGCAGCACCCGATAAATCTCGCGCAACCCATCTTCGTAATTCGCCAGGTTGCGAAATCCAAACGCCGTCGTCACCAAATCAAACGATTCATCCGCAAACGGCATCCGCAAAGCATCAGCCTCAAACACCGGCAGAGTGCCCAACGAATCTCCGGACGAACCCTTGGCCCGAGCGCGAACCAACATCGCATGCGAAAAATCCGCGCCAATAATCCGAGCGCGAGTTCCTGGCGCCCGCCGCAGCGAAAACGCCAGGTCGCCAGTGCCGCAGCAAAGATCGAGTACGCGCGCATCGCCGCGCTGCAAAATCGGACGCACGCGCTTCGCAACGCGTCGCCGCCACACCCGATCGAGTTGCATCGACAGCAAATGATTCAACAGGTCGTACCGCGGTGCAACGCGCGAAAACATATCGCGCACTGCGAGTCCCGCGTCGGCCTCGGATGCAGCGCCTTCAAAGCGCGTGCCTTTCGGCGGAACGATCGGAGAGTTTGTCGAAGAAATTTTTGACGGTGCCATCGTCTCAGGCATTTCCCGCCGCCGCGTCCAGCACATTTGTCTTCGTCACAAATTGCGGCGCAAATCGCAACACCTTGCGCACCGCATCGAGTGAGGTATCGTCATACGATCCGGCCTTACCAAGTCGCGGCGACAACACAAATCGCAGCTTGCCGTGATGAGTCTTTTTGTCCGATCGCATCGCGTCGATCAGTGTATTTGGCTGAATATTTGGCCAGGCAGGGAAGGGTCCGATCTGCCGCACCAGCGCGACAATTCGCGACACATACGCCGCGTCACAAACCTTCGTCTCATGCGCCAGCAGCGCCGCCGCCATCATGCCCCAAGCGACCGCTTCGCCATGCTGAAAGCGCGTGTATTTCGTCGTGCTTTCCAGCGCATGTGCGAACGTATGCCCAAAATTTAAAATCTCGCGCAGCCCTGATTCTTTTTCATCCTTGCTGACCACATAGGCTTTGATCGCAGCATTCCGTGGAATCAAATATTCCAGCGCAGCCGCGTCGCGCTTCAAAATCTTTCCAATGTTGCGTTCGATGTATCCAAACATCTTCGCGTCCGCGATAATCGCGTGCTTGATCACTTCCGCGAGCCCGCCACGAAATTCGCGATCGGGCAAACTGCACAGCACTGATGGGTCCGTAAGAATCAACCGCGGCGGATAAAACGCGCCGACAAGATTTTTTCCATCGGGCAAATTCACGCCAGTTTTTCCGCCGATCGAACTATCGACCTGCGACACGAGAGTCGTCGGCACATGCACCAGCGCTACGCCGCGCAAGTATGAAGCTGCCGCGAATCCCGCCACGTCCCCGGTCACGCCGCCGCCGATCGCGATCACGAGCGATTTACGGTCCGCTCCGCCGCGCACCAGGCTCCGGCAAAGCGTCTCGACGTTGTGCATGTCCTTGTGCGTCTCGGCATCGCTCATCAAATGGATTGCCGACTTTTCCGCGACGAGATCGCTGGGAACGAGCTTCGCAACGGCACGCCACACCTTCGGCGACGTGATGATGTGCACGCTCGAAAATTTTCCAAGCGCAGCAATCTCTTTCCCCGCGCGCTTCAACGCGCCGGTGCCGCACACAATGGAATATTTCCCAGCATGAGAACGAACAGCAATTCGCGTAGGCGCCATGAGATTTTAGAAATTTAGCACACACCATGAGCTTCGCGCTGATCCGCTGCCGCAACCGGTGATCGCGGGCTTGATATGAAAGAGGTTTTTCGCGGCCATAGTTTCTGTGCCCAATCCTTAACCGTGTCGACGCTCATCCTTACCGCACATCACGGCGCGAACGTTCAAATCCCCCCTGTTTTCCATGGGAAAATACGAGTTACATGGAATCCCTGCTTCTCGTCGAAGACAAAAACGAGCTGCGCGCAATGCTCCGCAAAGCGCTCGAGCGCGCGGGCTATACCGTCGACGAAGCGCCCGACGGCGCCGCCGCAATCCAAAAGCTGCGCGCGCGCCGCTACCTCATGATCTTGACCGATTTAAAACTTCCTGGCGCATCCGGCCTCGACGTTCTGCGCGCATCCAAAGCCGTCGACGCGACGATTCCGGTGATTCTGCTCACCGCCTACGGATCGGTCGAAGAAGCAGTCTCCGCCATGAAAGACGGCGCTTTCGATTTCATTCAAAAACCAGTCGATCTCGATCACCTCAAACTCCTCGTCAAACGCGCCACGCAACAGCAAGATCTGCTGCGCGAAAATATCTTGCTGCGCGAAGAGTACGCTTCGCGCTACGGATTCCCCCGCATCGTCGGCGAACACGAATCGATCCGCGAAGTGAGCAAACAGATTCAACGTGTCGCCGCGACCGATTCCACCGCGTTGTTGCTGGGCGAGAGCGGAACCGGCAAGGAATTATTCGCGCGCGCGGTGCACCATCTTTCCGCCCGGCGCGAGCAGGCATTCGTCGCACTCAATTGCGCGGCGATTCCCGAAGGCCTCGTCGAAAACGAACTGTTCGGCCATGAAAAAGGAGCTTTTACAGGAGCGGGCGCGCGCAAAGTCGGCAAGATGGATCTTGCGCATCGCGGCACGCTTTTTCTCGACGAGATCGGCGAACTGCCGCTGGCTATTCAGGCGAAGTTATTGCGAGTCCTGGAAGAACGACGCTTCGAGCGCGTCGGTGGAACGCAATCGATCGATGTTGACGTTCGCATCGTCGTCGCGACCAATCGTGACTTGAAAAAACACATCGAAGACAAACTCTTCCGCGAAGATTTGTATTTCCGGATCGCCGCAGTCCCGATGACGATTCCGCCGCTGCGCGAACGCGGGGACGACGTTCTCCTGCTGGCAGCGCATTTCCTGGATAAGTTCAGCCGCGAATTCAACAAGCCCGGACTCGAACTCTCGGATTCCGCGAAGGAACATTTGGTGAGCTATCGCTGGCCGGGCAATGTGCGCGAACTGCAGAACACGCTCGAGCGCGCGGTGATTCTTACGGATGGCGTCAGTATCGGCGCGAAGGAATTGCAACTGCCTGTGGCGAAGCCGGACGCGGCGGCGTTACCCACCGGAATGCTGCCTGACAATTTCAGTTGGGATGGCTCGCTCGAAGACATCAGCAATCGCGCGGTCGCGCACGTCGAACGAGTTGTGTTGGAAGGTGCGTTGCGCGATTCGAAGTGGAATAAAACGCGGGCGGCGGAACGGCTCGGCGTGTCGCCGAAGACTCTGCTTGCGAAGCTCCGGGCGGTTGGCCTCGAGCAGTAGGAAGTTCCCACGCTGCAGCAAACTTCGACGTTAATAGATCTAAGAAGTGCGAATCGAAAAGACGGCGATCGCTGGGCGACCGTTGCAATGACTACGCGATCGTTTGGGTAGCCACGTTGAGTTGGGAAAAGCGGCGCTGAAGCGCCGCACTCCAAGTTATCTTGCCCAGCCGGAGTCGCCGCCGGCGGCGCGCAGGCTGTCTTCCAAGTCGGAAAGGCCCTGCTTCAGCTTGGCGATTTCGTCTTTCTTGGCCTGAATCTTGGCGTCCTGATCGGTGATGTCTTTGCGCGTGTATTGCTCGGCCAAAGCTTTCTGCGGATCGGAGTAATACTGCGTCTGGAGCTTTGTCGACTCGCGCTGGAGAATGTCGAGTTCCTGTTCGGCCTGGCTGATTTTCGCGCGCTGCTCGGCGAAACGCTTCCGCCATCCCGCCTCGTCAACCGGGGGCTTGCTGTCCTTCGCATCGGCCGGCGCAGCGTCGCCCTTCGCGTCCTTGGCATCGCTTCCCTTAGCGTCTGTCTTGGTGTCTGTTGAAGTTGGAGACGTTGCTGCTGGCACCGGCGGCGGAGCGGGAGCTACGTCGTCGTTCGTGAAAACTTTTTTCGGCTTCGCTTCCGTTTTCTTCTGCTCGCGCGCTTTGCGAGCGGCATCGGCAACCGGGTCACTCGGCTGCTGTGAGGCGTCCTGACGCTTCGCTGCCAAGGCGATCCCGGCCAAGCCGAGCACCGGTAGCGCAACTAAAATGTAAACTCCGGCCTTGCGCCAAGTTATTGCCCTCATCGTGATGTGCCTCCGCGCTGGCGAGCTAGACGTCGATGCAGCCGCACGCAACCAACGGATTCGCGGCTCATATGGAAATGACGTCCTTCTTAGATTCTACCGCCTCACCTGCCTGGGCGCGGCGAGCGGGTAGCGTAACGATAAAGACTGCACCACCGGACGGGTGGTTCCGAGCTTCGATCAAACCACCGTGCTGCAAAATAATTTTCTGAACGACCGCGAGCCCGAGTCCAGTTCCACGCGCTTTCGTCGTGAAAAACGGATGAAACAAATTGGGCATCGCGTCTGGCGAAATTCCCGCGCCGTTGTCCTGCACGGTGATGCGCTGCGACGGGGAATCGCCTCCCCGCACAATTTCTCCACGAACCGTGACGCGCCCACCGGTCCTGCCTTCACACGCTTCAGCGCCATTGCGCGCCAAATTCAAAATCACTTGCCGCAACAAACCCTCGTCGCCGGCGACGATTCCGAAATCGCCTTCGGCGCGAACCGAAACGCCCGCTGCCGCAGTGGCAATTTCTTCGATGGCCCGTTCGACTAAAGGCTGCAGTTCGACGGGCTCATCCGAAATATCCAGTGGCCGGGCGAACTTCAGGAACTCGGTCACCACATGTGTGATGTTTCGAGTCTGCTCAAGGATGCGCTCGGCGTGATCTGAAATTTCGCCGTCGGAGGACTCGGAGCGAATCATCTGCGCATAGCCCGAGATTGTAGCGAGCGCGTTTTTGAATTCGTGCGCGATACCGGCGGAAAGTTCACCGAGCGCGGCGAGATTTTTCTTCAGCTCCATCTGCTCTTGCAACGCGGCGAGCTCGGTGAGGTCGCTGAGCAAGCAGATCGCGCCGCTGACCTTTTCTTCCGCGGTACGCACCGGAGAAATCGTGACGCCGAGGTGACGCGTCTCGCCCGACGGCGTTTTGTGATCGACCTCTTCGCGGCGAAAAATTTTGCCTTGCGCCAGGCACTGGCCGATGAGTTGGGTCAGTTCGGAGGATTCGCTGAGGACTTCGCTGTAACGACGGTAGCCGAGACCACGAATGCCGAGAACCTGTTCGGCCGCGGGGTTCGCGCTCGCGATAATTCCTTGTGCGTTCACCATGAGCAATCCGGCGGGCATGTTGCGCGTGACTTCTTCGCTGAGGCGCTCGGTGTGTTCAGCGCGCTCTTTCTCGACACGATGCAGACGCTCGAGTTCTTTTTCCTGTTCGCGGAGCTTGCGAATGACGCCTTGCATCGACGCGGTCATGAACGCCGCGGAGTTTTCGACGCGCGGAGATGCATCCGCGGGCGCGCTCTGTGCTTCGCGCGAATCCTTGAAAACGCGGCGCACGAGCGCAAAAATCAGCCACGCCACGGCCGCGAGCAACACTGCGAGGCCGATTGCCAATACACGAGGATTCGGCGTGGAACCGCTTTGTTGCCATGCGAGCAAAGCCGAGGTGAGCGCGAAGTTCATAGCGGTGCGCTCCCCGGAAAATAGCGAAGCACGATCGGTCCGAGGAAAACGAGCAGCAGCGCGGCGACGCCGAGAAACGTGCCGAGCGGAAGCTGATATTGGCTGGCGATGGTCCAGCGAAGATCGCGCAGCGTGCCGAGATTGCGGCGGCTGGCGCGCTGGGCGAGTGCAAGCTGCCAGCCCGACGCGTAGAGCCCGAGGATGATTGCGCCGCCGACGATGCTGCCGAGCAGCGTGCCGAACAAAATTGTGAAAAACGTGCCGCGCAGGCCGAGGAACGCGCCGACCATGGCCATCATTTTCACGTCGCCCATGCCCATGCCTTCGCGGCCGCGCCAGAGTTTGTAAAGCTTGGCGATGCCCCAGAGGAGGAAGCTGCCGAAGGCGGCGCCGACGAGGCCAGCGATCAGGCCGAGAACGGGGAGTGGCAAGATGCGATGAAAAAGTACGACACCGAGCCAGTAGATGTTAACGGTATCGGGTGGAGGGGCGACGGCGGAGAAGAAGAGCCCGAGCACGAAGCCCGGCCAGTTGACGAGATCGGGCAAGAGACGCACTCGAAGATCGGTGATCGTGAGCACAACGATCAGGCAAGTGAAGACGAGCCATTTCAGGGTGGCGACGGTGAGTCCATACTCGAGATAGCAGATGACGAAAAGGCATCCCGTGGCGAACTCGACCAGCGGATACATCGGCGAAATCGGAAGTCCGCAGGAGCGGCATTGGCCGCGCAGCCAGAGCCAGCCGAAGACGGGAACGTTGTCGTAGGACTTAATCGGCTTCTTGCAGCGGGGGCAGCGCGAACGCGGGGATACGATCGACAAACCCTCTGGAATCCGCGTGATGCAGACGTTCAGAAAGCTGCCGAAAACGATGCCAAATAGAAAAAAGAAGGCGATGACCACAGATTGACTGTGACACAGGCGGGAGGGGTGCTCAACGAGGGTGGGAGGAGTCGTGTCGGATACTTAACAGGTAACGGGTAGGTAGCGCGAAGATTTTCCGGTGAGGGCGATTGTCTGCGGCTGACTGCAAGCGGCTACGGGTTCCCAATCTTGACGGCAACCTGGTAGCGGCGGTAGTTCGTGTAGTGGTGCAGATTGCGGTACTTCTCGTTAGCGATTTCGATGAAGACTGCTACGTCGATGGGCAGCCATAGCAGAGCGGGATTGTCTTTCAGTTGAACTGGCGAGAAAGTCACATCGGTTATGAGCTGTTCCAAACGGATTTCTGTGCTTGGAGCAATGAGATCGCTGCGTTTGCGAAGGATTTGACAGCTACTTTTGTCGATCCAGAGAACGCCTTGAATCAGCAGATCCACTTCGTGTCCTCCCGCCCCACGCATGATCGAGGTGAAGGATACTTTCCCGGGTCGCTCCGCATACGCGAGCACGAAGGCATCGCGTGCGCCGATTTTCTGGTCCCCGAGATAGAGATAATTTGACTGGGACTGCTTGTTCGTCGCGAAACTCATGCTGCTTAGGGCGTAGCCGGAAGTGACCAGAAAGCCCTTTTCGAGACCGATCGCCTTAAGGCGGTTTCCATTTTTATCCATTCGGTACTCGGCACCGGCGCCCCATTCTTGGCCGTGGTGAAGGATCAGATAGTCGTCTTTGATACGTTCCTTCGCTTTGATTTTCCCGTTGTTATCTAGTCGCTGCTGAGTCACGTCTTCGTTTGCGATCAGGTCGCCCACGTTTTCAATGAAAGAATCGACGCTGGCACCGGTTCTTCCGAGAATCATTGGAAGTTGTTTCTGGTCCTCGGCGGGCTCGATGCCTTTCAAATCTGGAATTCGAAGGATGAGTTGATCCAGCGGCAAATCAACATAGGTGGGAATTGGCTTATCGGAAGTTTTAGCAACAGGCTGCGCTCGAAAATCGACTTGTTGAGCCACGACTTGAAGCGCGAAAAGCAAAATCCCCGCCAGAAAAAGGTTGAACCGCGAGGCGATCGCCATCCTAGCCCCCCATGTGCATTCGACGGAACAAACCTCGACCGAGTTACCGGAGCTTCCACTCGCGAACGACTAAGGCGGAGTCAAAAGCAATGCATCGGAACTGAGCTGTGACATCATGCGGGTTTGCTGCGAAAATGGGTGGTGGGAACTTGCTATTAGAACGCGGGAGTTTTGTGAATGCATTGGTTTGAGCGGCGGATACGGCAGTATGAGCACCGGCGGTGGACGACCGATGACAATCGGCGGGTGATGCCGTTTGATTGGGGGCTGGAGCATATTGGCGGGGATCGCGATGCGGCCGATCCGGCGGGGTATGTGCGGGAATATTCGAAGTGGGCGATTGAGCATAGCAAGGAGTGGTTTGCGGTGACGCCTGCGGAGGATTATTCGCTGGATGCGGAAGGCGTGCTGACGTTTACGAGTTCGATCGAGTCGGCGTGGGCCGAGAACAATACGGTGCATGCGCAGTTTTTTCCGGCGGGGAAGAAGGGGACGTCGGGGTTTGTGCCGGGCGGCGGGGATGGAGCGCATCGAAACGGCGGTGCCACTGCGAAGAACGGATCGCCAAATGGAAATTCAGCTGGGGCTGCGAACGGAGCTTGGAGCGGACGAACTTCAAACGGGAACGGATCCGGGAACCGTGCGGGCGCGCGACCGGCGGTGGTGTTGTTGCCGAACTGGAATGCGAAGTGGCATGGGCAGCGCGGGCTTTGCGAGTGGCTGCAACGGATTGGCGTGAGCGTGTTGCGGTTGAGCTTGCCGTATCACGATCGGCGCATGGCGAAGGGGCATGAGCGCGCGGATCAGCTTGTCGGGCCGAACATTGGGCTGACGCTGCAGGCGAATCGGCAAGCGGTGCAGGATACGCGGCGGTGTTTGCGGTGGCTGGAGTCTGTGGGATTTAACCGGCTGGGAATTTTGGGGACGAGCATTGGGTCGTCGGTGGGATACATCACGCTGGTGCATGACGACGCGCTGCGCGCCGGTGGATTTTTTCATGTGTCGACGCACTTTGCGGATGTGGTGAGCCGCGGGATGACGACGACGCATGTGTGGGAAGGACTGCGCGGGCATGTGAGCGTGGATGATTTGCGCGAGTTTTGGGCGCCGGTCAGTCCGATGCCGTACGTCGAGCGTGGCATGGGCAAGGGGAAGAACGCGTTCATGGTGTATGGGAAATACGATCCGACATTTTTGCCGGAGCTGACGGAGCAAATGCTGGATGCGTTGCGGGCGAATCATGCGGCGCCGCGGACGTTGGAGCTGTATTGCGGGCATTATTCGCTGGAGCTGGCGCCGTTTAGTCATGTGGCGGGGTACAAGATGCTGACGTATTTGAGGTCGACGCTGCTGGCGAGATAAAGGGCAATCTACTCCAAACAACTTGATTCGGTGTAGGTAGAACGGTAGAATATTATCTACCGAGGGTAGAAACGTGCTGAATATCAAGGATCCTGAAGCACACAATTTGGCGCGGCAGATTGCCAAGGAAACGGGCGAGACCCTGACCGAGGCCGTGAACGTGGCGTTGCGCGAGCGCCTGCATAGGTTGCAGGAAAGCCGTCGCACAAAGAAGAAACTAGCCGCGCTTCTCGAGATTGGTCGGCAGGGCGCCAAGATGTTTCCCGGGCCGCACATTGACCACGCGGAATTTCTCTACGATGAAAATGGGTTGCCGAAGTGATCGTGGATTCATCGGCACTGCTGTCGGTTGTTTTTGGGGAGCCTGGATTCGAAGTTTTCGCCCAAATGCTCGCTGAGACAGAAGACTGCAAGATGTCCGCAGCTACCTTTGTCGAGGTGATGATGGTGGCAGAGGGCCGGGGCAAAGACAGAGCGGCGCGTCATGCCGAATCTCTCATTCGGAATGGTGGCATCGCGATTTTGCCTGTGACAGTCGAGCATGCATATCTTGCGGTGCAGGGTTTTTCGAGCTACGGCAAGGGCAAGCATGCGGCGGGGTTGAATTTTGGGGATTGTTTTTCGTACGCGTTGGCGAAGGCGCTTGACGAGCCGCTTTTGTTCAAGGGTGATGATTTTCGTAGGACGGACATTACGCCTGCGATTGCTTGAAGTGCCACCATTCAAAATCTATTCACAAAACTTAGTTTAGGCCGGCTTGGGTGACTTTGACGGCGCAGCCTACTCCGACGGTGCCGCCGGTGGCGGGGCCGCATTTGATCGCATTGGTGCTATTGCCTTGGTTTGAGAAGTAGAGGCTGGAGGCTTGCGCAGACGTCGAGTTGTTGTCGACGATGATGCCGCTGGGGCCCATGATTTCAGGGATGGACGAACCCATTGTCAGCGCCGCGGGGATATTGGTGATATTGACGGACATCACACAGCCCACGCCGGCTGCAATGCAAGTGGCACTCGTACTGTCGCCAGCGACGCCGAAGAAGAGTTGATCCTGACTGGCGGCTGCAGCGTTGGAGTTGAAAAATTCGGTGAGTGGGCCGCAATCGACGTTGTTGAGCGAGGACACGACTTGTAACGTCGGAGTGGCGTCTACCGTCGTGTTCATTGTGCCGGTTGCGTTCGGGAAAGTAGGGGCGGTGTTGTTGAAGCCAACCCGCATAAGCGTCGGTTGGCCAGTGGCTGACCCGCCGCAAACGTATAGGCGTCCCGTATTCCCGGTCCCGCCAAGATAAGTGTTATCGAAAGCTCCCGCATGCATATGGCGCTGGTTGAGCTTTGATCCGGCAAGCGTAGGGACTTTGGCGCTGAGTGCCGTGTCGGACTGGACGACCGCCATGTTGTTTCCGTCGTAGTTCGCGTAAAAGACAAAGACTTTTTGCGTTGAAGAATCGACGATCGGCGCGTCGATGATCGAGTGTACTTGCGCAGGAACTACTGTCGTGGAACCGATGCACGGAGGGCTGCCGGTTTTACAAGTGCCGACCGTGCTAAAGGTCTCACGAACATAGGTGAGCGTTCCGTTGAGATCGTCTACGAAGATGTTGCCGGAGGCGCCGTCGAGAACGGGCGAGCTGAGCGCTGGATTTGGAGTGACGGCGGTGTCGATTGTGAAAGGCCAACCGCCCGTCGTGACTTCGCTTGGTGTAGCGCCGTTAATCCCGAAAACGTTGACGAATTTGTGTAATACGGCGAGATCGTCGCCGACGTAGAGCGCGTCGTGCGTGTAGTCGTAGAAGGGTGACGAGCCGGTATCGGTGTTGGTGTTGGCGAAGGTGATAGAGATCATGCACGCGCCGGTTGCGGGGCATGCGGTCCAAGATGCTGCGGTCGTCGGATTGGCAGCGGTGTTGATCGCCCCACCGTCGCCTGCCTTCCATTTCAAGAGGTGGAGGATTGCGCCGGAGCCGCCGTCATTTTCGATGAAGGCGACCTTGGTACCGTCGAGGGAAAGAATGGGAGATGTAGCAATCGTGCCCGTCGTGGCTCCGCCGGTGGCGTTGTGATTTGTGTTGTAGGACCAGTAGACAGCGGGTGCGGTGCTACTGCAGAGCGTCGTCCCGGTTGGCGCGGAATAGAGCTTGTTGTAGGCGATGATGCTCGCTTTTGTCGTGCTTCCTGAGAGGTTCGTGGGAAAAACGACGAAGTCGTTGGTGCAGTCGGGTGTCGAGGCTGTGTTAAAGGTGAATTTTGCGGGATACACGGGGAACCACGTGGTTCCAGCGACGGGGACGCCGGTTGAGCCGCCGGCGCCGAGCGATGTGCCCCAGTCGCGCTCCATGGGGACTTCGCGCAGATGGGGGTGCCAGCCGGTGGGGCCGTGGAAGCGGAAGGGGTTGTGGGCCCAGTCGGGGTTGGGGCCGTCGTCTTCGGGGCGTTCCCAGCGGCGGGATTCTGCTGCGATGCGCGATTCCGCTTCTAGACGTGATTCGTTCGGATCGGATGCGCGGAGTTGGTTCATTTCGCCGCGGCGAATTTTTTGTTGCCAGTAGCGCGGGTCTTGCTGCGCTCTCCATGCGGAAACCCAAGTCGATGGCTGCGAATAGATGAGGTGGTGCTGCGTCCAGTCGTGGATAGACGAAATGTGTGGACGGGGGAGTTGAGCGGCGCCGATGAGAATGAAGACGGCGGCGATGAGCACGATCGCGGGGAAAAGAGAGCCGAGATAGCGGTGGCTCAGCGTAGAGCTTGGGCGGTTCACGGTTGACTCTCTCTCCTTGTTACAAATAACTTCAGGCCCGCCTGGAAGGTCCGACTCCGCGCAGACTGGTGCGTGGGCGGAGTTGCGATAGCGATTGAGAATTGGAGTGAGTTTAGCGGATGGGGGAGATTGGGAAGGGAAGTTGTGCGGAGGGTTTTGTTAAAAGGTCACTACGGCGCACGGAACCGCGGCGAGGGACGGCGCCCCAAAAGAAGATTCACCACAGAGGGCGCAAAATTCACAGAGTGGTCTGATCAAAGAAGAAGCAGATGGATTGAACGTGCCGACTCTTAGAAAAAGCAGATTCCTTGTACGCACGGAATGACAAATATTTGTGATCTGCGAGTAAGAATTTAAATTCGCAGAAATTCGCGCTCAGTGCAGGATGGCGGAGAAGGTGCCGTCGGCGATTTTGGCGGTGACGGACTCGATGTCGGGGGCGAGAGGGCGATCTTCGACGACTTTCGGAGATACTGCGCGCACGGTGGCGATGGCTTTTTTTGCGAGCGTGCCGGTTTGCAGCGGCGCGAGAAGTTCGATGCCTTGCGCGGCGCAGAGAAGTTCGATGGCGACGGTGTGGCGCAGATTTTCGAGCATGCGGCCGAGGCGGCGAGCGCCGCTCATGCCCATCGAGACGTAGTCTTCCTGATTGCCGGAAGTGGAAATCGAATCGACAGAATGCGGAGTGGCGAGCGCTTTGTTTTCGCTGGTGAGAGCGGCGGCGGTGACCTGCGCGATCATGAAGCCGGAGTTGAGTCCGGGCTCGGGCGTGAGGAACGCGGGAAGCATGCTGGTGAGGGGATTGGTCATTTGCTCGATGCGGCGTTCGGAAATGCCGCCGAGCGTCGCGAGGGCAATTGCGACTTGATCGGCGGCCATGGCGAGGGGCTGACCGTGGAAATTGCCGCCGCTGATGATGTCGCCGGAGCCTTTTTCACCGCCGCCCTTACCGCTGTCGGCGCGGACGAAAACGAGCGGATTGTCGGTGGCGCTGTTGAGTTCGACGGCGGCCATTTCGCGGGCTTGCGCGAGCGAATCGCGGACAGCGCCGTGAACTTGCGGCGTGCAGCGCAGGCTGTAGGCGTCTTGGACGCGCGGATCTTTGATGGAGTCGCGATGCGATTCGCGGATCTGGCTGCCTTCGTTGAGATGGGCGAGATTGCGGGCGGTCATCGAGGCGCCGGCGTAGGCGCGGGCGTGCATGATGCGTGAATCGAAAGCGCCGGGGCTGCCGCGGAGTGCGTCGAGCGAAAGACCGGCGGCGACGTCGGCGGTGTCGGTGGCGATGTCGGCGTCGCGGAGCGCGAGGCTGAGAAGAGCGAGCATGCCTTGCGTGCCGTTTAGCAGTGAAAGACCTTCCTTGGCTTCGAGCGCGACGGGCTTGATGTTTGCCTGGCGCATGGCGTGGGCGCCGGAGATGATTTCTGTCGAGTTGCCGATGCGGGCGTGACCTTCGCCGATGACGACGTGCGCGAGATGAGCGAGCGGCGCGAGATCGCCGGATGCGCCGACGGAACCTTGCGACGGAATTACGGGATGAACATTGGCGTTGAGCATCGCGCAGAGGACTTCGACGGTTTCGGGGCGGATGCCGCTGAGTCCTTTGGCGAGCGCGTTGGCGCGGAGAAGCATCATCGCGCGGGTTTCGGCCTGGCTGAGCGGAGCGCCGACGCCGCAGGCGTGCGAGCGAACGAGATTGACCTGGAGCTGGCGAACTTGTTCGGTGGAGATGCGGACGGAAGCGAGTTTGCCGAAGCCAGTGTTGATGCCGTAGGCGGTCTCTCCGCTGGAGACAACGCGCTCCACGACGGCGCGGGACGCTTTCATGCGCGAGATGGCGTCGGGCGCGAGCGAAACTTTGGCGCCGTGGAGCGCGACGTCGTAGAGCTGCGCGAAAGTGAGATCGTTGCCAGTGAGCTGGACGGCTGCGGGCGCGGTCATGCGTTACTCCGGTCAGGACTTGTGAGATAGAGCTTCAGCGGGGCGTCGCGATATTTCGTCGGAAGGGACTTGGGGCGGCCGTCGCGGCCACAAACAACGTGCGTGGTGTAGCCGGTGGCGAGCAGGCAGGAATTTTCGTCGAGGAAAATCTCGTAGTTAAATTTCACGACGCGATTGCGCCACTGCGCGACGCGTGTGCGGACTTTGAGGACCTGATCGTAACGTGCGGGTTTTTCGTAGCGGCAGTGGGCTTCGACGACGACGATGTGGCAGTCGTCTTCGGTCTCCATGGATTTGTAGTCGTAACCCATCGCGCGCATGAATTCGACGCGGCCGACTTCAAACCAGATCAGGTAATTGGAGTGGTAGACGACGCCCATCTGATCGGTTTCGGCGTAGCGCACCCGTAGTGTTGTGTCGTGATATTCGATGGTTCGCATGTCGTGATTATTCGGGCTTACTTTGCCAGACCGGCTTGCGTTTTTCCAGGAACGAAGCGACGCCTTCCTTGAAGTCGGCGGTACAACGGATGCGCGCGTTTTCGGAGATGGCGCGTTCGAGGTCGTGGTCGATGCCGGCAGCAGCGGCGGATGTGAGCAAATGTTTTGCGCGGGTGAGGCTGTTGGGGCTTGCGGCGATGAGTTCGGCGGCGAGTTCGTTGGCGCGGGCTGTGAGATTGTCGGCGGGAACGACTTCGGTGACGAGGCCGAATTCGCGAGCCTCGTGCGCGTCGATGATTCGGCCGGTGAGCAGGAGGTCGCGAGAACGTTTTTCGCCGATCTGGCGAGTGAGAAAAACGGAGACGATCGCGGGAAGAAAACCGATTTTGACTTCGGTGTAGCCGAATTTTGCTTCGGGAACGGCGAGCGTGAAGTCACAGAGCGTCGCGATGCCACAGCCGCCGGCATATGCGGCGCCGTTGACGGCGGCGATGGTTGGTCGTGGGTAGGACCAGATCCGGCGCAGCAATTTCGCGATGCGGCGCGAATCCTCCTGATTTTCGGCGGGCGTTTGCGTTGCGATGGCGGCCAGCTTGTCGAGATCCATCCCGGCGCAGAAGGCTTTGCCGGCGCCTGTGAAGATAACAACGCGCGTCGCATGATTTTTCTCGATCTCATCGAGCGCGGACTGAATGTCGGCGATCATCGTCGGCGAAATAGCGTTGCGTTTGTCCGGACGATTCAGAGTGATTGTGGCGATGTTGTCTTTACATTCGAGAAGAAGTGTCGAGTACATTTCGAGACCTCCGTTACATTCATGGCGCTTTCGTTCGAGCGCTTCGGTTTCAGTTTACGAGCGGCGCGTGGGCGTATGTGGCCCGAATTTCGTTGGTCATCGCCAGGATTGTGTTCAGCCGAGCAGGATCGATGCCGGGATCGGCTCCCGCCTTTTTCAGAGCGGCGATGACCTGCTCTGTCGCGATGTTGCCGACTAAATTGTCTCCTGCAAAGGGGCAGCCGCCAAGTCCGGTGAGCGCGCTGTCGAAGCGGCGGCAACCGGCTTCGTAGGCGGCGATGATTTTTTCTTCGGCGTTTTCGGGGCGGCTGTGGAGATGGACGCCGAGTTCGATGCCGGCGACGTGATCTTTCACTTCGCGATAGAGATCGCCGACGAGTTTGGCGTCGGCGTTGCCGACGGTGTCGGCGAGAGAGACAGTGCGGACGCGGATGTCTTTGAGCCAATCGAGCGTGTCGTGAACGATTTCAGCGCCCCACGGTTCATCGTAGGGATTGCCGAAGGCCATGGAAATGTAGATGACGAGGTCGCGGCTTGCGGCGGCGGTATCTTTTTTTAGTTTTTCGACGAGTTTGCGGGATTCGTCGCGCGTCATGTTGGCGTTAGCCCGGCGGAAATAGGCGGAGATGGAGTAGGGGTAGCCGATGGTGGTGACGCCGAGAGTTGCGAGGGCGCGCTCGAGGCCTTTTTCGTTGACGACGATGCCTATGATTTCTGGGCGGTCGATGTCGATGGAAAGGGAAGCGTTGAGTTTCGACATCACGTCTTCGCTGTCGGCCATTTGCTTGACGTGTTTGGGCGAGACGAAGCTGACGGCGTCGATGTGTTTGAATCCGGCGAGGACGAGCTCTTTCAGGTATTCGGCCTTGAGTTCCGTTGGAATGAAATCAGGGAGCCCCTGCCATGCGTCGCGCGGGCATTCGATTAGTTTTACAGACGTCATTGTGCTTTGGCCTTTGAGAACTTTTTCACGAGAATGCCAATTCCTTGAATTGCCGATACCGCCAAAACGATGTAAATGCCGATACCTGACGCGAAAAAGAGAATTCCGCCGTTGTCCCAATGCTCCAGCATCATGGGACTGAAAGTTCCTTGGGCCTTGGCTTGACGGATATATTCGTAATACGCGATGTGGTTCCGGCCACCTGTAAAGTACCAGATAATTAAGAGCGCGATCGCCGCGAGCAAGAGCGTGCGAAAGCGAACTTTCATCACGTCTGCAGTACCCCCGTTTTGAATTCGGGGATGACGGGATTTAGCGAAGCGGCTTCGAGTGCGGCGACCAGCGCGTCGCGCGTGTGCGCGGGATCGATGATGGCGTCGACCCAGAGGCGGGCGGCGGCGTAGCGCGGGTCAGATTGTTTGTCGTAGGTGGCTTTGATTGAGGCGAGGAGTTCTTGCTTGGCTTTCTCGTCGACTTTTTTGCCTTCACGTTCGAGTTGTTTCAGTTTGATTTCGACGAGCGTGCCCGCGGCGGCGTCGCCGCCCATTACGGCGTAGCGCGCCGTCGGCCACGCGAAAATGAAACGCGGATCGTAGGCTTTGCCGCACATGGCGTAATGTCCGGCGCCGAAGCTGCCACCACAGATCACAGTGATTTTAGGCACCACACTGTTGGACACAGCATTGACCATTTTTGCGCCGGCGCGGATGATGCCGCTCCATTCGGCGTCTTTGCCGACCATGAAACCGTTCACGTCGTGCAAGAAAATCAGCGGGATGCGGTTCTGGTTGCAGTCGAGGATGAAGCGCGCGGCTTTTTCGGCGGACTCGGTGTAAATGACGCCGCCGAACTCGATACGCTTTTGATCGGAGCCGCGAGCGAGCGTGTGAACGTGCTTTTTCTGATTGGCGACGATGCCGACGGCCCATCCGCCGATGCGGGCGTAGCCGCAGAGAACGGTCTCGCCGTATTCGGGGCGATATTCCTCGAATTCGCTGGCGTCGACGATGCGCGCGATGATTTCGCGCATGTCGTATTGCTTGCCGGGATCGTTGGAGAAGATGCCGTAGATTTCGCTGGCGGGATAGAGCGGTTCGCGCGATGCAATGTGGCTGAAGGGCGATGGGTTTGAGGCGCCCATTTTGTCGACGAGGGCGCGAATGCGGCCGATGCAGGCGTCATCGTCGGGTTCGCGAAAATCGACAGTACCGCTGATCTGCGAATGCATTTTTGCGCCGCCGAGTTCTTCGGCGGATGTTTTCTGGCCGATCGCGGCCTGCACCAGCGCGGGGCCGGCGAGAAAGAGGCCGGAGCCATCGGTCATCAGGATGTGATCGCACATCACGGGCAAATACGCGCCGCCAGCCACGCACATGCCCATAATGGCGGTGAGCTGCGGGATGCCCATGGCGCTCATCACCGCGTTGTTGCGGAATACGCGGCCGAAATCGTCGGTATCGGGGAAGACGTCTTCCTGCAACGGAAGAAAAACGCCGGCGGAATCGACGAGATAAATCGTGGGGATGCGATTTTCGATGGCGATGTTTTGCGCGCGGATGACTTTTTTCGCGGTCATCGGGAAAAACGCGCCGGCTTTTACGGTGGCGTCGTTGGCGATGATCATGAACATGCGACCGCAAACGCGCGCGAGTCCCGTGATCGTGCCAGCTGCGGGCGCGCCGCCCCATTCTTCGTACATTTCCCAGGCGGCGTAGGCGCTGAGTTCAAAAAAATGAGAGCCGGGATCCATGAGCTTCGCGATACGTTCGCGCGCGGTGAGCCGGCCCTTTTTGTGTTGGGATTCGATCGCTTTCGCGCCGCCACCTTGAGCGATCTGCGTTTCTTCATTCTTGATTTGAGTGACGAAATCGACGACTTTGCGGCTGTTTTTGGCGAAGTCGGGTGACTTGGTGTTGACGCTGGTTTTCAGGACGGACGCAGGCACTCGCAATCCCTCGCGACAAAATGGCGGACGTTACCGATCCCGGAAACGGATCGTCCTGGAGATGACAGCAGGCAATTCAGTATACGGGCTTCGACGAGCGAGCGCGAGGTCTGGGCGGCGTTGCGCTGACAACTTGCAACGGGATCACGCCGCGTCTTGTTACGTGGCGGAGGCGACTTCTTTTGCGGCGCGCTGGCCGGAGAGGATTGCGCCTTCCATTGTTCCAGCGATCGTCGATGTGTGCTCGCCGGCGAAGTGCAGGAAGCCCTCGGGCTGAGCCACCAGCGGGTGGTTGGCCATCATTTCACCGGGTGCGAACCAGCACCAACCGCCACCGGAGTATGGATCGGAGTCGTCCCACGCGAATGACAAGCCCTTTTCATAGTTTGTCTGAAGCTCGGGATGCACGTGAACCATGTGGCGAGCTACGAACCGGATGCGGTCTTCTTCGCTCGACGCCTTCAAATCGGCGGCTGGAGGTCCGTACATCTGCGCTTCGAGAATGCCGCGCGTGCCTGCTTGAGTGGACGTGTGTTCAACGACTTCGCCGATCGGCAGATCGGTATAGGCACTGCCGCTTTCTTTGTGTTCCGTCCAGAAGCGCGTCTTCGTTTGCAGGTACACGCGCATTACGGGTGCGTATCGCATCTTTTGGATTGCACTGCGCTTGGCGTCAGAGATAGGCGCGGTGATTTCGACATTGCGCAGGGCGCTGAAGGGAATCGTGACTACGACGTGATCGGCGTCGATTTGCTGCTGAGCGGCGGTTGATTTTGCCGAACCCGTGTCGGAAACAGTGACGACGACGCGCTCGCCGTTCTGCGCGATTTTTGTCACTGGCGCGTTGTAGTGAAGGCGGTCTCCGATGCGCGACGCGAAAGCTTTTGGGAATTGATCGTTGCCGCCGCGAAAGGTCATGAACTTCGTGTCGGATAGATAAAACGATTCGTCTGCCAAAACTTCGAGAGCGGACACTGTGTCGTAGTCGGGGCCGTAAAGGCTTAGTTTCAGCAAGTCCACGCCTGCGCGAGAGACGCCTCGTGTTTCCAGAAACTGAGCGACTGTGAGGCGGTCGTACGGGGCGAGCGAAGCCGCTGGCCAGTTCGCGTCGAGCGGATTGCCAACCTCTTTGCGCAGCACCGCGAGATATTTGTCGTCGAGTCCGGCTTGGCCGAGTTTTTTCTCTTCGGCGTTGAGCGCGAAAGGCCATGTCGGTTCGACGCCGCGTTGGATTTCGAGGCGCTTGTCGTGCGCGTAGATGATTCTGTTTTGAGCGCCCGGAAGTCCTACGGTAGGAGTTTCGAATTCGGCCGCGTAGTGCAGCGTTTGGACGTAAGAATGGTTGATGTCCATCGCGCCGGCTTCGGCGTAGAGGTTGTCGTCGAATTTGTCGCGCAGCGTGTGGATGCGCCCGCCGGGCCGTGAGCGGGCTTCGAGCACTGTTACCTCGTGCCCGGCTCGCTGCAATTCGTATGCGGCGGTGAGGCCGGCCAAGCCCGCGCCGATGACGACGACCTTTTTTGGCGACGTGGCGCGAGGCAGGGCGAAATTTTCGGCGGAGGCGGAAGCGGCGCGGACGGTTCGCGGAAGCGAAAGTAGGGCGGCGGACGCGATCGAATTATGCAGAAAACGGCGGCGGTTTAGCGTGCTGGGCATGGGGTTCTTTTCGGGGAGACCAATATATCCCATGCGCGCGTGATGAAAAAGTGGGCTTGGCGGACGTCCAGCGAGGTCGGAAAGACTCGTGGACTGAGGCATTCGGCTGCGATAAACTGCCATTCAGCGGCGTTATGTACAGCCGCAATTCTGCTTTGGAGGCGCCTGTGACGACCCTTGTCGAAGTTCTTGCGGGCGGGTGTGCCTCCGGATGTTTTTCCTCGGATTCCTCAGGCAAGTAGCACCGCCCTCTTTTTCCTTTCATTGATTTGTTGAGTTCTTGCGATGCGCTGGAGTGCGTTTGTTTCGGCTCACTCTGGTGAATCGCGCTGCCGCATTGCGTTCTCGCGGACGCAGTGCTGATTGCCGCTTTTGGGCGGCGGGAGGGTGCGCGAGTGTTTTTAAAAGATTTGGGTTGGAACGGATATTTTGAAACGTTGTGGAAGGATCGATTTCGAGATGAAGGTGGCGTGTCTCCGGCACGGGTTGTGTCACAGCAGCGAGGATTGTGGAGAGTCGCGGGCGAGTTTGGGGAATGTTGGGCGGAGCCGTCGGGGAAATTGCGGGGCGTCGCGGATGTGGATGGTGAAGCGGCGTGGCCGGCGGTCGGCGATTGGGTCGCGGCAGAAGCCGCCGGTGACGATCGCGCGATCTTGCACTGGGTGCTACCGCGACGGGGAGTGTTTTCGCGGAAGGCTCCCGGGAAGCGAGTGGAGCAACAGGTCATTGCGGCGAATGTCGATATGGCGTTTTTGGTGGCGGCGCTCGATATGGATTTCAGTCCGCGGCGGCTTGAGCGGTATCTCGCGCAGTGTTGGGACTCGGGCGTGAAGCCAGCGATCGTGTTGAATAAGGCGGACGAATGCGACGACGTTGCGGCTCTTGTGGCGGCGACCGAGCGGGTTGCGATCGGCGTGCCGGTGCTTGCGCTGAGTGCTCGGACGGGGCAGGGAATTGAAGCGCTGGAGGCGCTTCTGTCCCCGGGAAAGACGATTGTGTTGCTTGGTTCGTCGGGAGTGGGCAAGTCGACGCTTGTGAATCGATTGCTGGAGGAGGAAAAGCAGGCGACGCGGCCGACGCGCGAATCGGACAGCAAGGGGCGACACACCACGACCGCGCGGCAGATTTTTCAACTGCCTGGCGGAGCGTTGTTAATAGACACGCCTGGGTTGCGAGAGTTTGCGTTATGGAATGTCGACACTGGGGTTACGGAGACGTTTGCGGACATCGAGAAGTTAGGTCGTGAGTGCCGGTTTGGGGATTGTCGCCACGAGAACGAGCCAGGATGTGCGGTTCGTGCCGCCGTGGAGTCCGGCGCGCTCGACGAAGCGCGCGTCGAGAATCGGAAGAAGCTCGAGCGTGAGCAGGAATTTCAGCGGCGGAAGAGCGATCCGCAGGCGATGAACGAGTACAAAACGAAGGTGTCACGGATGATGCGAGGGGTGCGAGAGCAATACAAGAGACGCGATCGAGATGGAAAGCAGTAGCGGTTTTATTCAGCGAGGAACGCGCGAGAAGTCGATGGCCGCTGTTAGCGGGCGATCTGTTTGTGGATGAATTCGACGATGTCCTGGGTTGAAGTCCCCGGAAGAAAAATACCCGAGATGCCGATCTTTTTCAGTTCGGGGACGTCGGCTTCCGGGATGATGCCGCCGAGCAGGACCGTGACGTCGGTCATGCTTTTTTCGTGCAGCAGTTTCATCAGTTGCGGGCAGATTGTGTTGTGCGCACCGGACAAAATTGAGAGGCCGATGACGTCGACGTCTTCCTGCACGGCGGCCGTGGCGATCATTTCGGGCGTCTGGCGCAGGCCCGTGTAGATGACTTCCATGCCGGCATCACGCAGCGCGCGTGCGATCACTTTCGCGCCGCGATCGTGGCCGTCGAGACCTGGTTTGGCAATTAAAACGCGGATTTTCTTTTCGGGCATGGGCTAGGTGATGGCGACTTCTTCGTAGGTGCCGAAGGTGTCGCGCATGGCATCGCAGATTTCGCCGAGTGTGGCGTAGGACTTTACGGCGTCGAGGATGAACGGCATCAAATTTTCTTTTCCGTGGCTTGCTTTACGCAACGCTGCGAGTTGCCGTGCGACGGCATCGCTCGATCGCTCGGCGCGCAATTTGCTGAGGCGTTCCGCTTGGCGGTACGCGACGGTTTCGTCGATCTGTAGGATTTCGAGCGGCTTTTCCTGGGCGACGTAGTCGTTCACGCCGACCATGATTTTTTCTTTCTTGTCGAGCGCGACCTGATAGCGATACGAAGCTTCGGCGATTTCGCGCTGCGGGTAACCACGTTCGATGGCGGCGACCATGCCACCAAGCGCGTCGATTTTTTCGATGTAGTCCCAGGCGCCGCGCTCGATCTCGTTGGTTAGGGCTTCAACGAAATACGAGCCGCCGAGAGGGTCGACGGTGTTGGTTACACCTGTCTCGTGCGCGATGATCTGTTGCGTGCGCAGGGCGATCGTCGCTGCGAATTCCGTTGGGAGCGCCCAGGCTTCGTCGAGCGAGTTCGTGTGGAGCGACTGCGTGCCACCGAGCACTGCTGCGAGCGCCTGTAATGCTGTGCGCACGACGTTGTTGTATGGCTGCTGCGCGGTGAGCGAGCAACCGGCCGTCTGGGTGTGAAAGCGCAGCGCCCATGTGCGCGGATTTTTTGAGCCGTAGCGCTCGACCATTGCTTTGTGCCAGATGCGGCGAGCCGCGCGATATTTCGCGATTTCTTCGAAAAAGTCGCTGTGCGCATTGAAGAAAAACGAAAGCTGGGGAACGAATTCGTCGATGTTGAGGCCGCGCCGCATGCCCCACTCGACATATTCGAGGCCGTCGCGCAGGGTAAATGCCAATTCCTGAATCGCCGTCGAACCGGCTTCGCGGATGTGATAGCCGCTGATCGAAATCGTGTTGAACTTCGGCGTGTTTTTGACGCCGAACTCAAAGGTGTCGATGACGAGGCGCATCGACGGCTCCGGCGGATAGATGTATTCCTTTTGCGCGATGTATTCCTTGAGGATGTCGTTCTGCAACGTGCCGGAAATTTTCTTCCAGTCGGCGCCTTGTTTTTCGGCGACGGCGAGATACATCGCCCAAATCACGGCGGCGGGCGAGTTGATGGTCATCGACGTGGTGACGTCGGCGAGCGGAATCTGATCGAACAGGACTTCCATGTCGGCGAGCGAACTGATTGCGACGCCGCATTTGCCGACTTCGCCCTCGGCCAGCGCATGGTCGGAGTCGTAACCCATCAACGTTGGGAGGTCGAAAGCCGTCGATAGTCCCGTCTGGCCTTGCGCCAGCAGATAGCGGAAGCGCTGGTTCGTGTCTTCGGCGGTGCCGAAGCCGGCGAACTGACGCATCGTCCAGAGCCGGCCGCGGTGCATCGTCGAGTGAATGCCTCGCGTATAGGGCGGCTCACCCGGATAGCCGAGATCGCGCTGAGGGCTCCATTCGGGAAGGTCGGCAGGCGTGTAGAGCCGGCGAATCGGATAATTCGAGATCGTTGTGAATTCGGGCTGGCGCTCGGGGCTCTTGGCCAACGTTGGCGCGAGCGTGTCATTTTCCCAGGATTTTTCTTCGGGGGATGGAGTTCGCTTTGAAACCGGAGATTCGGCGGGGACGACGGTTTGGCTGCCGGCCTTGAGTACGTCGCTCATAGAGTTTGATCGTCGCGAGGAGCGATTTCTCGCCATCTCGAACGCCCACTAGAGAAATGCTATGCGAATGATGAGCTTAGGGCAATACCGGGACGGCTGGGAGGCATCCGTGCGACGCCAGAAGGTCAATGGTGCTAGCGGAGACTCGGCGGCGAGAAGCGTGCGGCGAAGAGAAAAAACCGGCGGGACAACTCGTCCGCCGGCTTCGGAATTTTGCAATTGGATAGCTTGAGGTTCGCGACTAGCGCTGGCCTTGGGTCTGATTGTTGAAGATTTTGTCGACGCCGACGACTTTGCCGTTGAGGGTGCCCGGAATCAGGCTCTCGTGCTCGACCTGCCCATGCTTTGCGTCCGCAATCGTGACGCGATTCACGTCGAGCGTACGACCGACAGCGCGTTCGTAGTTGGCTTTCGCCTCGACGAGGTTCGCCAATGCGCGAAGCTCGGCACCCTGCGCATTGATCAAATCGCGTTGCGTCAAGATGACGTTGTAAACGGTCGATGCGCCGAGTTGATATTTCTTCTGCTCGGCGTCGAACGTCTGCTGCTGCAGTTCGCGGGCTTTGCTAGCCGCCTGCACTCCCGCCCGATCTTGCGTAAGTTGAATTAAAGCGTTGCGCACATCGAGCACCGCCGCGTTCTTCATCTGCTGCATCTGCGCTTCGATCTGCCGCTGGTCCAGCGTGGCGCGCTGATACGATGCCTGTGCCACGCGGTTGCGAATCGGCAGCGTCAGGTTGAGGCCGACGATGTAGCTCGGGAAGTCGTTGTGGAATATCTGGCTTTGCGTCGTCCCGAAGCCCTGTTTCGAGATGCCATTCGTTACCGATGCAGTGTTCGGCGTGAAAATTTCCACGGGTACGTTGTTCATGTCGAGCACGGTGATCGGTGTTCCGTCCGCGCCAACGACCGGCGCACCTGCTGTTGTCACAGCTCCGGTAGTGATGGGCGCGTTACCTGCAAGACCCTGGCTTGAATACTGCGCGAAGAGAGCTGCGGTTGGTCGCAGCGCTTGCAGGTGCGCCTTAGCTTCAATGCCAGCGTTCGTCACGTTGAGCGCCTGCACCTGCAGGTCTGGCCGCTTTCCGAAAGCTTCTTTGACCGCGTCTTCAAACGTCGCAGCTTCGACGGCTTCCGGGGGATTCGGATGATCTAGAGGAATGATCTCGACGTTCGCCAACGTGGGCGCCAGCGGATCGCGCACCAGCGCATTCTTCAAAGTTTGTTCGTCGGTCAACTGCACCGTCTGCGCCAGGATCAGGTTCTGGCGGTCGGTCGCCAATTCCGATTCCGCGCGCGTCACGTCGAGAGGAGCCATCGTTCCGATTTCAAGCTGCTTGCGGTTGTCGCCATAGAGCTTGCTGGAGACGGTGACGGCTTGCTGTTGGACCTTTACGTTCTCACGTGCGTAGACCAGCTCCCAATACGCGTTGATTGCGCTGGTAACCGTCGTGATGGCCTGTTGTTCAAATTCGAAATCTGCGAGCTTCCGGTTGTTCTTCGCAATCAAAATATTGCGACGGTTCTGGGCGAATCCGAACCCGTTCAGCAGTTGCTGCTGGAACGTGATCGTCAGCGTTGACGATACCGATGGGTTGAACAGGTTCGCGGGTGAACTCGACGAAGACCGCGTGTTGTCCCACGTAGCCGTCACGGACGTGCCGGACGTAAATCCCTGGTTGTAACTCCAGTTGTACTGGGCGCTGTGATCGACCAACCCAACCAGCTGATTCGAAGTCGTTCCTGTACCAGAGATGAACGGGTTGTTGACTGGCGTCGAAACGTCGGCAAATCCGACGCTGCCCGTCAGGACCGGGTCGAGAGCTAATTGCGGAACATTCGCGGTCGAAAAAGGGACCTCAACGCCGTTGGTACCTTGTCCCGATCCTCCGCCATTTGACGCCAAGACGTCAGTGTCCGCCAACCACGGTTGGTAGCGCGCGACCGCGATGTCCATGTTGTTTTCGAGCGCGAGTTCGACGGCGTCCTGCAGTGTGATTTCAAGCTTGCCATCGTGAATTAGTTGGTCCACACGAGGCTTGTTGCTGGTGTTGAATTCCGGGATTTCAATTCCGCGATATGGCGCGAAGAGATTCGGAAATGGGCGCGGCGCGTGCTGGTAGTTGTATTTCGAGACGCCCAGCGACACCGGGATCGGAGGATTCGTCGGGCCGGGTCCATAAACAGGCTGGGGCTGCTGCGTCGGCGCGTTGGGATCCTGATTCGGGCGATTCTGCTCCGGCGACTGAGGAGTCGGCAATTCCGGGCGCTGTCCTTGCTGCGACGGTGGAGGATTCTGCCCAGGATCCTGAGCGAACGCCGGCGATCCTGTTCCGAGTAGCAACGAAGCAAGCAGAGCGGCAGTCAGCGAGCGCGCGGCTTGCCGGGAATAGCCGGAAATCGACTTCGCCGCCGCGCTCTGGCGCGTAGCCGGCCGCTTTGCCGACACACCTGGGGATGACGGCTCTGCGGTCAACCGTGACAGGTTCATATTCTGTTTCACTCCTCGAATTGATCTTCGACTAAGCGCAAAATGGTTCTCACCCTGTTACAACGTCAACAGGACTCACTTTGTTTCATGCAAGACCACGAAAAAAGGGCACTAAGAGGCGTGCGGCCGAGCAAAAACTCGAAACTCGGAGTTTAGCAGGCAGCCGCTTCCTTGACAACGAAACACACGGCGGCTAGGCTGCTGACGATTCGACGTTTACAGGCGTTTCGGGTTAGCTCCATCACACCCATTCGAGTGCCATTGTGGTGTTCGATGCGAGGCGGATGCAGCCCGTTATCCGGTGAGCGGTTGCCGGCAACAGAAATTGGAGAGCGATGTTCAAGCGCGAAGAATTGCTGAGGATGTTTGAGAGCGCCGGCGCGGTTCGGCACGGACATTTTGAACTTTCCAGCGGTCTGCACAGCGGTAGCTATGTGCAGTGCGCGCAGGTGCTGCAGTATCCGCGTTTCGCTGAGAAATTGGGGCAGGAGTTGGCTGCGCTGTTTTCTGACGCGACGATCGAGGTCGTGGTCTCTCCCGCGATGGGCGGTCTGATCATCGGGCAGGCTGTTGCCGGTGCGCTCCCGCAGCCGAAAGCCGGGCTTCCGGGCGGTGGAGTTCCAGCGATGTTCGTCGAGCGCGATGCTAGCGGGACGATGTGTTTGCGTCGGGGATTCACGCTGAAGCCCGATCAGCATGTGCTCGTGATTGAAGACGTTTGGACGACGGGCGGGTCGACGCAGGAAGCGATCCGAGTCGTCGAAGAGTGCGGTGGGCGAGTGGTTGCAGCGGGCGCCTTGATCGATCGCAGCGGCGGCAAAATCGAATTTCCAGTCGAAGCGCAAGCGCTGCTCGATTTGCCCATCGCGAGTTACGAGCCCGACGATTGCCCGTTGTGCCGCGACGGCAGTTCGGCGGTAAAACCCGGGAGCCGGTTTGTACGCTCCGCGTGATTTAAAGTTGGAACGGTAGGTTCGATCTCCCTAAGGCATGCGTTATTTCAAGCTCACGATTGCGTACGACGGCACCGATTATCACGGCTGGCAATTTCAACCGGGCAAGCCCACGATTCAGGGCGAAGTCGTCGGCATACTCCGCAAACTGACACAAGAAAATGTTCAACTTGCCGGCACCGGGCGTACCGATGCCGGCGTGCACGCTCTCGGGCAGGTGGCGAGCTTCAAGACACTGTCGGCACTATCTGCAGGGCAATTTCAACACGCGCTGAATTGTATGTTGCCGCCTTCGATTCGTATTGTTGGCGCGGAAGAGGTTGGGCCCGACTTTAGTGCGCGGTTTTCGGCTCGCGGCAAGGTCTATCGGTATCGTATTTATCGCGGGCGCGTCGTGCCTCCGATGTTATGGCGATATGTGCTGCACTATCCGTTTCCGCTGGACGAAGACGCGATGCGCGCGGCGGCGGCGAAATTTGTTGGGATGCACGACTACACGTCGTTCGCGGCGTCCACTGGCTCAGAAGAGGACGACAAAGAACGCGTTATGGAGCGTGAGATTTTCTCGGCGGAGTTAGTGCGTTCGCCCGACGATCAGGAACTGGTGTTCACCGTCTACGGGCGATCGTTCTTGCGCTACATGGTGCGCAAGATGGTTGGGACGCTCTTGCATGTTGGGCAGGGGAAGCTGACGCCTGACGACATCGATCAGTTGTTCAAATTGCGCGACCGCTCCAAGTCCGGGCCGACCGTGCCGCCGCAAGGTCTGGTGATGGTGCGTTCCGAACATAACGAGTCTTACCGCGTCGAGTAGTTTCCAATCTGTCGCTGGTTCAGGCAGAATACCGACGCAAATTTGGAGCCCAAATGTTTCGTCGAGTCACTCTCGCGTCCGCGATTCTCGTTGCAGCTAGTTTGTCTCCGCTCGGCCGGCATATTGCTGCCGATGAGCCTGTGCTTGCTGGTTTTTCGGCGCAGTCATCGCGCGTCGAGCGCGGCTGGGAAGAAAAATTCCGCGCTACTCCCGATCCTGCCAAGCTGCGCGAGTACATGCAGCGGCTTTCCGCGCGCCCGCACAACGTCGGCTCGCCGTACGACAAAGACAACGCGGAGTGGCTCCTCGCGAAATTCAAAGAATTCGGCTTCGATGCGCACATCGAAACATTCAGCGTGCTTTTCCCGACGCCCAAAGAGCGCCTCGTAGAACTTGTCGATGGCGGCCCGAAATTCACCGCCAAATTGCAGGAGCCGGCCGTTCCGCAAGATCCGACGTCCGACCAACAAGCCGAGCAGCTCCCAACGTACAACGCTTATTCCGCCGACGGTGACGTGACCGGCCCGCTCGTTTACGTGAACTACGGCATTCCGGAGGACTACGAAACGCTCGCGCGCCACGGAATTTCGGTGAAAGGCGCGATCGTCATCGCCCGCTATGGTCACGCGTGGCGCGGCATCAAGCCCAAAGTTGCCGCGGAACACGGCGCGGTTGGCTGCATTATTTATTCTGACCCGCGAGACGACGGATACTCGGCCGGCGAAACATATCCGCAGGGCGGTTTGCGACCGCGTGAAGGCGTGCAGCGTGGCAGCGTGCAGGATTCGACGGAGTTCATGGGCGATCCACTGACGCCCAGCGTTGGAGCGACGGCCGATGCAAAACGTCTCCCGATCAAGAACGCGCCGACGACAACTACGATTCCGGTCCTCCCGATTTCTTATGGCGACGCGGTACCACTGCTCTCCGCCATCACCGGCCCGGTTGTTCCTGACGCGTGGCGCGGCGGACTGCCGATTACCTATCGGATCGGCCCCGGGCCGGCGAAAGTTCATCTCAAGATGTTTTCGAATTGGGAGATGAAGCCGCTCTACGACGTGATCGCGAAAATTCCCGGTTCCGAATTTCCCGACGAGTGGGTTCTGCGCGGGAATCATCACGACGCTTGGGTAAACGGCGCCGAGGATCCGATTTCCGGCTTGAATGCCGTGCTAGAGGAGGCGCGCTCTCTTGGCGAGCTCGTGAAAGCCGGGTGGAAGCCGAAGCGAACGATTGTTTATTGCGCGTGGGACGGCGAGGAACCTGGTTTGCTCGGCTCGGTCGAATGGCTGGAAACGCACGCCGACGAACTTCGTCGCAACGCGGTCGCTTATGTGAATTCTGATACGAATGGGCGTGGCTTCCTCGGTGTCGATGGCGCGCACTCGCTTGAAAAGTTGGCCAATGACGTGGCGCGCGATATTGCCGATCCTGAGACCAAGCTTTCCGTCTGGAAGCGGTGGCAGCTCAAGAGCATTGCTGACGCGGGTTCGGATGACGCTCGCGCCGAATTGCGTTCTCGCTCTGACCTGCGAATCGACATTTCCGGCGGGGGCTCTGACCACGCTGGATTCCAGAATTTCCTTGGTATCGCCGTGCTCAACTATGGCTTTGGTGGAGAAGACCAAGGCGGCATCTACCATTCGATCTACGACGATTTTTACTGGTACACGCATTTCAGCGACACCGACTTCTCATATGGCAAAGCTCTCGCGCAAGTCGCGGGAACGACCGTGATGCGTCTCGCGGACGCAGACCTACTGCCTTTCGATTTTTCCGACCAGGCTGAAACCGTTCAAACGTACGTTCGCGGTCTGCAGAGCTACGGCGTGCAACAACAGAACGAAATTCGCGAGCGCAATCTCGAAATCGACGAAGGCGCATTCACCGCGAGTGCTGACCCGAAGCAGAAATATGTTTCGCCGTCGAAGCAGGAGATGCCGCCGCACCTTAACTTTGCTCCGTTGCAAAACAGTGCGGACGCCCTGACCCACGCCGCCGATGAGTATAGAAAGGCGCTCGCGCAAGCAAACGCCAAGGGCGGCGCCGCGCTATCGTCCGCCTCTATTACCCAGATCAATCGCATGCTGATCGACAGCGAGCGCAAACTCACAAATGCCGAAGGTCTACCAGGCCGCTCCTGGTACAAACATCAGATTTATGCGCCTGGTGTGTATACGGGCTACGAAGCCAAAGCAATTCCCGCCGTTCGCGAAGCGATGGAGCAGAAGCAATGGCGAGTGGCCGAGCAAGCGATTGCGAGCGCGGCGAAAGCATTGCAGGCCGAAGCGAGCCAAGTAAACGCAGCAGCTGCGAGTCTCGGCAAAACCGCGGCAGGGAAGTGAATCTTCCGACGAACGTCAGGCCGATCGGGCCGCATCAATTTGATTAGCTCGATTCACCTGCTATTCATAAACGAAGATCGTGTCGCCGCATTGTTGCTGGATAAGAAAAATTCCACACAATGCTTGCCCGCTTCGGGAACCACGCACTATCATTAGAATTCCAGCATTCGGCTCCAACTTCGCCCCGCCCTCGCGAAAGGGCCCAGAAAAAACATGCGCCCCGCAGGTGGCAGGCGACATGCGCACCGCATCAAATATGCAAGTAAACGGTGCCCATTGCCCTGCGTCTCAAAATTAGAAAGCGTTTGCGGTCGCTGTCCAATATTACCCGCGTGAGCACTCCTTTTCCACGCGCCCAAGGAGAAGTTGCAACCATGGTTTCCGGCACCACCTGCGTCCCTAAGAAGCGGAGCCTCGAATTGAAACGAGAAGCGTCGCGCTCAAATAGGTGGCGAACGTGCGTGGCGCGGCTCGCGATCGCGGCAGTGGCGCTGCTCACGATCGGCATGACTGCTCGCGCCGACAACAATAGCTTCGACCTGCTCGGTCCGCGCATTGAAATGAAGGTGTCGCGCAAGGGCAAGCCGCTGCCGATCTCGCAAGTCGCGAACCTTCAACCCGGCGACCGTCTTTGGCTGCATCCCGATTTTCCCGACGATCAATCCGCCCGTTATCTGTTGATCGTCGCCTTTCTGCGGGGCGCGACGAACCCTCCGCCGGAATCCTGGTTCACGAAAGCCGAAACCTGGACCAAGGCCGTCCGCGAAGAGGGGATCGTCGTCACAGTTCCGCAGGACGCTCAGCAGGCGATCCTCTTTCTCGCTCCCGAAACTGGCGGCGATTTTGGAACCCTTCGCAGCGCCGTCCGCAGCCGGCCCGGCGTTTTTGTCCGTGCGTCTCAAGATTTGAATCAGGCGAGTCTCGATCGTTCGCGTCTCGAAAAATATCTCGCCGACGTGAAAGCGATCAACGACATCGACCCCAAAGCGTTGAAAGAACATTCGATGTTGCTCGCGCGCACGCTCGGCATTCGCGTCGATGAAGCCTGTTTCGCGAAGCCGCTCGAAGAACAAAGCGCCTGCCTGACGAAGAACACCGACAATCTCGTTCTGGACGATGGTCACAGCCAATCGATGGTGACGGCACTTGCATCGGGACCGAGTTCGGATCTCGCCGGTGCCGTGAGCGCCACTTCACTTGCCGGCGGCGGATTCTACAGCGCTTACGTCGGCGCTGTCGTTGACCTTGCGCGAGTGCTCGGCAGCCTTCACACGGCGCAATACGTGTATATTCCCTCGCTCGCTCTGCCGAAAAAAGAGCAGATGAACCTGAAGCTCAATAACCCGCCCTCATTCCGCAAACCGATGTCGGTGATTGTGGTTGGCTTGCCTTCTGTCGAAGCGGCACAGCTTCCGCCCCTGCGCGCCGTCAATGTGGATGCGGTTTTCTGCCTGCAAAAGTCATCGCTCGTCCTGCCTGTTGAAGGCGCTCCACTGCTTTTCTCCTCCGACATCGCACATGATCTAGCTCTCTACGTACCCGGCAAGGACGGCAAAGACATCAAGTTGCCTGCGAAAGCCGATCCCTCCAGCGGCGGTCTTCTCATCGACACACATACCGTGGAGGGGTTGAGTCTCGACGGTCAAGCGACAGGAACGATCCGTGGCGCTTGGGGATTCGAGTCGTACGAGGGACCGAACTTCCGTCTGCGCACTTCGCGTCCCGCGACGTGGACTGTGGCCGCGACCGACCAGAGCGCGTTGGTCGTTGGCCGCGAAGATACGTTGCACCTGCAATCCGATTCCGCCGTTTGCGTGGACGGGATCAAGATCCACGACGCACAGGGCAAAGAGGTAAAGACCGCGTGGAAGCTGACGAAGCCCGACGAAATCGAATTGAAAGTTGCGTTGAAGGATCAATCGGCGGGAGCGATGCGCGCGCAATTCCGTCAATTTGGGTTAGCGAAGCCCGACGACATCTCGCTTCAGACCTACGCCGAAGCCGCTCATCTCGATGGATTTACGATCAACGCCGGCGATAAACAAGGCGTGCTGAAGGGGACTCGGCTCGACGAAGTCGACCACTTCGAATTGAACGGCGTTCATTTCATTCCCGCGAAGCTCACCCGGTCGAATGAAAAAGACGAGTTGCACCTCGCATCGCAGGCCGACACCGATGGACTAAAGCCCGATCAAACGGTCGTCGCGAAAGTCGCTCTCAAAGATGGTCGCGTACTCGACTTGCCTACGAAGGTTGAGCCTGCGCGCCCCAAACTCACGCTGATGAGCAAGAACATTCAACCGGGCGACACGCCGACGGCGATCACACTCGGCAGCCAGAACGAACTGCCGCTCGACGGTCAGATTTCATTCTTGCTCAAAAGCGAAGTGCCCGCGCGATTCCCGCGATCCGAACGCATTGAAGTCGCAACGAGCGACGAATCGTTCGCGACAATCCTGAGCATTTCCGACGGAACTCTCGTGATGCGCGACGCCGAGACGCTGTACGCGACGATCAATCCCCGCAAAGCGTTCGGTCCTTCAGCCTTCGGCCCGCTGCAATTCCGCCCGATTCAAGACGATGGCACGAAGGGCGATTGGCAGCCTCTCGCAACTTTGGTCCGCGTGCCCGTGCTCAAGGAAATTCATTGCCCCGACAGCACCGATCAGCCGTGCCGCTTGAGCGGCAGCAATTTGTTCCTGATCGATTCGGTCGCATCCGATCAGCAATTCGCGCACAACGCGCCCGTGCCGACCGACTTCATCGACTCGACGCTGAACGTGCCGCATCCAGGCGATGGCGGACTCTTCATCAAACTCCGCGACGATCCTTCGTCTATTAACACCGTTGTGCTGCCAGTTTCAATGGATCCCAAAGTGAGTGGGCCAGAACCGACAGCCGAACCATCGCAAAGCGAGCAGCCGCAAACCGCGCCACCGAGCCAGCCGCCCAGCCAACCTCAAAGGGAGCGCTAGGCAAACTCGGTGTCAGCTTTCAGTTAGAATCCCGACATGCCGACATCCACAGTCGCCGCCGGCCGGATTCCGTCCATAAATCCGGCCACGGGCGAGACGCTGACATGGATCGATGCGACTCCCCCCGATCGAGTGGCAGAGATCGTCGCACGAGCCCGATCTGCGCAAAAAATCTGGGCCGAGCGTCCAGTCGCGAATCGCTGCAAATTATTAAAGAAACTGCGTGAGCAAATGTTTGCAGCGCGCAATGTTTTTGCAGACGCCGTCGTCCATGAATCGGGTAAGCCTCGTGCCGAGGCGTTCTTCTCCGATGTTTTCGTTTCCCTCGATACTGCCGGCTACTTAGCCGCCAACGCCGAGCAAATGCTGGCGCCCGAGCGCGTCCCGCATCACAACATCGCAGCCAAAGCAAAAACCGGACGGCTACATTACGAGGCGCTCGGAGTAATTGGCATCATCAGTTCGTGGAATTATCCGCTGGCGATTCCGCTCGGTCAGATCATTCCGGCGGTCGTATCCGGCAATTCTGTAGTTTGCAAGATCAGTGATTTCACGCCTCAATGCGGTGTTCTGATTGAGAAGCTCTTCGTCGATTCGGGCTTCCCGAAAGATCTCGTCGCGGTAGTTCAAGGCGGCGCTGAAATTGGCCGAGCATTGATCGAGTCCGCGCCCGACAAAATCTGCTTCACCGGCAGCGTCGAGACGGGCCGCCGCGTGGCCGAAGCCTGCGCCTCGCACTTAATTCCGACCGTCCTCGAACTCGGCGGCAAAGACGCGATGATCGTTCTCGCCGACGCGAATCTCGGAATTGCGGCGAGCGGCGCCGTCTGGGGCAGTTTTACGAACTGCGGACAGGTCTGCCTCTCCGTTGAGCGCATTTTCGTCGAGCGAAGCGTCAGCGAGAAATTTGCGGCGCTCTGCGTGGAAAAAACCAAGAAGCTGCACCTCGGTCCGGGCACGGCTCCCACAACGGACGTTGGTCCTCTGATCCGTCCGCAACATGTTCAACGCATGGTTGAATTGATCGAAGACGCAGTCGCTCATGGCGCGCAGGTTCTCTGTGGTGGTAAATCGCGGCCTGACTTGGGCCCGAACTTCTTCGAGCCGACCGTGATCGTCGATGTCGATTCCGCATCGCGTCTGTTCCAAGAAGAAACGTTTGGTCCAATCCTCGCCATTCAGCGTGTCGCGAACGCCGACGAAGCCGTCTCGCGCGCAAACGATTCGCGATTTGCGCTCGCTGCAAGCGTCTGGACAGGCGACGCCGCTCGCGGTGAAAAAATTGCCGCGCAACTTCGCGCTGGCTCCGTCATGGTCAACGACACGATCAGCTATTACGCGATCGCCGAAGCCCCACATGGCGGCTGCGGACTTAGCGGCTGGGGTCGCACCCACGGCAAAACCGGTTTGCTCGAAATGGTGCGAACGAAATATATCGACGTCGACCGAATGCCCGGCCGCGCCAAGCCCTGGTGGTTCCGTTACGGCGGCGATCTCGAACGCGCCGCGGAGGCGTTCCTGCAATTTCAGTACGCTCCAAGTTTCGGAGCGCGCCTCCGTAACGCTCGCGCTGCGCTCAAAACAATATTCCGCGACCACGGTTTATAATTGTCTCGCAGAGCAGACTTGGTAGAACGACCCATGCCAAACACTCCCGACTCCGAATACATCTACGATTGGAACGCGGTAGCCACGCTCGCGATTCCCCCTGGCACGCGCGTCCTGCTCAACGACGAAACACTGCGCGACGGCCTGCAAAACCCATCCGTCTACGACCCGACAATCGACGAAAAAATCGAAATCCTGCACCTGATGGAATCGCTCGGCATCGAGTCGCTGAACATCGGCCTCCCAGGCGCCGGTCCGCGAGCCGTCGAGCACTGCGAAACGCTCGCGCGAGAAATCGCCACCAACCGGATGAAAATTCGCCCGAACTGCGCCGCGCGCACCGTCGAAGCCGACATTCGCCCGATCGCTGAAATCTCCCAGCGCGTCGGAATAGCCATCGAAGCCGCAACGTTCCTCGGCTCCAGCCCGATCCGCCGCCTCGTCGAAGACTGGACCGTCGATCACCTCGAACGCACGACCGAAAAAGCCGTCAAGTTCGTTGTCGAGCACAACCTGCCGTCGATGTTCGTCACCGAAGACACGATTCGCACCGACCGCGAAACCGTCCAACGCCTCTATTCAGCCGCCATTAATAACGGTTCCCGCGCTATCGTGCTCTGCGACACTGTCGGCCACGCCACGCCGCAAGGCGCATACAACCTGATCAAGTTCGCAGTCGAGGAAATCGTCAATCCCAGCGGCCAAAATATCCGCATCGACTGGCACGGCCACAACGATCGCGGCCTCGCCGTCGCAAACTCCCTCGCGGCAATCGCCGGCGGCGCAAATCAAATTCACGCAGCCGCAAATTCACTCGGCGAGCGCGTCGGCAATACGCCGATGGAGCTTATGCTCGTGAATCTGCGCCTTATGGGTTTGATCGATCGCGATCTCTCTCTCCTCAAGGAATATTGCGAAAAAGTTGCCGTCGCGACTCATACGACGATCCCGCCAAACTATCCGGTCATCGGCCACGACGCCTTCCGCACTGCGACCGGCGTCCACGCCGCCGCTATCGTCAAAGCCTTCCACAGTAATCCGGCGCTAGCGGACATCGTCTACAGCGGCGTCCCGGCAAATCTCTTCGGCCTCGACCAGATCATCGAGATCGGCCCAATGAGCGGCAAATCCAACGTGATGTTCTGGCTCGAGCGTCACAAAATCCCCACCGACGAAAACAGGGTGAATCGCATCCTTAGCGCCGCCAAGCAGTCCGCGCGCGTCCTCACCGACGCTGAAATCGAGGCTCTCTGCGAATGCTAAATCCGCCTTGGAATTCGCGTCGGCCATCGAATCGCGGAATTTCTGTGTCCAATCGAAAGATTTCCCCCCGCTCGCACGGAACTCCTCGGTGAAACATCTCCTTCTTTGCGTTATCCTTTCGATCATGCCTGTTCGCACTCTCGGCGCGACGCATCGCGCCGCTCACGCCAGCCAACTCACGGAATCCCCCGAAGTACGCGTAGCCCTCAATTGGTTCCCGCGCAATCTGAACTGGATCAACGATCAACAAATACGCATCACCGAAATTCCCGCCCCTCCTTTTCAGGAGTCAACTCGCGCCGACGCCGTAAAAGCTCTCCTGGCCGATTGCGGCCTGTCCGTTTCGATCGATAAAACCGGCAACGTCATCGGCGAACTCCCAGGCGCAACCGACAAAGAAATCGTCATGCTGACCGCGCACCTCGACACAGTTTTCCCTCCGGGCACCGAAGTGAAAGTTCGCCGCGACGGCGATCGCCTCAACGCTCCCGGCATCTCCGACAACGGCACCGGTCTCGCCGGTCTTATTTCCATCGCGCGCGCCGTCCATGAATCCGGAATCAAGCCCCGCCGCACAATTCTCTTCGTCGCTGATGTCGGTGAAGAGGGAGAAGGCAATCTCCGCGGCATGCGCACTCTTGTCGATACCTATCGCGCAAAACTGAAAGCCGCCGTCGTGCTCGATGGATCGGGCACAGATCACGTCACGACCAAAGCGCTCGCATCGCGCCGCCTCGAAGTCCTCATCACCGGTCCGGGCGGTCACAGTTGGTCTGATTTCGGCATGCCCAATCCCATCAACGCGCTTGTCCGTGGCTCGATTCGTTTCATCAACACAAAAGTTCCGTCCAGTCCGCGTACAACTTTCAATCTCGGCCAGATCGAAGGCGGCACCTCCGTAAACTCCATCCCCTACGAAGCCAAGCTCAAAGTCGACATCCGCTCCGAAGCCGAAGACGAATTGACCAAGCTTGAGTCCGCCCTCCGCGAATCCGTCACCGCTGGCGTGCGCGACGAAATGGAATCCTCGCGTGATCGCTCAAAAGGGAAGCTCGAGTGGAAGATCGACGTCCTCGGCACGCGCCCCGGCGGTGAACTCGCCGCAAACTCGCCGCTTTTCGCCGCATTGCGCGCTGCCGACGACTACGTTGGCAATCAATCGCGCGTCGAGCGCTCCTCCACCGATGCGAATATTCCGCTGGCCGCAGGCATCGACGCCATCTCCATCGGCGCGGGTGGCGCCGGCGGCGGCGCTCACTCGCTGCAAGAGTGGTATGAACCCACGGGCCGCGAGATGGGACTCAAGCGCGCTTTCCTTACTTTGATCGGCATTTCCGGCCTCGCGGAGGAAAAATCAAAATGACGCAAGAGACGTCCCCGGCTCCGTCTCACGATTTTCCCCGCGCCATGAAGTCAATCTGCACGCCAGCATGTCGCCAAATCTGTCGCCATCTCACAACATTCGTAGCAATTCTTCTCGTCGCTTCGCTTGCAGCCGCTCAAGCTCCTCCGCCTCCAGCTCACACCACGATCTACCTTCACGGTCGCATCTACACCAACGACCCCGCGCATCCGTGGGCCTCAGCAATGGCTGTGCGCGAAGGGAAAATCGTCTGCGTCGGCGGCATCGAGCAAATCATGCTCGAGTGCGGCACCAGCGCAGACGTCGAAACGGTTCAACTCGCGAATCACTTCGTAATGCCCGGCTTCAACGACGCTCACGTGCACATGGGCAGTGCAGGCGCGGACAAACTCGCCGTCCAACTCAACGGCGTGCCCAGCATCGAGGAATTGCAAAAACGCATCGCCACCGCCATCGCGGCGCACAAAGAAGGCGACTGGATCACCGGCGCCGGCTGGGATCACACGCTCTGGCCCGACAAGAAGTTTCCCACGCGCCAGCAACTTGACGCCGTCAGCCCGAAAAATCCCGTTCTGCTCGTTCACATTTCCGGCCACGTCGCGATCGCAAATTCGCTCGCACTCGAGCAAGCCGGCGTGAAGAAAGACACAGCAAATCCGAAGGGCGGCGAATTCGAACACGACGCCAACGGCGAACTCACCGGAATGCTCCTCGAAGGCTCCGCCATCGGTCTCGTCCAGCAATACGTGCCCGAAACAAGCGCGGCCGATCGCCGCCGCGGCATCGAACTCGTTCTTGCCGACCTCGCGAAAAACGGCGTCACCTCGGCGCAAGACAATTCCGATTGGGAAGATTTTCTCGTCTATCGCTCGCTAAAAGACGAAGGCAAACTCACCGCGCGCATTACCGAATGGCTTCATTTCTCAAACGCGCTCGAAGATTTGCAAAACATGCGTAGCGAAGGCGGCACGACCGACCCGATGCTAAAGACGGGCGCGCTCAAGATGGTCACCGACGGCGCGCTCGGCTCGCGCACCGCCGCGATGGCCGCGCCCTACTCCGACGATCCATCGACCAGCGGCATCATGATCATCGATCCCGCGAAGCTGAAACAGATGGCGATCGAGCGCGATAAAGCCGGCTTCCAACTCGCATTCCACGCCATCGGCGATCGCGCCAACACCATCGCTCTCGACACTTTCGAAGCCGTCGCGAAAGCCAACGGCCCGCGCGATCGTCGTGATCGCGTCGAGCACGCGCAAATCGTAGCGCCCGCCGACTTCGCCCGTTTCGCCGCGCTCAACGTCATCGCCTCGATGCAGCCCTCGCACCAGACAACCGACATGCGCTGGGCCGAAGCGCGCGTCGGTCCCGACCGCATCAAAGGCGCCTACGCCTGGAAGACGATGCTGACGAACAAAGTTCATCTCGCGTTCGGCACCGATTACGACGTCGAGCCGATCACTCCGATGCGCGGCCTTTACGCCTGCGTCACACGCGAGCTTCCCGACGGCGGCCCGGCAGGCGGATGGCAGCCGCAAGAAAAAATCTCGCTCGATGAATGCATTCGCGCCTACACCATCGGCTCGGCCTACGCTCAATTTGAAGAGGGAAGAAAAGGCGCGCTGGTTAACGGTCAGTACGCCGACTTCATCGTTCTAAGCGCCGACCTCACAAAAATCCCGCCCAGCGAATACACAAAAACCAGAGTCCTTCGCACAGTGGTCGGCGGCCGCACCGTATACCAAACTCAATAGCGGCAAAGTTCGCAGCAGGGCACGAAGGACCTAGCGCGCGGTCGATTTTCTTCGTCGTCGGCGATTCGCTTGTCCTCTATGCCCTCGTTGTGAGTGTTGTCATCCTGAGCGCCTCCGAAGGAGGCCGAAGGATCTCAACGTGAAGCCCAAGCACCGAGTCAGCCGTCCGAACGATTCGTAATCGCCCTCAATAAAAATAAATCCGCATAATCTCGCCCAAAAATCCCTGCCCCTGCGCCATTCGAAACCAAATCTTCACATCCCTTCCAGTCCAACTCTTGCAACTCTCCATCGCAGGTACCGACGCCGCGCTCTGCCCGCTCACCGACACCGCGCCAAAATCCTTCGCATGAAAATCCATCGGCCCGCGCGGCAGATTCAACGTTAGCGTCATCTCAGGACTTCGCGCGCAGTCGACCGTCGCAACCGATCCCTCCACCGCCATCCACTCTGGTGGACCCAACTGTCTCCGTGAAACCGCCACACTTCCGTTGGACGAGCCTGCCGAACGAGTCGACGTAGACGGGCCAGCACCAGAATTACCCGGCGCCACGTCACCGCCCGGCGGCTCGAACTGTGTCGTCGTCCCCTCCCGAACCCCCGCCCTCTCCCACTCTTCCTCATCCGAAATCGCATCCAGCACCGACCGCGCCAATCGCGCGTCGTCCTCCGAAGTAGCCGTAGCCTCCAATTTCTCCGCCACCGCCCGAGCCTGCTCCGTCCGTCCGTTGTTCAACAACGTATACGCTAGATTCGTCCGATAACTTTGAGACTCCGCATCCAATTTCACCGCCGTCTCCGCGGCTGCCAGCGCCTTCGCCTGCGTGTCCGCCGATCGCGAATACACCTGAGTCAACGCCTCAAACGTCGGCGCAAACATTGGATTCAACTCCGCCGCGCGCTCCAGGTTCTTCCGCGCGTCGCGAATGTCATCGTCCGACTCCGCCACATTCCGCAACTCCAGCGAACCCAGCACGAAATACGGCGCAAAATCATCCGCCCCCAACGCAATCGCCCGCTGCATCTGTTCCTGCGCATCCGCAAAATCGCTGTTCCGGAAATAAAAGAACCCCAGCGCCTCGTGCGTTGTCGCGATCTCCGGCCCAGTCTTCACCGCATCCTCCAGCAGTGGCCGAGCCTCGTTCATCATTCGCTTGTGCGTGAAATAATCTCCGCGCATCGCCAGCACTTCCGCCGGCGCAAGCGTGCGCATCTTCCACGAAGCCTCTTGCAATCCCGCAAGCCCCGGCAGCACAACTCCCGGCTTCCAATTCGCCTGCCCGACATATTTCTTCACCGCGACTTCGAACGCATCCAAATCCCCCAACGCAGTTCGCCCAGCCGAAACCGCGTCCGCGCCCGAATCCCACGCCACCAAATATTTTTTAAATAAATCCGTGCGCCGCGCCTCCGGATCGAGCAGCAAGTAGTGCACCGTCGCCCACGACTCCGCGTAAAACACCGACGCCGGATTCCTCTCGTTGTAAAACGGCGAACTCTCCGAAACCTCAAACAACTTCTCCATCGGCAGCCACTCGTTTTTCGACAGCACGTACATGTGCGGCCGATCGACTGTTCCCGTCGTAGCCTTCCCCTCGCCTAAAAGGGAATTGCCAAAAAACTCCGCCACGCCCTCTCTCACCCACAGCGGCAGCCGCGAAAAATTCAAGTGCATTAGCGCGTGCGTATATTCGTGATAGCTAATGTGAAATGCCGTCGTGCCTTCCGCGTCCAGCCGCAACACCACGTAATCTTTCTCTCCGTCGCTGTGAAACACACCCGCGGGATGAACATGCTCCGCCCCGCCCCATTCCTCCGGCGTGATCATCCGCATCGTCGCTTCATCACGCGCCACGATAATTCGAATCGGCTGCGCCGGATCGACCCGCAATTCCGGAAACGTAGCGTGAAACAGCGCCCGAATCTGCTCGAAGTTACTCGCCACACTTCGAGCCGCCACTTCACCCGCATTGCTGGCCACGACGAAGTGCGGAGTCCGCACCTCCGTCCAGCTAGCCGCCTCCGCCGTTGCCAGCGGAACCGCCGCTTTCTGCCCTCGAGGCGTGCCAGCCGCGCCTCCCGCGCAAAGCCCTCCCGCCACAGTCAACAAGCCGAGTGCTAGTGCCGCGCCGGTTTCGCGAAATCTCAGTCTTCCACCCATATTGAATGAAGTTGGCCCTCGCCCCGCCCGCCTGTCAAGCATCCAAGTGTTAATGAAATATCTTCTTTCCCAACTTCTCGCGCCTTTCCCGCTTTCATTGCTCCGATTCACTCATCGCATTGCATCCACCCCACGCCCCCGCTAATCTAACGCCCACTCGGAGGCACGCGCCCGCCGCGTCAAACCGCCATCAACTCTCCCGCTCCCAACTCCCAACCCGCCTCCATCAAAGCCGACCTCGCGCTCGTCCTCTGCACGCTCCTCTGGGGCGCCACGTTCGTCGTCGTAAAAAACGCGCTCTCCCACGCCAGCGTCTTCCTCTTCCTCGCTCTGCGTTTCTCCCTGGCCGCAATTCTGATGGCCGTATTCCGTCCCAAAGTTTTGCGCAACCTGAAAAAGGAAGAACTCCTCGCTGGCGCCGCCCTCGGCTTCTTCATGTTCGGCGGCTACGCATTTCAGACCGCCGGCTTGCTCTACACCACGCCCGCGAAGTCCGGATTCGTCACCGGCTCCAGCGTTGTTCTCGTTCCGCTTCTACTCGCAATTTTCTGGAGAAAGCATCTCGCGCGCTGGGCGTACGCCGGCGCATCCTGCGCCGTGGTCGGTCTATATTTCCTCACCGTCCCAGTCGAAGGGCTCGCGCGCCTCAACCGCGGCGACATCCTTACCTTCGCGGCGGCAGCTCTTTACGCCGTGCACATCATTCTTGTCGGCGACTACACACAGCGCCATTCCCACGGCGCTCTCAGTGTTTTGCAGGTCGCAGCCTGCGCGGTACTCGCATGGTTCTCAACCGCTTCGCTCGCCGCCACCCGCTGGGAGCCACTGCGCTTCGACGCGAGCAAGGAACTGTACATTGGCATCGCGGTCTGCGCGATCTTCGCCACCGCCGCCGCATTCTCGATCCAACTTTGGGCCCAGCAATACACCACGCCCAGTCACGCCGCCATCATCTTCACGCTCGAACCCGTCTTCGCCGTGATCACTTCCTACCTTGTGATTCGTGAACGCCTCAACGCCCGCTCCATCGTCGGCGCCATTTTCGTCCTCGGTGGAATCCTCATCGCAGAAATGCTCGGCGCTCCCGCCGCCCCCGAGTCCCCCGAACCCGTCTTCGAAGGCCGCATCTACTTCGAAATGTGGTGGCGCCTCTAGTTCGAACGCGATCGCAAAGATCAGTTGTCTGTAGGCGCAGTGCACTTCGCCCGTGTCCGCGAGGTCTCTACCTGCAAATTGGGTTGTGATTCATTCCTGTACCCGCGATCGCTTCCCAGATCGCGGGGTTTAGACGCAACCCATCCCACATCAAAACGACCTAGAGTCGTCACGATAATTACGATTTATATATTTAACTGATGTTGTAAAATATCGCCCATCCCCGCCATGACCCGTCTCCGCCGCATCGAAACTCTCAACCGCTTCTTCTTCGTGACCTTTAACCTCGACAAATCCGCCAAACCACTACAACCCGCCGAACGCACAATACTTTTGAATATCCTCAACGGGCTTCGCCGTCCCAATAATTTCGCCCTCTACGGTTATGTGGTGATGCCGACACATGCTCATCTTCTGCTTTATCCCGAGATCATGCCATTGCCCACGATCATGCGCTTGCTAAAGACCAAAGCGACAGGAGCATTCGAGAAAGTCCGCCCCCTCTCCCAACCTCTTTGGCATCGCAGCTATCACGACTTCATCTGCCGTCGCGCCCGCGACTTCTCCAACAAACTGCAATACATTCACGAAAATCCAAAAGCTGCCGGCTTGGTCGTCCATCCTTCCGAATGGCATTGGTCCAGCTACCTCTACTACCAAACAAAAGCAAATCTACCGATCCCTATCGACGAAATCGATTTCTCTGGTGATCCAAATCAACTGCTCTGGCCTGCCCCCTGGCGCCGACCCTAGTGAAGCACCCCGTAGCCGCGATCGCTTCCCACATCGCGGGGCTTAGATGCAACTCGACCCACACCGGCCCGTTCGCCACCGATTTCATGCACCCATGCACCGGCAGCGGCCCAAGTCCGCACGATCTATCCCGCATCTCTTCTGGATTTAGCTTCTACTTCCGCGCGCTGAGCGCGCCACCATTCGGCATCCCACTCTTCTGAAACGCTGCCCTGAACGCCGGATACGACCGCATCCCATCAAACCGCGGATCATACGGCAAATAAATCAACCAATTCGAATGATCCTGCTCCGCGCGCCGCAGCGATTCCATCGCCTTCGCCTTATCGCCAATTTCCGACCACGAAGCCGCAATGTAATAGTCCGGCACAACCGCAGTCCCCGGCCGCGCGAGTGCGCCTTGCAGCGCCTGCCTCGCCTCCGTCTTCTTCCCGCTGCGCGCCAGTTCGAACGTCATCAGAATCAGCGTGACCGGATTGTCCCGCTCCAGCGCTTCGGCTTCGCTGAATTCCGCCAGCGCCGCGCTGCTGTCGTTCATTTGCCCGTACACAAGCCCCAGCAACTGATGCGCGGGGATGAAATCCGGGTAAAGCTCCAGCGCCCGTTTGCACTCCCGCGCCGATTCTTGATTCCGGCGCAACAAAAACAACGCCCACGCCAGCGACGTCTGCACACTCGGCGAGACCGGGTCGAGTTGCTGCGCGCGTTTCGCGACGGCCACCGCCTCTTCGCCCCGCCCCATCCCCAACAACGCAAATCCGTAATATTGATACGCCGCCGCGTAATTCGGATCGATCGCCACGGTCGCCTTGAATTCCCGTTCGGCACGAACCCAATCGTGCTCGTAGTCGGTCAGCGCCGACAACATGGCCACGTGCGCTTCCGCGTTCGAATTGTCCAGCGCCATCGCCTTCCGCGCCGCTTCTTCCGCCCTCGGATACGCCTCGGACGGTGGCAGATATTCGTAGAACCCGATCAGTTGGTAGCAATTCGCCATCGCCGCATACGCCCGCGCATAATTCGGGTCCAGCGTGATCGCTTCTTCCAGCAGTCCGACCGCTTTCGTCAGCGAACTCCGGCTCCGGTTCGTCGCGAAAAACTCCGCCTTCATGTACTTCTCGTAAGCGTCATATCTCGCCGTTTCCGGCCCCGACGGCATCGTCACCGGTCGCCCTTCGAAGTGCGGCAGAATCGCCGTCGTCACCTGCCGTGCGATCGAATCTTCCGCGCTGAAAATATTCTCGTTGTTCGCGCTGAATGTGCCGGACCAGACCTCCGCGCCCGTCAGCCCGAGCACGCGTACTTTCACGATGATCTTTCCGGTCTCGCGACGCAGCGTCCCTTCCACGACGGTCTGCACCCGAAGCTTCTCCGCCGCGGCCTTGGCGTCCGGCTCCGTCCCCAACACCGTTCGAATCGTCGAAGACGATCGCACCGTCAGTTGTTCCACGGTCTTCAACCGATCCGCAATCGCGTCAGAAAATCCAACTCCCAGATACGTATCTTGCGCGCTCCCTCCATCGACTTGAAAGGGAAGCACCGCTACTGATCGCGCCGGCTCCGCGCTCGCAGCAGTCGTCACCGCCTCAGTCTCGCTCGGGTTTCGCAGCCGGTCGATCGCGACAATCGCCGGCACCGCCGCAACCGCAATCACCGCCGCCGCGAGATAAACCCTGAAGGTTCGGCTCGATCTCGTTTTGGAAACCTCGGCGCCGACCCCTACCTCATGCTTCTTCCGGGGAGCCGTTCCAATCTCCTCGAACTCTTCGCCTTCGACATCGCCCGCTTCCACAACGTCGGCGGCAGCCACGGACGCAACGCCCGGACCAGTGACATGACTTGGGCCACTCACCGACCGATCGGAAAACGGCCCGACGTACCGATACCCGCCACCCCATCGCGTCTCGATAAACCTCGAGCTCTCCTTCGTCTCCCCGAACGCCTTCCGGATGCTCCCGATCGCCTTGCTCACGCTCTGGTCGTACACCTCTTGCCCGTCCCAGAAGCGCTCCAGCAGCTCCTCGCGTGTAATCATCCGGTGACGGTTTTCGATCAGGTGTAGCAATACGAGGTAGGGCTTCCGTTGCAGCGCGACGGTACCTTCCGCTGTAACCAGCAGCTGCTTTTCCGTGTCGAGGTAAGTCGTGCCTAGAACGTACATTAGGTGGGAACCGGGGGACTTGAGCGCGGAGTATACCCCCTATCTCCTCGATTTCCTATTTTCTTCCCATTTCGGTCAGGAATTATATCGGCACTTTCACTACCTTCCAACGAAAGGCGATTCATGGACGCGAGGCGGGGAATAAACCACCCGTTTTCCGGGTCTAGGTCAGGTCGGAAGTAGGGTCGGGTTGTTCGGTCGGCAGTCGGTCGAGGAATTCTAAGTCCGAGGTTCTGCGATGGTTAGGTCGGATTCTTCTTGGGGCGAATCTCGCCTCCACGGCTGGTGGTACGGCTGGATCTTCGTCTTCCTGATCCTCGCCGCCTGCATTCTTCTTCTGAATTTATTGGGATGAACTCAACCCTTGGGGGGCCAAGTTATGCGTGAAGCGGAGCCACACAATTCGAATCGCCCGATTACCGGTGGCACCGACATTTCGAACAAGTTGCGCGCTATCTATCGAAGGCGGCGTCGCCTTGCCCTCGCGAAGCAGCGGCAGGGAAGCGGCTGTTCGTTCTCAGGATTGATGCGAGTAATGCTTCACGTCTACCGCCGTATGCATCGTCGCGTCGTGAACATGTTTGTTCGCGCCTTCGTAGGTGTCAATTTTATGCGCGTGCTGCATCGACGTCCCGATGTCGTCAAGCCCCTTGATTAAGACTTCCTTGCGCGACGGCACGATGTCGAAGTGATATTTGAGCCCATGCTTGTCGCTGACCGTCTGGCTCGGCAGATCGATCGTCAGTGAATAGCCCTCTTCTTTTTCCGTCCGCTTGAACAGCTCTTCGATCTCTTCTTCGGTGAGGGTGGCAGGCAAAATCCCGTTCTTGAAGCAGTTGTTGTAAAAAATGTCCGCATAGCTCGGCGCCAGAATCACCCGAAACCCGTAATCCTTCACGCCCCAAGGCGCATGCTCACGGCTCGACCCGCATCCAAAATTCGCCCGCGCCAGCAACACGCTCGCGCCCTTATACCGCGGAAAATTCATCACAAAATCCGGATTCGGACGCTCCCCCGGATTGAAATACCGCCAGTCGTAAAACAAAATCCGCCCAAACCCTTCCCGCGTCAGCGCCTTCAAAAATTGCTTCGGCACCATCTGATCGGTATCCACGTTCACCCGATCCAGCGGCATCACCATCCCCGTATGTGTCGAAAACGGTTGCACGTCCCACTCTCCTCAAACTCAAACTTTTTACTCGCAACCTGCGACGACGATCACCCAGCCATTGTAGGGGCGGGGCTTGCTCCGCCCTCGATGCGTCTTGGCACCCACTCGAAACTCCTGAACACCCAACGCCACGAGTCCGACGTTTCAACCTTCAACCATCCAACGTTCAAACATTCTTCCTACTCGACGTTGGCGACGTCAAATTCCCGCACATCGACAAAGTGCCCAGCGATCGCCGCCGCCGCCGCCATCACCGGCGACACCAGATGCGTCCGCGAGTCGCGCCCTTGCCGCCCCTCAAAATTACGATTCGAAGTCGACGCGCTCCGCTCGTGCGCCGGCAACACATCGTCATTCATCCCGATGCACATGCTGCACCCCGCATCGCGCCACTCAAACCCAGCCTCGCGGAAAATCTTATCCAGCCCTTCCTTTTCCGCCTGCGTTTTAATTCCGCGCGAACCCGGCACCACCAGCGCCTGCTTCACCGACCGCGCCACATGCTTGCCCTCAACCAAATGCGCCGCCGCCCGCAAATCATCAATCCGCGAATTCGTGCACGACCCAATAAACACGCGATCGATCGGAATATCCACAATCGGCGTCCCCGCCTTCAATCCCATGTAAACCAGCGCCCGCTCCGTCGCCTTCTGATCGTTCGGATCCGAAAACGATCCCGGCTCCGGCACCCGCGCCGTCACGCCGCTCACCATTCCCGGATTCGTTCCCCAAGTAACTTGCGGCACCAGATCCTGCGCATCCAGCGTCACCGTCGTGTCGTACGTCGCGTCCTTGTCCGTCACCAGCAATTTCCAACGCTCTACCGCTTCCTTGAACGCGGCACCGCGCGGCACAAACGGCCGCCCTTCCAAATACGCGAACGTCGTCTCATCCGGCGCCACCATTCCTGCGCGCGCCCCGCCTTCGATCGTCATGTTACAGACCGTCATGCGCCCATCCATCGACAGCCCGCGAATCGCTTCGCCGGTGTACTCGGCCACATGCCCATTCCCGCCGCTGATCCCGATCTTCCCGATGATCGCCAGCACGATGTCTTTCGCGGTCACGCCCTTCGGCCGCTTGCCATTCACCACAATGTTCATCGTCTTCGAGCGCGACTGCACCAGGCACTGCGTCGCCAGCACATGCTCCACTTCGCTCGTCCCAATCCCAAACGCCAGCGTCCCAAACGCTCCATGCGTCGACGTATGCGAATCCCCGCAAACCACCGTTTGCCCCGGCTGCGTAATCCCCAACTCCGGCCCAATCACATGCACGATCCCCTGATTCGCGCTGTGCATATCAAACAGCCGCACGCCAAACTCTTTGCAGTTCTTCTCCAGCGCGTCAAATTGCAGCCGCGCAGCTTCATCCACGATCGGCAGCAGCCGCTCTTTCGAAATCGTCGGCACCGAGTGATCCATCACCGCAAAGGTAAGATCCGGGCGGCGCACGCCGCGCCCTTCCGCGCGCAACCCCGCAAACGCCTGCGGCGAAGTCCCTTCGTGCACCAGATGCCGATCAATATAAATAAGAGCCGGCTTTCCCGGCTCCTCGTGCACCACATGGTTATCCCAAATCTTCTCGTAAAGTGTTTTGCCAGCCATACTTAGTCCCTCGTCGCGAACCCCTATCATTTTAACACCGTGGCAACAAACCAGCCACTTGTAGCGCGTGCGTCTGGAACCTATGACCACTTCTTTGTCCGCGCATGGGCTTCGCTTGACTCCGGCGCGAAACACGATAGACTCCGCCGCAATCGCAGTCCGAGCGGTGTTCGGCCGCTCGAACAAGATCGCAGTTCCTTCCGAGGTTAGGCCCAAGGCTCCGCAGGACAAATTCAATCGAGAGAGAGGCACAACTGTGCTCCGTAAAATCGCGTTCGCATTCGTAACATTCGTTTTGTTTTTGGGAATTTCTTCAGCGACGTTCGCCCAAAAAACCACGGTCATCCGCGTGGTGATCGTGAAGACCGACAATCCCGCGGCCTACGCCGAAGCGATCGAAAAAGGGAAGGAGATCATGAAGAAAGCCGGCATGTCGCAGGTCATACACGTCTACCAGGCGCAGTATGCAGGAGCCGAAGCCGGCGCGGTCGCGACTGTGATCGAGTATCCGAGCCTTACGGCTCTGGCCGAAGCTGACGCCAAGCTCCGCGCCAACAAAGAATACGTCGAGTGGATCAGGGAACTCGGCAAGATCCGCACCATCATGTCCGACAGCGTCTACCGCGAACTCTAGTTCGCCGCGCGACGTCCTCGGACGTTGCCGGCTCTTAGCTTGTGCGAGTGCGCGCTGAAGCGCGCACTCTTTTCTGCCAAGAGCCCGCAACCGCGGGCTCTTGGAGTCAGAGCACGACTTGTGTCGTGCTCTGACTTTGTTTCAGCTTTGTGTCGTCGCGGCCGAAGCCGCGACGCTCAAAACTGC
>DASXPD010000058.1:0-2021 GCA_036493835.1 Candidatus Acidiferrum sp. | reverse complement strand
CGACTTTGCTGATTGGATGCGGATCAACAGCCCTTCGACGCAAATTCTGCTGACCTCCGGCTATTTGCCCGAAATGACGACCATCGGTACTCCATCAAGCGACCTGCCCTTTTTATCGAAGCCGTTCGATCCACAGCAGTTGGCTGAAACAGTACGTGCGTCGCTTGATGCGGTTGTTTTGACCTGATCGAACAGAATACGGGCCTGTGGCCTGTGCGCACAGCGGGAATTCTCCCCGCTGTTCGTTCAACCAAGTGATAGCGGAGTAGAACCCCGCCGGGCGCACAGCTTTGGAAGTCTGTGTTCCTTCAACAGCTCGCAGCGAAATCGTTGCCGCATCTTTCGGTGCGGTGTATGCAAACCGCGTGGTCAGTTTCGCCGACATCGAAGCAGCACGCGAGCGAAGCAAAGGTGCGGTGTATTATTCACCCTGCCTGCCTTCGATTCCATTGAGCGAGCTCACTGGGATGGAAATTTTCTGCAAGCTCGACAACTTGCAGCGCACGGGAAGTTTCAAGGAACGCGGCGCGCGCAACGTTCTTTCACAATTACCCGCCGAGCAGAAAAAACGTGGAGTCATCGCAGCCTCCGCTGGAAATCACGGCCAGGCCCTCGCCTACCAGGGGAAATTGCTGGGTGTGCCCGCGACGGTCGTGATGCCAAAGCATGCGCCGCTGATCAAAGTGAGCAATTGCCAGAAACTCGGCGCTCGGGTGGTTCTGCATGGCAAAGATTTCGCGGAAGCGAAAACCCGCGCGCACGAAATCGCGGCGAAGGATAAGCTGGCCTACATCAATGGCTACGATGATCCGGCGATCATTGCCGGTCAGGGCACGATGGGCCTGGAAATTCTCGAGCAGGTTCCAAACGTCGATGCCGTGATTGTGCCAGTGGGCGGAGCCGGGTTAATCGCGGGCGTTTCGCTGGCAGTGAAAACCAAGCGACCGAAAGTGAAAATTATCGCGGTCGAAGCGGAAAACGGCGCAAGTTTCTCAGCCGCATTGAAAGCGGGCAAACCGACGCGGATCGAAATGCAACCGACGCTGGCAGATGGTTTGGCTATTCCGCAAGTCGGCAAAAATGCATTCGAGATCGCGAAGTCGCGCGTTGATCGAGCTGTTATCGTCAGCGAGGAACAAATCGCGCTTTCTATTTTGCGCATCGTAGAGTTGCAAAAGGGCGTAGTTGAAGGGGCTGCCGCCACTCCCCTGGCCGCATGCTTGTCCGGCGATCTTCGTAGTCTCGCCCGTAAACGTGTCGTCCTTCTCCTTTGTGGCGGAAATATTGATCCCAATGTCTTGAGCCGGGTCATCGAACGCGGCCTTGTTGCCGATGGAAGGCTCTCGCGTTTCGTAGCTGTCATAAGCGATCGGCCCGGCGGATTGGCGGGTTTGACCACGCAAATTGCCGCGAGCGGCGCAAGCATCAAACAAGTAATGCACGATCGCGCCTTTGCCGGCTCGGACGTCTCGGCGGTGCATGTCCTTTGCACGGTGGAAACACGAAACCGCGAGCATTTGGCCATGCTGCGCAAACAATTGCGCGAGCATGGTGTGGAAACATACGACTCGCGTTAGCGGCCATCCTGATTCACTTGCTCGTCATCCCGAGCGTCAGTCGAGGCATCCTGTCGCAAAACGGCGAAATTCTGCCGCCAGAGACGGCGGCAGCTACAACGCGCCTCACTTGAAGCACCCATCGCGCTCCGTAATCTTTCGTAATGCATTCGGGCGGGACAGAGACGGTAGAAAAGCCAGTCGCAGAAACGACAAGAAAATCGGGACCGGATAACTTCGCCGCGACCCCAACTACGATCGCCACTTTCGCCGATCGTCACATCGCCCCAAGTGCCGAAGAGACTGTGCAAATGCTGCGCGAACTGGGCTTCGAAAATCTGGAGGCCCTGGTCGATGCCACCGTTCCGAAAAACATCCGGCTCGATCGGACCCTCGATTTGCCGAAGGCGAAAAGTGAGAACGAAGCACTGACGGAATTGCGTGCTCTGTCGTCGAAAAATAGGG
>DASXPD010000057.1:0-6403 GCA_036493835.1 Candidatus Acidiferrum sp. | reverse complement strand
GATGCATAAAGCCAAGGTTCCTCCACTACGCGAGCCAACGCGTTCGCTCGGAGCGAACGCGGAAGAAAAGGCGTTGGCTCGCTTCGGTCGGAATGACACGGTCGGATAGTTTCTCATTGCGCCGAATGGGCGACGTGCGGGTCGAGATGTTTGGAGATAGCTCGACCGCAAAGGCGGCGGCGAGCCGCCGCACTCCATATTGATCGCGGTGGCGGCGCGAGCGGTGCGGCTTCGCGATCGGGTGGGGTTGGGGTTAGGTGGTTAGGAGATGGAAGAGGGATTTTTTCCAGGCGGGGATGTTCATTGTCCAGCAGATGTGAATTTTGCGGGGTTGGGCTGCGATTGTTGGGCCCCAGATGTCGATGTTGCGGCGGTCGTTTGCTACGTTGAGTTTGTCCACCAAAGTTAGTCCGCGGTTTAGTTCGCTGTCCGTTTCAATTTCAACATAATGTTCGGTGCCGTCGATGCAGAGGCTTGGGTCGATGGCGATGCCCATTGCGGTGGGGTCGGGGAGGCAGATGCCGCGTTCGTGGGTCTGCGTGAAATAAGATTCGGCGGCGACGCTGTTGGAGAGCACGGCAAATTCGGCGAGAGGTTTTTTCGTGGCGAGCAGGGAATCGATCTCCTGCTGATTGAGCGCGGCGGAGAAGCGGCAGAGATGCCAGCCGACCATTTCGATGGGCGTGCGGGAGCGGAAGACGATGCGGGCGGCTTCGGGGTCTACGTAGATGTTGAATTCGGCGGCGGGGGTGATGTTGCCTTCGCAGCAGGGATTGCCGCCCATGATGACGCAGCGGCCGATGGAAGCGGCGAGTTTGGGATCGCGTTGGAGCGCGAGTGCGACGTTGGTGAGCGGGCCGAGTGTGACGATCGTTAGTCCGGGATTGGCGCGGATGGTGTCGATCATGGCGTCGACGGCGTGCGTGGATTCGACTTTGCGTTTTTTGGGAGCGTAGCCGTGATCGCCGAGGCCGTCTTCGCCGTGGAACCAGTCGGCGCAACAGAGGGCGCGTTTGAGGGGATGGCTCGCGCCGGCGAAAACGGGGACTTCGGAGTTGCAGAGTTCGGCGGTGTAGAGGGCGTTGCTGGTGGCTTGTGGGAGCGGCACGTTGCCGGCGACGACGGTGATGGCGGCGACGCGAACGTCGTGTGAGCGGAGGGCCATGATGATGGCGACGGCGTCGCCGGTGTCGGTGTCGATGAGGAATGTGCGGGGCATGGCTTGAGCCTCGATGATCTTCAGGAGCGCGGACAGTCTACATCGTGGGGCATGGGGCGGCACCTTCGAGGCTCGTGCGGGTTTGCGCGCGTACGAGGAATGGGGGGACACCGAGAGAGCGCGGGCGCAGCGAGATCGTGTAGAAGCCGGGCGGAGTGAACCCCGCCCCTACAGGAGCCGGGGCGAAAGAGGTTTATAGTCGACAGTTGAAAGTCGAAAGAGAAACATCGACAAGAGTGGCTCGCGCGTGAACGAGTGCTGAATCGAAGAAGAACGAGATGGGAAGGACAGGTGTTGGCTACTACGCGGAAACGTGCGATGTACAGGTATGACCTGATGGCGGCTTAGCGGAGTATCATCTACCGTGGCGTTCCGGCGCGGTACGGCTCGGTGCCCAAGACCAACAGCCTCTCGATCCACTTGCCAGAAACTCCGTACCGATTTCACACAACGCGCGGCAATCAGGATGAGCGGGCAGAAAGAAGCGCAATGAGGTACGCGACAGCCTTACGCTCTTTGCTGTTCTCGTTTGTGTTACTGGTGCTCTCTCAGGCTTCCTTTGGACAAGTCTCGATTTCAGTCGGGTTCGGTCCACCTGCGATTCCTGTTTACGACCAGCCGATTTGCCCTGGCGACGGATATATCTGGACGCCAGGATATTGGGCGTACGACGACGGCGATGGCTATTACTGGGTGCCGGGAACTTGGATTTTGGCGCCGGAGCCAGGATTTTTGTGGACGCCGGGTTACTGGGGATGGGGCGGCAGCGCGTTTCTGTGGCACGCCGGATACTGGGGACCGCACGTTGGTTTCTATGGCGGAATTAATTATGGATTTGGATATTTCGGGAATGGATTTGAAGGCGGGCGCTGGGAAAACAATCATTTCTATTACAACACAGCGGTCGTGCATGTGAACGAGACGATCATTCACAACACGTATCGGACGACGATCATTGAAAATAATCGTTCGCGTGTGGCGTACAACGGCGGACAAGGCGGGCTATCTTACCGCGCGACCGCGGAGCAGGAGCGATACGGTAGCGAGCGGCATGTGGAAGCGGTCCAGGCGCAGCGCGAACATCGCGAGACGGCGCGGGGAAATCCGCAACTGCGCGCGAGTGCGAATCAGGGCAGGCCGCCAATCGCTGCGACCGAACGTGCCAATGATTTTCATGGCGGCGCGGTATCGGCGCGGGAAGCGGGTGGTGCGTATCATGCGCCTCCAGCGAATGCGGCGCACGGCAACCAAGGGGACCGTCCGGCAAACGATACGCGGAAGGCGACGTATAACCATGCGAGCGAAGTGCAGCAACACCAGTTCACTCCGCCGAACACGGGAAATGCGAAGACGGACGCGAAGTATCAGCAACAACAGCAGAAGCTGGCTGCGAAACAGAATCAACAGCACCAGAAGATGCAACAGCAACAGGAAAAGCAAGATCGACAATTGCAGCAGCGGAAGGCGAGCGACGTGCAGAAGCAGCAGATGGAAACGCGTCACGCGCAACAGACGCAACGAATGGAAACGCAACATGCGCAGCAGCAGACGCACATGGAGCAGCATCAGGCGCCGAGGCCTTCGGGAGGAGGAGGACATCCGGAGGGTGGGCGGCCGCACTGATGTTGAGAAGAAGTCGATAGTTGACAGTTGAAAGTCGAAAGTTAGGAAAAATAAGAGGGGCGCGAATCGCGCCCCTCTTATTTTTTGGGGCAATGAGCGAATTGGTCAGTTGTGAGGTTCGAATGGCGATCGGCGGGGAAGAGAATCGCGATCGACGTTGAAGGATGGACGAATTTTCATCTAAACCCCGCGATCTGGGAAGCGATCGCGGGTACAGGGTGGCGAACGGAGGGGTTGTGGCAAGACGCGGTGGCCGGGCGGAGTGAACCCCGCCCCTACGGTGCGTCGCAGCGTGGTGGGCGGATGCGTTAATTCGTGAAGGCGCGTCGGGGTTTGCTGCGGCTAGGGCTTAGGGGGCCAGGTCACTTGGGTGTTGCGTTGGTAGGCCAGGTTGGCGATGTGGCCGGCACGGGCGGCGGCTACGCCGGTTTCGACCGGGGCGTTGGGTTCTTTGCGGGAGCGGACGCAGTCGAAGAAATTTTCCATGTGGCTGATGGTGCCGTCGCGGAAGCTTTCGGCTTTGATGACGGGATTGAGATTGCCTTGCACGCCTTCGCGCCAGACGGTGAAGCCGCTGCGCGTGATTTTTAGAGTGGCGTCGGTGCCGCGGAATTCCAGGCCGCCGTCGTCGATGGACGAGCCCATCATGCCTTCGTAGACGACATCGAAGCCGGGATAGCGGAGAGCGGCCTGCACGGTGTCGGGGCAATCCCATTGCTCGAAGAGATATTTGTCGCCGAGCATTTGTGCGGCGCGGGGCTCGTCGGATTTCATGGCCCAGTGGGCGACGTCGATCCAGTGGGTGAAGAGATCGGTCATTGCGCCGCCGCCAAAATTCCAGAACCAGCGCCAACGGAGGAATTTTTCTTCGCTGAAGGGCTGGTCGGGAGCGCCACCGAGCCATTGTTTCCAGTCGAGGGCTTGCGTGTCGATCGGGGCCTGGTGAGGGCCGTGAGCGAGATAGTTTTGCCACCAGTAGGTGCGGACTTGCGGGACGCGGCCGAGGCTTCCGCCCTGGATGAGATCGACGGCGTCGCGGAAGTGGCTCCAACTACGCTGCTGCATGCCGCACTGAAGGATGTGTTTGCTGGAGCGGACGGCTTTGGTGAGAGTGGCGCCTTCTTCGAGCGTGTGCGTGACCGGCTTTTCGAGGTAGACGTCTTTGCCAGAGGCGATGGCGTCGGAAGCCATACGGACGTGCCAGTGATCGGGGGAGGCGATGAGGACGGCGTCGAGCTGGAGGTCGAGGACTTCTTTGTAGTTGAGGTGTGTAGTGGCGTTAGCGCCGGCGGCGCGCTGTTTGACGGCTTCGCGGCGCGGGGCGTAGACGTCGCTGACGGCGACGATCTGGTAGCCGCCGACACGGTCGGCGGCGTTGAGCAGATCGTTCATGCGGCCACCGGCGCCGATAACGCCGACGCGAAGTGTGTCGTTGGCGCCGAGGACGCGGGTGGAGGCGAGGGCGGTCATTCCGGTGGCGATTATGAAACTGCGGCGGTTCATGTTGGTGGACATGGCGAGCATCTTAGGACAGGGAAACGGAAAATAGAAATTGGAAAATGGAAATTCGTCTTCGCCGGAGAGTGACTCGCACTGTTGGCGACTCGCAAACAAGGTCGGAGGCGAACGGCGTCGGGGACGTTAGAGCGACCTTAGGACTCGGGTACGGTGAAAGCTGTAGGAGGTGTTTGGGCGTTCTGGCCGGTGTGTATCGGCTCGGGTGTTGGCCACTCCTCTGTATGCCCCGCGGTAGTTGTTCCACTTTGATATCAGGGATTTTCGAGCAGAAGGTGATGGCTTTGCCTGATGGTTGGGCTGGCCCGAATTCCTAACAATGTACATGGTGGGAATCGTCAGCAGGCCGATCCCAAGGACGGCCATGCGAGCCCACGCCCACGAGACGAAATGAAGTTCTCCACTGAACCAGCGAGAGGAGTCTTTCAAAAATGAGAACGAACTTGACGAAGAGCACTGCAGGATACCGTCGTAAGGTGCGCGCGGCCTGGATTGCTTTGCCGGCGTTCTTGTTGTTTGGCGGAAGCGCAGTTTATGGAGCGCCGCAGGAACAGCAACAGGGTGTGGTGGTTGGCCGCGATGCGAATGGTCAACTGACCTACAAGGTGACGGTTGTGGAGCGCTCGACGCGAGCGATCAACTACCAGCACCGGAGCGGCTCGACGGAAGTGGATCTTCGCGGCACGGAATTGATGCCGAATGCGCGCGGCGAAGTGAACGTGAACAGCAAGCAGGGGCGAATCGAGATTAAGGCGCGGATGGAGAGAATGAATTCGCCGACGCAATATGGGCCGGAGTTTTTGACGTTTGTGTTGTGGGCGGTGACGCCGGAAGGGCGGCCGAAGAATCTTGGTGAAATACTGCTGAATGGCGGCGGCGACAAAAGCTCGATCGAAGTTACGACGGATTTTCAGACGTTTGGGTTGATCGTGACGGCGGAGCCGTATTATGCGGTGACGCAGCCGAGCAACGTGGTGGTGATGGAAAACGTAGTGAGCGACAAGACGGTGGGAACGATTGAGCCGATCAACGTTCACTATGAGTTGCTGGAGCGCGGGCAGTATGTGTTGAACGTTGACCGAGCGCAGATCACGCCGTACGTGCTGGATCGCAAGACTCCGCTCGAGTTGTATGAGGCGCGGAACGCGGTGCGCATCGCGCAGTGGACCGGGGCGGCGACTTGGGCACCGGACGCTTTGCAGCGGGCGCAGATCAGTTTGCAAAACGCGGAAGACGAGTATGCGGGACGGTCGACGAACAAGAAGACCGTACAGCAGAATTCGCGCGACGCGGCGCAGACAGCGGAAGATGCGCGGCTGATCACGATTCGAAAGATCGAAGATAAGCAGACGGCGGATGCCCAAGCGGCCTCAGAGGCGCGTGAAGCGGATGCGGCGGCGCAGGCTGCGGAGGCGGACCGTCAGCGCGCGGCAGCAGAGCAGCAGCGATTGGCGGCGGAACAAGCGAAGGACCAGGCTGACGCCGATGCCCAACGTGCTTTGGATCAACAGCGGGCTGCAGAAGCGGCGAGCGCTGCGGCTTCGCAACAGGCGCAAGCGCAAGTAGCTCAGGCGGAAGCCGAGAAGGCGCGGTTGCGCGAGCAACTTCGCGAACAGTTGAACCAAGTGCTGGAGACGAAGGAATCGGCACGCGGGCTGATCGTGAATATGTCGGACGTGCTGTTTGATTTTGGCCAGTTCACTTTGAAGCCGGGCGCTAAGGAAAAGCTGGCGAAGATCTCGGGTATTTTGCTTGGGCATCCGGGTTTGACGCTCGAGGTGGACGGCCATACGGATAGCGTCGGGAGCGACGCGGTTAACATGAAGCTCTCGGAGGCGCGCGCGGATACGGTGCGTTCGTATCTTGTTGCGCAGGGAGTGGCGCAGGACTCGATCACGGCGCATGGATTCGGCAAGGATCAGCCGGTGGCGACGAACGACACGGCGGCGGGACGGCAGTTGAATCGACGCGTGGAGATCGTTGTTGGCGGAGCGGCGATTGCGGCGAACGGGCAGTAGCGGAAGATAGAAATCGGAAATTGGAGTG
>DASXPD010000056.1:0-35028 GCA_036493835.1 Candidatus Acidiferrum sp. | reverse complement strand
CCCGGCTTCGACCTGCCCTTTTCAACGGGTTGCGGCGGCTGCGGTATCCACATGAGTGTAGCTCTGTATGGCGGCTCCAACACCAGCGCCGCTGGGGACACGGAAGCCCTGGTCGAGCAAAGTTTTTTCCAACGCGGCCAAGAATAACAGAACGTACTGCTTTTGGCTGCAATGGCCCATCAGGCCAACGCGCCAAATCTTCGCTTTCAGTGGCCCAAGCCCGCCGGCAATCTCAATATTAAATTCATCCAGAAGCTGCGTCCGAACTTTCACATCGTCGACTCCCGCCGGAATCATGACCGCAGTCACCGTCGGCAACCGGTCCTTCGGATTCTTAACGAGCATCTCGAGGCCCATCGCTTCCAGCCCCGCGATCAGCGCCAGCTGATTCACGCGATGCCGCTCCCAACGCCCTTCCAGCGTTTCTTCCAGCACAATGCGCATCGCTTCGCGCAGCGCAAAGATCAGCGAGATCGGCGGCGTGTGATGATAAAGCCGATCCTTGCCCCAATAATTCATCGCGGTGGTCAGATCGAAATACCAGCTCTGCACTTTCGTCTTGCGCGTGCGAAAAACTTCTTCGGCGTTCGGGCTCACCGTGATTGGCGACATTCCCGGAGGCGCGCTGATCGCCTTTTGCGTGCCGCTGAAACAAATATCGATCCGCTGTTTATCAACATTGATGGGCACCGCCGCAAGCGACGCAACCGTATCGACAATCAGCAGCGCGCCGAGCTCGTCCGCAACTTTCCGGAAACTGTCGAGATCGGTCACCACACCCGAAGAAGTCTCACCATGCGCGAGTCCCACAATCTTGATCTTGCGTCCCTTCCCCGCTCGCCGCACATCTTCCGCGTCGACCGGCTTCCCGTACGGCGCCTCAACTTTGGTAACTTTCGCCGGCGTGCATCCCGCGATCACCGCCATGCGATCCGAAAACGTGCCATTCACCGCGATGATCGCTTCGTCGCCTTCTTCGAGCGTGTTCACCACGCTCGCTTCGATTCCGCCTGAACCCGACGCCGATAGCGGCATCGTGATGCGATTCTCCGTCTGAAAAATCTGCCGCAGCATCACCTGCACGTCATCCATGCAGCCACGAAACCACGGGTCGACGTGCCCAACCAGCGGCGTAGCCAAAGCCCGGTAAACGCGCGGGTCCATGGATGATGGCCCAGGCGTAAGCATCAGCCGATTGGGAGGATTGAGTTCGCCGATATGTGCGTTATCGCTCATGTTTTCAGCCTCGAAGAAGCGTGGGCTGCAATTTTCTCGCACGGTGGCAGCGGGGCGCAACGGACAAATTGGAGGCTATCCAGTTCCGAAATGGAACCGGGGCGAAAATGGAAAAAGTGAGCTTGGGTACCCCCACCCCCGGGGGTTTCTTGCAAGAATGTGATTTGAAACGACTTACAGGTCCAATGAGCGTAAGAATGTGATTCTAAGGGTCTTACGGTCCCAAACGTGACAAATCCCCCCGGCGATGAAGCAGAACTGGGAGGATGAGGGCCGACAACGGCGTGAAGGAGGCTGCGCGCTATGCCGCGACGGAACCGCGGTTGGACACCGCAACGGTCGTGAGATTCGAACGTAGTAGCACTTAACACAACTGAGCATAACAGAATTATGGTACCTTGTCAATATATTACTTTACGATAACTCTCAAAGGTCGGCAGAACGCATTTCGAACGCGCACGAACTTTTCACTCGTGCTGGATGAAGCGCAAGAAAGCGTCGCCGCGACCAGTTTGCCCCTGCAGGGAGGACACGATGAAGCAAGAGATTCAAGCGCCCGCCTACTTGATCCATTGGAAATCGGCGGAAGGTGCCGGATTCCCGGTCGAAGACGCGGCCGTCTCCAGATTCCGAGCCGAACTGTACGAAGAGATCCTGGAATGCGCGAGGCGCTATTCCCCGAAAGAGCTGCAAGCGATTTTCCACGAGCCGCAGCCTCGCGTCAGCGAACTGCTTCACGGCCGCATCTCTGGCAAAAGCGTCGAGAAGCTGATGTACTACGCCTCGCGCCTGGGAATCGAAGTCCGCACCTCGTTCGAACGCCGCACTCGCAGCCTGGAGGACGAGATGCGCATGTCCGAGGGCGACAACACGTAAGACTCCTTGCCGTAACATTTCGGAGCCCGCGGCCGCTCCAAGCTACGCGGCGGACTTGTTAGCCGCGCGCTCAAGGATTTCGTGAATGTAAGTCTGGTACGGTTTCTTCTGCTTGGCGGCTTGGCTGCGCAGTCGTACGAGTACAGTCGGTGAAATGCGAAGGGCGATGAGCATCTTGGCATTGCCTGTGACGGGACGCCCTACCCGCCGAGCACGATTGAACTCTTCCTCAGTCGTCTCTGGGATATCCGAGAAGTCAATTTCACTATCGGGAATAGATTTGACGTTCTTTGCGACTCGCTCTGCGAGCCGTGATAAGTCGGATCGTTTGCGTGCCATTTTCTAAGCTCCGTTTGGTGTAAACCAATACCAGCATCCATCCTTGTGCCGACACTCCTAATCGTTTCAAGCGCTGTTCGCGTTCCGAATGCTCTATATCTTCCCACTCCCATGACAATGGGTCATCGAAGACAGTCGTGGCATCTTCGAAACTGACGCCATGCTTTTCGTAGTTCTTCAGGGCCTTGGCGACATCCCAGGAGAACATAATTATTGTATATACATTAATTATGACGGACTGTCAATCTTCACCGTCCCAAAAGGGCAATTCGCACACGAGGCGACATGCCCGGCCGCAAAAAAAACTCTACATCGATCGCGCGAAACGGCTCATCGAAATGGTGACGAACGGCGAGCGAATCGCTACGGGAGGAACACCATGGGCAAGAATGAAAATATTGCGGCGCAGGTGAAGTTTGGGGAGGCGGTGGTTAGCGGGAAACTGGAAGGGTTGCGGGAGGTCGTGGATGCGAAGGCGCTGGATCATGATCCGGGGCCGGCGCAGGGGCTGGGGCCTGAGGGATTTATCCATTATTTTGGCGAGCTACGAAAGTCGTTTCCCGATCTGAACATCGCGGGGGAGAAGTTGGTGGCGGACGACGACAGTGTGGCGATTGCTTACACGCTTTCGGGGACGCACCAGGGCAATTTCATGGGCATCGCACCGACAGGACGTAAGGTTTCGGTGCGTGGCGTGCAGATCGCTCGATTTGAGAATGGGCAATTGGTCGAGCGGTGGGGGAGTTCGGATCAGTTGGGGATTTTGCAACAGATTGGCGTGAAGGCTGCCGGCGCATAGAACGCGACCGTCGTCGCCGACAATTTGAAATCGCGATCGATGGGCGGAGTCTTCCGCCCACCGCCGCTAAACAGCCGACTGGCCCGCGGACGCGGCTCAGTGCGGCTTCAACACCAGCGTCTGATCGAGGCGAAACATCAGCGAGGTCTCCGCCGGCACCTGCACTTGTTTGCCGCGGGTGAATATCTGCGTCAGCAAGCCACTTCCAGCGCCCGCCGCGGCGCCGATTCCCGCGCCTTTGCCGCCGCCAAAAATGCCGCCGAAGAGCGCGCCGATTGCCGCGCCGCCACCGCCGAATTCGGCCGTGCGGCGATTCGCGCCGACGCCGCGCTTGTTGTTGATGTTCACGTCGGAGCTATCGACGCGATATTCCTTGCCGCCAATCGTGATCGAAAAAAGATCGAGTGCGAGATCGGCGCTGTGCACCGCTCCGCCCGTGCTCATGTCTCGCACGACCAGCTTGGCCGGCGTGCCTGCGGGAATCGCGACATTATTTTTCGCGTCGAAGACATCCTGGCTAATCGTCGCGCTGTAGAGTTGGCCGGTGCCCGAATCGCGTGCGCTGATTGTGTCGTCGGTCCGGATCGTGATTTCGGTGCCGACCGGAATCACCTTCGCCGGCCCGGCGGGGGCTGGGGGCGGCGTTGGCCGCGTGCGGGTCAGCACCAGCGACGCAACATCTTTGGTCGGAAATTGGTAGCCAACCCCTTGGCCGTCCATAAAGGGGATCGGGTTGTCGCCGGTGTACTGGCCGGAGTACACCTTGCCGCTGCGAAGCGTGACAATATCGTTCGTCGAAGTAAAAACCAGTGACTGCACATCGCGCAGCGGAAAGTTGTACTGAATTCCCTGCGCGTCGGTGAACGTGATCGTCGAATCGGTGCCGACGTCGAGCTTGCCGCTGTAGCTCGCGCCGTTGTGCAGGATGATGGTGTCGGGACGCGCGGCCGGCGTCAAAAGAATCAGAATCCCAATAAGGCTAAAAAAACTAACGGCGCGGAACTGGCGGGAAAGTTTGCGCATTTTGGCTCCTCGGAATTGGAGCGGAAATTTTAACACTGATTGGAAGCGATGAGGTTACAGGAAGGTGAGGCGTCGCGACGAAACACTTCTCTGGTGAGGATAAAGTTGAGATCCTTCGGATGCTTTCAGGAGCCTCAGGATGACACCCGTCAAGAAAGACGACAACGGTGAAGGGATGAAAGCCGACGACTAAGCGGCGAGTTCGACTTCCTCTTCATCGGAATGCAGCAGATGCGCGGGCACCTGGCGGAGATCCCACACCAGCCCAACGAGCGAAAACAGCTTCAGCGTGTAATAGGTGATGTCGATTTCCCACCAGAAAAATCCCTGCCGAGCGGAAGCCATGTAGTGATGATGGTTGTTGTGCCAGCCTTCGCCGAGGGTCAAAAGCGCGAGAAACCAATTGTTCTTGCTCGTATCGGTGGTCTTGTAGCGAACCGTGCCGAACAGATGCGACAGCGAATTGATCGTAAAGGTGTCGTGCCAGAGCAGCACGGTGCTCAGAACGAATCCCCACAGAAACAGCGGCAGTCCACCGATCAGCCACATGCTGACGCCAAGAATCGTCGGCGGAATAAAGTGATATTTGTTGAGCCAGCGCAACTCGGGAAACTTTGCGAAGTCGGCGATGTAGTTTGTGCGCGTGTCGTTGTAGCGATCGGAAACGATCCACCCGATGTGCGACCAGAAAAATCCAAAAAGCGTCGGCGAGTGCAGATCTTCTTCCTGATCGGAGAAGCGATGATGATGCCGATGGTGGGCTGCCCACCAAAGCACGCCCTTCTGCACCGAAGTCATCGCCATAAACGCGATCACGAATTGAAACACGCGGCTGGTCTTGTACGATCGATGCGCAAAGTAACGGTGATAGCCGGCGGTAACCCAGAACATTCGAACGAAAACAAGCGCGACGCACGTGATCAGGTAGGACGAGCGAAACGGCACAAAGAACACGCCCAGAGCCAGCAGATGCATCAGCGCGAACGGAGTCACCCCGACGACCGAGATGCGGGCGCCATTCGGCAAAGGGATAGACAGGGATCGTGCTGCAGTGGCCATGCGCGAGAGTAATTCCTAAGGAAAAATTCGACGTGCGACGCCGTACGACTGAGCGTTTTGCGAGCGACCTGTTACACCGGCGGGAACCCAGCAGCACGATTCAGCTTGCTCAGTTTACGGGGCGAGAAAAGGAGGGTCAAGCGAACTGTGGGACAGGTGCGGTGAGAGATTCATTTGCACCAAGGGCCAGCGCGGCTTGAAGAATCACTGGGCCGCGTCCGGGGGTGCCGCAAGCTCAATCGCCAAAGCAAGATGTGCTATCGTTTTGACGTCAAAGAGTTTGAGTGAGGAAAAATGGCGGAACGCCCAGTTTTGGTAGGACTTATCCCGCAGGCGGTTGTGCTCGATCCGGGCGACCAGGTGTCGTGGATCTCAGACGCGGGCAATCTCAAGGTTGAGTTCGACGTAAATCGCTGCCCGTTTGGGTCGAACGTGTTTCAGGCGCCGGCTGGGATGCGGCTGCTGAGCGGACCGGTGCGACAAGGGACCAAGGCGGCGAGCTTCAAGTACAAGCTTTGGCTGAACGAACAGATCGTTGGCCACGGCGAAGTAATTGTCCGCGATAAGTAGCTCTCAGGCCGACGCGCACGCGAAAAAAAACGAGCCGAAGATAAACGCCTCCGGCCCGCTCTTACGAATCCAAGTCGACCAATCGAATGAAGTTTACTGCCCTGCGGCCGCTGCTGCTTGACCGTTGGGCGTCATCTTGTCCACCACATGCGGCAGCAACTGCGTCATCGCCGTTTGCAGCATGTTTGGATCGATCCCAAATTTCGACGCGACCTGATTCAGCGCGTCGCAATGCAACACGCTGTTCAGCTGGTCCGTCGAAATCGGCAGGTTCTGCCCGGTGCCGATCCACGAACTGACGATCCCGCCGAGCCCTTTCTCCTGGAACATTTTCTGCAAACCCGAAATGCCGCCGACCTGCGGACTATTAATGTAGTCCGTCACCGCGCTCAGCGCCCCGGTATGTTCGCCGCCGAGCAATGACCCGCCGACCTGTTGAATCTCGTCAAAAATGCCCATCGTGCCCTCCTAACGAACCAAGCTAAGAATTGGGGCGGATTCAATCGCCGGCCGCCCCTCCGGCAATGCTCATTGAATCGACTACTGCTTCGCGATGATGCTGCCCGCGATCTTGTTGTACGTCGCTTGCGGGATGATCTTCTTGCGAACGAGGTCGGTCTTCTTTGCGTACGGCCGGCCGTCGATAATTTTCTGCGCGTATTTGTCGCCGATTCCCGGCAGCGCGTTCAACTGATCCGCGGTCGCCGAATTGATGTCGATGAGCTTGTCCTTCGCCGTCGCCTTCATCGCGGTGTTCGAATCCGGCGCCTGCTTGGCGGTGTTGGCATACGAAATCGACGCCGACATCCCCACCGACAACAGCAAAGCCAGCAACAGCATGCGAAGTGTGTGCTTGTTCATTTGCGTTCTCCTTTGTCTTTCACGCCATCATTTCGATCGCGTGTCCCTGCAATTTCTGACGCGTGCTATTCCTTCTCGGCTGCGCGGAAACCGGCCTTCTGCGCGTCGGCCTCTGACATATATTTACCCTGCTTGGTCTTTCCGTACCAGCGCGTTCCCGGCTTGTGATAAACGCCGGAATCGGTGTTCACCCAGACCATGCCGTTGCTGTTCGCGGGCGGGGTTTGCTGTTGCGTCGGAGTTGCCTTGGGAGTCGACGCCGACTTGCTGGCAGAATTTGATGAGCTGGCTGGCGGGTTTGAAGGAGCCGGAGCGGGAGCCGGTGTTGGCGCAGGTTTCGCGGCAGGCGTAGGAGCCGGCTGCGAACTGGCTGACCCGGACGAAGCGGATCCCGAGGCCGGCTGCGACGCGTCCGCAGACGTATCGGACTTCTTCGAACGCTTTTTCTTTGTAGTGGTGGCGCTGGAATCGCTCGAAGCCGAGCTGTCGGCGTTCGCCGAACCGGAAGCCGCTGGAGTTGCGTCCGCCGAAGTGTCCGACTTCTTGGAGCGTTTCTTCTTGGTGGTCGTGGTGCTCGAATCGCTCGAAGCGGAACTATCGGCTGTGGCCGGTTGATCAGCGTCAGCCGATTTCTTCGACTTCTTTTTCTTGGTGGTCGTCGAATTCGAATCGGCGGAAGCGTTGGCATCGGCGGATTGTGAATCATCCGCTGCCGCAGTCTTCTTGGATTTCTTCTTCTTGGTAGTCGTCGAGGCTGAGTCGTCGGACTGCGCGGTCTGCGAATCCTCCGCCGTGGCGCTCTTCTTGGACTTTTTCTTCTTGGTGGTCGTCGACGAGTCGTCGCTCGATGTGCTTTGCGCCGAGGAATCCGCCGCCGTGTCGTCCGTAGTCTTCTTCTTTTTCTTCTTCTTGGTAGTCGTGGTGCTGTCGGACTGGCTCTGATCCCTCGAGGCCGAGCCTGACTGGCTTTGCGCCCGTCGTGCGGCCCGCGCGCTCAGCGTACTTATAACCAGGAGCACGATCAGCGTGACTGGCAAATACAATTTGCGATGCCTATTCATTCCTTCTCTCCCTCCGCGCCGCCTTCTCCTCGGACTACGACACACTCCGTTGCTTCGAACGATGACTGGGATCAATCGAACAGAGGCTTACAGGCGGATACCTTCCTGAATGCGCGGAATGATGGCTGGGAGGAGGCGAGTTGTCAAGGATGAGAACGAATCGAAAAGGCGAAAGGGGACGAGACAAAGGAGCAGGGAGAAGGACCTCTACGTCAATCCGCCGCGTCGGCTGCCGCGCGCGGCGCCACTTCCACCGACTCAGCCAGCCCGCGGCGCATAGGGCCTAGTACGAATGCCGGCACCGACCGCTCGGGTGCAAGCGCAAGGTTTGCCGCTTTGCGGGGAAATTCGATCCGCTTGTCGAGTTTCATTCCCACTTCACGGAGAAACTCAGCCGAAAATCCCATGTCCTCGGCGCGATCGACGCCCCAAAACCACAACTTCTCTTCATGGCGCTGCAGGAAATCGAGCGACTCCTCCAGTTTCTTCATCGCCCGGTCGAACGTCGAAGCCAGAAAGAAGACGCCCAGCGACCAGGCGTGCCGGGGGTAATGCACCCGGATGCGGACGCAATACTTGCCGCCCTGATTTTTTTCAATGCTGCAGCGATAGTCATTGCGAACGTTTGAGGAGCGGACTGGCATGTTGTTCACCGTCAGAAGAGTTACCGGAGACCGGAATCGCAGCTTGGCCATGAATTGAAGTCGGCTATCTGGAACCCAGTTCACCAGAAGAAGGATCCGTCTGTCTTGACCCATATGAAAGACGCTAGGAAGTGCGGTCAAAGCCACCAGTACGGACACAAGTAGCGTACCGATGCGGGGCAGCCAAGGCAAGCGGGTGTGTGTTAAATATTAAGTCTTTTATAATGAATAGTTTAACTAGCCGAGATCGCCGAAGTTCTTCAGTTTGTCGGTCATGATGCGCAGCTTGCCTTCTTGCCGCAGGCGGTTCTCCAAAGCAGTCCGGAAGGCCTCAAAAGCCATCGTGCGCTTCTGTTGGAGTACCTGATCGGTCAGTTCTTTCTTCTGTTTTTCGAAATCGTCGGGGTTCGGTTCCTGTTTTTCGGCAACTTTATATACAAACCAGTTCGCGCCGAGCGAAAGCGGGTCGCCGACGTCACCGGTCTTCATCTGGAACGCGCTCGAAAGCTGCTTGCCGCTGGCTGCTCCGGCAATCGAACCGTTGCGCGCAAACAGATCGCTGACCTTGGCATCGAGACCCAGCGCTTTCGCCGCAGTTTCGAACTTCTCGCCAGCTTTCACTCGCTTTTCGAGATCGTCCGCCTTCGTGCGAGCCAACTGAGTGCTCTTTTCCTGTTTCAGGTCGGCGACTACCTTCTCGCGCACTTCTTCGAGCGTTCCCTGGTGCGCCGGCAAAATGCCGCGAATCGAGAGAACGAGGAAGCCGCGGTCGGTGTGGATGGGAAGGCTCAGCTCGTCAGGCCGCTGGCCAAAAATCGCGTCCTTCACTTCCTTGGAATTGCCGAGCTCGATGATCTGATCGGTCGCCGAAACCGGCCGGGTCTCACCGACGGCGAGGTGGTATTGCTTCGCCAGATCGTCGAGCGAAACCTTGTTGGACTGGCGAATCTGCGCCGAAAGCCTGTCCGCAATTTCGCTGGCAGTTCGATCCGCCTTCGCCAGCACCATCGGCGCGCGAATCTGATCCTTCACTTCGTCAAAAGTCTTCGTGTGAGCGGTCTCTTTATCCAGAACCTTGATGATGTGGAAACCATACTGCGTCTTCACCAAGTCCGAAATTTCACCCTTGGGTAGGCTGAACGCCACTTTTTCAAACTCTGGCACGGTCTGACCCTGGGTAATCCAGCCGAGGTCGCCGCCCTTATCCTTAGTGCCCGGATCTTCCGAATATTTCTTCGCCAGATCCTCGAACTTGCCGCCCTTCTTGGCCTGCTTCAGGACGTCGTCCGCCTTCGCCTTGATCTCCTCGATCTCTGCGGGCGTCTTCCCCACGGTCATTAGCAGGATGTGGTCGACGTGAACGCGGTTCGGCACCTGGTATTGCTGGATGTCCGCCTGATACTGCGCCTTCAACTCGTCGTCGGAAACTTGTGTGTTCTGGCGGATCTGGTTCACGTCCACCAGCGCATAACGCACGATGCGCTTCTCGGGTACGAGATACTTTGCCTTCTTCTTCTCGTACGCCGCCTTGATCTCGCTTTCATCCAGAGTAATCTTCGCCGCCAGGTCTTCCGGCTTGATCAGCGCGTAATCCAGTTTGATCTTCTCGTTGCGATACAGAAATTCGTCGTGCAGCTCGGCCGGACCGACGCTGATGCCATCAGTCACCAGCTTGCGAAACTTCTCGAGCAGCAATCCCTGGCGGATCTGCTCTTCAAACACCGGAACCGTCATCTGGAATCGGCCCTGAACCTCGGCCGCGTACCGGTCCATGCCAACGAAGTTGCCGCCATCGTATGCGGTCGGCAAGAACTGGCGAATCCGTTCCGCACGTTCCTCGTCGGATACATGCACGCCCACGCGCTTGGCTTCGTACTCGATCTCTTTCTGGAAAACGAGCTGTTTCAGGATTTGCTGCGCGTAGAGCGACTCGAGCGCCTTCGGCACCTGGTTGCGCTGTTCGATCTCGGCGAGCTGCTGCCGAACCTCGATCATGCTGACCGATTGGTCGCCGATAGTCGCTACAGTATCCGTCGACGCCGCTTCACCGCCGTTGCCCGGCATGCTCGGTACGAGATACAAAAGCATGCCGCCCGCAAGAACGAGGACGACCGCGCCCAACAGAATGCGCGAGAACCATTGCTGCCGATTGTCAGAAGACGCCATTCCCGAAAGCTCCAGCCTACGTGGTCAAACGAGACATTATAGAGGAAATCGGCAAGGAGTGTAAGGCCAAGCTGGTAAATGCAAACGCCTTTACCGCCCTTGGGAGACTTCGCTCCATCCGGGACGCGGCGCCCCCTACCGATCTCAGCGACTACCTCGCGGCGACGCCAAGCTGCGAAAATACGAACGAAATCGCGTCTGTTTCCTCTTCAATCTGCTTGGAGAGCGGACGTCCGCCAGAATGGCCGGACTTCGTGTCGTACAGGAGCAAAATAGGATGTGCGCCTGCGTTAGCCGCCTGGAGTCTCGCCGCCATCTTCCGCGCGTGCAAAGGCGCAACGCGCGTGTCTCCGTCACCCGTGATGAAAAGCACCGCGGGGTACGCCGTGCCATCTTTCACGTTCTGATAGGGCGAGTACTTCAGCAGGTACTTAAATTGTTCCGGATCGTCGGATGAGCCGTACTCCGGCACCCAGAACGACCCCTTCATGAATTTCTGAAAGCGCAGCATGTCGAGCAGCGGATACTCGCAAACGACCGCGCGAAACAAATCGGGCCGTTGCGTCAGCGAAGCGCCCACCAGCAATCCGCCGTTGCTGCCTCCTTCAATCGCCAGCTTGCTGGAATTTGTGTAGTGATTTGCGATTAACCAGTCGGCGCCGCCGATGAAGTCGTCGAAGACGTTCTGCTTCTTCTCCATCATGCCGGCCTTGTGCCACTCTTCGCCGAATTCGCCACCTCCGCGAATGTTGGGTTGCGCAAGGATGCCGCCCGCGTCCGCCCACTCCACCGCCGTCGCATAAAAGTATGGTGTGAGGTTCACATCGAAACCGCCGTAACTTGTGAGCCAGACCGGCGTCGCACCGTTTTTCACCAAGCCCTTCTTATAAAAGAGAAACATCGGTACACGCGTTTTGTCTTTCGACTCGTACCAAACCTGCTCGACCGTGTATGCGCTTGGATCGATCGGCACTTTTGGCGAAAACCACGCCTTCAGGTCGTGACCGCCCAGATCGTATCGATAGATGGTCGACGGAATGTTGAACGATTCGAACGACAGAAAAATGTCGGGCGAGTCCCATGCCCCGCTCGCTCCGGAAATGGCACCGAGCGACGGCAGCGGGATTTCTCCGGCCGATTTGCCGTTCAAGTCGAAAATCTTGACCTGCGACGCAACGTTGCGAACGTACTGGACGTAAATCTTCCCGCCAAACAGCGACGCATTCTCAAAGGTAGCGTCGCTTTCAGGAACGATTTCTTTCCACGCGTCGCGCGCCGGGTTCTTGAGATCGACGGAGAAAATGTGCCACTTGGGGGCCTTCCAGTTTGTACTGACGATCGCTTTCCCCGCTTCGATCTGGCCCATGAACAACGCTTCCGTGTCGTTGACGATCGGCTTAACAGGCGCGTCGCCCGCCAAGTCCTTGAAGTAGAGATCGGTGCGTACACTTCCCGAGCCATACGAAACTGTGATTAACAGGTCGCGGCTGTCGCGAGATTCCTGAGCCGAGATGATTTTCTCTGGCCCGTAGCCCTTGCCAAAAATTTCGGCGTCGGACGCCGGATCGGCGCCGAGCGTGTGATGCATCACGCGCGGGCCGTCATGCGTTGTCCGCACGTAGTAGACGCCATGCCCGTTCGGATCAAAGTCCAACGAAAAATAGTCTGCAACCGGCAGCACGTCGGGAAGATCGTGGCGAGTCTTGGTATCGAGAAAATGCATGGTGACTTCGTCTTTGCCGCCGACGCGCACGCCGTAGGCGACCGTCGAGCCATCATCGGACACGCCGCGAAGCACTACGCTCGTCGAATGATCGGCGCTCATCCCTTGCGGATCGATCAGCGTCTCGTCGGGTCCGCTAAACCCGCGGCGCCGGCAGATGACATACAGATCCTGTCCCGCCGCGCGCTTGTCGAAAAAATAATCCCCATTCCGCTGTAACGGTATTCCAAAGGAATCCGTCTTTTGAAGTTCACTGAGCCGCTTGGCAATTTGCGCGCGACCCGGGAACGAGTGAAGCGCTGCCTCCGTGCAACGATTTTCGGCCTCCAGCCACGCGCGCGTTTCCGGGCTATTCTGATCTTCGAGCCATCGGTAGGGATCTGGAATCGAAACACCGTGAAGTACGTCGACGACCGAATCCTCACGCGTCACAGGCGGGCACTTGCCCGCGCTTTCTTTTGTCTGTGCGCTCGCGGTCGGGCAGTTCGAAAGGCAAACGACGGCTGCAAGAAGTGCCACGATCGACGCCGCGAAATGAACCGAGTGGAGCACAATAGCGAATCGACTCCGGCGCACCGGAGCGGCTGGGTCTTGCTGAACGTTCATAGAGATTGGTTGTCCTTACAGTCCGCACAGGCGGAGGCGGGATGATTATCGCGGGCCAACGCTACCACTTTATATAAGTGGTTCGCAATGGATCGCAATTGCTTCAAAACGCATGCGCGACAAAGCTTCGGCACGAGACGAAGAGAACGAGAAAGCTAAGCTCTTAGAATGATCGGTAGCGAATCAATTCGTGCGAAGTCGCTGGCGATCGTCACGTCGTTGTTCGCCGCGATGATTTTTCTATCCATCGCAACGCTTGCTCGACCAAAGCACGCATCGCTCGAGCCTGCCTCCACTCCTACGTTCTATCGCGACGTCTCACCAATCCTGCAGCGGCATTGCGAAATTTGCCATCGCGCCGACGGAATCGCGCCAATGTCGTTGCAAACCTATCCTCAAGCGAAATCCCACGCCGCAGCGATCGCCGCATCCGCGAAAAGCAAATCGATGCCGCCCTGGTTCGCGGTTCCAGGCATCGGGCGATTCTCTAACGATCCGTCGCTTACACAGGACCAAATCGCGACGTTAGCGGCATGGGCTGCGTCAGGCGCGCTCGCCGGCAACACAAAAGACGCGCCCGCACCAATCCACTGGACAGAAAGTTGGACAATTCCGCAGCCTGATCAAATCCTCGCGATGACAAAGGGCGTCGCGATTCCCGCCGATGGCGACGTCGATTACACCTACGAAATCGTCCCGACGCATTTCTCCGAAGATCGCTGGATCCAATCCGTCGAGGTTTTGCCTTCACTCCGCGCTAACGTCCATCACGCCGTCGTCTACGTTCGCCCACCCAATTCGAACTGGATGCGCCGCGCTCCGGTCGGCGTTCCCTTCACCGCCGACGAGCTGACTGATCCCGAAGATCGCCGCGGCGCGCATTGGACCGACGCCGACGTCTTGCTCGTCTACGCTCCCGGCAGTTCGCCCGACGAATTCCCGCCGACGATGGCGAAATTTGTTCCCGCGGGCTCCGACCTCGTCTTCCAAATGCACTACACCAGCAACGGCCACGCCGGCACCGACACGACGCGCGTCGGCCTCCGCTTTGCGAAAACTCCGCCGCCCAAGCGCGTTCTCACTCTTCAGCTCACCAACGATCACTTCGTGATCCCGCCCGGAGCGCCCGACTATCGCGTCGAAGCCCGCGGCACGCTGCCCAACGACGCGCTGCTGCTCAGTCTTTTCCCGCACATGCATCTCCGCGGAAAGCGCTTCGAATACAACATCGTGCATCCGAACGGCGCCGCGCCGAATCTCAATTCGAGTGCGGCATCGCCAGACCATCGCTCCGGCGAGAACAGCGTGGAGACGCTGCTGCGTGTGAACTATCACTTCCACTGGCAAATGAGCTACAAACTCGCCGAGCCGATGTTTCTGAAAGCAGGCACCGAACTGCAGGCGATCGCCTGGTACGACAACTCAAAAAACAATCCGCACAATCCCGATCCCGAAGCCGCCGTCCGATGGGGCGATCAAACCTTCGACGAAATGATGGTTGGATTTTTCGACGTCGCCGTCGACGGCAACATCGACAAAAAGAAATTCTTCGAACGCGGCAGCAAGCAGTCAGTACCGACGCGGTGAACCAAACGCAGAAAAACCAATCCCACGGAGCAGCACAAAAATGGAAATCCGCAGCGAATACGTCGAACTGAAAGTTTCCGACGGCACAACCATGCAAGCCTGGACCGCCCGCCCCGTCGATAACGGCTCGTTTCCCGGCTTGCTCGTCTTCCAGGAAGCTTTCGGCGTCAACGCCCACATTCGCGACGTAACGCAGCGCTTCGCCCGCGAAGGCTTTGTTGCGATCGCACCCGAACTCTTCCACCGCACCGGCGCCGGCTTCGAAGGCAGCTACGACGCTTTCTCCACCACCGTGCCGCACATGAGCGCACTCAAAGACGATCAAATGGAAGCTGACGAACGCGCCGCGTTCGACTGGCTCATCGCGCAAGGCGTAACGGAAGGCCGCATCGGCGCCGTCGGCTACTGTATGGGAGGCCGCGCCGCATACCTCGCCGGTCTCTCTCTACCAATCGGCTGCGCTACCTCTTATTACGGTGGCGGAATCGCCCCGAGAGGCAACAATCCCGGCCTCCTCACCCGCACCGAGCAACTCCGATGCCCCGTCCTTTTATTCTGGGGCGGTAAGGACAAACACCTCACCCAGGACCAGGTGTGTGCTGTCCGCGACTCCCTCAGCGACGCCGGTAAAAGCTTCATCAACGTCGAAATTTCCGACGCCGACCACGGTTTCTTCTGCGATGCGCGCGCATCGTACAACCCCACCGCCGCGGCCGAAGCCTGGCCCATGACGCTTACGTTTCTTCGCCTTCACACTGCGCAGGCCGCCGTCGCCAATCGCTAGAAGTCGAATCCTTCGAGTCACTTAGCGAACCTAAAGCGCTCGCGCCACCAGTCGCGGCTCCCACAATTGCCAAACGTGATCGCGACGGCGTCTGCTATCCACTTCCACAGCGTTTCGCACCTGCTATTTGCTGTTTGACTAACGCTTTTGCCGCCGCTTTGGACGCCCCCAAAACGCTGTGCTAGATTTTAAAATTGGCGCTATCGGTGCGCAAAAACTCGTGCCTACGCAGACCCCAATCGACCCACGCCGCACCAATGACCCCGCGGCGAATCAAAAGATTCATCGGGTCGAGGTGTATTGGACCGCCGTCACCTACAAAACCGTAGCCGTCTACGTCCTTCTCGCGGCCGCCATCATCGGCGGTGTCATCTATGTCGTCAGTCCCAATCTCTACCAAAACACCGTCAAGAAAATCAGCACCGCCATCGACAACAGCGACAGTGAAGCGGTCGCCGCCAGCCAGACGGCGGCGAAATTCGTAAACCTCGATGGCAAAGTTCTCGTGAAAAAAGTGAATTCGGTGCAGTGGGTTCAGGCCGACTTTCACACAACACTCGACAAGGGAGATCTCGTTCAGACTGGGTCGGAAGGCGTCGCGCGCATCACCTTCGGCGATCGCACGTCGTACACCGTGAAGCCCGACACGCTGATCACCGTCGAAGAAAATTCCATGGGCAGCAACAAACCGACCAGCGTCGCCGTCCGCATCAACACTGGATCGGTCGATCTTGCGACTCCGAACTGGACGTCGCCCGATTCGAAAGCGGCTGTCAGCGTCGAGGATTCCACCGCCCAACTGGCTTCGAACTCTCGTGCCGCTGTGAAGTCTGATCCCGACACCAAGGAAAACGAAATCGTCATGGCGCGCGGAAGCGCCGAAGTGCAGCGCGGCTCCGAGCGCATCGAATTGGCGCAGTTCCAGAAGGCGACTTTGCCAAAGGGCGGCCCGATTACGAAGTCCGACGTTCTTGCTCCTCCCGAACCGCTTCAGCCTCTAAATTTGGCTCCCATCATCGGCGAGAATCCGAAACAGACTTCGATTCATTTCGAGTGGAAGCCCGTGCAGGATGCGGTTTCTTACACGCTGCGCATCAGCACGAACACGATGTTCACCAAAGCCATCAAGCAACCTACGGTCAACGGCAATAGCGTCGACGTGACTGGCCTTGATGCGGGCGACTACTTCTGGAACGTCGTCGCAACCGACGCCAAGAAGCAATCCAGTGAAGTCAGCGACACTTTCAAGTTCACGCTCGTCGCGCAAGGCAAGACCCAGGAAATGGTGCTCGAAATTCAGGATACGCAACTCCACGGCCGCGTCGCCGAAATCATCGGCCACACCGAGCCGGGCGCCGCGCTGATCGTGAACGGTCAAACTGTACCGGGTATTACCCCTGACGGCGGCTTCCGTTACTTCACCGATCCGCTGACCCCGGGCGAGCACACGATTGTGGTGATCGGCCAGAATCGCCGCGGTGGGACGGCGAAGCAGCAAGTGTCGATCGTGGTTCCGCGCTAGATTGCGGTGCCGAGAAGAAATGTAGTGGCGCGACTCGCAACACCGCGCCGAAATCTGTGGGCGACCGATACGCGTGATTTCGCGGGTCGTGACGGTCGGGGACAATTGGATCGCGTGTCGATCTGAAGCGCGCTTCCCGGGCAGCGGAGAGCAATCTCCGCGGAGGATCGAGGGATGAATAAGAACGGTTACAACCTCAGGTCGGTGTTCAGTTTGTTTTCGTCCGACCTGGCGATCGACCTGGGCACCGCGAACACGCTGGTCTTCTCGCACGGCAAAGGCATCGTCGTAAATGAGCCTTCCATCGTGGCCATCAACAAGGCCACCGGCGAAGTTGTGGCAGTCGGGAAAGATGCGAAAGACATGCTCGGCCGCACTCCCGGCAACGTTGTCGCCATCAAGCCGATGAAAGACGGCGTCATCGCCGATTTCAAAGTCACCGAAAAAATGTTGACGCACTTCATCCAGAAGGCGCACAACCGCCGCGTTCTGGTTCATCCGCGCATCGTTATCGGCGTCCCCAGCGAAATTACACCGGTTGAAAAGCGCGCTGTGCAAGACTCCGCCTATCGCGCGCGCGCCAGCGAGGTTTATCTCGTCGAACAAGCCATGGCTGCGGCCATCGGCGCCGGCCTTCCCGTCGACGAACCGTCGGGCAACATGGTTGTCGACATCGGCGGAGGCACAACCGACATCGCCGTCATCTCCATGAGCGGCATCGTCTATTCGCGTTCGGTGCGCGTCGCCGGAAACGAAATGGACGAGGCTGTCATGCAATACCTCAAGCGCAAGTACAACCTCCTCGTCGGCGAACGCACTGCCGAACAGATCAAGATGGAAATCGGCTCGGCCTATCCGCTGGAAAAGCCGCTGACGATGGAAGTCAAAGGGCGCAACCTCATCGAAGGCGTGCCCCGCACGGTCACCATCGACGACAGCGAAATCCGCGAAGCCCTCGGGGAATGCGTCGCCACGATTTTGAATGCGGTGCGCGTGGCGCTGGAGCGCACGCCTCCCGAACTTTCCGCCGACATCAGCGACCGCGGCATTGTGCTGACCGGCGGCGGCGCGCTGCTGAAAAATCTCGACAAGCGCATTCGCGAAGAAACCGGGCTGCCGGTTTCCATCGCCGACGATCCACTGGCATCCGTCGTGCTCGGTACCGGCAAGATGCTCAGCGACTTCAAACTGCTGCGCCAAGTCAGCATCGACTAAGTTTCACGAGTTAACGTTTTTTCATTTTTTGAGTTTCGACTTTCCAGTTTCGAGTAGTGACGGAAAACCATGGTTGCCATTCCTTCTCGCCACAAAAGCCTGTTCCTACTGATCGGCGTCGTCGTATTGCAGATCCTGTTTCTCGCCATTCAAATTCGGCGCGATTCGCAGGGTCGGCTGATCCGCGTGTGGACGGTTGGCGCGGTCACGCCGTTCCAGCGCGCCGGTTCGAGTGGCCTGGGCGGAATTCGCGGCATTTGGAATCACTACTTCGCGCTGCAAAATGCGGCTCGCGACAATGAACGCCTAAACCACGAAAACGCCGAACTGAAGCTGCAGCTCAACGAACTCCAGAACAAAGCAGAAGAAGCCGATCGCTTCGCAAAACTTCTGAACTTCAAGCAAAGCCATACGAGCGTTCCCATGCTCGCCGCGCGTGTCATTGCCGCGAGCGCCGATTCGGCCACACAAACCGTTTATCTCGATCGCGGTGAACGCGACGGCGTGCGGCGCAATATGGGCGTTATCACGCCCGATGGCGTGGTCGGCAAAATCAGCGAAACGTATCCCGGCACATCACAGGTGCTGCTGCTCACCGATAGAGACAGCGGCGTCGGCGCCATGCTCGTCGAATCTCACATTCAGAGCCCTGTCGGTGGCGCAGGCGAACCGTTGCTCGCGATGAAGTACGTCGCTAACGACGATATAGTCGCCATCGGACAACACGTCGTCACCAGCGGCATGGACCGCATCTTCCCGCGCGATCTTCCCGTCGGCACCGTCGCTCAGATCAAAGACGGCAACCCCTTCAAGCAAATCCTCCTGAAGCCGGCGGCCAATCTCGAAAGTCTTGAAGATGTGATCGTGCTGTTGTCGGTCCAGCCGCTCGATCTGACGAAATCGGAAAGCAAAGATGCGAGCAGCGCCGCCTCTGGCAGTCTGGCGGAAACGGCAAAGAAAGAGCCGGCACATTCCTCGAAAACGGCGAAGCCATGAACGATACGTATGATTTGAGAATGGGCGAAGCCCATATCGAGGTGCACAAGTTTCGCGGCGGCGCGATCGCCCTCGCGACAGTCGTTGCGTTGCTTCTGCAAACCTTTATCCCGGTTCACTTCCCGAAATTCGCCATTCTCGATCTCCCGCTGCTGCTCACTATTTATTTCGGTCTCAGCCGCCGCAATCCTTCTACCGGTTTGCTTCTCGGCATGACCATCGGCCTTTTGCAAGACAGCCTCAGCGGCCCAACGGTTCCCATCGGTCTTTACGGCATCGCGAAAACGATCATCGGATATTTGGCTTCTTCGATCGGCGCGCGTCTCGACACTGAACACCCCATCGCCCGCTTCGCGCTCACCGTAATTTTCTTCGGCGTCCATCAAGGCGTCGTGATTCTGACTCGCCGCCTGCTTCTGGCACAGCCCGAACCCTGGTTCACCGTGCATCTCGCAATCGGCGCCGCCGTCAACGCCGTCGTCGGTGTCTTCCTCTTCATTCTCCTCGATCGCCTCCGTAAAAATTAGCCATCATCATCATTACAAACAGGTTGAAAGCTTCGAGATTCCGACAACGATAGTCCCGCGTCGGAACTTCTGGTAGCATCGCCTCAACTTCACCCAGGTCCCTCTAAAGCGCAGCCGATTCTCTGGAAATCAACTGCTCGCGAAGGAGTGTTATGAGTTCCTCCCGTTTCGATATCGTGACCATTGGCGGTGGCATGGCTGCATCTGCGTTCGGTGCTGCGATGGCAAAAAACGGCGCAAGCGTTCTGATCCTTGAGAAAGAAACCAAATTCCGCGATCGCGTTCGTGGCGAATATCTTGTGCCTTGGGGTGTCGCCGAAGCCCGCGAACTCGGCCTGCACGAGGCGCTGATGCAGTCCGGCGCCATCGAAGTGCCGATCGTGGACATGGGTTTTGGTCCTCGACCGCTTATCGAGACCACGCCTCAGCGACTCGCTAGCCTGACCTTCCATCACCCCGAGATGCAGGAAACACTGCTCGCCCAAGCGGAAAATTCCGGCGCCGAAGTCCGCCGCGGCGTGACCGCCACCGCGATAGAAACCGGCCCAAATCCCGCAGTCGTCGCCAGCAACGGCCGCGAAGAAAAAATCCACGCGCGTTTGGTTGTCGTCGCCGACGGCCGTGGCTCCACAGCCCGAAAATGGGCAGGCTTCTCCGCGAAAACGGACATGTACCCGTTCCACTTTGCAGGCGTACTTCTCGAAGGCGCTTCCATTTCTTCGGATTTGTCCTGGCTGGTCTTCAATCCGGAATTTGGCTTGATCGGTGGGATCGTTCCGCAGAGTAAGAATCGCTGCCGTGCTTATCTCGGCTATCCGGCCGATGGCGCCTTCACGCTTCAGGGAACCGACAAAGTCGAAAAATTTCTCGCGGAGTCCCGCCGCGTCGCCCCGATATTCGCCGATTGCTACGCGCCTGCGAAGAGCATCGGACCTCTGGCCGCATTTGACGCAGGCTACATGTGGGTCGATCGCCCTTATCGCGATGGAGTGGCGTTGATCGGCGAAGCCGCCGCCGTCAGCGATCCCAGCTTCGGTCAAGGAATGTCGCTAAGCTTGCGCGACGCTCGCGTGCTCCGCGATGCTCTTGTCGACGATTCTGATTGGGACCGCGCCGGCCGTCGCTACGCCGAACAACACGACAAATATTTTCAGACCACGCACACTGTTTGCCGTTGGTTCCGCAGTATGTTTCAGGAGCAAGGCGCGGCAGCCGATGCACGCCGTCAAAAAGCGATGTCGGGAATCACGGCCGACATGACGCGCGTGCCCGATCATCTTTTCAGCGGACCTGAGCTTCCGATGGACGAAACTGTTCGCGCCCGCTTCTTCGGCGACGACTGAAACGTCAACGATTAAAAAAAACTCAGGGGAAGTTAGTGCTTGAGCAGGAATTGCTTGAATTCGTCGTATCGGCTCGACATGGCAATCGAAAGCTTCGGCCGCTTGAGGTACGCCGCCAGGCGATCGGGAAGCGGCGGAGCAATCCCAATCGCGCGCTCGACAACTTCGGCAAATTTTGCGGCGTGCGCGGTCGCCAGCACCAACCCCTGTGCGGGCTCCGTGTGCTCGCGCTTGTAAGCTTCCCAGCCGAGCACGCCAACTGCGGTGTGCGGGTCCGCGATATAACCAAATCGTTCGTACAACGACTTCATCGCAGCCAGCGTCTCTGCGTCCGTCGCTCCGTGGCCCCAAATCTCGCGCTGCACATACTCCAGCCGCCCGCGGCACAAATCGAGCAGCCGCGGAAAGTTATTCGGACTGCCAACGTCCATTGCGTTCGAGTACGTCGCCTGTGCCGGCCGCGGATGAAATTCACCCGTCCGCAAATATTCCGGCACAACGTCGTTCGCGTTCGTCGACGCGATGAATTGCGCCACCGGTAACCCGATGCGCTTGGCGAAAATTCCCGCCGTCAAATTCCCGAAATTTCCGCTTGGCACCGACACGATGAGGGGCACCGACGCCACTGGCAACTGCCGGTACGCCGCCACGTGATAGAACATTTGCGGCAGCAGCCGTCCGATGTTGATCGAATTCGCCGACGTTAAGAACGCGCGCTTGTTCAGCTCGGCATCCGTGAACGCCTGCTTCACCAGCCGCTGGCAGTCGTCAAACGTGCCCGAGACTTCCAGTGCGGTGATGTTTTCGCCCAGCGTCGTGAACTGCTTTTCCTGCGCCTCGCTAATGCGCTTCGACGGATACAGAATCACCACGCGAATTCCCGGCACCTCCAGAAATCCATGCGCAACGGCGCTCCCCGTATCGCCCGACGTCGCGACGAGCACCGTCAGGGGCCGCGTCTCGCCGCGCACGAAATAACCCATGAGCCGCGCCATGAAGCGCGCGCCAAAATCCTTGAACGCCAGCGTCGGCCCGTGAAACAGCTCCAGAATGTGCAGCCCCGGCGATAGCGAAACCATCTTCACCGGAAAATTGATCGCCTCGCTGACGACCTGCCACAAAACTTCCTCAGGCACTTCCGGCGCCGCGAACGGTTTTACAACGCGAAAGCAAACCTCTGTAAATGGCAGCGCGCGAAATTCCTCCAGTTCTTCCGGCGAGCGTCGCGCAATTTCCACCGGCATGTACAATCCGCCGTCCGGCGCAAGTCCGCGCAACACGGCGCCGCGCAACGACGTCAACGGCGCCTCTCGCGATGTGCTCCGATATCTCACGCGTGCAGTTTCTCCGAACTCAACAACTCAAGCATCTCCATCTCTGTGCTCTCTGCGAACTCTGTGGTGAAAAATCTGCGCCCGTAGCGCAGGCGCTCCTGTTTACCCCGAGCCTCGAAGGGCCTGCTCATCCCGACGAATTCTGCAAAATGAATCCGGAGGTAGGACCAACGCCGAGTCGCTGCATTCCTAAAACAAAACGCGTCACGCAAAAATTGCCAAATCCTTGCCGCTCGTCGCGAACCTCTATAGCCCGTTCGCGCGCCCGGCCTTTTTCGCGAGCTGTGACTGAATCTTCCCCAAAAACCCATCGCCGCCGTCGCCGTTTTCCCCGGCTTCTGGCAGCGTATGCAGCTCCGCCACCGCCAGCGTGCAATGCGCCAGCGCCTCGTAACTCTGGCGCCGTGCCGCAACGAGTTTCGGATAGCACCGCGCCACCGTCTCGTGCGGCGTTTCGCCATTCTTCGGCTGAAACGCGCCGCGCCACAGCACCGGCTTCGGATCCGTCAGATACCGCTCGATCAGCAATTCCTGCTCCTGCGGCGACGCCGCCAGGTACACCACGGTCATCTGCCGCCTCAACCGCATCAATATATTGTTGCCGGTGTAAATGACGCTGCCCGTCGTATCGAGCACCAGTTCGCGCGCCGGATCCCGCTCCAGTTCGCTCAGTACCTCGTCCAGCGCCGCAATCTCCGCCGAAAGATAGTCGGCCTCGCGCTGCGCGTAAGTCGCGCTGTCAGGCCAGCCCATCCAGGCCGCCACGCCGTTGATCCCGCTATGGCCGTCGGCCGCCAGCTGTCGGCCGAGCCGCTCTTCGATGCGATCGTCGCATGAAATCGCCGGACGCCCGTTCGCCGCTAACTTCTTCGCCCAGAATGTTTTCCCGGCGCCCGACATGCCAACGAGCGCGATTCGCAACGCTGGGGATGATTGGCTCACCATAAATTTGGAGAAAGGCTCACCGTAAATTTCTCGCCCCTACGATAACACGCACCGCACAAAATCCCGCGCGCCGCACCCAGCCAGCGTCTCGAACCACCTCGACTGTGTACGGGCGCAGCAACGCTACGCCCCTACTTGTCCGGGCGTCACGCCCAAACCACGGAACCCGCTCGGTGCCCCTAAAACACATGAAACATTTCCCTCCCCTAAACGTCTTATGGTAAGAGATACCCATGCCAGACAAAAAAGACGACCTGCTCCAAGGCACTCTCGACCTTCTGATCCTCAAATCGCTCGCCCGCGGACCGATGCACGGCTACGGCGTCGCCGAATGGATCCACGACAGCTCGCAAGACGTGCTGCGCGTGGAAGAAGGCGCGCTCTATCCCGCACTCCACCGGCTCGAGCTGCGCGGCTTGCTCTCCGCCGAGTGGGGCGTCTCCGACAACAATCGCCGCGCGAAATTTTATGCGCTGACAGTGGCCGGCAAGAAGCAGCTCATGCAGGAAACCGAGTACTGGCGCCGCATGTCGGGCGCGATCGCTCGCGTCTTGCAAACGGCGTAGACGCAGCGTGGCGCGATGTGGCGCGCCGATAACAGCGAAGCGTGTAAAGCGCTGACGAGAAAGGAGAATTCGATGGCGACCGGATGGCTCGGCAAGATCTGGCAGCGTTTTCGCGCCACCTCGCGACCCGATCAGCTGAATCGCGACCTCGACGACGAATTTACCTTCCACCTCGCTCAGCGCACCGAAAAAAATCGCGCCGCCGGCATGGACGCCGCCGAAGCCCGCTACGCCGCGCATCGCCAGCTCGGCAACATCACGAATCTAAAGGAGCGCACGCGCGAAGTTCGCATCCTGACATCGCTCGAAACACTCTGGCGCGATTTCACCTACGCCCTGCGCTCGCTTCGCAAAAAACCCGGCTTCACCGCGGTCGCCATCGCTACACTCGCACTCGGCATCGGCGCATCCACCGCAATTTTCAGCGTCATCGAAAACGTTCTCATCGAGCCGTTCCCCTATCCCGGCGCCAACCGCTTCATGACCGTTGAAATTCACGACGCCAACAACGTCGACGCTGCAGGCCGCGCCGAATATTCCGCGCCCGAATTTCTCGACTACATCGAGAAAAATCACGTCTTCGACCTCGCGATCGCCGACGCCAGCGAAGACGTCCTCTACCAAGTCGGCGGCGGAATGGAGCGCCTCCACGGAATTCTCTGCACGCCGAACACGTTCGAATTCTTCGGCCTCCCCGCTCTGTACGGCCGCGTGATGGAGCCCGCCGATTACGAGCCCAGCGCGCCACCAACGTTTATCCTCGGCTACAAAGCGTGGAAGTCGCATTTCGGCGGCGACCCATCGATCATCGGGCAAACCTACATTCTCAACGGCGCCGCGCGCACGCTGATCGGCATCATGCCGCGCCGCTTCGGCTGGGGTGACGGCGACGTTTTTCTTCCCGTAAAACCCTCACGCGCCGAACAAGCCTTCGTCGCCGGAGAATTTCCGCCGGTGTGGTATTTGATGGGCCACCTGAAGCCCGGCGTTTCCGTCAGCCAGGCACAGGCTGACCTTACCGTCATCGCGAACCAACTCGCGAAAATCTATCCGAAGAGCTATCCCCCGCGCTTCGTCGTGAAAATCGTTTCCGCCACAGACATGGTCGTAGGAAATTTCCGCACGACGCTCACGCTGACACTCGGCGCCGTCGCGTTGCTCCTGCTCATCAGCTGCGCCAACCTCGCGAATCTCATGCTCGCTCGCGCCACCACGCGCGAAAAAGAATTCGCGGTCCGCGCTGCGCTAGGCGCGAGCCGATGGCGACTGATCCGTCAGCTATTGGTGGAGAGCCTGATTCTCTCGGTCTGCGGAGGCGCAATCGGCGTCGGCCTCGCCGCGCTCGGCCTCAACTCCATCGTCGCGCTAATTCCGCCGGTCACGATTCCCGCCGAAAGCGAAATTTCGCTGAATCTTCCAGTGCTCGCCTTTGCGCTCGCGGTCGCGATGCTCACGCCGATCATCTTCGGCCTCGTTCCGGCTCTGCGCGCCGCGCGCAACGATCTCGAACGCCCGCTGCGCGACTCCGGCAAAGGCACCAGCAGCGGGACATCTGGCCAAATTCGCTTTCGCGACGCCGTCATCGTCTGCGAAGTCGCGCTCTCGTTCACCCTTCTCGTCGGCGCCGGCCTCTTGATGCGCAGCTTCGAAGCCCTGCGTGGAGAAAGCCTCGGCCTCCGTGCCGATCACGTCCTCGTCACGCGCCTGCCGTTGCCGAGCGAGCGCTATCAAACCGCGTCGCAACTCGTCTCGTTCTATCGCCCGCTGCTCACGCGATTGAAATCGCTCCCCGGCGTCACCGACGTCGCCGAAAGCAGCGCCCTTCCGCCCTACGGCGGCTTCCCAACCGACATCGAAGTCTCCGGCGCCGTCCACGCCGAGAAATGGCCGGCGCTGTTCCAACTTTGCAGCGAACGATTTTTCGATGTCCTCCGCATTCAACTGCGCGTCGGCCGCTTTTTCGACGAAGCCGAAGTCGCCGCAGCGCGCAAAGTCGCTGTCATCAATGAAACTTTCGCGCAACGCTATTTCGATCGCATAAACCCGATCGGCCGCCGCATTCGCGTTTCCGACCTCGCCAATTTCCCCGACAAGGTCAACGACCCGTGGTTCGAAGTCGTCGGCATCGTCAGCGACGTTCGCAACAAAGGCTTGCAAGAACCCGTCGAACCCGAAGTGTGGCTGCCCTACACGCTGACCGGCTCCGGCCAGCGCGGCATTCTCGTCCGCACTGCAAACGAGCCGCTGTCGCTGATGGATTCAGTGCGCCGCGAAGTCTGGGCCGTCGATCGCAGCGTCGCGCTCAGCTACACCGGCTCGATGGAAAATTACATCCACCTCCAGTCCTACGCTGGTCCGCAATTCGGTTTCATCCTGATGACAATCTTCGCGATCGTCGGCCTCGCCCTCGTTTCCATCGGCGTCTACAGCGTCGTCGCATACGCCACCGCGCGACGCACACACGAAATCGGAATTCGCATGGCGCTCGGAGCGACGCGCGCCGACGCGTTGAAACTCGTCCTCGGCATGGGCCTGCGCGTCATCGGCGTCGGCGTTGCCATCGGCCTCGTCGCCAGCCTCACGCTCGCCCGCATTCTTGCAAGCCAGCTCTGGCAAACGTCGGCGCACGATCCGCTGACGATCGGTGGAGTAGCGATTTTGCTCTTGGCGATTGGCATCCTCGCGTGCGTTGTCCCCGCGCGCCGCGCCACCAGCATCGAGCCGACGTTGGCTCTACGACACGAATGAAAGAAAGGAAGCGCTCTAACGTGACTCACTCACCCAAACAATTTTTCACGCGCATCCGCGCTTTCTTTCGTCGCAATGAACTCGACCGCGACCTCAACGACGAGCTCGCGTTTCACGTCGCGCAACGAACTGATAAGAATCGCGCCGACGGAATGGACCCGCGCGACGCGCACCACGCTGCGCATCGCCAATTCGGCAACACTACACAAATCAAAGAACGGACCATACGCATGAGAACATTCGGGGCTTTTGAAGACGTACTGCAAGACCTCCGCTACGGCGCGCGCATGCTGCGCAAAAGCCCCGGCTTCGCACTCATCGCTATCGCCACACTCGCGCTCGGCATCGGCGTCAACGCCGCAATTTTCAGCGTGGTGAAAGCCGTCCTGCTCGATTCTCTTCCGTATCGCCACCCCGATCGTCTCGTCACCCTCGCGCAGGGCGACTCCAAAAATCAAAACCCCACAAAAGTTTCTTACGGCGAGTTCCACGACTGGAAACCCCGCGCTCAATCCTTCGAACAGATCGCGCTGTATCGCGGCTGGACTCCGGCCGCGACCGGCGACGGTACGCCCAACATGGTCTTCGGCCTGCGCGTCACGCAGAATTTTTTCGACACGCTCGGCGTCGCGCCGCATCTTGGCCGCAATTTCATTCCCGAAGAAGATCGCCCCGACCGCTGGCATGTCGTCCTTCTGAGTTATCCCTATTGGGTGCGTCAGTTCGGCGCCGACGAACACGTCGTCGGCAAAACCGTCTTGCTCGATCAGGTCCCGTTCGAAATCGTCGGCGTTCTCCCGTCGAATTTTCAGCCGCTATCATTCACCGATGCAGGCAGCCCACCCGATGTTTGGGCGCCGCTCGGCTACGACATTTCGCAACCCTTTGCCTGCCGCAGTTGCCAGCATTTACAGGCGGTGGCCCGGCTTCGCGACGGTGTCACGGTTTCGCAGGCTCGCGCCGAAATGGCCACAATCGCGTCGCAACTCGGGCGCGAATTCCCGAGCGACTATCCCGAGCATTTGAATATTTTGGTCCAGTCCCTGCGTGACACTTGGTACGGCTACGTGCAAACGACGCTCTGGCTGCTCCTCGCCGCAACCTGCGTAGTCCTCCTGATCGCATGCACCAACGTCGCGAATCTTCTTCTCGCAAGGCTCGCTCAAAAAAATCGTGAAGTCGCGCTCCGATCCGCACTCGGCGCTGGCCGCGCACGCATCGTGCGCCAACTCCTCACCGAAAGCGTGCTGCTCAGCACCCTTGGCGGCATAGCCGGAGTTTTGCTCGCGATCTGGGGCACACGCTTGCTCGCGCAATGGGCTCCTCCACAAATTCCGCGCGTTGCCGACATTCATGTCGACGCCGGCGTCCTGCTCTTCGCGCTGCTCGTCAGCACCGCCACCGGCATCGTGATGGGGCTCGCTCCATCGCTCCAGGCGTCGCGCATCGATCACCGCCTCGCACTGCAACGCGCATCGCGTGGCGTCACTGGCACGCAAAGCAAATTCCGCGCCGCGCTCGTCGCATCGCAAATCTGCCTCGCCTTCATTCTCACCGTCGCGTCCGGACTGCTCCTGAAGAGCTTCATCCGCGCCTACAATGTCGATCCCGGCATCTCGTCCCACAATCTTTACGAGTCCAACTTCTCGCTCACCGGCAAGAAATACAGCGACGACAAAGTCGTCGTCGCCGCGCAAACCGAAATCCTCGAACGTATCCGCCATCTGCCCGGTGTTGAGTCCGTCGCTCTCACTAGCACTCCTCCGCTCGCCGGGAGCTTTGGTGGTTTCGATCAAGCCAGCATTCAAATTCAGGATCGCCATCTGCCTAACCCGCAGGTCCCCAGCGTCGATCGCTACGTCGTCAGCGCCGATTATTTCGCCACAACAAAAATCCCGCTCCTCCGCGGCCGCTATTTCACGCAGGCCGATGCCGAGTCACCAGCGCAAGTCGCGATCATCAGCGACAAAACCGCGCGACAGATTTTCACCACCGAAGATCCTCTCGGCAGGTACATCCAACTTGGCGGGCGACAAGACGACAAGCCGTGGGCCGAAATCATCGGCATCGTTGGCGACATCCATCAGTACGGCCTCGACACGCCGACAACACCGCAAGCGTACCTCCTCAACACGCAGTCGTCATTCAACTACGCAACGATTTTGCTGGTGCGCAGCTCAGTCGCGTCAAGCGCGCTCACGCCCGCCATCAACGAACAAATCTGGTCGCTCGACAAAAACACCCTCATCTTCAATCCCGTTTTGATGGATGAACTTCTCTCCAATTCGCTGGCACAACGCCGCTTCACGATGTCGCTGCTCTCCGGATTCGGAGTCGTCGCACTGGTGCTCGCCGCGATCGGAATTTACGGCGTGCTGTCATGCACCGTCGCGCAGCGCACCTCGGAAATCGGCGTCCGTATGGCTCTCGGCGCGCGCCGCTACGATGTCGGCCGCATGGTTGTGGGCGAAGCGCTGCTAATCACGCTGATCGCAATTTCCATCGGATGCGGAGTCTCGTTGCTGATCACGCGCGCCCTACGCGGCCTCTTGTTCCAGGTGAGTCCAGGCGACCCAGCAACATTATTCTTCGTCGCGGCCGGCGTTCTCGCGATCGCCGCATTCTCCGCATTCGTTCCCGCGTGGCGAGCCACAAGCATCGAGCCAACGATCGCCTTGCGTCAGGAATAACACTGAAAGGAGCAACGTCGTGCCCTCAAATTGGTTCCGCGAACTTCGCCTCCGCATCCAGTCTCTGTTCCATCGCGAAAAGCTCGATCGCGACCTCGACGACGAGCTCGCCTTCCACCTCGCACAACGCGCCGACAGTAATCGCGCCTCCGGAATGGACACCGCCGAAGCCCGCCACGCCGCACATCGCCAACTCGGCAACGCCACTTCAATCAAAGAAGACGCCCGTAGCCTGCGAACTCTCCCAATCATCGAGAATCTCGCACAAGACGTGCGCTACGGCTCGCGAACGCTGCTCAAAACTCCGCTATTCGCCGTGATCGCGATCGCAACACTCGCGCTCGGAATCGGCGCCAGCACCGCGATTTTCAGCGTCGTGAACAGCGTACTGCTGCGCCCGCTTCCCTACGCTCAACCTCAGCGCCTCGTTCAAGTGTGGGAGACAAACCTCAAAGCGTCGTACAACCGCAACGTCGTCGATCCCGTGAATTATCTCGACTGGACCGAACAAAATCGCTCGTTCAGTGGAATGGCGGCGGTCGTCGACACGTCGACAAAGCTCGGCCTCGGCCAAGAACCGCTGCAAGTCCCGGCGATCATGGTCTCGCCGCAATTTTTCTCCGTGCTTGGCGTTACGCCCCTTCTCGGCAGCACGTTCCTCGATACCGACGGAAAAGAAGGCGCCGACATCAAGTTGATCCTCAGCTACGAATTCTGGCAGCAGCAATTCGGCGGAGACGAGAACGTCGTCGGGCGCCACATACAAAACAACGATAGGCCAGCGACGATTATCGGCGTGATGCCACGCAGCTTCGCCTTGCCGAATGTGCGCGGCAGCGTCTTTTTGCCGTACGCTATCGATCGCAGCTCTGCGTTCTCGCAGGGAGGCCGCTACATGATGGTGGTTGCGCGAATGAAGCCCGGCGTCACCCTCGCGCAAGCAAACGATGACATGCAGCGCGTGGCGGAATTTACCGTCGCGACGCGACCGAACTTCAATACGAACTGGGGCGCGCTGGTGTTGCCGATGCTGGAAGACGCGACGCGGGACGTGCAGCGGCCCCTGCTGCTTCTGTTCGGCGCGGTCGGATTTGTGTTGCTGATCGCATGCGCCAACGTCGCCAATCTTCTGCTCATGCGCGGCGCAGGCCGCGAGCGCGAACTCGCCGTGCGCGTTGCGCTGGGCGCCGCTCGGGGACGCGTCGTCTGCCAACTATTGGCAGAGAATCTGGTGCTGGCGATCGCCGGCACCATCGGCGGTCTCGCGATTGCCCAGTGGGGACTCCGCGCGCTCCTCGCCTTGATTCCCGAAGCCGCACCGCTGCCGCGCATGAATTCGATTCGCATCGACACGACGGTGTTTCTATTCGCCTTGGCACTGACGTTCTGCGCGACGCTGCTCTTTGGACTGTTGCCCGCGCTGCGCCTTTCGCGCATTGATCTGCTCGAAGCTCTCAAGCAAGGAACTTCGCGCACCGGCGTCGGCGGCAATCGACGCGTGCGCCAGGCGCTCATGGTCACGGAAATCGCTCTCGCTTTGATGCTTTCCGTCGGCGCGGGCCTGCTGTTGCGCAGCTTCCAACGGCTAACCTCCGTGAATCTCGGCTTTCGCACCGACAATCTCGTCACCATGCGCGTTTTCGTGAGAGACAACGTGGAGAAAGCCGAGGCGCGCGCGCGTTACCTCGACGGTTTAGTAGAAGCGGTGCGCGGCGTGCACGGCGTCGAGGCAGCTGGCTTCACGCATTTTCTTCCGTTAATGGACCGCGTATCCGGTTCGTGTTTTGAGCTGGGCGCGAAGATTCCTGAAAATGAATCCGATGCTCCCGACGCGCAATTCCTCGTCGTGAGTTCTCACTATTTCGACGCAATGCGAACGCCATTCCTGGCAGGCCGCGATTTCAACCCGCACGACAACATCGACGCGACAACATCCGTGATCGTAAACCAGGCGTTCGTGCAAAAGTTTCTGAACGGCAAGGACGCAATCGGCCAGCAGTTGAGTGTTTGCTGGACTGTAAAAAATCCCGCGCGCATCATCGGCGTCGTCGGCAACGCGCGCCAAACGCGACTAAAGGACGATCCCGTCGCGACTATTTTTCTCGCGAATTCGCAGGCTGGGGCATATGCGGTGACGCTCGTCATTCGTACCGCCGGCGACCCCAACCAAATCGTTCATCCGGTGGAAACCGCGATTCACGGTTACGATCCGCTGCAAGCCATCTCGGAAGTACAAACGATGGAGCACGTTTTCTCCGACTCCGCTTCTGAGGCCCGGTTCCAGGTCGTGTTGCTGCTCATCTTTGCAGGAATCGCTGTCCTGCTCGAAATGATCGGCGTCTACGGCGTCGTCTCCTACTCCGTAACGCAGCGTACCCAGGAAATCGGCGTGCGCATGGCAATGGGTGCGCGCACTTCCGAAATCGCGCGAATGGTTTTGCGCGAAGCTCTGTTACTTGCGGCGCTGGCGGTAGCGATTGGCCTTGCCGGCGCGCTCGCCCTGACGCGCGTGATGGAATCCGTCCTTTACGAAACCGCGCCGAGCGATCCGACGACTCTCGTGATCGCCGCGGTGTCGGTGCTCGCGGTCGTAACCGCGGCTGCTTTAATTCCCGCCCGCCGCGCCACACAAGTCGATCCACTAGTCGCCCTTCGATACGAGTAGCCGCGTCAGGAGAAAACCATGCCGCCATCGATGCGAAGCATCTGGCTGAGAATTCGATCGCTGTGGACTCGCCGCGAACTCGATCGCGATCTCGACGACGAACTCGCGTTCCATCTTGCCCAGCGCGCCGACAAAAATCGCGCCGCCGGCATGAACACCACCGAAGCCACGCACGCCGCGCACCGCCGACTCGGCAACGTCACTCACCTGAAAGAACGCACACGCGAAATCCGCATCCTCACTTCCATCGAAAATGCGTGGCGCGACGTCCGCTTCGGCACCCGCATGCTCCTCAAAGAGCCCGGCTTCACGTTCATCGTGATCCTCACGCTCGCTCTCGGCATCGGCGCCAACACCGCCATTTTCAGCATCATCAACGGCTTCATGCTTCGCCCGCTGCCGATCGCCGATCCATCCAGCGTCGTCTATCTCGCCTTCCCCCACGGACCCGACAACTTTGATCACGAATTCTCGTATCCAGAATTTACCGACATCCACAATCAAACCTCGAACGTTTTCGCCGACTCCGCCGGCATCATCTTCGGCTTCTCCGGGTTTGAAAATCTCGCCGACGGCCTCACCTACGAGGGCCACACCGAAACGGTGCAAACTTCGTTCGTCACCGGCAATTTCTTTCCGATGCTCGGAATTCGCCCCGCGCTCGGCCGCCTTATTCTCCCCGACGAGGGAAAATCGCCGGGCGCCGATCCCGTCGTCGTCATCAGCGATCGCTATTGGAAAACGCGCTTTCACGCCGATCCATCCATCGTAGGCAAACAAGCCGCCATCAACGGAAAACCCGTTACGATCGTCGGCGTCACTCCCGAAGGATTTGAAGGCGTTTTTCCACTAATCTCAATGCAAGCGTATCTGCCGCTGGGAATGGCCACCCTCGACAGCAACGGCAACACCGATTTCTTCGCCGATCGCAAAACTCGCGCGCTCGCCCTGCTTGCGCGCTGGAAAGACGGCATGAACGCAGTTAAAGCGCAGCCTGCGCTCGATCTCGTCGGTCAGGGCTTATTGCAACAAATTGCGCGGCGCGAAGACTCAAGCTCGCTGCGCGCGATGCCGCTTCGCGCACCCGGCATAACCAATCCGCCAGGCTTGTTGCCTAAGCTCGCCACCCTCTTCATCATTCTTGCTGGCCTCGTGCTGCTGCTCGCATGCGTCAACGTCGCAAATCTCGTGCTCGTCCGAGCCACCGGCCGCGAACGCGAAATCGCCGTTCGCAGCGCGCTCGGCGCGTCGCGCACGCGCATCGTCCGCCAACTGCTCACCGAAAGCCTCCTTCTCTCTTGCGCCGGGTGCTTCGCGGGGGCGCTGATCGGCGTGAATATTATCCGCAGTATCTCCACCATCGATTTCGGAATCGATCTGCCTATGATTTTGAGTTTTCCGTTCGACTGGCACGTTTTCCTTTACGCTGCAGCCATCGCGCTGGCCACCGGACTCCTCGTTGGACTCTTCCCCGCGTTGCGCGTTTCGCTCAGCAATCTGCGCGATGTTTTGTATTCCGCGGGCCGCGGCTCGACGAATCGCCGCCAGCGCCTGCGCAGCGTGCTCGTCGCGGTCCAAGTCGGCGGTTCCCTCGCGCTCCTGGTCGTTGCCGGTCTCTTTTTGCGCAGCTTTCAGAACGCGCAAAATTCTGATCTTGGATTCGATGCGCGTGGCGTCGTGAATCACCGCTGATCCGCACGAGATCGGTTACAGCGAGCCACAGTCCGTTGCGTTCTACAACGAGCTTCTCGATCGCGTTCGTGCAAATCCCGAAGTGAAATCGGCCAGCATCGCAACGACCGTTCCGCTCGGCGAAACCGTCCTCGGCGACGATATCGAAATCCACGGCCGCCCCGTCGAAAAAAACCAGCCGCACGCGATCTACGTCGCGGTCTCATCGCATTATTTTGAAACGCTTGGGATGTCTTTGCTTCGCGGCCGTGAAATCACCGACGCCGATACTCAAAATTCGCAGCCGATCGCGGTCGTCAACGCGGCGATGGCCGAAAAATACTGGCCGAATCAGGACGCCATCGGAAAAACGTTTACCCGCGCCGACAAACCAAAGCGCGCCATCCAAATCGTCGGAGTCGTGAGAAATTCCCGGTTCGATCAGATTTCTGGACCACCCGCCGAAGGCTTCTACATTCCCTTCAGCCAGAACTTCGCCTCCACCGCCACGCTCCAAATTCGCACCACTATTTCAACCGACGCGATGGCGCGCATCGCGCTCGACCAGATCCACTCCATTTCGCCAACCATGCCCGTCTTCGGAATTCGCACGATGTCACGCCTCATCGATGGCGCCAACGGCCTCTTATTCTTCAAAGCCGGCGCCGCCGTCGCTGCCGCCCTCGGTTTACTCGGCCTCATTCTCGCCGTCGTCGGCGTCTACGGCGTGATGTCCTACAGCGTCAGTCGTCGCACTTCCGAAATCGGCATTCGCATGGCGCTCGGAGCCCGACGCGATCAAGTCCTAACGATGATCTGCAAACAAGGCGCGATCCTCGTCGCTTTCGGCCTCGCGACCGGCCTGTTGTGTGCCTTCGCCATCGGCCGCCTCATGAGCGATTTCCTCGTCGACGTCAATCCGACCGACCCGCCCACCATCGTGAGCGTCTCAATTTTGCTCACCGCCATCGCGCTCTTGGCCTGCTTCATCCCGGCCCGCCGCGCCACCAACATCGAGCCCACCCAAGCACTTCGCCACGAATAGGCCAAGAACCGCGCAACCATCCAACAGCCCAACTCCCCGCATGTTTTCCTACAGGCTAGTACCACACAGGGAACCTGCCCCTGCGGACGGCTTGCACCCCCTACCTCGCGCGTGTACCGTGGAAATGGACCTCTTTCGCGGCTTTTCGCGCGAAAATGAGCATCCTGCAGTCACTCTGAGGGCGCGAGCAGCCTCCGACATTCCGGATTCAGGCTGATTTCAAGCGTTACAGCAGGCGCGGCTTAAGGCTCAGCAAACGCCGCCCATGAAAACGCGCGCGCGGGGATTTCGTGTCGTACTGGTTCCGCAACGATAATCGGTTGCCGCAGGCTCGGCTGGCTGTCGTCTCCTACGTCATCGTAGGCATGATCGGCCTTTTGCTCGTCGGTTTCTGGAAGCTCCAGATCATCGATTCCGACAAGTATTC
>DASXPD010000055.1:0-10325 GCA_036493835.1 Candidatus Acidiferrum sp. | reverse complement strand
GGCCGCGGCTGTGGCGGTCGGTTGCGGCACTGGGGCGCCTGTGCCAGTGCCGCTGAGCAGGACGGTTTGAGTGGAACCGGGCGCGTCGTCGGCGATATTGATTGAGGCGCTGCGCGCGCCTGCGCCGAGCGGAGAGAAAGCGATGGTGATGGAACAGGAAGCGTTGGGCGCGTAGGCCGTGACTGCGCAAGGCGGAGGAGCGCCGGACTGGGCGGGGCTGGTAGCGATTGAGAAGTCGCCGGGATTTTGTCCGCCTACGAAAATGGATGAGATGTGGAGCGTGGCGGCGCCGGAGTTGGTGAGGATGACGGACTGCGGCGCGCTGGTGTTTCCGGTTTGCGTGGTTACAAACGGGAGAGCGGACGGCGCCAGGGTAACGCCGGACTGAGCGGCGACGCCGGTGCCGGTGAGTTGGGCGGATTGGGTGCCGGCGGCGTCTGGGACGGTGAGCGTTGCTTGGCGGGCGCCGGACAGTGTCGGCTGAAAGGTGACACTGATCGTGCAGGAGATGCGTGGTTGGAGTTGTGGCGGGCAGTTTTGGGTGAGCGAGAAGTCGGACTGGTCGGCGCCAGTGATGGCGATTGCGGAAGTGTTGACGTCGAGGACTTGGGTTCCGGTGTTGGAGAGATGGACTAGTTCAAGGGCGCTTAGTTGAGTGACGGGTGTGTCGGGGAAGTTGAGGACGGTGGGAGTGAGTCCTGCGGCGAGGCTGTGGATGGTTGGCGCGGCGGAGTTGGTTATGGCTAGACCGTTCGAACCGTTGCCGACGTTATAGGGCGAGCCGGGGAGTTCGGAGAGCGAGCCGGAGGTTAGATCGATGCGTAGGACGTGGACTTGTCCGCTAGTGAGCGTGTAAAGGTAGGGCTCGGTCGGGTCGGCGATCGTGTTGCCGAGGCTGAGGGTGAGTGGCAGCTGCGTGTTCGAAGGCGGCGGGGTTGAAAGAACTCCGGTGGTGGGATCGATGAGATAGACCACGGCTTGACCGTGCTCCTCGACGTAGAGTAGTTGGCCGGTGCCGTCGACGAGCATGGCGGAAGGCGGGCTGTTCAAGGACTGAAGGAGGATGGGTGGTGATGCGGGATCGGGCACTGCCGAGCCGTCCGAGAGAATCGGCGAGCCTTCGATGCCGCCAGTCGCCATGCCCCAGCCGTCGAAAAGAAATGTGCCGGCGGGATTGATGGCGAGAGTTTGCTCGTTAAAGTGGATGGCGGCGGCGTCGGACTCGGGATTTAGTGCGCCGGAGCCGGGATCGATGGCGAAGACGCCGACGCCCGAGGCTTGATTAACTTGTGGAGTGGATTGAAGCGCGGCGTAGAGGAAGCCCTGAGGGGTCAACACGATAGTGAGCGGCGTGGCTTCGAAGACGGTGGTGGAAATTGGGATGAGAGGCTGCGTTGCTGTCCCGATTTGGAACTGGACGATGGCGCCGGTGGATTGGAAGGGGCCATTGCGATAGGCCACGTAGAGATAGTTGGCGGTGGCGCCTTTGAAGGTGGCCATGGAAGTCGGACTGGCGGGCGCGTTGCCGCCCGATAACGGCATGGGCGCGGCGAAGGGCGAGCCGGCGGCGGTGAGTTCGGCGAGCGCGCCGGTTGAGTCGATCGACAGCACGGAGATGTCGTTGCTGGTGGTGTTGAGGACGAAGACGAATTGATTGAGCGGGTCGACGGTGACGAGGCCGCCTTCGCGGGATTCGGGGAAGGGCGAGCCGGTCACTGCGGTGAGAGTGCCCGATGGATCAACGGAGAAGGCGGCGACATTGGACGTCGTGCCGTTTGGAATCGAGGCGAAGAGGTAGGTTGGCGGAGTGCTGGGCGCTTGAGTGTGTGCAGACTCTGGCGCGAAAAGATACAAGACTGCGGCGAAGAAAAGAGTGCGACATGGGGAATGCAGACACGAAATTCGCATGCGTTTTCCTGGGGAGGGGGAACGACGCGGTTACTGCGATTGGGATAGCCGTGAGAAGATAAGCGGAGAAGAATAAGTAGTCAAGAAATATTATGTATCAGTAAATAATCGATGCGTGTTCGGGGGTGATCTGGCCCAAAACGGAACTCCGACGATGGAGCGGCGTGCGGCTGCGGAGGGCGATGGCAGGCTGTAACACAATTTTAATGTCGGGCGGAGCGAGTTCAGCTAGGCTTAGCGGCTTATGCCAACCTCATTGTTAGAACTGGAAAGAAGCGGCGGCGAGACCGCCGAAGTGCTTGTCATGCATTTGAACGGGAAATTGAGCCTGGAGACGGTGCACGACTTCATCGCGACTCTGCGGCCAGAGCCAGCGAACGTGCTGATCCTGGATATGAGCAAGGTCTCGTTTCTGGATTCGGCGGGAGTGGGCGCGCTGGTCTCATTGTTCGTGAGCCGACGAAATCACGGGAAGAAGTTGATACTTGCCGGGCTCACGTCACAGGGCCAAGCGGTGATGCAGGTGTCGGGATTGATCAAGCTGCTGCCGCTGTATCCGCTGGTAGAAGATGCGATTGCGGCGGCGGCCAAGTAGAGCGACTCTGCGATCGTTGATAGAGAGGCTAGCTCAGCTGGGCGTCCAAGTGGGATGGCTGGTGAAAAGGCCGTCAATAAAGCCGATGTGGTAGCAGACGAAAACGCCGAAGGCGAGACTTAGAACACCGGAACCGACGATCAGTCCTTTATTCAGCCAGGCAAATTTGTATCCCGCGAAAGAGAACGGCAGGGAAATCACCGCCGTGATCAGCATCATTCCCGCGACCGTGCCTACCCCGAAAATCAGAAGATAAAGAACGGCCCACTTGGGATTGTGAATCGTGCTCAACACGAGCAGGGCGACGGCGGCGGAGCCGGCGAGTCCGTGCACCAATCCGATGAACAAAGGGCGGAGTGTGTGGAAGAGACCAAGCTTCGTCGCGGATTTGTCGACCCATCGAGGCGCGGCGAGGCTTTCGCCGTGGTGCTGTGACTGGCCGGAGTGACTGTGCCAATGAAGGTGCAGCCTGGCATCGTGCTCGTGGAGATGGGCGTGGCTGCCTTCGACTTTAGGATGCGCAGGAGAGAATTTGTCGGTGATCCAGGTCAGCGCGCCGGTGAGATTCAAAACCCCGAGCAGGATCAGCATCAGACCGACGGAGAACTCCATGGTGAGGCCGAGGCGCGTGGGGATGGCGACGCCGAGGAGAATGATGGCGGCGCCAACGATGAGGATGGTGACGGTGTGCCCGACTCCCCAAAGCGCGCCGATCAGGCCAGCTTTGGCGATCGAGCGCTCGCGGCTGACGATCGTCGAGACGGCGATGACGTGATCGGGGTCGGTGGCGTGGCGCATGCCGAGAAGGAATCCGAAACCGAGGATGGCGATGAGGCTGGTCATGGGTGCGCGTGTTTAGACGCGTATCGTAGCGCAATCGAGACCAAGAAAATACGGTGAGCGCGTCCGCTATTCGGCTATTCAGCTTTTAGGATACGCATCAACTCAGCGGCCGCGTGGGGCAGGCGCGCGCCACGGCGCGACACTATGTAGACGTGGCGCGGCATGCTCATCTGGCGCACTTTTACTTCTTTCATCCAGCCGTGTTCGATTTCCCATTGCACGCACATGCGCGGCACGATGGCGACGCCCATTCCCATTTGCACGAAGCGCTTGATGCTTTCGATCGTGGGCATTTCGATGGGCATGTTGAGCGTGGTGCGATGGCGCGCGAAAAGCTCGATGACGCGGCGGCGATACGGCGACTCGACAATGTGCCCGACGAAAGTTTCACTGGCGAGGTCTTCGATGTCGATTTCGCGGCGCTTGGCGAGCGGATGTTTCAGCGGAACGACGAGGGCGAGCTCGTCTTTCAGAATTTCGGTGGCTTGCAGTTGCGGTTCGCGCGGGACGAACGAAACAGCGCCGACGTCGAGACGGTAATTCAGCACTTCATGCGGGATGTCGCGCGAAAACATGCGGTGCACGCGGACTTGCACGCCGGGATGAAGCTCGCGAAATTTTGAGAGGGCCGGCAGCAGCGCGTGAATCGAGCTTTCGTTGACGCCGAGAGAGAGTTCGCCGCGCTTGAGTCCCTCGAGCTCGGTGAGGCCTTTTTTTACTTCGTCGCGAAGATTGAGGAGGCGCTCGGCGTATTCCTTCAGAAGAGTGCCCGCGTCGGTCATCCGGACCGGGCGCGAACCGCGGACGAATAGCGGCTGGCCGAGCGAATCTTCGAGCTTGCGGATGCCGAGACTGATCGCGGGCTGCGTGCGATAAAGGCGCTCGGCAGCACGCGAAAAGCTGCCTTCGCGGGCGACCATCAAGAAGACTTGGAGTTCACTGAGGTCCAAAAAAGCGCTCCGAGCCGGCGGGGCGGCTCAGGACAAGTATAAGGCAGAATTATCAAATGCAGAATAAAGATAAATTTGACTAGAGACGGTCTCCGTTGCATAACTTAGGGTGGGGGAACATCCATGGACGTCGTACGCATCTTTGACACAACGCTCCGCGATGGCGAGCAATCGCCGGGGTTCTCGATGAACACGGCGGAGAAGATCCGCATGGCGAAACAGCTTGCCGTGCTCAACGTGGACGTGATCGAAGCGGGATTCCCAATCGCGTCGCGCGGCGACCTGGAAGCGGTGCGCATGGTGGCGAAAGAAGTCCGCACTGTTCCGATCGCGGCACTGGCGCGCGCGCGCAAAGAAGACGTGGCGGCGGCTGTGGAAGCGCTGGAGTCGGCAGCGGATTCGCGGCTGCATATTTTTCTGGCGACGTCGGACCTGCATCTCCAAGTGAAGCTCAACATGACGCGCGAGAAGTGCTTGGAAGCCATCGGCGCGATGGTGAAGGAAGGGCGCAAGCACGTCGGCGAAGTGGAATTTTCGGCGGAGGACGCGGGCCGCACGGACATCGATTTTCTGTGCGAAGTTTGCAGCGTCGCAGTGAAGGCTGGCGCGACGATTCTCAATCTGCCGGACACGGTCGGCTACGCCGTGCCGGAAGAATACGGCGCAATGTTTACGCGCATTCGCGAGCATCTCGGCGATCCGAAGGGCGTGACGCTCAGCGCGCATTGCCACGACGATTTGGGGATGGCGGTGGCGAATTCGCTCGCAGCGGTTCGGGCGGGCGTGCGTCAAATCGAATGTACGATCAACGGCATCGGCGAGCGGGCGGGGAATGCATCGCTCGAGGAGGTTGTGGTCGCACTGGCGGTGCGCAAGGAAAGCTTTGGCGTGGCGACGAATATCAAGCTTGAACATCTGTTCCCGTCGAGCCGTATGCTGACGGAAATTACGGGAGCGCAAGTCGCGCCGAATAAGGCTGTCGTAGGCGCGAATGCGTTTGCGCACGAGGCGGGGATTCACCAGGACGGAATCATCAAGAATCCGCTGACGTACGAAATTATTTCGCCGCAAACGGTTGGGGTTCCGGCGCGCGCGCTGGTTCTCGGGAAGCATTCCGGACGCAACGCGTTGAAGACGAGCTTGAAAGATCTAGGTTACGAGCCGAGCCCGGCGGAACTGGCGGAGTGCTACAAGCGCGTGACCGCGCTTGCCGATGAGTCGAAGGAAATTCGGCAGCGCGACCTGGTTGCGATTGCACACCAGGTGATTCGGCGCGGCGCGGGATCGAGTACGGAAAAGCAGGCGACGACAGTTGCGTGACGGCGATTTAAGTCGTTGTCGCCGTTGTCGTCGTTGCTGCGACTGCGACATTGAGATTCGTTCGGCGATGGGCGCCGGACTTGCACGATTTTTCAGGAATCGGGGAAGTCGATGAAGAAGACGATCGTCCTACTGCCGGGTGACGGCATCGGGCCGGAAGTGACCCGCGCCGCGCATACGGTGCTGCGCGAAGCCAGCCACGAATTTCACCATCAATTTGAGTTTCAGGAGTTTCCAGTTGGCGGCGCCGCTATTGATGCCACAGGTGTGCCGCTGCCGAACGAGACGCTGGATGCTTGCCGGAAGGCTGACGCGATTTTCCTCGGCGCGGTTGGCGGATCGAAGTGGGATTCGCTGCCGGTCGGAAAGCGACCTGAGAGCGGATTGCTCGCGCTGCGGCAGGGGCTTGGCCTCTTTGTGAATTTGCGACCGGTGAAATTGCTCGAGCCGCTGCGGCTGATTTCGCCGCTGAAGCCGGAACGGCTGGGCGAGCTGGATATCGAAATTGTCCGCGAGCTTGCCGGCGGAATGTATTTTGGCGAACGCGGTAACGTGCGCGAGAAAGGCGTCGAGCGCGCGTGGGACACGGAGTCGTACTCGGTGCCGGAAATCGAGCGCGTGGCGAAATTCGCATACGCGCGGTCTGAGGCGCGTTCGCGGCGCTTGGTTTCAGTGGATAAGGCGAACGTGCTGGCGAGTTCGCAACTCTGGCGGCGCACGGTTGTCGGTATGAACACCGCGCATCCGGACGTGCGGCTCGAACACATGTACGTCGATAACGCGGCGATGCAGTTGACGCTGAGGCCGGCGCAGTTCGACGTGATGCTGACGACGAACATGTTTGGCGACATTTTGAGCGACGCTGCGGCGGCGCTCGTTGGATCGATCGGATTGATTCCGTCGGCGAGTTTTGGTGCGAGCGCGCCGCTGTTTGAGCCGATTCACGGTTCGGCGCCTTCGCTGGTGGGAACCGACTCAGCGAATCCGATTGGATCGATTTTGAGCGCGACGATGATGCTACGTGATGCGTTTGGTTTGTCGCTCGAAGCCGATTGGGTCGAGCAATCGCTCCACCGCGTGCTCTCGAATGGCTATCGCACGACCGACATCGCCGGACCCGGCGGGCGCGTCGTGGGCGGCTCGGTGTTCACCGAGATGCTGCGCGAAGAGATGCAGCGCACGCTGGAACACGCCGAACGCTACGGCTGGGGCGTCTAGCAGCTATGCAGGCGTCGCAGTCGGGCCCCGACGTAAACCTGTGGTCAACTCCTGAACATTCCAAAGATTATTTGAAACGCGCGGATTCCATTCCGCACCGTCGCGAAGGCGAAGCGACGCTGTTGGAATTTCTGTCGGAGCGCATTGGCCGTTTCCTCGATCTGGGAAGCGGAGGCGGGCGGCTGCTCGGTTTGGTGAAAGCGGCGCGACCGAATGCTGATGCCGTTGCCGTGGATTTCTCGGCGGCGATGCTCGATGTGTTGCGGGACACGTATCGCGGTGACACGAAGACCTCGGTCGTCGAGCACGACCTTTCCTCTCCGCTGCCCGCACTTGGCAAGTTCGACGCCGTCGTGTCGAGCTTTGCAATCCACCACGTGACGCACGAACGGAAGCGCAGCCTGTACCGCGAGATTTTCGGCGTTCTCAACCCGGGTGGAATGTTCCTCAATCTAGAGCACGTCGCTTCCGCGACGCCCCGGCTCCATGAAAGCTTTCTGGCGCAGCTCGATCTGACGCCCGAAACCGAAGACCCGTCGAACAAACTCCTCGACCTCGAACTGCAACTTAGCTGGCTGCGAGAGATCGGTTTCATCGATGTCGATTGCCACTGGAAGTGGCGCGAACTCGCCCTGCTCGCCGGCACAAAACCCGAAAGTGCCGCCTAGCCAACGGCTGACCTGAAGCGACAACCTGCACTAGTCCGAATTTGGCCTGAGGAAAATAAGCAGGAGCACGAAGACACCGAAGCAGATAACCCCAAGCCACAGGTGCCCTCGCCTGATCGGGATCGGGAATAGAATCACAAGCAGCCAAATCCACCATGGCCAAGTCCTATGTTTTCGCTCTGGGGCTTCCACGATCAGTTCACCTCAAAGGCAGCTCTTCGTCATCTCTTAACTACTTTGCAGGACGCTTCAACCCGCGTGCCTCTCTTGCGGCAGTCCACTGATAATGTTAACTTTACAATTCGTTACGTGCTGACGGTCCGTCTTCGTGGGTGCACAGTTTTGGTGGCGAAACGGGTCATCGGCCAAGCATCGTCCCAGATCAACCAGGGTCCTTACAGGGTATGGGTGCGCCGCGACACTCCGCGACATGAACTTTTGGCATTTCGGTCCTTGGTTGAATCAGATGTCTCACTAGCATGAGCGAAAATCTTTCCCCTTCGACACGAGTTTCGGAGCGCCCGACGGGTGTGCGCGCGGGTGTTGGTGCGGGCATTGGCGCGGAGCGGGGCGAGCCTGTGTATTGGCGCGTCGAGGGTTCGCTGATGCAGGTCGGCGCGATGCGGCCGGTCGGATTTTTCACGTGGAACTCGCAGAGTTTTTCCGAGAGATGGGCGCGCCGGCTCGGGATGGCCGGGATGGCGCTGTCGCGGCCGTTTGCCTACGCGGCCAGCCGCACATTTGCGACGCGATTTTTGCACACGCTGTTGCGCGGGGTGAGCCGCGACCGGCTCGATTTGCTCGGCGAAGAGTATTTTCAATACGTGCTGAAACCGGACTTGCGCAAGGAAGCCAGCGAGAAACTGCAGGAAGCAGTTCGCAGCGGGCAGAGAGTGGTGTTGGTCGGGCAGCTGCTCGACAACATCATGCGTCCGCTGGCGAACCACTTTGGCGTTGAGTCGTTCATCTCCAATCGGATGGAATTTCGCGACGGGCATGCGACCGGGCGATTGTTGAATCCGGTGGTGCGGCCGCGCGGACCGTTAGCATGGATTGCCGGTGGCTCAGTCGACGGACGAATTTCGCGCGAGAAATTGTTGCAGCGGCTTGGCTGGACGAAGTCACCAGAGAAATTGCAATCGGCGGAGCAATCCTCGGTGCATCCGGTGCCCGCGGTCGGGCGAGCTGTGGCGCTGTTGGGCGAAACGCCGCGTGTCGATCGACTGTCGGTGCGCGAGACACTGACCGGGAAGCATATTCTGCTCATCGGTGTGACCGGATTTATCGGCAAGGTGTGGCTCGTCGATCTGCTCGAAAATATTCCAGACCTCGGCAAGATTACTCTGCTGATTCGCCGCAATCGGACGACTTCGGGGCAGCGGCGCTTCGAGAAAATTCTCGAGGAGTCGCCAACCCTCGACCCGCTGCAAGAGAAATACGGTCGCAAGCTTGGCGCGTTTTTGAAAGAAAAGGTCGAGGTTGTCGAGGGCGATGTCAGCCAGCCGGGCCTCGGGATGGATCCCGAAACGCAGGCGCGACTCGCGAAATCACTCGACTTGGTTGTGAACAGCGCGGGGCTGACCGATTTCAATCCGGATTTACGTGATGCGCTCGCTTCCAACGTGGATTCGGCACAGAACCTGGTCAATTTCTTGCGGCAATGCGATCACGCTGGGTTGATGCATCTTTCCACGGCGTACGTCGTGGGGATGCGCAACGGTCGCGTCGACGAAGAATTGCACGACAATTACAATCCGGCGAACGACAAAGATTTTTCCGCCGCGGCAGAAATCGAATCGCTGCGCGAGATGATTCGCAACGTTGAGGAACGTTCGCAGAGTCCTGAGCTGACGAAAGGTTTGCAGCGTCAGGCGCTGGGGCGCGGCGCGGATGCGTCGAAGGCTCCCGCGGCGGAACTGGACGGAGTTCTGAAGCGCAACCGCACGCGCTGGGCGAAGAATCGGCTCGTACGCGCAGGCATGCGGCGCGCGCAACATCTCGGCTGGCCGAATACGTACACATTTACGAAGAGTTTGGGCGAGTCGATTTTGTCGCGCCAGGGAAGAGATTTGGCGATCGCCGTGGTGCGGCCCTCGATCGTCGAGAGCTCGACGCGGTCTCCATTTCCCGGATGGAATGAGGGTATTAACACGTCCGGTCCGCTTTCGTATTTGCTCGGCACGAACTTCCGGCAATTGCCAACGAATGCGCGAAAGTGCCTCGACGTGATTCCGGTCGACACGGTGTGCCGCGGAATGTCGTTGATTGCGGCGGCGGTCGTTGCGCGAAAGAACGCGCGCATGTATCAACTGGCGACTTCGGCGGTGAATCCGGTCAACATGGGGCGCAGCATCGAGCTGACTGGTCTCGCTCATCGGAAATATTACAAGCGGCAGCCGGGCATTGATCCGTGGCTGAAAGTGAAATTTGAAACGATTCCTGTTTCCAAGCAGCGCTACGAGCGGATGTCGATTCCGATGCAGAAGGCGGTCGTGTCGCGCATCAATCGTGCGGCGACGACGCTGCACATGAAAAAAGGCCCACTGGCGCGGCAGGAACGCGATCTGGTGCGAGCCGAGAAGCTGATCGAACTGTATGAACCGTTCATCCTGCACAACGAACACGTCTTCGAGTGCGAAAACGCGCGATTGCTTTCGGCCGCGCTGCCTGAAGATGAAAAGCTGGCGTTCGAGTTCGACCCCGAATCGATTGACTGGTGGAACTACTGGATTAACATTCACATTCCGGCGCTGCGCCGCTGGTGCTACCCGCTGATGGAGGGCCGTCCACTGGAATCGCGAACGCCGCGAGAGCTGGATTGGT
>DASXPD010000054.1:0-4501 GCA_036493835.1 Candidatus Acidiferrum sp. | reverse complement strand
TTGTAGACGACGTAGAGATCTCTTCCGTTCGGGGAAATCGCTGGTGCCGCGTAAAAGCCACGGTCGGTCGCAGGGGTACTTACCACTGCCGGACTAGACCAAGTGCCGCCGCCGTTTCTGGAATAGCTGAGCAGCACCTTTTCATGGTTGAGACCAAAGCGACCATCGGCCCAGGCATCGACGATCTCGTTGGTAGCGCCGACGCCAGTCGGTGCGCCGTTGGCGATATCCAGCGCGGGCGAGGCCGCCAGGTCGCTTCGTGCGCCGGCGATGCCATCCTCTGTGCATTCGTTAAAGACGGGATCGAGGTTGTAACAGGCGTCGTTCATTAGGAAGATCGCGACCGGCTTGGTCCACGTGTGACCACCGTCGAATGACTTGAGCAAGTCGTGCGACCCGATGGCCGGGGTCCCTACGCCGAAATGCGTGACCGCCAGGTACACCACGCCGTGGCTATCGGTGCGGATGGTGCATCCGGTTCGATAGCCGTGGTGAGAGTTGCTCGTGGCCGTGGTGACCTGTTGCGAGGTCCAGGTGTTGCCGCCGTCCGACGACACCGACACCATCACGGGCACGGCGTTGCTGCCGCGGAACGCCGAGTTGCAGACATAAACATTGCCGAAGAACATGCTGGAGGCCGCGTTGTCGGCCCAGATCTGCTCCTTGTCCGAGAAGAGCGCCGAGTTCTGCTTCGTTACGATTACCGGAGGCTTCCAATTCGCCTTGGTGGACGCGATCGTAGCCGTGAGACCGGTGGGCGGGGCGTCCAAGCGCGAGACGGCAGCCGCCGAAAACCCTTTGAAAGCGGCCTCGGACCGAACAGCGCTGAAGTTCGACACCAGGTTGGCGTAGTATAACCGTGATCCGTTGGCCCACGAGAATTTGCCATTAGCTCCGCGTCGCGGGCCGAACGCGACGGCCGGGTCGCCCTGAGACACCAGTCCCGCTTCGAAGTACCATGGCAGCGTGCCAATCGAGCCGAAGTGCGGCACGCAGGCTGCCGGGCCTAAGCAGCCCCGAGCGGTCCAACCTGTATAGGTCGGTTGAATCCAACTGGTGCCGGAATCGAACGAGAAGTACACGCCTGAGACGCCTACGCCCGGCGTGAACGGGCAGGTGGTGGGATCGCCGGCGTTGCATGCCTCCATGTCGATTTGGTCGTTCGCGCCCGCGACGAGCACGTGCGGATGACTTGCGTCTACGGCGAGCGCGGGCTCATTCTGCTTGTTCTGCGAGAACGGCGTCGTCGGGCTGCCGATGGTGACGCGCGTGTCGACGCTGAGGACAGCCAGTGCGGCCGCGGCGGACATTAGCGTAACCGCGGTTGCGATACGCAAAGGTGACAGAACGCGATTTTGACGATTAAACCGGCGAGGAGTTTTCATATAATTTTAGAGCTGTGAAGTTTGGGTGAATTTGGGGGTCCGAGACTCCAGATAAGAATAAAGTTAGGAATTTTTCAAAGATTTGGATCAGTGGAAGTGCGCGAGCCTCGGTGGAGACGACTTCCTTGTCAACGCATATATTTCGCATAAGAATTGGCCTGTCTTGCAACCGTACCGGCCGCTGGAAGACGCCGATTCAGAAGCAGCAAGAAAGTGGATCGAAGCGAAGAACAAACTCACTTCCGGTCGTTCCTCGAAAAGAATCTGCAGATGAAAATTCCGTTTTAATGGTCGTAGGACGCGGCGGCCCGTCGCACCGCCGAAAGAACTGTTCTCAGTCGCCTTGAGCGACCGCATCGGCGAAGGCGACATCGCCGGATTTGAGGTCCAGCTCGGCTTCCGCCGTTGTGCCGAACACGCGGGCTCGCTTGTCGTTGAATTCTCCTTCCCATCGCGCGACCACAATCGTGGCCAGACAGTTCCCGATGAGATTTACGCAGGTGCGTCCCATGTCCATCAATTCATCGACGCCAAAGATGACTGCCACACCAATCGGACCCAGACCCGCAGGCAGGAAGCTGTTCAGCGTCCCGAGCAGAACAACCAGCGATGCGCGCGGCACCGCGGCTACGCCTTTGGACGTAATCATCAATGCGAGCATCATCATGATTTGTCGATCCCAGCCCATGTGCTGACCGGTTGTCGCTTCGGCCGCTTGCGCGACGAACACCGAAGCCATCGCCAGATAAAGAGTCGAACCGTCGAGGTTAAACGAATATCCGGTTGGCATGACGAACCCGACGATGTGCTTCGGCACACCGATCCGCTCCATCGCCTGCATCGCTTTTGGTAGCGCCGACTCACTGCTCGTAGTTGCGAACGCGAGCGCGGCTGGTTCGCGCACGGCCCGCACAAATTGCCACAGCGGTACCCGCACAATGAAAATAACAAGCCCGAAAATCAGGACGATGAAAATGATCAATGCCAGATAGAGCGAGAGGACCAGATTCCCCAGGTTCACAAGCACCCCCAGACCTTGGGTGCCAATCGTGTGAGCCATCGCTGCCCCGACACCAAAAGGCGCAAACATCATCACGTAGTTGGTGAACTTAAACATTACCTGAGCGAGGCTTTCCATCGCGCGAATGATTGGTTTTCCTTTTTCGCCGATTGCCGATACGGCTAACGCAAAAAGCACTGAAAAGGTGACGATCTGGAGTACGTCGCCGTGCACCATCGATTCGATCACGCTGGACGGGAACACGTGGACAAGTGTTTCGATTAACGTCTTCGGATGGCTCTGCTCGATCGCCTGGACGGCATTGGTATTGCTCGCTACGAGAGTTACGCCGACGCCCGGTCTCGTGAAATTGACTACGGCCAAGCCGATGAAGAGCGCCGTCGTCGTGACGATCTCGAAATAGACCAACGCTTTGATGCCCATCCGTCCGACCTTTCGCAGCGCGCCGGCGCCGGCGATTCCGACGACAATCGTTGAGAAAACGAGCGGCGCGATGATCGATTTGATCAGGTTGATGAAGATGTCGCGCAGAAAATAAACCGCGTTCCCCCAATCGGGCCGGAGCCAGCCGATCACTCCGCCAACGATCAGCCCGATCATGATCTGCATCGTCAAAGACGGCCGATACCACGGCCGGCATGTTCGAGCTGCAGAACGAGGACTCATTTTTTGTCCACAGATTTCGCAGATTGTCGCAGATTAAGAAATCAGGAACAGCAAATCTGTGTAAATCCGCGTAATCTGTGGACAATATCTCTGTTGATGTTTCTGAGGCATCTTGAATGTACCGCCTGCGGACTGCGACACGATTGGTCGCGGCCGCAAAATCTTTGCACCGCATGCGGGAAACCGCTTTTTGCGATTGTCGATCTTGGCAAAGCAGGTCGCACACTCACACGCGAGGCTTTAACTACCCGGGAGAAATCGTTGTGGCGCTATCGGGAAGTGCTGCCATTGCCCGAGGGCGTGGAGCCCGTTTCGTTAGGCGAAGGTGGGACACCGCTGCTTCGTGCCTCAAGAATCGGCGGCGATGTCGATCTTTGGATCAAAGATGAATCACAGAATCCAACGCAGAGTTTCAAAGCGCGCGGGATGTCAGTTGCCGTATCGATGGCGAAATATCTTGGCGCAATCAAGCTCGCCGTTCCCAGCGCGGGCAACGCCGGTGGCGCGCTCGCCGCATATGCCGCCCGCGCAGGTCTCGAAGCGAATATCTTCATGCCATGCGACACCCCGCGCGCAAATATCATCGAGTGCCGCGAGCTCGGCGCGCATGTCACTCTCGTTAGTGGACTCATCACCGATTGCGCCGCTGAGATTGCCCGGCGCAAAGACGCCGAAGGTTGGTTCGACATTTCCACCCTTAAAGAGCCATATCGCATCGAAGGAAAAAAGACGCTCGGCTACGAACTGGCCGAACAGTTCGACTGGGAATTGCCGGACGTGATCTTGTATCCGACCGGCGGCGGGACCGGTCTCATCGGGATGTGGAAAGCGTTCTACGAAATGGAGACACTCGGCTGGATCGGGAAAAAAAGGCCACGCATGTTCTCTGTCCAAGCCACCGGTTGCGCCCCGATCGTCCGCGCATTTGAAGCCGGTGAAAAATTCGCCGCTGAGTTTCTAAACGCGCACACGATCGCTTCAGGCCTGCGTGTGCCAAAAGCGATCGGCGATTTCCTTATCTTGAAGATTCTCTGTCAATCCAATGGCGGCGCTGTCGCTGTCGATGACCAGGAGATGATTCGTGTCGTGCGCGACGTTGGATCGACGGAAGGTTTATTCGTCGCGCCGGAAGGCGCCGCATGTTTCGCCGCTCTAAAGTCGCTCCGCCGTGCCGGCAAGATCGACATCGGCGAACGCGCCGTCATTTTCAATACCGGGTCAGGAATCAAATACCTCGAATGCTACGAGTAATAGAAAGTTTTCCTGAATAATTCCGATTACCGCAGGTCACGCCTCAACGGGACACAGTTCGTCGCACCACATTTCGATGCGGGCGCGGATCTGGTCGCGGATTTTGCGCGTGCCGGCGAGGCGTCCTTCGCGCGGGCCGGTAAGCGCAGCGGGATCGGGAAAACTCCAGTGCAATCGC
>DASXPD010000053.1:0-62568 GCA_036493835.1 Candidatus Acidiferrum sp. | reverse complement strand
GCATGCTCCCCGCCTCGACGCGCCGAAACCCCTCCGAACCACTCCGTATCGGCATTCCGTGGCGAACCACCGAAGAGCAAGGCCAAGGCGAGCGCAAGAAGCTCGACTACTATTTCGCCTCGGTCCGAAACGCCGGCGCCGAACCGATGGATGTCGCCCTCGACCAGACGCCGGGCGCCCTTTCCGCGCAACTCGATGATTTAGATGGCTTTATCCTCCCAGGCAGTCCGGCCGACGTTGACCCGTCCCGCTATCAAGCCGCCCAGCACCCAAAAACGGGCCAGGCCGACGCCAACCGCGAGCAAACCGACAGTCAAATCCTCGAACACAGTTTCAAAACGGGAAAACCTGTTCTAGCCATCTGCTTCGGTTGCCAGCTTCTCAACGTCTATCAGCAGGGAACGCTCGTCCAGGACCTGAAGTCCGAGCATCCCGAATCCCTCGCCCACGGCGACACCGACCTGCCGCCGGGAGCCAAGAAGGGCGACCTCCAGCATCCGGCCACATTCGAAGTCGGCAGCCGGATCGCTCAACTCAACGGCGGCACCTCGGGAACGATCAACAGTAGCCATCACCAGGCCATCGCCAAGCCCGGAAAAGACTTAGCCATCACTGCGCATGCTCCCGATGGCACTATCGAAGCCGTCGAATGGAAGGGCGGTCCAGGCTGGATTGTCGGAGTCCAATGGCACCCCGAGCGCATGCCCGACGACGCCCTTGCGCAAGCGCTGTTCACCGAATTTGTCGCCGCTGCCGAGCGGGCTCGCAACACCCGCAACTTGGTGGGGCACAAAGCTTAGGCTCTGCTTCAAGCACTTCGGGTTCGATCTTCACGTCTTTGCAGTTCCACACTTCTTTGGGGGCTTCATGATTTCACTGGCAGGTAAGGCCGCAATTATCACCGGAGGCTCGCGCGGAATCGGCGCCGCAGCCGTAAAGATGTTTGCGGAGGCGGGCGCGGACGTCATCTTCACCTACAACAAGGCGAAAGACGCTGCGGCTCAGGTCGAGCAGGAAGCGAAGAAGCACGGCACGCGCGTGGAAGCGTTCAAGGCCGACGTCAGCAAGCACGAAGCGAACAAAAAGCTAGTTGACCACGCAATCGCGCGGCTTGGTCGTCTCGACATCGTAGTAGCCAACGCCGGGGTGTGGAATCTCGACGATCTTCCGATCGAGAAGATGACCGAAAAGCAGTGGGATGACATGATCCGCACCAACCTGACGAGCGTCTACTCGCTGATTCATTTCGCCGTGCCGCACATGATCAAGCAGAAGTCGGGAAAAATTATTCCGGTTACTTCGACCGCGGCGCAGCGGGGCGAATCCTTCCACTCCCACTACGGAGCCTCGAAGGGCGGCGTCGTCAGTTTGGTGAAAGGCCTTTCGACCGAGCTCGCGCGCCACAACATTCTCGTGAATTCCATTGCCCCGGGCTGGGTCGCCACCGATATGTCGAACCCGGTGCTCGAAACGAAAGCCGGCCAGAAAATGGCCGCCGCCGCGATTCCGATAGGCCGTCCCGCCACGGCGGAAGAAATTGCCGGCCCTATCCTTTTCCTCGCGTCCGACTTAGCCAACTTCATGACCGGCGAGATCATCAATGTTAACGGAGGGTCGGTTTTGTGCGGCTGAGGTTCGCCCACTTGAATTCACGCGCAACCGCGAAAGTTCTCGCGGCAGGATTGCTGTTGGCAAGCGTAGCCGTACTAAGCGTCACCCAAGCACGGGCGCAAAATCCCGACACGCTCATGCCCGAACAGAGCGCAGCCAAGGGCAAGCAAATCCTCCAGCAACTGATCGACGGCCTCGGCGGCCCCACCTATCTCGATATCAAAGACTCCGACTGCGAAGGCCGCCTCGCTCGCTTCGGTCACAATGGCGAGATGACCGGCTACACCAACTTCAAAGACTTCTGGCGCTATCCCGACGCCAATCGCACCGAGTACTCGAAAAAAGGCGTAATCATCAATCTTTACGTCGGCGACAAAGGCTGGACGCTCGACAAAAGCGGCGTTTCGGCATTAAGCGACGCCTCCGTCGCCGACTTTCGCGATCAAGCCAAGCGCGACATCCACAATCTCCTGCGCCGCCGACTGAACGAACCCGGCATGGCCATTCGCTACGGCGGCGCCGACATCGCCGACCTTCGACCCGTCGATTGGGTAGACATCACCGACTCCGAGGGCCACAACTTCCGCCTCGCGGTCGACAAAACGACGCACCTGCTTGTCCGCTCTGTCGTCAAGTCCGCGGACAAGACCAACGAAAGCCCGGACGTCGAAACCAACATCTACACCAATTTTCAGCTAATGGACGGCGTCCGCACCGCGATGCAGATCGCCCAGGACCGCAACGGCCGCCGGTCGAGCCAGGTTTTTTTCAGCACCTGCAAATATAATTCGAATCTCGCGCCCGACCTCTTCAGCCAAGCCTCACTCGAGCAGCGCTTCCAAAAAGTTGGCAGCCACAAATCCAAGGAAGAAAAGAAGAAAGAAAAAGAAGAAGAGAAAGCCGACAACTAAGCCCGTCATTCATCCTGCCCCGCCTTTCGTCACAACCGCTGTAATTCGACAGCTGCCTGTCCTTTCGGCCAAATAACCGACACGGCCACTCCTCGCCATCCATAAGCAAAAGTGGGTTTTGGCAGCGGTAGACTGTTAATACCGAAGCTACTTCTTACACTACTTACCTGTGGTGTATTCGGCTTCAGGCGGAGGCACGACGGTGACGAACAGATTCTTGCTGACGATCGCGTTTGGACTTCTCGCTGCGACGGGTCTTCACGCACAAGATAAAGCCAGCATCTGGCTGCCCGCACGACGGTGGGCGCTAGAGATGCAAACGCCCGGATTCTCTGTCGAAAAAAATGTGATCCAACCGGATGGCCGCCGCTATTTCCTTGCGGAAGACAAAGCAAACAAAATCGTGGCATCGGTCTATCTGGAAGCAATGTCTGGCGCACCCGCGGCGGGCGAATGCCAGCGCTCGTTGCACGCAAAAGAAGCCCAGTTCTCTCCGATGTCGAAGCAAGGTTTGAAGGATGTCGTTTACAGCGAAAGAGATGGAATGGATGTCCTGGAATATCTGCTTCCCGAAGTGCAGGGTGCGCCGATCCAGCAGCACAACGTCTTTGCGTGCCTGATCAAAGACAACGTTTTCGTCGACATTCATCTTTCGAAAGCCCCATACACGTCCGAGGACAAACCAGCGTTCGACGAATTGCTGGCTTCGTTTCGATTCGTGGACAAAGCTCCCGCCCCGGCAGCTGCGGCCGCAACCGCGTACGCTGCGACCAGCGCGGCGCTCAATAGCGCACTGCAGATGTTCCGTGTGGGCAGCTACTATTACGTGTCGCAGAAGTACAAAGAATCGATCGGTCCGTACCAGCGAGCATTGAATCTCGAGAAAGCGAACCCCACACTCGATAAGACCTCTTGGTACGTCCTCGTCGACAATCTTACGGTCGCTTACGGACTCACCGGCGACCTGACAAACGCAGAGAACGTGGTCCGTTACGGAATCTCGCAAGATTCGAACTACCCAGTGTTCTTTTACAACCTGGCCTGCTTGGACGCGGAAAAAGGCGACGTTGCCGGAGCCGAGGCGAACCTCACGCTCGCCAATGATCGGCGTGCAAACGCCCTTCCAGGCGAAACGTTTGACGCCGATGCCCGTACCGACGATTCGTTTCGAAAGCTGATGCAACAGAAAGCTTTCCGAGACTTCGCAAACAAGCTCTATTCCTCGCAGCCCTAACTGCTGCGCCTCGCCTTTGGCCCGAACCGTCCCGGCTGTATAATGGGGGGATGCGGAACAGGGAAGAGAGCGCACAGATGCACGGCACAACCGTTCTGTGCGTGCGCAAAGACAACAAAGTCGTGTTGATCGCCGACGGTCAGGTGACCATGGGCGATCACGTCATGAAGCACAACGCCCGCAAGACGCGGCGCCTCTACAACGACAGAGTCATCGTGGGATTCGCCGGCTCAACTGCCGACGCGATTTCTCTTTTCGAGCGATTCGAAGGCAAGCTCCAGGAACATTCCGGCAATCTGCAAAAGGCCGCTGTCGAGCTCGCGAAGGAATGGCGTAAAGATCGCGCCTTGCGTCACCTCGAAGCTCTCCTCGTCGTCGCCGACATCAAAGGCACCTTCGTGCTCTCCGGCAACGGTGACGTCATCGAGCCCGACGACGGCATCTGCGCCATCGGTTCAGGCGGCAGTTACGCCACCGCAGCCGCGCGCGCGTTGACAAAACATTCCAAGCTCGCCGCAAAAGAATTGGCGATGGAAGCGATGCGAATCGCCAGCGAAATTTGCATTTATACTAATTCCAACTTTACGGTTGAAGAGTTATAGCGACAATTGACGAATTGCAGGCCGAATTACCGCGATGGCGCATCCCATAAGGGGACATCTAGATAAGGTAAGCAGGCGGTCGGCACAGGGACGGAAGATTTCATGACGACAAGCAAGTCCGACAAAGAAATTGTATTTATGCCTGGCGGCAACGGGAACGCCCCGTCGTCCGAGCAGGAGCTTTTGCCAGCGCTCGATGACATGACGCCACGCGAGATTGTCGCTGAACTCGACAAGTACATCGTCGGCCAAAATGCAGCCAAGCGCGCCGTCGCCGTCGCATTGCGCAATCGTGTGCGCCGCCAAAAACTGCCGCCCGAAATCGCCGAAGACGTTCTGCCAAAAAATATTCTGATGATCGGCCCGACCGGCGTCGGCAAGACCGAAATCGCCCGCCGTCTTGCGCGTTTGGCTGGCTGCCCGTTCGTCAAGGTAGAAGCCTCGAAATACACCGAAGTTGGCTACGTTGGCCGCGACGTCGAGTCGATGGTGCGCGAAGAAAAGCTCGACGAAGTCGCCGACCGCGCCGAACAAGCTGCCGAAGAACGCGTGCTCGATCTGTTGCTGCCGCCGTCTCCGCCGCCCGCTCCAAACACGACCGAAGCTGATGCCGCTCAGCAGCGCGAACAAACCCAGCGCACTCGTGAAAAACTCCGCGCTCAGCTCCGCGAAGGAAAACTCGATCAGCGCATGGTCGACATCGAAGTCCGCGAACGCCAGATGCCGAGCTTCGAAATCATCTCCAATCAGGGCGTCGAGGAGATGGACGTCAATCTGAAAGACATGCTCTCCGGCATGTTCGGCCAGCAAAAAAAGAAGCGCAAGATGACCGTCGCCGACGCCTTCGAATACCTCATCCAGGAAGAAGAGAACAAGCTCCTCGACATGGATCAGGTCACGCGCATGGCGGTCGAGCGCGCCGAGCAGATGGGCATCATCTTCATCGACGAAATCGACAAGGTCGCCGGACGCGAATCCGGTCACGGCCCCGATGTTTCACGCGAAGGCGTCCAGCGCGACATTCTGCCGATCATCGAAGGCACAACCGTCAACACGCGCTACGGCATGATCCGCACCGACCACATTCTCTTCATCGCCGCCGGCGCCTTTCACGTCACCAAGCCCTCCGATCTCATTCCAGAGCTGCAAGGCCGATTGCCGATTCGCGTCGAGCTCCAATCCCTCAAGGAAGAAGATTTCGTTCGCATTCTTACCGAGCCAAAGAACGCGCTCATCAAGCAATACATCGCGCTGCTCGAAACCGAAGGCCTCAAGCTCAACATCACCGACGACGCCGTCGAAACCATTGCCCGCTTCGCAACCAGCGTCAACGAACAGACCGAAAATATCGGCGCCCGCCGCCTGCACACGATTCTCGAAAAGGTTCTCGACGAGCTTTCTTTCGAGGCTTCCGATCTGAAAAAGAAAAACGTCAAGGTCGACGCTGCCTACGTCAACAGGCAGCTCGCCGACATCGTGAAGAATCAGGATTTGAGCCGCTACATCCTGTAAGATCGAATCTCGAAAATGGAAAATCGATCTTCGTGGTCCCGCGCCACGCGAGCCGCCGCTTCCGAACCCGTGAAACGCACAAGTCGTCGGATTTCGAGAGCCGCCGCTTTCCGAATTTCGAGTTTCGAATTTCGAGTTTCGATCGTCGGACTTCTGGTCCTTTCAGCCGCAATTAGCCTGACGGGCTGCGGCGCCCCCGGCGATCCCGTCGCCCCCTCGCCGCCGACCCCAACCGCCATCGTCGACCTCTCCGCGCACCAAATGGGCGACGGTGTCGCCCTGAATTTCTCGCTGCCCTCCAAAACAATCCACGGCGATCGCCTGCTCCAACCCCCCGCCATCGAAATCCTGCGCGGCGAAACCAAACCCGACGGCTCGCCCAACCTCAAATCGCTCCACGTCATCGAAACCATCCCCGGCGAGCTAGCCGCGAAATATCAATCCGACGATCGCACGCAAATCGTCACGCCCATCGCGCCTACCGACAATCGCTCCGCCTCCGGCTTCGATGCAGTCTTCGCCATTCGAACGCGCGCCTCGCGAAAACGCGCCTCCGTTGATTCGAACGCCGTCAATCTCCACATTTACCCAGTCCCCGCGCCCACCGGTCAGCTTCAATCGCAGCTCACCGAATCCGCCATCGACCTAACCTGGCAAGCCACAACGCAAACCGCCGCCGCCGATCCCATCACCGTCACCGAATATCACGTCTACCGCGGCGAGCTCGATCCCAAATTCTACGACCCCAAAATCACCGGCCCCGAGATCCTCCACGAACGCTTCGCCGCGCCCTTGGCCCTCCTCGGCCGCTCCAACGATCCTCACTACACCGACAAACAATTCGACTTCGGCAAAACCTACGTCTACATCGTCCGCAGCGTCACCACCGCCGGCAACAACGAGCTCGAATCCAGTGACTCCGATCCCCTGATCCTCAAGCCCACCGACACGTTCCCGCCTTCAACTCCCCAAAGCGTAGTCGCCGCCGCGGTAGAAAATCCCGAAACCACGCCGCCCTCGCAAGAGGTCGACCTCTCGTGGTCCATCAATTCCGAGCAAGACCTCGCCGGCTACCGCGTTTACCGCAGCGAACGCGAAGGCGACAAAGGCGCCCTCGTCACGCAAGACTTGTTGCTCTCCCCTGCGTATCGTGATACTTCTGTGGCATCCGGCCATCAGTATTGGTACAGCGTGACTGCCGTCGACCTCTCTGGCAATGAGAGCGCACCCGCCCCGCAGGTAGCCGCCGACGTCGCGCAACATTCTCCATAGTCCTGGGTTCAATTTCGAGCGAGTAGCGGATAACGGGTGGTAGCCCAGCGGTCATGCACCGTCGCCAAACACAGCTTCACGATGAACTGACGCTTGCTGCGCACGACTCCGCGCTCCGCACCGGTGTCTGGTCCGGCATCAGCATGGTGCTCGTGTTCGTCGCGTGGCTGTTCATCGCCAATCGCATGCCGGCGTCCGAAAAATTTGCATTCGAACGCAACGTCGTCGCCGCTTCCATCCTCGCGATCCTCTTTATGGTCCCCGTCGTCCGCTTCATGTGGCACGCGGGTCGTCTTCTCGCCTCAAGTCTCGCCGCCTGGTGGATCTTCTCGCTCTCCTATCGCCTGCTGTGCATTGGCTTTTCTTCGCTTTCCGAACGCTACACCCCGATGCGCGTTTTCATTCTCGGCTCCGTCGTGTGTATGATTCTCGCCACGCTTTCCTGGATCGCCACGCTGATCTGGCGAACGCGTGAATCTCACATTGCGAGCCATCACCGCGTGTCGCACTCCAACCATCACGTATGAAAATCTGCCGGTTTCTGCCCCAATCTTCGCAACAATCTGCGAATCGGACAAACTCCCCCGCACCCATCTTCGGCCTCATCGAAGGCGACCAAGTCCACGAGCTAACCTCCGCCCCCTGGGCTAACCCGTCGAACGAAATCTCCCGCGCCACCGCCACCCACGCCTTCGCCGACATAAAACTCGTCGCCCCCGTCGCTCCCAGCAAAATCGTCTGCGTCGGCCGCAACTACGCCGCCCACGCCGCCGAACTCGGCAACGAAATTCCCAAAGAGCCGATGATCTTCCTCAAGCCGCCCTCCTCGATCGTCGGCCCCGACGACGCCATCGTGCTCCCAAGATATTCCCAGCGCGTCGAACACGAAGGCGAACTCGCCATCGTCATCGGCAAAACCTGCTCGCACCTCGGCGACAACGACAATCCGCTCTCCTACGTCTTCGGCTACACCTGCGCCAACGATGTCACCGCCCGCGATCTCCAGAAAGCCGACGTGCAATTCACCCGCGCCAAGGGTTTCGACACTTTCTGCCCCATCGGCCCTCACATCGAAACTCAGCTCGATCCCGCCAACGTCATCGTCGAAACCCGCGTCAACCACGACCTCCGCCAATCCGGCAGCACCTCGCTCATGATCTACCCCTGCGCCTTCCTGGTCCGCTGGATCTCCCGCATGATGACGCTCCTTCCCGGCGACATCATTTCCACCGGCACCCCATCCGGCGTCGGCCCGCTCACCGCAAATGACACCGTCGACGTCTCCGTCACCGGAATCGGCGTGTTGCGTAATCCGGTGCATGCCGCGCAAGCGTAACTCCCCCTCTGTCCCCCTTTCGGTAAAATAGCCAGACGTGAAGGGATTCCGGCGCCAGTCACTCGGCCGGTTCTCTCGCGCTAAGTAGCCACGGGAGTTCTCGCGTTGCTTCTCTTATTTGCCGATTTGAAAATGGCGCTGGGTATGGGCGCTGCGGCTGTCGTCGCGATCGCCATGGTCGCGTACGCCTTTTTCCGTCCCGCCGAAGAGCCCGAAAATCTTGAACGCAAACGCCGCCTTCAGTTAAACCAGATCGGACGCATCGCCGAAGGCCAGGTCGTCGACCTCGTCGAAAACCCACCCGAAGAGCCCGCGCCAAAGCGTTTCGGTTCGCGCGCGCGTCCCGTGCCAGACAATCGCCCGCGTCATCTTGTCACCTACAGCTACGCAATTTCCGGCGTCACCTATCACACCGCGCAAGACATCACCGGCCTCGAAAGCCAGATCAAATTCGAACGCCTCGTCACCGGCCAGCCCGCCAGCATCAAGTACGATCCCGCAAACCCCACCGATTCCATCATCGTTGCCGACGACTGGTCCGGCCTCCGCTAAGCCATTGCGTAAGGCGTCTAACCATTCGGTTTTCCCTCCGCCTGCGCTATTCTTCTTAGTGCGCTCCTGTCCGCAGAGCGCGCAACTCTCGCCATGAAAACAATCCTCGCCTCCATCGTTACTGTCGCCCTCATCATCGCGATGACCCTCGCCGCCATGTTCACCCTCGTCAACGCGACCGTCTACGTCACCTCGATCCCATCCCCAGCCCAGCGCGCTGGCGCTGTCGGCGCGGAACTCATCCTCGGCGTCGTCCTTCTCCTCGGTACCACGTGGCTTGCCACCCATCTCGCCGTCCGCATCTTCCACACTGACGACCCCATCGATTCCGGAGATCCTCTTGCCTGATCAAAAGTCTTCTGCCTCGGCTGCCGCTGCCAAACACAAAGATCGGATGGACGACCTCCGCCGCCTTAGCGCCGAAGCCGAAGCGGGTGGCGGCCCTGAACGCCGCGAGCGCGAACACAAAGCCGGCAAGCTCACCGCGCGCGAACGCATCGATCTCCTCCTCGACGAAAACACCTTCGAAGAACTCGACAAATTTGTCCGTCATCGCTGCGTCGATTTCGGCATGGAAGAGCAGCGCCCCGCCGGCGACGGCTTCGTCACCGGTTTCGGCCGCATCGACGGCCGCCTCGTCTACGTCTTCGCGCAAGACTTCACCGTCTTCGGCGGCTCACTCTCCGAAACCAACGCGCTGAAAATCTGCAAAATCATGGATCTCGCCATGCGCGCCGGTGCTCCCGTCATTGGCCTCAACGATTCCGGCGGCGCTCGCATTCAGGAAGGCGTCGCATCCCTCGCGGGTTATGCCGATATTTTTCTGCGCAACACGCTCGCCAGCGGCGTCGTCCCGCAAATCAGCGCCATCATGGGACCTTGTGCCGGCGGCGCCGTCTATTCGCCTGCCATCACCGATTTCATCTTCATGACGCGCGAAACCTCCTACATGTTTGTGACCGGCCCCGACGTCATCAAAACCGTCACGCACGAGGAAGTCACCAAGCAAGAACTCGGCGGCGCCATGACCCACAACGCCACCAGCGGCGTCGCGCATTTCGTTTCCAACGATGACGCCGACTGTCTCGCTATGATCCGCGAGCTGATGAGTTTCCTTCCCTCCAACAATCTCGAAGATCCGCCGCGTCGCGCGTCCTCCGATCCCATCGATCGCCGCGATGAAGCCCTCAACACCCTCGTCCCCGAAAACGCCCAGCAGCCTTACAACATCAAAGACGCCATCCATTCCGTCATCGACGACGGCTACTTTTTCGAAGTCCACGAACATTTCGCAAAAAATATCGTCGTTGGTTTCGCGCGGCTCGACGGCCGCCCGGTGGGAATCGTCGCCAATCAACCCGCATTTCTCGCCGGCGTTCTCGACATCAACGCCAGCCTCAAAGCCGCGCGTTTCGTGCGCTTCTGCGACGCGTTCAACATCCCGCTGATTACGTTCGAAGACGTTCCCGGTTTCCTGCCCGGCACGCAGCAGGAATTCGGCGGCATCATCAAACACGGCGCCAAGCTTCTCTTCGCCTACGCCGAAGCCACCGTCCCCAAAATCACCGTCATCACGCGCAAAGCCTACGGCGGCGCCTACTGCGTCATGGCTTCCAAACACATCCGCACCGACGCCAACTTCGCCTGGCCCAACGCCGAAATCGCCGTCATGGGCCCCGAAGGCGCCGTCAACATCGTCTATAAACGTGAATTGGAAAAAGCGTCCGAGTCCGAACGCGAAGCCCTACGCCAGGAAAAAATCGCCGAATTCCGCGACCGCTTTGCGAATCCCTTCGTAGCCGCCGAGCGCGGCTACATCGACGCCGTCATCGAACCCGCCGATACCCGCACCAAAATCATCACCGCCCTCCGCTCCCTCGAAAACAAGCGCGACACCAACCCCAAGAAAAAGCACGGCAACATCCCCCTCTAGCCCGTCCACAAGATGAAGGTTCTGCTTTATCGGCTTCCGTTTTTCTTCCTCGCCTTGCCCGCCACAAACTCGTCCGGGAGTTCGTCGCCTTCCAGCGGCGGGTTACCTTTGCCGGCTCGAGCCAATATCTGATCTACTTTTTTCGGATTCGCGCGGCGCGCGCGTTCCTCGAAATACTCCAGCGTGCGAAGGGCCGAAACCTTCTCGGCGAGGGCAAGAGTGATCAGCTGGTTCAGCGCGACGCCTTCCGACTCAGCAGCCTTTCGGGCCTCCGCCAGGAGGCTTGGTGGCACGCGCAGTGCAAAATTGCTTCTTCGCATCGATAAACTCCTTTATCCCTTAGCTCTGCTCGCTAACGAGCTGACGAAGAACGTCTCGAGGGCGCAATACAGCGCATCTCCATTTCGACGCCGCAGGCTTGAAATCCCGATCGTTGAACGTCACGATCGCATCCGCGCTTCCATTGATTGCCGTTTCCAGAACCATTTCATCATCGGGATCGGAAAGTACCGGACGAGTGCGAATCACGATCTCAACGCGTCGCCCGATCGAAGCTAATTCATCTAACACCGTTCCCACATCATTTCGATCGATGCCACTCGCACTGAGGTTTTCCGTGCGGGTCAATACCGCCTCATATTCGAGCATGAGCGGCACAGAGAGCAGTATTTCGAATCTTCGGGTACGAGCCCATCCGAGGAGTACTCGCGACGCCCCACGGTCGCTGCGAAACGCCGCAACTAACACGTCGGAATCAAGCACGAGCGCTCTCATAGTTGATGATATTGCATGCAATATCCTGCGTCAAGATCGCTACTTGAGCAAATACTCCTTCAAAAACTCCACCGTCGCATAAAACTGAAAATCCTGATTCGACTTCTTCCGATACCCATGCCCCTCGTCCTTCGCAATCAACAGCCACACCGGCGTCCCCTGCCCCTTTAACGCATCCGCAATCTGCTGCGACTCGCTCACCGGCACGCGCGGATCGTTCTTCCCCGCGATCACGAACATCGGCTTCTTGATCTTCGCGATGTTGTTCATCGGTGCGATCTTCTCCAAGAACTCTCGCATCTTCGGATCGCGCTCATCTCCATACTCCACGCGTCGCAAATCCCGCCGGTACGCCTCCGTGTGCTCAAGAAATGTCACGAGGTTCGACATCCCGACAATGTCCACCGAGCACCGAATCCGATCGCTGTAGAACGTCGACACCGCCAGCGTCATGTGCCCGCCATAACTTCCCCCGGTTACCGCGATGCGATCGCCATCCAGATCGGGCCTCGTGCCAACCCAGTCAAACAGCGCATCGATATCCTTATACGTATCCTCACGCTTGAATCCGTTATCCAGCAGCGTGAACGTCTTTCCATATCCCGTCGACCCGCGCACATTCGGCTCAATGATCGCGATGCCCATCTCGTTCAAGTAATAATTCATGCGCCCCAGAAAATCCGGCGTCGACTGACCCTCCGGCCCGCCGTGAATATCGACAAGCACCGGCCGCTTCCCCGTAAACTTCGCCGCGGGCTTGTACAAAAATCCCGAAATCATCTTCCCGTCGAAGCTCTTCCAGTGCACCAGTTCCGCTTCCGGAAACGTATCCGTTTTCACCGCGGTTTCGCTGTTCGTCCATCGTTCGACTTTCCCGTTCGCCAAATTCACCGAATAGCAGTCGCTCGGACTGCGCGAGTTGGTCAAGGAAAAACCCAAATCCTGCCCATTCCGGTGCCATCTCATCGCCACGATCACGCCCGTAGGCAACTTCGGCAGCCCAACTTCCTTCTCCGTCGCCGTATCCATGACGTGCACCACGCTGACGCCGTCTTCGTTGGTTACAAATGCGATCCGCTTTCCGTCATGCGTCCGGTCAAATCTCTCGACATCCCATGGAATCTTCGTCGTCAGATATTTCGGCTGTTTCGTCGCAAAATCGATATACGCGAGTCGCTGAAATTCCGAGTCGCGGTCCGTAACGACATAAAAGCCCTTTCCGTCCTTGCTGAATTGCGCGTCGCCATAAAACACTTTCTCCTTGGCACCGGCATCGCGCGGCGTCAGCGCCGTCTTTTCCCCGCTGCTCGTATCCACTAGCCACAAATACGATTCGTTGATTGACAGCTCTTCATTCAACAAAATCTTCTTGTCGTCCGGCGACCAATCCAGCGGCTCCCACCCGCCACCGGTCAATTGCGTCAGCAAATGATCGCTCTTCGCATCCGAAGGATTCATCGTCCACAAATCCGTGTCTTTGCCCGTCCTCCGCGTCGACATATACGCCACGCGATCGCCATCCGAAGCCCAAGGACCCTGCAGGTTCCGCGACTTCCCATCCGTCAGCAGCGTCACGTCCCCCGTCTTCACGTCATAGCGATACAGCTGAAACCACTCGCCCCCACCGCTATCCTTCATAAACAGGATGTAGTCGCCGCCGTTCGGATGAAATCTCCCAGTCCGCAGCGCATCCACAAAAAAAGTAAGCTGCTGCCGAGCCCCGCCCGGCGCCCTCACAAGATGAAGCTGCGGCACATCCCCAAATCGCGTCGCAATCAGCATTTCCCGCTGCGTCGGACTCCAATCCGCCATCGTGGCCGCTCGATACGACCCATATCGCCCGGCCGTCTCCGCCAACGACGCCGGAATCGCCGGCACCCCATCGACGATCAAATTCTCGCCCGGCGCAACCGCCCCGTCCTGCGCCGCCGCGCCTGACGCCAATCCGCATCCCAGCATCAACAGCAACGCAATCTTCATCCGATTTGTCATCTTCCACCCTTACTTGCCAGCGATTTCGCCGCTCATTCTTACACCGCCAACGATTGGACACGCAACTGCCCGTACCATGCAGTCCCAGTGCTCTCGCATGCTAAGATTTTCGCGCGTCGCGTATCAAAAAACCTTCATGTTTAGAAAAATCCTGATTGCCAACCGGGGAGAAATCGCAGTCCGCATCCTGCGAGCCTGCCGCGAACTCGGCATCCGCTCCGTCGCCGTCTTCAGCGAAGTCGATCGCAAGTCCCTCCACGTCCGCTTGGCCGATGAAGCCTACCCGATCGGCGCAGCCCCCGCGCGCGAAAGCTACCTCAATATCGACAAAATCATCGGTGTAGCCCGCAAAACCGGCGCCGACGCAATCCATCCTGGCTATGGTTTTCTCGCGGAAAACTCCGCGCTCCCGCGTGCGTGCACTGACGCCGGCATCACCTTCATCGGTCCCACCGCCCAAGCCATGGAAGCGCTCGGGTCCAAAACCGCCGGCCGCCAACTCGCACGGCGTTCCGACGTTCCCACAGTTCCCGGCCTGAACGATCCGATCGAAAAGCCCGAAGAAGCCCACGCCCTCGCACAGTCGATGGGTTTCCCGGTCCTCCTCAAAGCCGTCGCCGGTGGCGGCGGCAAAGGCATGCGTCTCGTCCACAGCAGCGCCGAGTTCGCATCCGCCTATCGCGACGCCAGCTCCGAAGCGCTCAACGCGTTCGGCGATGCGCGCCTCTACCTCGAAAAATATCTCGAAAAACCGCATCACGTAGAAATCCAGATTCTCGCCGACCATCACGGCCGCGTCGTCTCTCTCGGCGAACGCGAATGCTCCGTGCAGCGCCGCCATCAAAAGGTGATCGAAGAAGCGCCTTCTCCGATCATGACGCCCGACCTACGCAAGAAAATGGGCGACGCCGCGGTCCGCCTCGCGCGCGCAGGCGGCTACACCAACGCAGGCACCGTCGAATTTCTCGTCGACTCCAATCTCAATTTCTACTTCCTCGAAGTGAACACGCGTCTTCAGGTCGAGCATCCCGTCACCGAGCAAGTCACCGGACTCGATCTCGTCAAGCTTCAGATCGCCATCGCCGCAGGTCATCGCCTCCCATTCGCATGGGAGACCATCACGCCGCGCGGCAACGCTATGGAAGTTCGCCTCTACGCCGAAGATCCCGACAACAATTTCTTTCCGTCGCCCGGGAAAATCCTTTCGCGCCAGGTTCCGGCCGGCCCCGGCATTCGTCTCGACGACGGCGTGTACGACGGCTGGACCGTCCCCAATGACTACGATCCGCTGCTCGCAAAACTGATCGCCTGGGGCAACAGCCGCGAAGAAACCATCGCTCGCCTCCGCCGCGCCCTCGAAGAGTCCACCATCACCGGTATCAAGACCAACGTCGGCCTCTTCCGCCGTTTGCTCACGGAACCCGATTTCCTCCGCGGCGACGTTCACACCAAATGGCTCGATGAACTCCTCGCCAAAGATCACGCCGCAAAATCGACTGCAGCAAAGCCCACGACGAAGCCCGCGGAAACGCCCGCTCCAACAAAAATTTCGCCTTCGCCTCTGTCAGGGGCGAACCCGGCTGCGAGACCTGCAACCGCAACCTCCGTAACCGCCAACTCCGCCGCAGACGGGGCGACGACGAATTCCGACGCTGCTGCGATCGCTGCCGCACTCTGGCAAGCCGGCGACGCTGCGAAAAATTCCGCGTCCACAAATGCCGCGCCCGATGCGCAACAGGATTCCCGCTGGAAACTCGAAGGCCGCCGCGCCCAATTGGATCGCACGCCATGAAATACGAGATCCACATCGCCGGCAAAACGCGCACCGTGGAATTGCATCGCGACGGCGCCCGTTGGCAAATCACGCTCGACGGCGCAGCCACGGACGCCGACGCCATCGAAATCGCCCCCGGCATTTTCTCCATCTTGCTCAACGGCGCGTCCCACGAAGTCCGCGTAGCGCCAAATCCCGACGGATCGCTCACCCTTCAGGACGGCCCCAACGAATTCCGCGCCGAAGTCGCCGACCCTCGCGCATGGCGCGGCCGTAAACATGGCGCCGTCGAAGCCGAAGGCCGTCAAAAAATCGTCGCCCCCATGCCCGGCAAAGTAATCCGCTTACTGGTCAAACCCGGCGACAAAGTCGAAGCCGGCCAAGGCCTCCTCGTCGTCGAAGCCATGAAAATGCAAAACGAAGTCAAATCCCCCAAGACCGGCACCGTCGAAAAACTCCTCGCCAAAGAAGGCCACCCCGTAAACGCCGGCGACACCCTCGCCTGGATCGACTGACCAAGCTGAGAATTGTCGAAATGGTTCGAGTACTGCTCGAAATTCTTCGATCGTTGGTAGCGGCTGGGTTCACTCCGCCCGGCGAACCCCACCCTAAACGCGCATCAGTCATTCACGCCTGACGCGCCGCCACCCTGTAGCCGCGATCGCTTCTCAGATCGCGGGATTTAGATTCAACTCCACCGACCAACCACGCGTCGTCTCGTCGATCGATGCGTTATTCCTCTCCAACTACCAATCCCAACTATCACTTAACCCACTCAGCGCCCGCCACGTCCACCCACCCCTGTCAACTATTCCCGCCCGTAAACCCCGCAGAATCACATTCTTGCGCAACGCACCGCCGCAACTCCCACAGAATCACATTCTTACGCAAAACCCCCCGGGGGGAGGGGCCCAACGTAGCTTTTTTTGTCTCCCTCGCCGTTTGTGCTACCGTTTTCCACTCATGAACAGTCGCATTGGCGTACTCCTGAGCGGTCGCGGATCCAATTTCGTCGCACTAGCCGACAGCGTCGACGCCGGACGCATCTCCAACGCCGAAATCGCCCTCGTCCTCAGCAATCGCGAAGGCGCCCCCGGCATCGACCGCGCCAAGGAACGCGGCCTGCCGACGCGCGTAATTTCCTCCAAGGGGCTTGAACGCGAAACTTACGACCGGCAAGTCGTTGCGGCGTTGCAGGAAAGCAATGTCGATTTGATTTGTCTTGCCGGATACATGCGCCTGCTCTCGCCGTATTTCGTTGCGGCGTTTCCCAATCGTATTCTGAATATTCACCCGTCGCTGTTGCCGTCGTTCCCCGGACTCGAATCGCAGCGCCAGGCGCTCGAATACGGCGTAAAATTCGCGGGTTGCACCGTTCATTTCGTGGACGAAAATCTCGACGCAGGTCCTATCGTGTTGCAAGCCGTCGTCCCGATAAAAGACGACGATACCGATGCGACTTTGTCCGAGCGAATTTTGGCGGAGGAACATCGCATCTATTCCGAAGCGGTAAAAATTATCCTCGAAGGAAAATTTACGATCGCAGGCCGTCGAGTAGTGCAGCAATAACGACTATTCTTGCGAAGACTTGAATTTTGCGAAGACTTGAATTTTTGCAGAAACACGATGTTTGCGAAGACATAAAGTTTTGCGGCGAAAATAATTTGTTGCGGAGATCATGAGCGAAACATTCAAGCCGGTTGAAGAACAACTCGCCTATCTTAAAAAGGGCACCGCGGAAATCATTCGCGAAGACGAGCTGAAAACGAAGCTCGCCGAATCGCTGAAAACAGGAAAGCCGCTCCGCGTCTATCTCGGCGTCGATCCCACCGCTCCAGATCTTCACCTCGGCCACACCGTTGTCCTCCGCAAACTCAAACACTTTCAGGACATGGGTCACACCGCCGTTTTCTTGATCGGCGATTTTTCCGCGATGATCGGCGATCCGACGGGAGTTTCCGAAACGCGCCCGCCGCTGACGCGCGAACAAGTCGACGCCAACGCGAAAACATATCTCGACCAAGTTTTCAAAATCCTCGATCCGAAAAAAACAGAAGTCCGCTACAACAGTGAATGGCTGGGCAAACTGACGGCAGTCGATGTCGTTCGCCTCTGCTCGCACTATCGCCTTGCGCGAATGCTCGAGCGCGAAGATTTCCGTACGCGCCTGAATGAAGGTCATCCAATTTCCGTGCACGAATTGTTGTATCCGCTGCTGACTGCGTTTGACGCAGTGTCACTGAAATCCGACGTCGAACTCGGGGCGACCGAACAGAAATTCAATTTGCTCGTGCATCGCGAAATTCAACGCGAGTACGGATTACCAGGACAAGTTGTGCTGACGATGCCGATTCTTGTCGGGCTCGACGGCTCGCGCAAAATGTCGAAGAGCCTGGGCAATTACATCGGCATTACCGAAGCGCCGACGGAAATGTTCGGCAAAATGATGTCGATCCCCGACGAGCTGATGTGGTCGTACTACGAGCTGATCACCGATCGAACTCCTGCGGAAATCACAGCGCTGAAGAGCGAAGTCACGAACGGCAAGTTGCATCCGATGGATGCCAAGATGCGTCTCGCCACGGAAGTGATCGCTGATTTCCACGGTCAGGACGCAGCCAACAAGGCCGCCGAACATTTTCAGCGCGTCTTCCGCGACCGCCAAGCGCCGACAGAAATTCCCGTCGTGAAGCTGAAGCAAGGCGAAGCCAAACAACTGAACGCGTTGTTGGTTGAACTCAAGCTCGTCGACTCGAAAAGTGAAGCTGATCGCTTGATCAAACAAGGCGGAGCCGAAGTTGATGGCGCGCGCGTCGACGATCCACGGAAGAGCATGCCGACCGACAAAGCCGGCGAATTCACTCTACGCGCCGGCAAAAAGAAATTTCTGAAAGTCGTGGTCGAGTAGAAGGTCTTGCTAGAGGTGGCTTATGACTCCGAATGCTGGGCAAGCGCGAGAACTGAAGAATTCGCCGGAGGCTTGGCCATCGCTGCCGTTGGAATCGTGGGAGGCGACGCGATTCACGTTGCAAATGTGGACGCAGATCGTCGGCAAGGTTCGCTTGGCGCTGACGCCGATGGTGAATCACTGGTGGAACGTGCCGCTGTATGTGAGCGCGCGCGGGCTGACGACTTCTTCGATGCCTTACCGCGATCTCGTCATTGAAATTGAGTTCGATTTCATTTCTGATCAGCTGGTCCTGCGCAAGAGCGATGGGAAATCCGCCTCGATCGCGCTGGCTCCGAAGAGTGTCGCCGATTTCTACGGCGAATTCTTCGCGATGCTTCGCTCGCAGGGAATCGACGTAAAGATTTGGAAGATGCCCGTCGAAATTCCCGATCCGATTCCGTTTGATGAGGATAAGACGCATGCTTCTTACGATCGCGAAGCGGTGCACAAGTTTTGGCGCATCCTGGCATCAAGCAGCGATGTGTTTCACGATTTCCGCGCGCTCTTCATCGGCAAGAGCAGCCCAGTGCATTTCTTCTGGGGAAGTTTCGATCTTGCGTTGACGCGCTTCTCGGGTCGGCGTGCTCCGGCGAAACCGGGAGCAGATCCGATCACTCTGGAAGCGTATTCCCATGAAGTGAGCAGCGTGGGTTTTTGGCCTGGAAGCGGCAACGTGAAAGAGCCGTCCTACTATTCCTACGCCAGTCCTGAGCCTTCCGGATTCGCTGACTACGGCGTTAAGCCCCCGGCAGCCGCATACCGCAAAGATATGGGCGAGTTTTTGTTGCCGTACGAAGCGGTGCGTACGGCCGCCGATCCCACCGCAGCACTTTTTGATTTTTGCCAAACGACGTACGAAGCCGAAGCGATCAACGCCAAATGGGCGAGGGAAGAACTAGAGCGTAAGCCATAACACGCTCTGTGTTTGTTACAGCCCGCCAACAATCGAACCTGCAAATCGCGGTACACTTCGCGTCGCAATCTTCGCCAGACTCTAGGTAGGGAAAATGAACTCACTGCGTATTGTGTTGTCGATTGGTTGTCTGCTTTTGATTTCGGCCGTCGGTGCTGCGGCGCAGGAACATCCTGCGGCCACGCACTCCACGCAACGGTCGGCGATGAATGATCCGGCGGAGCCGCCTCACCCGTTGGCGAAAACAAAGGCGATCTCGCGTCCCGCGGGTGCGATCGCGCGAGCATCGGTGGACGAAAAATCGATGCGCACGCTGATTGATTCCATGGTCGCGTGCGGAACACGCATTGCGATTGGGGACTGGGACGATCCGAAGCGCGGACCTGGATGCGGCCGCGACAAAATCGTTGCGCGGCTGAACGAAATCAACAAGGTGAACGGTGGGAAGTTGCAGATCGTCGTCGACAAATTCGAGGCTACTGGCGAGCGTACCCTTGGCAAGGCGGCGCCGATGCAGAACGTCTACGCGATTCTGCCCGGCACGGACGAGAAGCTGGCGAAAACCGTCTTTATTGTGTCGGGACACTTCGATTCGATTCCGTCGGTCTCGACCATCACAGACACGAGCCTCGATGCGCCGGGCGCGGATGATGACGCCTCGGGCGTTTCGGTGAGCGTGGAGTCGGCGCGACTCGTGAGCAAGGCGGCTGGCGCGAAGGGATTGCGAGCGACGGTGATTTTTGCCGCGGTGTCCGGGGAAGAGCAGGGTTTGTTTGGCTCGACGCATATGGAAGAGTGGGTGAAGCAGCAGGGCTACACGGTCGGCGGGATGCTGGATGACGACATTGTCGGCGACGATTTGCAGCCGGGCGCGCCACATCGCGTGCGATTGTTTTCGGGCAACGGTGAAATCGACGATTGCGATGGATCTTCGCGCGAATTGGCACGCGCGATTGAAGAGATCGATGGACGCGCGGCGATTCGCCTGATTTTCCGGCTCGATCGTTACGGTCGCGGCGGGGATCACTATCCGTTTTACAAAGCCGGAAACCCGGCCGTGCGGTTCACCGAACCCTGGGAAGATTACAATCACGAGCATCAGACTCCGCGCACCGAGAACGGCGTCGAATACGGCGACTACGCGAAGTATTTGAACGCCGCGTTTCTGGGGAATGTGGCGCGCGACAATGCGGAGGCGCTGCGGCAGTTGGCGCTGGCGCCGCATCCGCCGACTGAAGTGCATCTGGCAGGTGGCGTAACGCAGGACGCTAAAATTTCGTGGGCGGCGGAAGACGATGACGCGCGCGCGGGATTTGAGATTTTGTGGCGCGAAACGACTGAGGCGCGATGGAGCGTGATGACTTTTACCGAGAAATCGGGCGAGACAGTATTGAAAGACGTCTCGACCGACAATCATTTTTTTGCAGTGCGCGCGGTGGGGAAGAATGGCGCGCGGTCGATCGCGGTGCCGTCAGAGCCTACTTCGCGACGCTCCGCCGCGAAGGAGAAGAAGTAGAGCGACGGATCAGTTTGTGATTGGGATCACGCTGAGATCCTTCGTAGCGTGAGCCGACGCGTTCGCTCAGCAGCGAACGCGAAGAAAAGGGTCGGCTCACTTCGCTCAGGATGACAGGTCTGGGTGAGCGGTCGTGTGATGGGGAGTGGCAAGGGCCGTTGGAACGTTTTCGGGGGCGACCCCGGCTCAACGTGCGCCGCGATTACTTGGTGATTTTGGCGCCCCACTGGTCGGGCGTTAAGTCCTTGGCGTGTTGCGAAAAGATCCAGAGGTGGCCTTCCAGATCCTGGACGGCGTATTGGAGTTCACCGTAAACGGTTTCGTGGAGCTGTTCGACTAGGCGAATGCCCGTGGATTTGACCTTCCGGTAGTGAGCGTCGACATCATCGAAAAAAATCGTCAGGCTTTGCAGGTTGTAGCCAAGCTCGGTTGGCGTCGACGCATTCGGCACTTTTGCAGGATGCGCCATGATGTACGCGTTCGACAGCCGCAATTGCGCGCCGGAAATTTTTCCGGTGCTCGAATCGGTGTAGTGATATTGCTCGACGAAGCCGAAATGTTTGACGAGCCAGTCGATCGCGGTCGGCAAATCGCGATAGCTGACGTGCGGTAAAACGGTATCGACGGGCACAGAGCGATTCTTGGCCATACGCAATCGTACAACGATTGGCGCGACCCCGAAGTCTTTCGCGCCGTCAGTCTCCGGAGCTGGCTAGACGCGCTGGGCGAAGGTGAGGTAATGGCCGGCGGGGTCCTGGATGCCGACTTCGCGCATGCCGTAGAAGGCGGTGCGCTCGGGCATCGTGACTTTGTAATTTTTGAGCGCGGCGTGGGTCGCGTCGAGATTGTCGACTTCGATGTAGAGGAAAGTAGGGCCTTTTTTCGCGGCTTCGGCGATCAGAGGCATGTCTTCGCCGAGGCTTGCGTAGGTCTGGTACATCACTTCGGTGTCGTCTTTCTGCAACGCCACGAAGCCGAGTTTGTCACCGGCGGGAACCTCGATGGTTTTTTCAAAGCCGAGGGCGTCGACCCAGAAGGGAAGTACGGGCTCGATGGCCTGAACAAAAAGAACAGGTGTAATCCGTTTGACGGTCATGGCGGCTCCTATGAAGAGATTTTGATGCTTGACGCCGTTACTAGTCTTGTTTAGACTAGTGATAGTCTAACTTGAGCATTCCAGATTCGTCAAGGAGGATTTTATGGTTTCGGAAACGCGCGAACTGCTCGACCTGATCTCGGTTGGCCCGGCGATGGTGCGCGATTTTCATTTGCTCGGAGTGCGCAGCGTAGCCGGCCTGGCACGACGTAACCCGGAAAGGATGTACGCGCAACTGGAACGCGTCGCCTCGCAGCACATGGACATTTGCGTTCTGGATACGTTTCGCGCAGCGGTTGCGCAGGCCCGCAATCCACGATTACCGGCGGAGCAGTGTCAATGGTGGTGGTGGAGCGCGCGCAGGAAGAACGGATGAAAGGGGCAGCCGAAGCGAAAGCGATGGGACGGCGCGGGCCAAAGAAAGTGGCGGTCACAACGCCGGACCTGGTGATTCTCAGCTTACTCGCTGAGCGGCCGATGCATGGGTATCAGGTGAATCTTGAGTTGGAGCGGCGGAACGTTCGCGAGTGGGCTGCGATTTCGCGGCCGCAGATTTATTATTCGCTGGAAAAGCTGTCTGCAGCTGGGCTTATTCGCGCCGGGGAATCGGAAGATGCGGCAACGGGGCCGGATCGGCGCGTATTTGAGACGACGTCGAAGGGGCGGCACGCGCTGAGCGGTGCGCTTGAGCGGGAAGATTGGACGACGCAGCGCGATCGACCGGCGTTTCTCACGTGGGTTGCGCTTTCGTGGCAGGCGCGACCGGGCGTTTTCAAGAAGCAAATTGCGCGTCGCGTGGAATTTCTGAAACGTGAAATCACACGAGAACAAGACACGCTCGATTCGATTGTTGCGGAGGTCGGCCATCCGTATCACGAAGCGGTGTGGATGGTGACGTTGATGATCGAGCAGTTCAAGACAGAGCTGAAATGGTTGCAGAAGCTCGAACGCGAGTTGCCGCGGCGCGGATCGGCGAAAAATCCGGATTATGCGAAGTGATTTAATCGCTCGTCGCGATGTAACTGGGGCTGAGCGGGGTTAAAAATCTTCGTCGTCACCAATGGGTGGTCCATCCGGTGGTTCGGATGGGATGGTCTCGATCATCTTTGTTGGATCTTTCTCGAAGCGTTCGATCTGCTGCGTCACAAAATAAAAATAAACCCCCGCCGGATCGTCAGTTGAACGCAGCGTGTAAGCGGCGTTCTTTGCCTTGTAGAGATGGAGCTCAGCGGTTGCTACAGCGCGAACTTCTGGCAACGTGCTCGTATCGTTGGCGAGCGCCATCAAATCGTAGAGTGCAGCGTTGTCGACTGCGCGACCGACTTCTCCCCAGTATCCCGGCGCATTCGCCCCAGTGTGTGTCGTTGTGAAGATTTGGTCGATGACTTCGTCGAGGCCTGGGTTTGCTTTATCTCGCGCGTGAAACTCGATGAGGCGCGCGGCGCGTTGAGGATTTAGAAGGAACTGCATGATCAGTTGCGCGGCGGCTTCAGCTGGCGCTACTGCGTCGAATGCAGGACTCGTGCGGATTTTGAAATCTTCGCGGCCGCGCGGATACATCACCGGGCGCGGCGGAATTATTTTCAGCAGCGATTCGGGCAGCACGAGTGCGCGGGGATCGAGAGTTGCGAGGACGGCTTTCAGCGCGCGGCGCTGTTCGGCGGGCGCGACGATCGCGGTGGGTACTTCGCCGTCGCCGCGAACTGCGAAGGTGTAGTCCATGCCGCCGATGAGTTTGCTGGCGGCTTCGACCTGGTAGCGGTGCAGCAGGTAGATGGGAACGAGCGTGTCTTCGAGCGTGGCGAGTGGCGCGCCTTCGCGAATATTGTTTTCGCCGAAACGATTGAGCGCGGCTTCGCGGACTTTCATCAGGCGATCGAGTTCGTCGATTGCGTTTGAGCCGGAATCCCACAAGTGCGCGACGCTGCTGGATGAACTGGCGGGGCGCGCGTCTTGATCGGTGAGGAAGCGAAGATGTTTTTCGAGATAGGCGTCGGCGAGAATTTTGTTGAGCGCGGCATGCTCGTCGACGTTGGCGGGGAAATCCGAGTAGCCCCACGCGATCGAGACTTTGTCCCACTCGCCGATTCCGGTTGCGTAGGCCTGCGAGAGATCGGGGACGCCGTCGGCGCCGAGCAGGACGAGTGGCGGCGGATAGTCCATGACCGACGAGCGATTCACGGTGCTGGCGGAATAATTGTGCTCGAGGCCGAGCGTGTGGCCGACTTCGTGAGCGGCGAGTTGGCGGAGACGCGCGAGCGCCATCTCCTGCATTTTTGGTGAAACGGGTTTTCCTTTTTCGTAAGGCGCGAGAAGTCCTTCGGCGATCAGAAAATCCTGCCGCACGCGGAGCGAGCCGAGCGAAACCTGCCCCTTGATGATTTCGCCGGTGCGCGGATCGATGATGCCTTCGCCGTAGGACCAGCCGCGCGTGGCGCGATGCACCCACTGAATCACGTTGTAGCGGAGGTCCATCGGGTCGGCGCCTTCGGGCATCAGCTCGACGCGGTATGCGTTTTTGTAGCCGGCGGCTTCGAAGGCTTGCTGCCACCAGTTCGCGCCTTCGAGCAGCGCGGAGCGGATCGGCTCGGGCGTGCCGCGATCGAGATAGTAGACGATCGGTGCGACGGGCTCGCTGATTGCGGCGCTCGGATCTTTTTTCTGCAAGCGATGGCGCGCGATGAAGCGTTTGACAATGGGCTCGCTGATCGGAGTGGCGTAATCCATGTACGAGATGCCGAAGAAACTTGAGCGCGGATCGTAGGCGCGCGGCTTGTAGCCGGGCGGCGGGAGTTGCACGAAGGAATGATGCTCGCGCACGGTGATCGAATCGGGCGAGGGCGTGACGTCTTTCACCCACTGGCCGGGATGATCGCCGGCGAAAGTGAGCGTGGCTTCGACTTCGGTGTTGAGCGGGAAATTTTTTGTGCGCGCGAGATAAAAGGCGCAACGTTTGTCGTCGAGCTTGAAGGAGCCTTGCTTGGTGCGGGCGAGTACTTCGGGGATGTGGTGTGTGTCGCGCAGGAAAAATTCGGTGGCGTCGACTAAAACGCGCGCGTTGTCGCCCGCCTTGTCGTGATCGTTCGCGATGTCTTCGGCGGCCGCCGTGAAACCCCAGAGCGCCGATTCCGCGAACGAATCGCGCACTGCGGCGCGCTCGGCAGGATCGCTCGTAACCGCGCGATAGTCCTCATTCGATTGAATTAGCAAAATTTTCGGCCCGGTGCGTTCGAAGCGCACGATGCGCGTCTCGCCCATTTGCCCGCGGTCGAGGCCGATGTCGTTGGAGCCGATTCCGGCGGGCAGCGAAGTTTGATACAGAAATTCGGTGTTCCACTTGTCGATTTCCAGCCACAGCTTGCCGGATTTCGCGTCCCAGTAAAGATTGAAATAGCCGGGGAGTTTCGTGGCATCTTTCGTTTTTTCGGCGATGGTGTCGGCGCTGGCGGCGGCCGGGCGCGCCAAAGCGCAAAGAGAAACTGCGAGCAGGACGAGCAGAGGCAGACGCATCCTGATCCTGGCCATCGTCGCCACCTCGGCCGAAAAATTCGACATTTTTGACGCCTCCGAAATCACCGCATTTGAACGAACCGAAATTAAACGCGACGCGCGACGAATGGTACAGCGCCACTGCGCTCTCGCCAAGCTGCTATAATTTAGTTGCGACACGCGGAAAAGTTTTGTTGGTGGCGCGCGTTGTGCTCAATCCCGAGCGCAACGTCTAGAGAGTTTCAGTAGTTCGAGTTCGAGTTCGAGAAAAGATCGATCTTGCCGAAACTTCGCATCTCCGTCGTTCAATATCTAAACACGTTCCCGCTGGTTTGGGGATTCACGCACGGCCCACTCGCGGGCAAGTACGATCTCTCTTTCACGGTGCCGTCTCAATGCGCCGAGGCGTTGCGCGCGGGCGACGTCGACATCGCGATCATTCCCGCAATCGAGTATCAGCGCATCGATGACCTGGTGATTTTGCCCGACTTGGCGATTGCCTCGAAGCGGCGCGTGCGGAGCTTGCTGCTGATTTCGAAGGTGCCGATTGCGCCTGCGGGCAGCGTTGGAGCCCGCGAACTCAGAGAAGGGCCGCGGTCGATCGCGCTCGATCGCAGTTCGCGGAGCACGCAGGCGTTGACGAAAATTTTGTGCGCGCGCCACTGGCAAATCGCGCCGCAATTTCGCGAAATGGCGCCCGACCTCGCGGAAATGCTCGCCGCCAACGACGCCGCGCTGCTGATCGGCGATCCCGCGCTGCGCGTCAGCCTCGCCATCGAATCCGCGCCCGCTCTCCCGACCGATTTTGTAGGGGCGGGGCTTGCTCCGCCCGCCCGCTCGGCAGCGTCAAATCGCTCAGAATCTACGCCGCCCCTCGGAAGCGCCGGCACCCCAGCCGGCGGTTTTTCTTCGCCTTCCACCCACTCGCAGCCCGCTCCGTCGGCATCACCGGGGCCCTGCCCCGCCCCCGAAATCTGCGACGCCGCTACCCTCGGCCTCTCGTCTTCGACCCTGTCGCAGACCCTGACGAAGGAAGGGCCGAAGGAAGGGCGCGCCCGCATCGCCACCCCCGAAAAACTCTACGTCTACGACATCGTCGCCGAATGGCGCGCCATGACCGGCCTCTCCGCCGTCCTCGCCGTCTGGGCCGCGCGCCCCGCCGTCGCCACGCCCGAGGTCGTCGCCGACTTCCACGCCTCCCGCGCCTTCGGCCTCCTCAATCTCCCCGAGCTCTGCGACGAAGCCGCCGCCCTCCACCTCGCCCCCGCTGCCAAACCCGTCCACCTCGCCCCCGGCCCCAACCCCCTCGTCCTTGAGCCCGCCCTCACCGCAGTCGCGAAGCGACAATAGACTCTTCTTCATCAACCAGTTACCTGCTTCGCTTGTTCCCGTCTTCCCAGGCTGGGACTGCTATGCGCTCCACTCCCATGTAAGGCAAGCTAAAATTGGCTTATATTTAAAAATATGGCATACTATGAACAAGGAGTAAGCCATGAAGTCAGAAGTGGGAACTGTCACGACTAAAGGCCAGCTCGTCATCCCAGCCAAGTTGCGCCGCAAATATGAAATACGCGAAGGGACACGGATCGCGTTCGTCGAGGACGGCAACCGGCTCGTTCTGCAACCGCTCACATCCGGTTTTATTCGCAGCCTGCGTGGCTCGTTGAAGGGGCGCTCTCTCGATATTCTCTACGAAGAACGCAAGCGCGACCGCGAACTGTGACATGACGCCATCAGTGCCGCCTGAGTGTGTCGTACTCGACGCCAGCGCCGTAATGACGTTCTTTCTCAATCGGCCCGGCGCCGATAATGTCGAGCAGTTGCTCGAGCGAGCAGCGGGCGGAACCTGCGAACTGCTCATGAGCGTGGTGAACTGGGGCGAGGTGTACTACTCCGTCTGGCGCGCCGAAGGCGAAGCGACGGCACAAAATATCGTCGCCGAAATTGCGCAGCTCCCAATCGATCTGATCCCAGCGACCTACGCTCTCACCAAACTGGGCGCCGAAATTCATGCCCGGCATAGACTCCCCTATGCCGACTGCTTCGCCGCCGCTCTCGCCGTCTCTCGCGACGCGTCCGTGGCCACCAGCGACAGCGACTTCGCCCGCATCGAAAATCATATCCATGTTCTCTGGGTAAGGTAAGTGCCAGTAGCACTTTGAGCTGTGGTGGTTGTGGCGACTCGATATTGAACGAACGTTTTCAAGTGCAAAGCCGATACCGACCATCTCCCAGAAATTCGATTAGCCCAAGGTCACGAAGCACCTGAAGTTGCTGGCGGATTTTGTCGTGCACATGCTCATTAAGCGGGTAAATCTTCTTCAACGCACCAGCGTGGGCATAGACTTCATGAAGCGAAAATTCTACTTTGTCCAGACCTCGAACAACCCTCAAAACGTCCAGAGTCCATCCGCGTTTTTGGATACGAAGACTTTCGAGTGGGCGCAGGCGCTCGTAAGCATGGCGTATATCTCTTGGCTGGACAGGAACGCCATCAGTGACAATGCGAATTTGGGCATCCTGCGGAATTCTGCTGAGAAGAATATTGCAGCCGATCCAGCCGGCCCTACGTGCAGTTGCCGAAAGCGGTGGGCGACACTCAATCGCCGACAAGGAAAACGCGAAATGTGGAATCAAGATGACATTGCGAACAGACCATTGTTCAATATCGTAGTGAAGGACAAAAAGGTTGGGAGTCCTATCTTCCAGAATCGCTCGCTTCATTTCAGAATACGCGGCGTCAACGACCTTGGTTCCGAAGGTTTTCGATTGGCTCTTCAGTTGGAACGGAGATCGACAAGAATTGCAGTAATAGTCGATCGCGGCGTGATTTCTGGGGGTGGGATTCAGTCGGGTAGAAGAACAAGAAGGGCAAAACAAGTTGATCGCGCCCCAGGACTCTGTCCCGACTCGCGCACGCTGGGACGCACTCTTGTAATTTGCCAAACTTTCAACAGGTAGCTGCAAATCCACGGGGAGATTAGAGCACACGAACTCTGGAGACCAAAATGCACCTGCCATTTCAGGTCTTGTCATGAGCGTCGGCGGAGTTTTGTGACCTTTGAGGAGAAAATGGTCGAACCAAAATTCGTCAATTACTACCGTTGCCCTCTTGATGGCACAGCGTGGACCGACGTCTGGGATTGTTGCTGCAACGATATGTGCCCCTTGTGCGGGCAAAAGGATATAGAACCTCACGAGAGCGTAGAACTCACCGAGACGCACTAGAGCCGGACGATTTCGCTACCTTGAAATCCTGTGCTGTTCGAATCGGCGGCAACCTACTCAAACGATTCAGATTACAATATTTACCTAGACATCATATAAGCAATTGTGGTAACATCCACCATGTTGCCTCGACTCACCTTCGCGCCCCGCTCTCAGGGTTCCAATTCAAATTCCCACCTTACCCCTTTGTTTTCACATTTTTACGCAATGTGGACGTACAAACCCTTTAGAATCAGATTCTTGCGAAAAAGCATGGGGGTAGGGGTGTCTTTACCCCTTTCGCGGTTGCTTTCTCCGGTGGGAAGAACGGATAGAATAGGGATGGAGTCTAAGGATTCATTGTGGGGCTGACGAAACAGCAGGCGATCGAGATGTTGGAGTCGGACGATCTGATTGGCGTTGGGATGGAGGCGAATGCGCTGCGGATGAAGAAGAATGATCCGCGCGTCGCTACCTATCAGATCGATCGAAACATCAACTACACCAATTTTTGCACCGAATATTGCTCGTTTTGCGCGTTTTACCGGCCGCTGGGGGATAAGGAGGGATACATCCTGCCGCTGGAGACGATCTACAAAAAGATCGAGGAGATGCTGGAGCTGGGCGGGACGGGCGTGTTGCTCCAGGGCGGGCTGCATCCGGATTTGCAGATCGGCTACTACGAGAATCTACTGCGCTCACTGAAAACACGGTTTCCGCAGGTGTGGCTGCATTGTTTTTCGGCGCCAGAGATTTTGTGCATCGCGAATGTTTCGGAGATGAGCGTTCGCGAAGTGATTCAGCGGCTGATGGATGCGGGACTGCAGTCGATTCCGGGCGGCGGCGCGGAATTGCTGGATGATGAGATTCGGTCGAAGATCGCGCGGCTGAAGTGCACGAGCGACGATTGGGAAGAAGTGCATCGCACAGCGCATTCGTTGGGGCTGCGCACGACGGCGACGATGATGTTTGGCTGCGGCGAGGAATTGAAGCATCGCGTGAATCACTTCGACCGGATTCGGCGGATTCAAGAAGACACCGGCGGATTCACCGCGTTCATTCCCTGGATTTTTGCGGCGGACAACACGGCGCTCGGCAAGAAAGTGCAAGAGACGACGGCGGTCGATTATTTGAAGACGCTGGCGGTCAGCCGGCTTTATCTTGATAACGTCGATCACATTCAGTCGAGCTGGCTTACGCCGGGAATTAAGGTTTGCCAGGTCGGTTTGCAGTTCGGCGCCGACGATGTCGGCAGCATCTTGATTGAAGAGAACGTCGTCTACGCAGCGGGCGTGCGCAACCGCACCAACGAAGGCGAGCTGCGCCGCATTATCTCTGACGCAGGATTCATCCCCGCCCAGCGCGACACGCTGTATCAGTCGTACGCCCTGAAGTAAAACCCCGACACTCCAAAAAACTCAAAAAGTTGGGTTCCCTTGATCTTCTAGGGAACATTTGTATAGCCTTGTCCGTTACTACTAGAAGCAAAGAGGGAAGAACTCGATGCCGAAGCAAAAGCCGGAGATACCGCAAGGAACATTGGACTTGTTGGTTCTGAAAGCGCTGTCGCTGGGACCGATGCATGGTTACGGAGTTGGCCAGCGCATCGGCCAATTCTCAGAAGAGATGTTGAAGGTGGAAGAAGGAACGCTTTATCCAGCGTTATATCGCATCGAACGCCGCGGATGGATTGCGAGTTCGTGGGGCGTTTCGGAGAACAATCGGCGCGCGCGGTTTTATCGGCTGACGCGTGCAGGGAAGAAACAACTGGGTGTGGAAGAGAAGGCCTGGTCGAGGTTGTCGGTAGCGATCGGCAAAGTTTTGCGGACAGCGTGATTTGCAGCGACGCGATGAACGCTGACGAATTGTGGAGGGCGAAATGAGTTGGGTGGCGAATTTGCGGATGCGGGCGCGCGGATTATTTCGCGGTGAAAATGTGCATCGCGAGATTGCGGAAGAGTGGGCGTTTCATGTGGAGATGCGCGCGACGGAAAACGTGCGTCGCGGAATGACTCCGGAAGACGCGAAAGCAGAAGCGGAACGGCATTTTGGGAACAGCGCGCACATCAAGGATTTGAGTTGGGACGAGCGCGGAGGCGGCGGGCTGGAAACGTTGTGGCAAGACTTGCGATTTGGCGCGCGGCAATTGCGCAAGACGCCGGGATTTACTTCGGTGGCGCTGCTGTCCCTGGTTTTAGGGATTGGCGCGAACGCGGTGATTTTCAGTTTGATCAGCACGATTCTGTTGCAACCGCTGCCGATCGAGCGACCAGGCGAAGTCGTCGCGATCTCGCAGACGAAACAAGGCGATTCGTTGTATGCGCAGCCGATGGCGTATCTGAACTATCTGGATTTTCAAGAGCGTAACCATTCGTTGGCGAGCATGGGCGTGTATCGATTTGCGCCGATGAGTTTGAGTCACAACGGAAACAACGAGCGCGTGTGGGGATATTTGGTGTCGGGGAATTATTTTGAGTTGCTGGGTGTGCGGCCGGCGCTGGGGCGAATGTTTACCGCGGAAGAAGATCGGAAGCCGCTGGCGAATCCGGTTGTTGTGTTGAGTTATGGATGCTGGAAGCGACGATTTGGCGGGGATGCGGAATTGGTGGGGAAGACGATTCTCATCAACGGTCACAGCTTTTCGGTGGTGGGAGTGGCACCGCCGGAATTCTTCGGGACCGAGACAATTTTTACACCGGAATTCTGGACGCCGAGTTCGATGCAGGGATGGATCGAGACGACGGACGGGCGGGATTATCGCGGGAACGGGAGCTGGTTTGCGATTGGTCGGTTGAAACCAGGAATGAGCGCGAAGCGAGCGGAGGTGGAACTGAATACGGTTGCGGAGGGGTTGAGCAAGCAGTATCCGAACGAAGACGAAGGTATGGCGGTGATGCTGACGCCGCCGGGATTGATCATGCCGAGTCTGCGAAACGCGGTGCTGGCGTTCAGCGGCGCGCTGATGCTGACGGTGGGGCTGGTTCTGCTAATTGCTTGCACGAACTTGGCGAGTTTACTGCTGGCGCGGGCGACGACGCGGCGAAAAGAGGTTGCGGTGCGCATGGCGATCGGCGCGACGCGATGGAGACTGGCGCGGCAATTGTTGACGGAGAGCTTGCTGCTGTCGGTGATTGGCGCGGGGCTGGGATTGTTGCTGGGCGTGATGCTGATGCACGCGGCGCAAGCGGCGCTGCCGGCGACGGATTTTGCGTTGAAGCTGGATTTGCGGATGGATTGGCGCGTGGTGGCGTTTGTGTCGTCGCTGGCGATTCTGACCGGCGTGGGATTTGGACTGATTCCCGCGTTGCAGGCGACGAAGGGCGATGTCGTAACGAGCTTGAAAGAGGATATGGGCGGCGGACGCGGGCGGTTGTGGCTGCGCAACGGGCTCGTGGTGCTGCAGGTGGCGCTGTCGCTGGTGTTGCTAATCACGGCGGGGCTGACGGTGCGGAGTTTGCAGCAGACAACGAAGGCGGGGCCGGGATTTGTGGTGGACCACGCGCTGACGATGGCAGTCGATCTGGGTTTGCAGGGCTACGATTCGACGAAGGGCGACCATTTTTATGGGCAGATTTCCGAGCGCGTGAAGGCGCTGCCGGGAGTCGATGCGGTGGGATGGATCAGCGTGCTGCCGCTGGAGTTGGGAGCGAATTCGACGAATGCGTATCCGGCAGACCGCCCGATGCCGAAGCCGGTCGAGATGCCGAGCGTGATCTACAACAGCACGACGCCGGGATATTTTGCGGCGATGGGGATTCCGATGGTGTCGGGGCGGGATTTTGCGGAGACGGACGGGAAAAAATCTCCGCCGGTTTTGATCGTGAATCAGACCCTCGCGGATCGGTTTTGGCCGGGGCAGGATGCGGTAGGGAAGGGGATGAAAACAGGGAATGGCGGGGACGCGGTGACGGCGGAAGTCGTCGGCGTGGCGAAGAACGGGAAGTATCAGAGCATCGGAGAAGAGCGCACGATGACGGTTTATTACCCGATGACACAGAGGTATTCGCCGCAGGCAGCGATGGCAGTGCGCACGGAGACGGATGCGAAGGCGGCGATTCTGAGCGTGCGCGGGGAAGTCGAGAAGATGGATGCGACTCTGCCCGTGTACAACGTGAAGACGTTGGAAGAGCACATGGGATTTGCGTTGTTTCCGTTGCACGCGGGAGCGGTAGCGGTGGGAAGTTTTGCGGTGATCGCGATGATTCTGGCGACGATCGGCATTTATGGAGTGATGGCGTACTCGGTGGGGCAGCGAACGCAGGAGATTGGGATTCGAATGGCAATGGGGGCGCGCGCGGGTGATGTGTGGCGGCTGGTGTTGAGGCAGGGGATGGTGATTACGGGGATTGGGATTGTGCTGGGATTGGTCGGGGCGTATGCGGTGTCGCGGGTGGTGGCGGGTTTGTTGTATGGAGTGAGCTCGACGGATGCGGTAACGTTTGTGGCGGTGTCGGTTTTGTTGGGGATCGTGGCGATGGTGGCTTGTTTTGTGCCGGCGCGGCGGGCGGGGAAGGTTGATCCGGTGGTGGCGATTCGGAATCTGTGACTGAGGCGCGATGGTGTATACGCTAAAGTGGCTTCATGCCAACGGTTGAGCGTTATCGAGAACTCCTCAGAAACGCTCAACAGGCCAGCGCAACTCATCTTTCGGCGTACGAAGCAGCCCGCTCGAAATACGGCTCAAACAAAAAGGGTCATGAAGCGACGACTCACGAACTTGCCGAACACTTTCGGAGTCTGGGTTTGCTTTACGAGGCCCTCGCGCCGGCAGAGAAGCGGTTCCTCGCCGGCGACGTCAACGCTTGCGACGACATCATCAATTTTCTAGAGGCGGATATTCCGGTCTCCCGATCTGGTTACAAGAAGGAAAAATTCTACCGAAAACTGAAGTCGGTAAAACTTGATCGTGGGCAGGTTACCAGGCTCCAAGGGATCGCGATTGCGCGGTGTGCCAGCACTGAACAAAGACGCGAAGATAGCGAGCTTCGACGCCTGATGATTCGGTTGGCAGACACCGAGTTCTTGCGCCGCATTGCGGATGTACCGGATGAGGCTGGCGCGCGCGTCCGCCACAAGAAGTCGTTGATGATTGAGGTCGTGCTAGAGGGACGAAAAGATTTGCGGACGAAATTGAAATCACCCAAATAAATAAAGGCTAATGCGTTTCTTTTGACACGTCTTTCTTGAAGCCAATTTTGTCGAGCATGGGCTGGATTTCGGGGTTGGACATGAAGAGCTTCCAGAGCAGGCCTGTGCGGTAGTTTTCGATCATGACTACGATTGGGGCTTGGTTTAGGCCCATGTAGATCGGTGAGATCCAGTCGGATGTCTCGTTGAAGGCGTCGCGCGGGCCGTAGATGCCCCAGATGTCGGCGCCTTTGTCGCGATAGAAATGTTTGAGCGCGGCCATCGAAGCTTCGGGCGTGTACGGGAAACTTGAGAGCGCGCCGGTTGGAGTCATTGTGCCGTCGTCGTCTTGCGAGTCGGGTGCGTGCGCGAGATAACCATTCGGACCGTCGCTCGCGGTGAGTCCCCAGTTATCGGCGCCGTAACCCTTTAAATTTTTTGGATTGTGTTCGACCCAGGCGCGATTGATGAGCGCCATGTTGCGATTATTGGTGAAGTAGTCAGTGAAGCGATCGCGGAGTCCGCGCGGATCGAAACCCATATAGGAATAGTGAGCGTAGAAGAGTGGGCCGCCGCTGCCGACTCCGACATCGAGCTTGGTGCCGAAGTAGGAGTGGCCGTTGCGATATTGGTCGCCGGCGGTGGCGGCGGATTTTGCGCGCGCGTTGGCGTCGGGGCTCCAGCCTCGGCGATAGTTCACTGCGGCGGCGGATTGGCCGGCCCAGCCCGTGTAGTAGAGGTCGGCGGGAACGCCGTGGGTGGGCGCTGCGATCGCGAGCAGATAGATGATCATCGCTTCGTTGTAGCCGGTGATGCGGTGATTGATGTGCCAGGCGAATTCGGGCGACCAGTGCCAGAAGAGCGCGTCGCCGTCTGGCGTGCGGCGATACCAATCCCATTCGACGGTGTTCCAGAGTCGCTCGATGCGATCGTAGAGATCACGCTCGCTCGGCGTGTCTCGATGGAAATACTGGCGTGCGGTGAGCAGGCCTTCGACGAGGAACGCGGTTTCGACGAGATCGCCGGCGTTGTCGAACATGCTGAAGACGGGAAGGCTGGCGCCGGTGTGACCGTCCATGAAGTGGGACCAGACGCCGTGATAGCGCGGAGCTTTTTCGAGGAAGGTGACGATTTTGTTCAGGCGCGTAAGACCTTCGTCACGCGTGATGAAGCCGCGGTCGACACCGACGACCAGCGACATGATGCCGAAGCCGGACGCGCCGGTCGCGACGATGCGATCGTCGCCGGGGATATTTTCGAGTGTGGTGCCGGAGTCGGGATGCGCGCCTTCGTAGTAGTAGCGGAAGCATTCTTCCTGGAGCATGGTGAGGAGTTCGTCGTCGGTGAGTGGGTGAGTTGTGGCGGAGGCGGTGTTTGACGCTGACGATTCTTCGTACGAAGCGTCGGAAGCTTCGACTCTGTATGTCGCGGTGCGCGGTGGAGCGCCGAGGTAGTCGGAGAAGCGGGTGATGCCGCGGACTTGTGTGCCGATGGGTTGATAGGTGCGTCCGTCGTCGAGCGAGCGAAAAATGATATAGCGCTCGACGTGATCGTCGGGGACGGGATCCCATTTGAGGTCGATGTGGCGTTCGTAGGCAGTGGCTTTTAAGTTTTGTGGTGATGGGGAGTTGTGGGTGGAGGTTGAGTCTAAACCCCCACCCTCAGAAACCGAGGGTGGGGCACCCTGGGCGCTGGCGGATGGAGCGGCGGTTGCAGCGTCGGTGTCGATTTTAATTTCGTCGAGGATGAGCGTGTGAGGAGTTTTGTCGGCTTCGTCTTGCGTGAAGACGATGCTCTCGAGCAGGTTGGGGTCGAGATCGTGAATGGAGGCGCTGGCGAATTCGGCGAGGGGGATTTTGACTTGGGTCCAGTGGTTGGCGGGGAGATCGCCGATGAATTCGCGGAGTTTGAGGGCGCGTGAGAATTGTGAGTTCGTGTCGCTGATGCGAATTTCTGGAAGAGCGCGAGAGGGGATGCCCTGCGGCGAGTAACACCAGAAAAATAAATTGCCGCCGATGAAATTGATTTCACGATCGCGGAAGCGCATCACGTCGACGGTGGCGTCCCATCCGCCGGAGCGCGCGGAAGTCCATTCGAGGCGGAGTGCGTTTGGAGGCGTGTAGAAGAATTTATTTTCGACGGGGAGTTTGCCGTGGATGAGATTGAGAGTGCTTGGGGCGGAGGCGTTGCCGGAGGAGTAGAAGTAGGCGTCGTGCTCGAGGCTGTTGTCGAAGAAGATGTGATGGTAGTAGAGGGTGTCGGCGGTTGTGGCGGCGGTGATGACGAAGAGAATCGCTAGCGCTATGGCGAACGGTTTGAGGGAAAAGATTTTGTGGTGACATTGCGGTGATTCGGGAGCGGGGGTTTTTGAGAATCGGCGCACGTCGTTGTGATCCCTGATTTGTGGCGTCTAAATCCCGCGATCTGGGAAGCGATCGCGGCTACAGGTGGGTGTGATGCTGAGAGGGGGCGGAGCGTTTCGTGTTGGGGCTGACGCGATTAGGATTTGCGGGGGACGCGGAGGAGGACGTCGATTTCGAGGCCGTCGGGGAGTTCGACGTCTTCGAGGAGATAGAGGACGCCGGCTCGGTAGCGAGCGCGGATTTTGCGGACGTCGCTGGGTAAGCCCTTTGGCGCTGATCCGGCAGCGGCGGCCGTAGATGGAGACGCTGCGGCTGTCGCGCTGCGCGCTTCACTCGCGACTGGTGCTGCAGACTTCGACGCTGCAGCGGATTTTGAGCCGCGCGGTTTTGCGTCGGGACCTTCGACTTCGTCCATCGCTTCGTTGGCGAGCGCATCGGCTTCGCGATTGTGTTCGCGATAGACGTGATCGATGCGGAATGAATCGAGCGCAGCCGCCATCTTTCGCGCGCGTTCGTAGAGCGGCGCAAGCTCCGGGCTGCGGACCTTGTACAGGCCCTTCATCTGTTTGACGAGAAGCTCGGAATCGCTTTCGATGCGCAGCGCGCGAATGCCTTGCGCTTCGACATAGTCGAGCGCGGCGATCAGTCCGTAGTATTCGGCGACGTTGTTGGTCATGCGGCCGATATATTTTTTCAGGCGCGCGACGGGCTCGCCTTTGGCGTCGCGAATCAGAACGCCGTATGCGGCGGGACCAGGATTGCCGCGCGAGCCGCCGTCGATATTGGCGCGGTACGCGGGCGTCGCCCCAGCGGCGGGCTTCGAATCAGCTGCGGCGTCACCGAACAAGCGTGCGCCTTCGGGTGGTGATGAGCGTTTTGGCATTAGGAAGTGGTGGCTGAAGCGACGTTGCCCGAAGCAGCGTCGGGATTTACCGCAGTGAGCGGTTCGAGCGAATAGAGAATCAGGCCGCAGCTTTCGCAGCGATAAACTTCGGTGTCGTCGACGTCCTGGGTCAGTAACTGAGAGATATGCGGAAGCACGCGCAGGCCGCAACCTTTGCACTGTTCGTCTTTCACCTGGGCGAGAGCGGTGCCGTTGTGGCGCTTGGCGATGCGGTCGTAGAGCACGCGAAGATCGTCGGGAATCGGAGCGGCGGCTTTCTCGCGTTCGGCAAGCGCGGCTTCGAGTTCCTTTTTCTTGGCGGAGTTCTTCACCTGGATATCATGGCGAACGGTCGCGACCAGTTGTTCGTCTTGCCGCAGGATGGACTCCGCTTGTTTCAGGCGGCTGTCGGTTTCTTCGGCGGCCACCATAATTTCAAGCTGGCGGTCTTCGGCCTTGGCGATTTCGGCTTCGGCGTTCGCGATTTCGTGGAGCAAGGCCTTGTAGGCTTCGTTGGTTTTTACGGCGCCGGTCTGGTCGCGATATTTGCGGGCGCGTTCTTTCCACTGATCGACGTCGAGCTCAAACTTTTTTCGCTCTTTTTGGGAGTTCAGCTGCGCTTCCTTGGCGGCAGCGACTCCATTGCGTGCGTTGGTGAGTTTCAGGTCGGCCTGCTGGATGAGCTTGGGGAAGGTTTCGAGTTCGGCGCGCAGAGAAGCGATGTGGTGATCGACAACCTGGAGGTCAATGAGACGAGGAATTGCCGGATGCATGAAGGCTTATGGTAGCACAGCGGATTGAGTGAGGCTCTAGGACTACGGGCAGACCGTCGGAGACCACTAACAATCGTGCGGACAAGGGGCACATCCTTCGAAGCTCAGGGTAGAGCGTGGTGCGCCCCTACATGTATCGGATGCGGAGCGTTGGTTGCGCGCAGACGGTTAGTGGGCGCTGGCGTCGCGGCGGATCAGCGTGTAGTCGAGGAAGTAGCCGATGCCGACGGCGAGCGGGATGATGCCGAAGGAGGCGGCGACCCAGGTCTCGGGCTCGTGCTCAATGCCGGCAATCAGACCGAAGGTGATAATGAAGCCGACGGCGCCAGCGCAGAGCAGAATGGCGGCGCGGCGCGAACGAGCCGACTCGGAAAGGTCAGCGACCATCGGGATTTCGACGCCGCGTGCCATGGCTGCGAGGCGCTCTTGGCTGCGCAATTTGCGGACGTGGTAGTAGGTGTACATGCCGGCGACGGGGATGCCGCAGGTGAGGATTACCGCTACGAGGCCTATGAATTCTCCGGTCATTTTCTTGCTCCTTCGCGTTTGCGGAGATACGTCGCTATTTTTTGAGTGCGCCGGGTTGGCGCTGCTGGATAGAGATACGCGGAGGGCGGGGAAAAGTTCCGGGAGATTAGGGGCGGTTTAGATTGGAGCCAAGGTTAAGCGGCACCCGAAGAGTGGCCGCGCGTCGGATTGAGGCAAGACGCAACGGCCGGGCGGAGCCCTTCGAGTCTCAGGGTAAACAAGCCGCGGCCGTACAGAAGGTGAGATGACAGGCGCTATTGGGTTTCTGAGACTTGCATGGTCTGGTCGATCGAAAGAGTGGGGTAGCGGATGGGGGAATTTTCTGGCGCGGGGGCGTGGCGGGCGGTGGCGGTGAAGTTGCCTGCGGCGCCGCAGTCGAGCGTGTAGGTGTAGCCGTCGCGCTCGGGCTGGCGCATGGTGATCGAGTTGGTGGAGATGAGTTCGTCGATGTTGGCGCAGTGGTCGCTGAGCGCCTGGAAGCTGCGTTCGGATTGAGCGATCTGCAGGAGGTCGCCACGGACGCCGGTGAGACTGATTGCTTGGGTTGACGCAGTGCCTGTGTCGGAGGTGGGCATTTTCTTGAGCGAATATTCGTAAATGCCAAAAGCAATTCCGGCGAAAACCAGCAATAGAGCCAAAGCACGCATAGAGAAATTGTGTTGTGCGTTAGAACGCAACGCAACGGACGTGTAGATCATGTGTCCAGAAAGAAACAATGGCGTGCTTTCGGGACCCTATGCGGTCGGCCCTGATAGAATGACCACGACGTCGTACCCCTCCCCGGTGTGATCAACAAGATACGGAAAACGAAATGGATATTGCTGCAACGCAAGTCGAGTTGAGCGTCCTCGAGAGGCTGCACGAAGAAGGATTGGACGAGGCTCGTTCGATACAAACGCTAATGCTTCCGAACGACACGTTGCACGTCGGATCAATAGAGATATCGCATGAATTTCAGCCGGTGGCAGCAGTTGGCGGAGACTTCCTGGACTATTTCGAACTGCCGGATGGAACCATCGGCCTGTATCTGGGTGACGTGTCGGGAAAGGGATTGCCCGCCGCGATGTATGGGGCCTTGGCCGTGGGAACGCTGCGAGGAATTCACAAGACGGGACAGTCGCCCGCAGCTGTGATGTCGATGTTGAATCGAAGATTGATGCTGCGATGCGTGCCGAGGCGGCACGCGGCAATGCAGTATGCGGTCTACAATCCGAAGACGCGAGAGATGTGTATCGCAGGCGCGGGTATGCCCGGACCCTGTCATTTTTCGGCGCGAGGTTCCCGCGTGTTGGAAGTTCAGGGAATACCGCCAGGACTGTTTGATCCATCCGTGACATACGAAACTTCGACGATAACCGTCGAACCAGGCGATTCCGTGCTTTTCTTCACCGATGGAATATCAGACGCATTCAGCCCCGGCGGAGAGGCTTTTGGGCTGGAGCAATTGCAGAAGGTATGCGAAGCGTATCGAGAAACCTCGCCGAGCGAATTTTTAACTCACCTATTTTCCGAAGTAGATTTGTTCGCGCAGGGAAGAAGCCAACATGACGACATGGCCGCGGCACTTTTCCGTTCATCAGAGCGGAAGGAAGAGAAATGGCCGCTGGTGGCGAGCAACGATATCCCCGCCTAGTGCGTCGAACGTATGTTGCCTGCGCGTCGTTGCCAATGATTGCACGCGATTTGTACGCCTACAAGCCGCTGTCGTACACTGAATGATTCGCAGACTCGTCTAACAGTGAGTGAGGCTTCCTTTGCGTAAATCGAATCGAAACAGAATGGTATCCGTTGTTGCTGCGTTCGCGTTACTGGCGATGATTGTGCCCGCGACGGCGCGGTTGGCGCATGCGGCGCCGCCCCCGCCGCCTCCGCCGGACACCTCGACGGCGAAGCGCTCGCCGCTACTTGCGGCGATGCAGCTGGAGCTTGATCGCTCATTCAAAGTGTTGAATGCGCAGGATCCACCGGCGTACTACATCGGCTATACGGTCACCGACACGAATCGAGTGAATGTCTCGGGCTCGAACGGCGCGCTGCTCTCGAGCGACGAAGATCGCAATCGATGGCTGGAAGTTTCGGTGCGCACGGGCAGCTACGATCTCGACAACACGCACAAAGTCGGCACGCGGCAGGAGCAGCGGGGCGGCCCGGGTACGCCCGCACCAATCGACAACGATACCGAAGTGTTGCGGCGCGCGATTTGGCTCGAGACCGACAAGCAATACAGGTCCGCGGCCGAAGCGCTGATCAAAATCAAGACTGGCAAAGAAGTGAAAGTCGAAACGGCGGAAGGCGCTGCGCCGGATTTCACGCACGAACAGCCGCATACCGACATTGGTCCCGAGGTTTCGATCAAGGTGGATCGTACGCCTTGGGAAGCGAAAGTGCGCGCGTACACGAAGGAATTTCGAACTTCCCCCGCGGTGATCAACTCGATCGTGACGTTCACGGCGCAGGCGCAAAACGCGTACCAGATTACGAGCGAAGGGACGCAGTTGCAGTACGGGCAGATTCGCTATCGGCTCGAGCTATTCATTCAGGGCAAGGCGCCGGATGGCATGGATCTCGAGCGCTACTACAATTTTGACTGGGTGAATCCTTCGGATGCGCCGGACGATAAGGCGGTGCTCGCGGCGGGCGCTACGTTGCGCAAGGAATTGGAAGGGTTGGTCAAAGCTCCTCTGAACGAGCCGTCGGTCACGCCCGCGCTGCTGACAGGGCGTGCGGCGGCGGTTTTCTTCCATGAAGTTTTCGGCCATCGCGCGGAAGGGCATCGGCAGAAGGACGTTGCCGAAGGACAGACGTTCGCGAAGAAAGTGGACGAGCCAATTTTGCCGGACTTTCTGACGATCATCGACGATCCGACGATGCCGAAACTGGGCAAGGAAGACTTGCTGGGCTTCTATGAATACGACGACGAAGGAGTGAAGGCGCACCGCGTGATGATGGTCGATCACGGTGTGCTGAAAAATTTTGAGATGTCGCGCTCTCCGCTGGTCGGATTCCCGCATTCGAACGGGCATGGACGGCGGCAGCTTGGCGCGTCTCCGGTTTCGCGCCAGGGCAACCTGATCGTCGAGAGCAGCAAGACGATGACGAACGCGCAACTCCGTGTGAAGCTGATCGAATTGGTGAAGCAGCAGCACAAGCCGTATGGGCTGCTGATCGACGACATTGCGGGCGGGTTCACATTTACGGGGCGCGGGCAGCCGCAAGCGTTCCAGGTGCAACCGCTGGTGGTTTACAAGGTGTTTGCCGACGGGCGGCCCGATGAGTTGGTGCGCGGCGTCGACATCGTGGGCACGCCGCTGGCTTCGCTGACGAAGATCGTTGCGACAGGCGATACACAGGAAGTTTTCAACGGTTATTGCGGAGCGGAATCGGGCTCGGTGCCAGTTTCGGCTGCTGCTCCGGCGATTCTGACCAGCGAACTCGAAGTGCAGAAGAAAGAAAGCTCAACGGATCGGCCGCCGATTCTGCCTTCGCCTGCACAAGATGCGGCGAAGTCGGGAGGTGCACAGTGAATCGCCGGCAGATGATAGTTGGAGTTGCGGTCGTGGCTGCGGCGATAAGTTGGTTTGCACCGGCTCGAGTGGAAGCTGCCGGCGGTAAAGGCGCAGCGCAGGCTCAATCGCCACAAGACAAAGATCAGACGCTGCGCGCGATGCGCGACGAGATGGCGCGTTCGAAAACACGGCTGGAGCTGAAAATTCCCGGCACGAACGAGCCGGTCAAGCCATATTACGTCGAATATCGTCTGCTCGATCTCGACGTGAAAGAGATCGTAGCGGAGTTCGGCACGCTGCTGAGCAGCAGACACACGCGCAACCGATTCATGGACGTCGAAGCGCGCGTCGGCACCTACAAGCTCGACAGCTCCAACTTCATCGGCGAAGAAGGCTTCCGCGGATTCATCGGCTCGACCGGTTCGGTCGGCATCGATCGCGACTACGATTCGCTGCGACAGGATTTGTGGATCGCGACGGATCAGGCGTTCAAGGAAGCGGTCGAGACATATTCCCGCAAACAGGCGTACCTGAGCAGTCTCGCGCGGCAGGGCGACATCGACGATTTTTCGAAGGCGCAGCCGGTTCAGATTGTCGAACCGCTTGTGACTTCGGATTGGACGAATCGCAACTGGGACGACGAAGCGCGACAGGCTTCGGCGACACTTCGCCAGTTCCCGGAAATCTACGAATCGCGCGTTACCTACTATTTGGTTTATGCGACCGAATATCTGATGACCAGCGAAGGCACGGAAATTCGAACCAATCGCACGTTTGCCGCGATCGAGTCGGGTATGAACACGCTCGCGAAAGACGGCATGCCGCTGAATCATCTCTACTCGGCATACGCGCCTAAGCCGGCAGATCTGCCGAGTGTCGACGCTGTGCGTAAAGGACTGAACGTCACGGGCAGTGAGTTGATGATGCTGCGCTCTGGCTCCATCGCACAGGACTACACCGGTCCGGTGTTGTTCGAAGCTCGGGCTGCCGCTCCACTCATCGCGCAGATTCTTGGCCCGGCGATCAACGGTGCGCGCCCGCCCATTTCGTTTCAGCCGATCTTCGAGCAGATGCTCGGCAACCTGGGCGGCAAAAGCGATTGGACCGGACGCATCGGCGCCCGCGTATTGCCGACGAGCGTAAGCGTCGTCGACGATCCCAGTGCAAAGGATTACAAAGGCACGCCGCTGATCGGTTCGTACTCGGTGGACGATGAAGGCGTGAAGGCGGAGAAGGTCGATGTCGTCGACAACGGCACGCTGAAAGAGATGCTGATGTCGCGGCGGCCGGGCAACGATTCGAATCAATCGAATGGGCACGGTCGCTCGGCGCTACTGGCCGACGCCAAGCCGACGATGAGCAATCTGTTCTTCAAGTCGACGGAAACCATGTCGGCGGCGGACTTGAAGAAGAAATTCCTGGACGAGTGCAAGTCCGAAAAACTGGCGTACTGCATCATCGTGCGCGAGATGGACAATCCATCGCTGAGCTTGCTGCACCAGGAGGATTTCTCCGAGCTACTGGCCAGCTATGGCGGCGGCGCAGGCACGGGCGATCGCCTGCCGCTCCTTGTCTACAAGGTTTACCCAGAAGATGGACGCGAAGAAATCATTCGCGGCGCGCGGATTGTCGGCGTGAACACACGTTCGCTGCGCAACCTCGCGGGCATCGGCAACGACGACTACGTCTTCAACTACATGCAGAGCCAGATTGCGGGCTTCTCGGGCACCGCGCTTGGCGCATTCGGCGCGGCGAATGGCGGACTTCCGGCATCGGTCGTGGCACCTTCGCTGCTGTTCGAAGAGCTCGAAGTTCGCGGCGCGCGCGGCGAACCGAAGCGCTTGCCGCTGCTCGCCGCTCCGCCACTCAACGCGGCGAAATAGCTCAGCCGAACGCTGAGTGGTCCTTAAAGCTGTCACTCACTTACTGATGGACTTCTGCCAGCAGATCTTCGTGATCGTTGATGGTGATGCGATCGATCTTGCCTGGGATCGTCGCATCGATGGGCTCGGTTGAATGCGTCGCTGCCAGTGAGCCCATTCGAATCACTTTGTCGCCCATGTGCCCATACATGGGAACGACGTCTTTCCAGCTTTCAGGCACGCCGGTTCGAACGAGTTGTCCCGTGATGTGGGTCTTGCCATCCGGTGTGGGTTCGGCCGTAGCGTGAAATTGGTATTGCGGAATGCCCGTGCCGTAGACGTATTCGTTGAAGAACCAATCCATTTTTTTATTGCCGTCGAGGTCCATGCCCCGCGTCATGTGTCTTTCGACGATGGCCTTGAAATCTTCGGTGGAGGCCGCTTTGTTATCGAAGGTCTTGCAGTAGTCCTGCATCATGTCCTTGAACGCGCGATCGGGATCGGGTTCGCGCGGATTGTTGAGCTGCATGCGCAGCATCTGCAGGACATATCCGCCCTTCGAATAAATCAGATCTTGATACGATCGGCCGTCGGTTTGCGACGAATGAATGCGCTGGCCCATCCAGATCGGTCCCAGGGAGTCGATCTCGTGGCCAAACGTGTCTTTTGTCCTTAGCCGTTCTTTTTCCTTCCGCCATCGGGCCAGATATTCCTTTTCATTCTCGCGATACTCCACGTAAAGATTTCCGGAGAATTCCGCGAAACCTTCCGACAGCCATTGATCGTGATAGCTCTTCCATCCGACGCGGTGCCCCCACCATTGGTGCGAAGTCTCGTGAGCCCGGAAAAAATCGCTGATTTCGATGGAGTCCTGGAGTCCGATGGCGTGGCGCTGCGTGACATCGAGAAAAGATCCAGACCAAAGGTAGATCAAACCCGGCCAGCCTTGCCCGTAGGAATAGCTGATCGGCATGCTGGTGACGGCGAGGCTCGTGTATGGGTACGGCCCATAGAAAGAGTCAAAGAGGCGAACCATGTTGCTCATTTCGATTCCCATGGTCTTGGCCATCGCTGCGGGAGAGAGCGTCCCGACTGCTGCCATGGCGCGGCCGGAATCGAAGTATCGCTGAAGCATATTCATGACGTCGTCCGGGCCCCGGTTGGCGTAGACGTCGACGCCGACGTTGTCGGCCTTCTGGTTGTAGACCTTGTAATCGCCGTATGCGAACCCGGCAACCGCGAGCGGGATCTCGCTCTTCCACGTCGTGATGCGCGTATTGCCGTCGACTGTTTCGCTGGTTTTGTTCCCGGTAGCGACGAGCAGTGTGTTTTTGGGATTGTGGAATGTCAGGTCAAAGTTGGTACGAGTTGAAAAACTGTTCGGCCGGTCGGGATACCAGCCGGAGCTTTCACAAAAATAATTTCCGTCGCTCGCTTTTCGGATGGCGCGCTTGCCGCCATAGGTGAACGTTAGGGATACGGGTGCACCCTGCTTCAAAGGTGCCGGCAAAATCACGGCAACGTAGTCGCCATACGATATCCGCCGGTCTTTGTCTTCTCGTGACTGGACGTAGTCGAGGGCCTTTGCCTGACCGTCCTTGATGGACTCGACGCGCAAGTTCGAATCCAGATCAAACAGCAGTACGCGTTGCCCGGAATATCTGGGATCGATTTCAATCTGGGATGTCGCATGCAGTTCGGCGCCCGAGGTTACGCTCACGTTCATCGAGTTCGAACGAATCGCAAAATCTTCCTTTGCTTGCGGGTCTCGCCATGCCTCTGCTGCCGTTATGCCGCCGCTTGGAAAGCTCATCCACTGATCGAGATTCATCCCACGAAACGTGTCGGACCAGTGCACGACGGAAAAATCCTCGGGCAGCAGAGCATCCTTGCGGATTTCCACCCAGCCCCGGTCTTTCGTTTTCACATCGGCGAGAAAGAAGGCGGTTCTGGCGGGATCTTCCGACAGTAGGCTTTGGAATATTCGCGGCACATCGGATTCTCCAAGGTCTTCCCGCTCTCGCTGGCGTTTTGCATAGAGGTCGCCCAGGGAGCCGGCTTCGGCACGCCATCTCACCTGTTTCGATACTTCCGCCAGAAAATCATCGCTGAAGGTGAAAGTGGCCTCGGTGAAGGCCAGGTCGATCTTGTCGAGCTTGCCCAACAGGCGAAGCTGTTGTCCCTCGATTCCGTTTGGTATATCGACTTGAATGCGGCCGTTACCGCGAAATGCCGCGCCGTAGACCCGGCCATTTGTGGGTTGGATCAATTGAAGCGTGCCGTCGACGAGCGTGATGTGCGCCTTGTCGCGTACGATTTCGACGTTTTCGGTGTGAGTCGTCTGCGTTGGATCGGGCGCTCCGGCCACAATGGCATTCCAAATGGCCGACGTAGCTGGAGATACGGGCGATGCCTGCGCTTTACAGCCGCGCGTGACGAGTAGACAAAGGATTGCCAGCAAAATCGTACGTTGCGTCATTTTGAGGATTCTCCGACGATTGGATACGAAGCTATCGCTAGGGTAGTCGGCGGACAAGTACCTTTTTAAGAACCTTAGGTGAAGTCAATATCCCTGAACGTTAGGTCAGCTTTTGGCCCGCCGCGGTGCGTAGCTAGGTTGATGAGTCGTTGCGGTCGCCGGGACATCCAATGTTACTGGACGGCCGTAGAATTGGGATGGACGCCGGGCTAGGAGCTGACCTCCTGCTTGGCATCTAACGGAAAAAACATGAAAGATATAACGCGACGGGGGTTCATATTTGGCGGCGCGACGCTTGGCGGGCTAGGTCTTTTGTTTGGAGTGCAGCGCGTTCTGAGTTCTGCATTTGCTAGCGACGAGCCTACGCCAACTTCGAATGATCCATCGCCGGTAACCGTGATTCGCTTCACCGATGCGGGCGAACGCGTTGGGCCCATCTCTGAGCCGCGCGTGCGAAAAACCAAGCAGGATTGGAAGAAGCAGCTTTCGCCATCGAGTTACAACATCACGCGCCAGGCTGGTACGGAATGGGCTTTCAGCGGCGAACTTGACAAGCAGCATTCGCCGGGCTTGTATCGTTGCATTTGCTGCGACAACGCTCTTTTTGACTCATCCGCAAAATTTGATTCGGGCACCGGCTGGCCGAGCTTCTGGAAGCCCATCGCCGATGAAAATGTATACGAGCACAAAGACATTTCGCTAGGGATGGTGCGTCGCGAGGCGTTGTGCAAGCTGTGCGATTCGCACTTGGGCCATGTGTTCACCGACGGCCCCGAGCCGACCGGTCTGCGTTATTGCATGAATTCGGTGGCGATGCGTTTCCTACCGCGCGCCGCTGCCGTGTCCGTGCCTTCCAGCACCACGTAAGTCATCTCGCCGTTGCGAAATCCCACTCTTCTTCACCGCGCAGCAAAATGGCACTGCGGTCTTGCGGCAAAATCCAGCGTTGCTGAATCAGCCTGTCGAGCGCATTCGTGAACCGCGCCAGATAGTCGTCGTGGTCTTCGTAGCGGTCTGCGATCGATCTTCGCGGGTCGCGCGATTTAATTCGGTCGGCCTCGGTTTTCGGAAACGGCACGAACGACAATTCGAACGCGACACGTTCGTGTGGCGCGCCGATCGATGGATCGCGCAGATTCCAACTCAGAAAGCTCGCAAGCGGAACGCTGATCTCCGGCGATCGTACACCGCTACGCTCGTTTCCATCAGCGTCGATCGCCGGCACGAGGACGGGAAACGCTTCGCCAACCTTCGGCGGCTGCACGCTGAGGATTCCGTCGCGCCAGTTCAGGCCGAAGTCGATGCGATAGGCGGCGGTGGCTTCGTGCGGTCTGCGCAAGCCGGGAATCGCAGGTGGATTGTATTTTTCAAGCGGGATGAGCGTGCCGTCCGCGATCTTGGGATAGCTGCTGTCAGGAGGCGCCACGTTGCCGCGCACCCAGGCATCCATGTTGACGATCATCGCCCGCCAGAAATAGCGCACCGGCAGCGGGGACTCCGGCTGCTGGCCGTCGAGATCACCTTTGCCCTTGTCGGGTGGAAAATATCCACTGAAATGTTGCAGCCCCGTGAAGTGATAGATGCGCGCGTTAGGTGAAATGGTCGCGTCGTGAAGTCCGTCCGGTGTCACGTGGATCAGTGCGCAGGCGCGGCCCCAATATTCATACGAAGTGTTCGAGAGGAATATTTTCGGTACGACGTTTTGCTTCGTGGCTACGTCGAGCAATCCGCCGGTTTCACCGGTGAGCGAATCGGTTTCGGGCTGGTCGGTAAAAGGGAAGACGTCGGTGGGGAAGAATACGGATGACGTTGGCTGCGCGTCCCGCGACGGTTGCGCGAATCGATAGTTGAAACTGCCTCGCCCGGCGCCTGCGACGTGGGCCAGGATTCCATCGAGCGCGATGCGACCTTGCTCGTCGGCGTTGAATCCTTGGTAGAGAAAATCGCGTAGGAAACGACCGTTTTGCGAAATACCCTCGCCGTAGACGCGCAGTACCGGCGTCACAGCCTTAGGATCGTGTTTCGCATACGACGCGAAATCGCGAAACATCGCAAAACCGCCGCCCGCGACGACCGGATCAGCGACGGCATAAACATATTCATACAGCTTTCCCGGCTGGAATCCGCCGTTCAAATGGATGTGCCGATTGCTCGGTTGCAATTTTCCGTCGACGTTACTCGCGAATTGCCACTGATCGCGCGGGATTGTTGAGCGCGGAGCTTCGCGCGAATCGCGCACCGTTAGAACATTTCTCGCATCGTCCGGATTTGTGACCGGATATTCGAGCCCTCCAATTTTTCCGTCGGTGAAGTGGCCGAGCGGAATTTCCTCCATCGTTTTCGACAGCATCAGATCGCCTCGCAGCAAACCGGTGATGGTCTTGCCGTTTTCTTTCGCGATCGGCGCGTAGAGCTTGAATCCGTCAGCGGCATCCCACTGCCAGCCGAGGCTGACGAAGGTGAATCCCTTGCGGAGCAACCACGCGTCGCCTGCATCGCGCTCTGCGTTCCAGTCCCCACCATCTAGAATTCGCAAAATGGCGGAGTGCCCGCGATTCGGGCTCTCGAGAATCATCGAGCCGTTGCTTTTGCTTGGATCTTTCGGCCGGATCGCGACGAGATCCGCGGAGAATTCGACTTCGCCGTCCTTTAACGTAACCGCGTTGGCGAGATCGACGATGCGGCGATTGTGTTCGTCCCCGATCGCGAGCGAAATGTAGACGCGGCCGACAATCCGTTCGTATGCGCCGGCGTCGCCGAATGATTGGCCGCCGAGCACGTCGGCGCGCGAAAGAATCTCGACGCGCGTCACCTTTGCCGACAGCGCCAGCGGCGACGTAGCGCAGAAAAGTGTTACAAGCACGCCAAGCCAATAAGTCCGTTTCATGGCGGCGAAGATTAGCACGACCCTAACCTCAGAACGCGGCCAGTTGAGGTAGTCTAGGCAGCGACCATGACAGGCGATCTTTCCGGCGAAGTGCGTGAAAAGAAGCGAGCGGCGCTGCTCAGCGTCGGCTCCGCCATCATTCTCGTTTCGCTGAAGGCGTTTCTCGTCCTGCGCACGGGCAGCTTGGGCGTCCTATCGGAAGCGCTGCATTCCGGGCTCGACCTCGTCGCCGCGGTGATCACGTTTTTGTCGGTGCGCGTTTCAGATCAGCCCGCCGACGAACGCCACCCTTACGGTCACGGCAAATTCGAAAATTTCTCCGCGTTCGTCGAAACGGCTCTTCTGCTGATCACGGCGCTCTACATTATTTTCGAAGCGTTCGAGCGGCTGTTTTTCCGCTCCGTTCACATCCAGCCGAGCATCACCGCAGTCATCGTGCTCTCGATTGCGCTGGTGATCGACATGACGCGCGCGCGCGCGCTTTCCCACGTGGTGAAAAAATATCCCAGCGAAGCGCTCGAGGCCGATGCGCTCCATTTCTCCACCGATGTCTGGAGCACGATCGTCGTCATCGCTGGTATTGGGCTCGTCTGGGCCGGAGAAACGTGGAACGTGCCCTGGCTCCAATATGCCGACGCGCTCGCAGGCTTAGGCGTCGCCGGCGTGATTCTGTGGGTGGGCTCGCAACTCGGCAAGCGCACCATCGACGCGCTCCTCGACACCGCTCCCGAAGGCCTGCAGGAAGAGATCGCGCGCGCCGTCGCCCGCATGGATGGCGTCCTTGATGTGGATCGCGTCCGCGTGCGCCGCGCAGGGAATCGCCATTTCGTCGACGCGACCGTCAGCGTGCCGCGCACCGCGAGCCTCGAGCAAGTCCACGCGCTCAGCGACGCCATCGAGAAACGCATCAACGAAATCGTTCCGTCCGACGTGATGGTGCATGCGGAGCCGCGCGCTCGCCAGGGCGAGCATCTATTCGAAGCGATTCGCGCCGTCGCACAGCGCATGGGGCTCGCGATTCACGACCTCAGCGCTCTCCAACAGCAGAATCAGCTTTTCGTCGAGCTGCACCTGGAAGTAGACGAGAACCTCAGCCTGCGCGACGCACATCGCCAGGCCTCCGAACTCGAGGACGGCATCCGCGAGCTACGCGACGGCCCGATCGACGTCAACATTCACATCGAGCCACTCGGACGTCACATCGCCACGCCCGACGTCGGCGGCGGCGAAATGAAGCAGCTCTCTCGCTCGATCGAAGAGTTCCTGAACTCGCTGACCGCCGAGTACGACGAGTTGGTGAATTGCCACGACGTCCATGTGCGCCAGGTCGCGCACCGCATCCTTGCGTCCTGCCATTGCACGATGAAAGATGATCTGCCGATCACGCAGGTCCACGACGTAACCGTCGCCCTCGAAGACCGCGTAAAAGAGCGATTCTCGCAGGTCCACCGCGTCACCATTCACCCCGAACCCCCGGAAGGCTGAGCTCGAATCCGGGTAAACCACTGCAAGAAAGTCATTTAAGCTAATTGCCATAAAAAATGCCATTTGGTATTATAAATGGCATGAACCTCAAGATTGATTCCGCGGGACGCTTTATCCTTCCCAAGCGTATCCGCGATAGGTTTCGACTAACTGCGGGCTCGCGTCTCGAGCTTGAAGAGCACCCTGGCGAATTGGTGCTCCGGCCAATCGAGCAAACGCCCGCCGTCGTTCGGCGCAATGGCCACTGGGTCTACGTGGGTGAAGTACCTAGCGGATTTGACTGGGATTCCATGGTGGATAAAGACCGCGAAGACCGAGACCGCGAAATTCTAGGCTTGTGAAGGTCTACTTCGACACGCCGCTCTTAGTAGCGGCCTACATCGCGCATCATCCTCATCACGCGCCGTCTTTGCGAGCGCTCGACCAAATCATGGCTGGAGCGGTCAAAGGCGTAATCAGCGCTCACGGTCTCGCCGAAACCTTCTCGGTGCTAACACGAGCTCCCTATGTACCGATGATTCGCCCGCACGACGCCTGGCTCTACTTGGCAAGTGACGTCCTTCCGGTGTTCGACCTGGTGACATTAACGGCCACCGAATACCGAGAAGTTGTCGAAAGGTGTTCGCAAAACGGATCGCCGGGCGGCCGCGTTTACGATGCACTCCACGTTCAGGCCGCCAGGAAGTCGGGCTGCGAGCGAATCTATACCTTCAACTTGAAGCATTTTCACCAGGTGGCCCCCGACCTTCGGGACAGCATTGTTTCGCCCTGACCTTTGTCGACGAATGATCAGGCTGGCTTGCTTGCGCTCGCGAAGGCTTGCGCGGCAAGCGCGAGCACGATGGGGAAGCACATCAACACATAACGCGGCTCCGGCGTCTCGATAGTCGTGAGAAGCGCCGTGCGCAGCACCACGAATAAAATCAGTACACCGAGCGCCGGACGAACCGCCGCACTCCTGCGCCACAATCGAATCGCGCCCACGATCGCGAGCGCTACGTAAACAATATTCAGGAAAAAAAATCCCACTGTCACCGACTGATCGACCTTGTCGTCCTGCCACGACTGCACCAGCGGAAACACAGTCCCCGACACCGGAATCAGCTCGATCCGCGGCGTAAACCACATCGTCACCGCTCGCGCCACGGGTAACCACACATAAGTACGTAACGGATGCCGCGCCGTCCGCTCCCGCGCCAATCGAGCGAAAGCCTCGTCTTCGTCCGCGGTCAGCGTCAAATCGTTGTTGTACGGCTCCAGAATCCCCGCAACGCGTTCCTTCTCCTCGCTCGTATCAAACGCATACGGCGGAATATCCTCGACGCGGATCGCTTCATCATTCAGCTTCCACGGCACGAGATAGACGTCGCGAAATCGATACAGCCACGTCTTCTCCCAGCTCATGAATCCGTACGGAATCAACTCGCCCGGCAAATTCGAATACTTCGGCGCCAGTGGCTGAAATTCATGCAGCGTGATCGCGTTCCGCGCGACCCACGGCATCAGAGGAATCGCGCAGATCAATCCCATGCCGACGACAGTCTGAATCCAGCGCTTCGCCTCGTGCTGCGTGAGCAAAATCACAGCAAGCACAATCCACGCCGCGATCAGCAATAAAGGCGACTCCGGCCGGAACAGCGTGCAAAGCCCCACGAGCAACGCCGCCGCCGCCGCGAGATATCGATAATTGTTCGCGCGCCACCATTCACGCTTGATAAAAAGCCATCCGTTATTGCGCGTCCGCCCGATCATCAAACAAAGTGGCAGCAGCGCCGCCGCCGTAAAGAAAATCGCGAACGTTTCCGTCAGTGTCACCGCCGTATAGTTCGCCGTAAACGGACACAACGCCGCCAGCCATATCGCCGCTACAAAAATCCGCCGCGCCGGCGCCTGCTCGCTCACCATCAGCGCCAAAATCGCGGCCAGCGCCGCGATAAGCACGCACGAAAGCAAATCCACCGCCACCTGTGCCAGCATCAGCGGCAAATGCGCCGCGTCTCCGCTTCGACCGGTAATCGCATAAACGATCGCCAGAAAAATCGGATACCCCGGCATCCGCAAATCCACCGGCGTAATCTGCCCGCCCACGTCCATCGCATAGACGTGTTGCAGCAGCCAATTGCTGGCCATTTGTTCGTATAAAACGGTATCGCCCGAGCTTGCGGGGAACCGCAAGACGAAGAACAACCGGAGGCACAATCCCGCTACGAGCGCGACAATAGGGCTCGATAAAATTCGCTTCATCAATGAACCGCATCTTACAATAGACCAGCCGCAATCAGGCAGACGGACTCCACTGCCCGACGTTCAGGCACCCGGCCGTAGCGCAATTCGGAAAGGTAGAATGAAGGAACGCGGTCCAATTTTTTACGACGCTGAGCGCGTCCGTTGGCGACGCACGCGCCGCGTCATGGAAATCTCGGGCGTTTTGCTGACTGCACTGCTGGCGTATTTCTTCGTCAATATCGCGGCCAGCGTCGAGCTGCCCGCCGGCCTGCTGCCCGATACACGCCCGATTTATCGCGCGCTCAAACTCAAGACGGGACCGAAAGTCGTCCCCGGCCGCGAAGGCCGCCACCGCCGCGTTGAAAATATCGGAAACGTTCCGGCCAGTTACGATCCACTGCGCGCCGCCTATTACGTCAGTTGGGACTCAAACAGCCTCGCATCGCTCAAACGACACTACAAAGATATCGATGTCCTGATTCCAGAGCAGCTTCACGCAGTCACGTCTGACGGCGCGCTCACCATCGTCGACTACGAGCGCTATCAAACAGTGAAAGCATCGCCTCAGGAAGCCATCTCGCTCCTCAAAGACGACAAGCTGCATCGCTGGATGAAATCCGCCAACGTTGAGCTGCCGATCATGGGCCTTCTCAACAACTACGATGGCCAGGTCTGGCGTGTAAACGAAATGGTGCAGATGTTGGCGAATCAGGACGCGCGCCACGGTCTCGTGCGCGAAGTCGTCGAGTACGCCGTCGAATCTCATCAGTCCGGCATCGTTGTAGATTTCGAGTCCATTCCCGACCAGTCACAGCCAAACTTTCGCGAATTCGTCTCTGAACTCAGCTCCGCTCTTCATTCCGTCGGCCTAAAGCTGATGGTTGAGTTGCCGGCACGCGACGACGCCTACGACTACAAATTTTTCGGCAAAGAGTGCGATGCGATTGTGTTGCTCAACTTCGATCAGCACTGGGTTTCGTCGCCGCCAGGCCCGATCGCCGCGCAAGATTGGTTCGTCGAAAATCTCCATCAGGTCATGACGCAAGTTCCCGCGCAAAAAATCGTCGTCGGCGTCGCGAATTTCGCCTACGACTGGCCGCGCAAAGACGACAAAAAGTGGGCATCGGCCACCGAATTCAGCGTACAGGAAGCGCTGCTGCACGCGTTCGAGTCCGAAACCGACATCGATTTCGACAGCGACTCGCTCAACCCGCGCTACTCCTACGTCGACGAAAATAATCACGAGCATCAGGTGTGGATGCTCGACGCGGTCACCGGTTACAACCAGCTGCGTGCAAGTGAGCGTCTCGGCGTCCAGGGCACGATGATGTTCCGCCTCGGTCACTCCGACACTTCGATCTGGCGCATCTGGGACGCTACGCGCCCCGACGACGCCATGCGACAGCAGCTCACCGACATCCCGCCGGGTCCGGACTTGATTCTTGAAGGCGATGGCGATGTTTGGCGTTTCGTCGACACGCCGAAGCGCGGCAAGCGCAGCTTCACCTACGACGCCGCCACTGATCTTTTCACCGACGAAAATTACGAAGCGATTCCGCTTTCCTACGACATCGACCAGATCGGCGCCGCAAAAAAGAAACTCGCCATCACGTTCGACGATGGCCCCGACCCGCGCTGGACGCCGCAGATTCTCAACATCCTGAAACAGAAAAACGTCCCCGCGACATTCTTCGTCATCGGCGTGCAAGCCAGCGAGAATCCCGACATCCTCAAGCGCGAATATGCCGACGGTCATGAGATCGGCAATCACACCTATACGCATCCGAACTTCGACGAAATCACAAAAACGCAAATTCGCTGGGAGCTGAACCTGACGCAACGCCTGATCGAAAGCACCATCGGCGTGAAATCAATTTTATTCCGCCCACCCTACGGCATCGATCACCAGCCGGAATACGCGGAAGAAGTCGCGCAGCTTCCGATCGCACAAGACATGGGCTACTTGATCGTCGGGCAGAAAATCGACGCGCACGATTGGCAACAGCTTCCCGGTGGCCGCCAGATTCCCGAGCAGGAAATCATCGACAACATCATGCGCCAGGCCGAAGACGGCAACATCGTGCTGTTCCATGATGGCGGCGGCGAGCGCTACAACACTGTGAAGGCTTTGCCGAAAATCATCGACGCGCTGCGCATCCAGGGTTACGAATTCGTTTCTGTCTCCGACTTGATAGGCAAAACGCGCGCCGAAGTCATGATGCCGCTCACCTCGATGGAGCGTCTCCAGGCCCACGCCGACGGTTTCATCTTCGGCATCTATCGCTGGCTGCGGGCCGGCATCGCGACGATCTTCATCATCGGTATCGTGCTCGTCAGCGGCCGCGCGCTCATCATCGGCATCCTCGCGCTGATCGAAAAGCTGCGCCCCGACCACGTCGTGATGCCTGTTCCCCCGCCCGGCGTCACCGTCCTGGTGCCCGCGCACAACGAACAAAACGACATCGTGCAAACGATTACGTCCGTCCTTGCGTCCGATCTGTCCGATTTGCGTGTCATCGTTGTCGACGACGGTTCAACCGATCGCACCGGCGAACTGCTCGACACGCATTTCGGCAACGAGCCCCGCGTGCGCATCATTCATCAAGTCAATCGCGGCAAATCGGCGGCGCTCAGCCACGCGATGACCGAGGCGCACACCGAAATCGTCGTCACCATCGACGCCGACACCGAAATCGAGCCCGACGCCATCAGCAAACTCGTCCGCCACTTCTCCGATCCGAAGCTCGGCGCCGTCGCCGGCAACGTGAAAGTCGGCAATCGCTCGCGCTGGCTCACGCGTTGGCAAGCGCTCGAATACATCACCAGCCAGAACATGGAGAAGCGCGCCTTCGATTTGCTGAATTGCATTACGGTCGTGCCCGGCGCGCTCGGGGCTTGGCGCAAAGAAGCGATCGCTGCCGCCGGTGGCATCACCGCCGACACCGTCGCCGAAGACGCCGACCTCACCGTCGCGATTCGCCGCCTCGGTTGGCGTATCAGCTACGACGAAGAAGCCATCGCCTGGACCGAAGCGCCCGAAACCGCCGGCCAGCTCATCCGCCAGCGTTTCCGTTGGACCTTCGGCACACTACAGACTTTCTGGAAGCACAGCGACACGCTCTTCCGTCCGAAATTCGGCACGCTGGGATGGGTCGCGCTGCCCAACGTGTTTGTGTTTCAGCTTGTCTTGCCGCTGATCTCGCCGGTCATTGACCTGATGTTTTTCGGTTCGTTGGTGCTGTGGGCGCTCGGCCAAAAGGTCGCGCACTTGCCGCAAATCTGGACCACCGCCGATGTCGAGCGCTCCGTGCTCTTCTTCCTCGGCTTCCTGATCATCGACGTCCTGACGTGCGCGATCGCATTTCTACTTGAGCCGCACGAAGACTGGACGCTTCTCATTCCAGTCCTCCTTCAGCGTTTCTACTACCGCCAGTTGATGTACGTCGTTCTGTTCCGCTCGGTGAAAGAAGCCATCAGCGGCCGCCCCGTCGGCTGGCGCGGCGTCGAAAAAGATCATCCCAAAGTAGTAGCCACCGCCTAGCCGTATGTCGCTATGCGATCGATAACGATATTTCAGCTATTTTCATCTAGACTTCGGTTTGGTATACGATAGCGTTCTCGCCAAGGAGGGCTCCATGGCCATCACCTTCACGCTGAACGGGAAAGCCCAAACGATCGACGTCAGTCCCGAAATGCCCCTGCTCTGGGTTCTCCGCGACACGCTCAATATGACCGGTACGAAATTTGGCTGCGGCATGGCTCTCTGCGGTGCCTGCACCGTTCACATCAACGGAGAAGCCACGCGCTCCTGCATCACTCAGGTCGGCGGCGTCGCCGGAAAGAAAGTCACCACGATTGAAGGAATCTCCCCCGAAGGCCTGCATCCCGTCCAGCAAGCTTGGATCGCCGAAGACGTTCCTCAGTGCGGCTACTGCCAGTCGGGACAAATCATGTCGGCCGTCGCTCTGCTCACAAAAAATTCCAGTCCCACCGATGCCGACATCGACGACTTCATGAGCGGCAACATCTGCCGCTGTGGCACCTATCAGCGCATCCGCAAAGCCATCCACCGCGCGGCCGGCTTGCAATTCGGCAAATCGCCCAACGCCTGAAAGCCCTTTATTTCGCCTTCGCTTTCTCCACCATCTCCCGCACGTCCCGCAGCAGCGCCTGCGAATCAAAAATCACTCCATCGCGAATCGTATACTTCACGCACTGCTCGTGAACCACTTTGCGATCCGCACCCGCGCGCGCAACTCCGATCCCGTAAAACACCTTCACATCCGCCAGTGGATTCTCCGTCAGCAAAACCATATCCGCCAGATACCCCGGCCGAATCAGTCCCAGTTCCGGATTCTTCACCACCTTCGCCCCGTTCTCCGTCGCCGCGTGAATCGCTTCCAACGGAGTGAACCCCGCCTCCTCCAGCAACTCCAATTCGCGAATCGTCCCAAATCCCCAAATCTCAAATAAAAATCCCGTGTCCGATCCCACCGCCACCACTCCGCCTCGATTCTTGTAGTCGTTCACAAATTTCATCCACCGCCGGTACGCCTGCGCCCAATCCGCTTCTTTGTTCGAAGTCCACTCATAAAAATACGAGGCGTGATGCGCCGGATTCGGAAAAAACGAATCCATCACCACCGGCAGCGTGTACGTCGCGTGCCAAGGCAAAGTCATCGCGCGCTCCACGTCGCGATTCGCCTCATAAATCCCAAACGTCGGCACCATGATGAATCCGTTTTTGTGCATCGAATCCAGCAGGGAGTCGATCACTTCGCCGTGCAACTTCGCCACGTCGGCCTGTAGCCACACTCGCCCCGTCTCCAGAAATCGATCCGGCTCATTCGAATAGTTGTATCCCGGCGGCAAAATCTGCACGTTATGCGATTCAAACGACGACTCCGCATATCCATAGTGATGTTCGATCGTCGACGCGCCATCCGCCGCCACGCGCACCGCGTTCATCGGATACACGCCGTCCTGCCCGATGTGCACCGCCACGCCCATGTTGTATTTCTTCGCGCGCGTCGTGATCGTCTGAAAAATATCCGGCCACAATCCTGGCTTGCCCAAAATCTTGATCCCGTCCACGCCCAAGTTGTGCCATTCGTCCACGATCTGATTCGCGCCCTCCACTGTGCTCGATCGCGGATCAGACTCCCGCCAAAACGGATATACATACATTCGCGGCGCCACAATCTGATTCGCCGCGATCTTCTTCTTCTCATCCACCATTTCCTTCGGCGACCCGTTCCCCACATTAAACGTCCGCACCGTCGTCACGCCATGCCCCAAATAAAGTTTGTAGATATATTCCGCGGGCACATCCTTCGTCTCATTGATATGCGCATGCGCATCGATCAATCCCGGCGTCAGGTACATTCCTTTCCCATCGATCACACGATCCGGCGCCGCCGGCTTGGCTTCGTGTGCGGCTTCCGCCTTCGATTCTTCGCGAGAGATCGCATCCGACGGCACCACGCGCACGATGCGATTGCCCTTCACAAACACATCCGCCGGCCCAAACGCCGGCGCGCCCGATCCATCGATCACGGTAACGTCGCGGATCAGCAGTGACCCATAAGGCCCCGCCTGCTCCGGCTCACCAGATTTCGCGTCCTGCCCCGCGACGCGCGACAACGCTCCGAAAATAAAACAAAGCGCCGCGCAAGTAATCGCTGCCGCCCGAATCGCAATCCTCATCGTCGCCATTTTTTCTCCATCGAATTCCCAGATCGCATTGGCCGCATACTCTACCAGCCAACTCCCACGCGGCATAGCCCGCGGTACCCGCCGAAATCAGTCACCACAGCTCGCTCAAACCCGCTCACTATTGCAAAATACCTCGTGCCCTCAGTCCCAGTCGTCCTCGCCGCACTCTCGCTGGCAATCTGGCTCTACCTAGCGTTAGCTCGCGGAAAATTCTGGAGCCTGCAAGAATTCGACGACGACCAATCCACGCCTGCATCATTGGAAAATTGGCCGACCGTAACCGCGATCATCCCCGCTCGCAACGAAGCCGAAACCATCGCCCAAACCGTAGCGTCGCTCGCACAACAAAACTATCCTGGAAAATTTTCAATCGTAGTCGTCGACGACCACAGTGAAGACGCAACCGCCCAGCTCGGACAAACGTCCGCGCAAGAATCCGCGCAGAAAAGTCCGGCTGCGAAAACGGAAGTCACAATCCTCTCCGCCCCGCCGCTCCAACCCAATTGGACCGGCAAACTTTCCGCTCTCAACCACGGCATCCAACACGCCGATCAATCGCAAACGCCGCCCTCCTACCTATGGTTCACCGACGCCGACATCGTCCACGCGCCCGACACCCTTACCCGCCTAATCACCCGCGCCGAGCAAAACAATCTCGACCTAACTTCTTTAATGGTCCTACTCCGCGCCCAAACTCTCCCCGAACGTTTCCTGATCCCACCATTCCTCTTCTTCTTCCTGAAACTCTACCCGCCCTCCAAAATTGCCAACCCAAAATCGCAAACAGCCGGAGCCGCCGGTGGCTGCATCCTCCTCCGTCGCACCGCGCTCGATCGCATCGGAGGCCTCACCGCCATCCGCGGCGAAGTCATCGACGACTGCGCCCTAGCCCGCGCCATCAAGCGCCGTCGTGACCTCTCTCCAAACGCTGTTCCTCGCAAAACCGCTCTCCCCAAAGCCACATCAGTCGGCGCTGCACGCACCAACACCGCCTCCACCCCCAAAATCTGGATGGGCGTCACCCGCCAAAGCCACAGCCTCCGCGCCTACACCACCTTCTCTGAAATCCGAGACATGATCGCCCGCACCGCCTTCACCCAACTCCACTACTCCCCGCTACTCCTCGCAGGCACGCTGCTAGGCCTCGCCATCACATACGTCGCCCCCATCGCCCTCCTCTTCGCACACGACACCGCCACACGCCTCACAGCGCTCCTAACCTGGCTAATCATGTCCCTGTTATTCCTGCCGACCGTCCGCTACTACAGCGTCTCCACCCACTGGGCCGCATCACTCCCGCTAGCCGCCCTCCTCTACGCCGCCGCCACCTTCCTCTCCGCCATCCGTTACTGGCTCAACCGCGGCGCCCAATGGAAAGGCCGCTCCCAAGCCGCGCGCCGTTTGTAAGCCCTCCCACGAACGCCTCATCCGTGCTATAATGTCCTTGCTGGTTTAGGGCTATATCCCGCACCAAAATGGGAATGGCACCGGAGGCCACCATGAGCATTCACCCCACACAGGGCGACGGCAAAATCACCGTCCCCGCACTCCTTCACCGCAAGTCCGATCCCGCTTCTCAAAAAATCGTCTGCCTAACCGCCTACGACTACCCAACTTCGCGCCTGGCCGATCAAGCCGGCGTCGACGTCCTGCTCGTCGGCGACTCCCTCGGCATGGTCGTCCTCGGCTACGACAACACCCTCCCCGTCACGCTCGACGAAATGATCCACCACACCCGCGCCGTCCACCGCGGCACAAAGCACGCCCTTGTCGTCGCCGACATGCCTTTCGGCACCTATCATGCCGACATCTCCGAAGCCCTCCGCAACGCCGTCCGCCTGGTAAAGGAAGCTGGGGCCGAAGCCGTCAAAGTCGAAGGCGGCGAGCGCCGTCTCGAACTCATCGCCCGCCTCACCGAAGCCGAAATTCCCGTAATGGGACACGTCGGCCTCACACCCCAATCCGTCAACGCCCTCGGTGGCTATCGCGTCCAGGGCAAAACGCCCGACGCCGCCGAACAGCTCCTCCGCGATGCCCACGCCGTCGAAGCCGCAGGCGCCTTCGCCGTCGTTCTCGAAGCAGTCCCTCGCGAACTCGCCGCGCAAATCACCCGCGAACTGCAAATCCCGACGATCGGCATCGGCGCCGGGCCCGACTGCGACGGCCAAATCCTCGTCGCCCACGATCTCCTCGGCCTCACCTTCAACACGCCGCCAAAATTCGCGCGCCAATACGCCAACGTCGGCGAAGTCGTCTCCAGCGCCGTCCGCGCCTACTGCGACGACGTCCGCGCCGGCACTTTCCCGTCCGACTCCGAGTCCTACCACTCCGGCGAATCCATCAAGCGCCCCAAACCAGTCCACATCGCCTGCTAGCTGGTTTCCGACGTGAGTGAGTTTTTCTTTGTAGGGGCGGGGTTCACTCCGCCCGGCGTAAACTTCAATCACAAATCTCACCGCGAGGCTCGAAAATGACCCCCCACGAAATGCAACTCCTCTACACCTTCAACGACTGGGCCAACAAACGCTCCATGGAAGCCGCCTCCGCCCTAACTCCCGAACAATTCACCAAGCCTCTCGGCAACAGCTTCCCATCCGTCCGCGACACGCTCGCCCACATCGCCGGCGCCGAATCCGTCTGGCTCCAGCGCTTCAAAGGTTCGTCGCCGTCCGCCATGCCCGACAATTCTCAATTTGCCGACATCGCTTCGCTCCAAGCCCACTGGACTCCCGCTGCCGCCGATCTCCTGAATTTCATCAGCGGCCTCAGCCAGCAAGATCTCGACCGCGTCATCGAATACAAAACCATGAACTTCGGCACCTACTCCAATCCGATGTGGCAATCCCTCCAGCACGTCGCCAATCACGGCACATATCATCGCGGCCAGGTCACCACAATGCTCCGCCAACTCGGCGCCAAGCCCATTCTCACCGATCTCATGCACTTCTACCGCGAACGCGGTCTCTCCGCCTCCGCGTGATCGCGCCGCAACTTCCGGTACACTCTTGCCCGTGGAAATAATCCGAACCGTAACCTGGATGAAAGAAGCCGCGCACCTCGCGCGCGCCCAAAGCAAAATCGTCGGCCTCGTGCCGACGATGGGCGCGCTTCACTCCGGTCACATGGCGCTCGTCGAGCGCGCCAAGCGCGAATGCTCGCAAGTCGTCACATCGATCTTTCTCAACCCCACGCAATTCGGCCCCAAAGAAGACCTCTCGAAATACCCACGCACCTTCGAAGCCGACTCGCAAAAACTTTCCGCCGCCGGCGTCGACGCCATCTTCGCGCCGCAACCCGCCGACATCTATCCGCCGGGCTTCCGCACCTACGTGAACGTGGAAAACCTCAGCGACCGCCTTGAAGGCCGCTCACGACCCGGCCATTTCCGCGGCGTCGCCACCGTCGTCCTAAAACTTTTCGAAATCGTACAGCCCAATTTCGCCTACTTCGGCCGCAAAGACGCGCAACAAGTCCGCATCATCACGCAAATGGCGCGTGACCTGAATCTCAACGTAGAAATCGTAGTCTGCCCCATCGTCCGCGAACCCGACGGCCTGGCCCTCTCCTCACGCAACGTTTATCTCAATCCCGACGAGCGCAAAGCCGCCCTAGTCCTGCACCGCGCCCTGACCGCCGCCCGCGACGAACTCGCCTCCGGCACCCGCGACGCCCTCTCCATCCAATCCACCATGCAAAAAATCTTCTCCGCCGAACCAGCCGCCACCCTCGACTACGCCGAACTCGTCGACGCCGACACCTTCGAACCCATCACCCGCGTAAGCCGCCCCGCCTACATCCTCCTCGCCGCCAACATCGGCAAAACCCGCCTCATCGACAACCTTTACATCGAACCCGCCGCCCCAAACTCCGACGCCCTCCAATTCCACCTCTAATCGCAGTGTAGTGTTCCTTGTAGGGGCGGGGTTCACTCCGCCCGGCCGATCCACTACGAAACTGTATCTGTTCATCACGAGCCGCCCCTGGGTGCCGCACCCTCCTGGTGTTAGGAGGGTGCGGGTTTAGACTTAACCCCACCCAACTCAAGGCGACGACCACCATC
>DASXPD010000052.1:0-65751 GCA_036493835.1 Candidatus Acidiferrum sp. | reverse complement strand
CAGTAAAGGCGTCGTCCACTTGATGGAGCATCCCGCTCCCTCGTGAGAGGGAGTTCGAAGAACCAATCATGGTCGAAGTTTTGATCGAAGAGATGTTTGGGTCGGACTGAAACCGACCGCTAGATTACGAACGAACTGAACTTGCCGAGGACCAGTCAGAAAGACACCGAAGAAAGCGAAAGAGAAAAGACTCTTCTAAGTCGATGGATACGTCTGCTCAAAAAGTGTTTGACAGGGCCGACATTGTTAGAGATGTCCGGTAACGCGACAAATCGGGAGTTGAGGACATTTCGTGAAGAAGTTCTGCCTTTGAAGAAACAACTAAAGACCTAAGGAGTTGGGGAAACTCGCGGTAGACAAACGTCGGGCTTACTTCTACGCAGCCGTTGAGAAAGAAGCGGGCGCAACGGCTTTCTTATTTGAGCCATTCGAAGGCCAGCGAGCCCTTACCCATCACCTCGTCTACCACTGGCTTCGCGACCTCCAGTCCCTTTTCACTGTTTGCGAACATCACCACACCTGACTTTGTTTTCGGCTCTGCCATCACGAACGCCTTGAATGAGCCGTTGTCTCCCCAATGCCAGAGCACATCGGTTCCATCTTTACGCTCGATGCCCCATCCCAATCCCCAGAATAGATTCTTTGATAGCTGTTTCGGCTCCTGCTTGATGCAAATCCGGCACTCCGGATCGAGGGCGATTTCCGGCGTTTCCATCTCGCGCAGAGTCGCCGGCTTTAGCCCGTTCCCATTGAGAATCGCTTCAACAAATAGCGCGTAGTCCTTGGCTGTTGTGTTCAGCGTCGAAGCAGCTAACGACTCCGACGGCTTCACCAGTTTGTCCGGCTTCCCGTCGGAGTCGTAGCCCGTGGCGGTGAGTGCATCAAAGTCTGGCCGCCACACATAACTGCTGCTGGTCATGCCCAGCGGCGTGAACACGGCTTCGGTCATATATTCGTTGAGCGGTTTGCCAGTAATCTTCTCGACGACGCGTTGCAGATAGATATAGCCTTCGCCCGAGTAGCTAAACCGCTCTCCCGGCGTGAAATAGATTGAGACTGAACCGTCATCTGCCGGCCAATTCGGAAATCCTGATCGATGGCTCAAGACGATCCGCGCCGTAATCTTTGCAAGGCGCTCGTCGCCCGCAATAAAAGGTTTCGGGAGATAGGTTGTGAGGGGAACGTCCAGCCCCAACTTCCCCTGCTCCACCAGTTTCAGAACAGCGTAGGTAAACACTGGCTTGCTCAGTGAAGCCGCCTCAAAAACTGTTTCCCCCGTCACCGGCTGGCCCGTTTTTACCTCTTTCAGCCCGAAGCCGTGCAGCCACGCTGTCTTTCCGGCGCGAATCACAGCAATCGCCAACCCTGGCACACCGTCTTTTTTCATTAGTTCGGGAATGTCTCTCTCCAGCTGCGGAACTGTTGCCTCGGTGGGTGTCGCCGGTGCCCTGTTTGCCCGCCACATCGGCGAAAAAACAGGCAAACCGACAACGATAACCCCAAGCACAACAGCACTTCGCGCACTCATCCCCAAGCAGTCCATTTTTGTCTCCAAGGCTGGTCTGAACCCATCGACATAGACCAACCAGAAGGGTTGCGGTTAGGCACTCCCGTAAGTGGAGTTACGGGAGATGTAGCTCTTTTGTTCCATGCTGTTCGCTACTCTCGGCAAGGGCCTGAATAACGCCGTTACCGGAGAGTGGAAGCATGGCTTTCGCGGTCCTTTCGCCGTTCCAACCATCCAACCACTAGAGGACTAAGATGGAATACCTTCAACAGCTGGAACTGGAGTGCCCGTAGCGAAACCCAGCCGGGCGAATCCGCCATGTGGAATGACGCGGGGATCGGTTATACGACCATTGTCAGGGTTGCGGGAAGGTGTTCTCGGGACTACCGCTAGTATCCGCTTATAGCGGCAATCAGAACTCGCCTTCTAGGTTGATTTCAAAGCAGGACCGGCGCCTAGACGGACTGTATCCTGAGCGTCGCAAACGTCGGGGCCGCATGTGCCCCACCCCGAGGGTCCTCATTTATCTTGAGTCTGGCTTCAGTAAAAATAACAAGGGCATCCCTTGGGGTAGAGCTGCCCCTGACCTGGGTCAATTGGATGGGCCACGAAGAAGCTATGCAGCGGTAAAGGCGCGCTAATTTTAGTCGGCGTCAACTGGATTCAAATTGCTAGGGTCTTGGCTTGTCAGAGCGGAACTAGTTGGAAGATTGCCAGTTGTGAAGTATCGCTCTGGCTCTCGAAAACGATGCTCGCAGCCCCACTTCGGACAGAGGTGATGTAGCTGCTCTTTGGGCAGTTGCCTTGTGGTGAGTTTCATTTCGACAAGATGACCGGGGCACTTCGGGGCGTCGGACATCTCTACAACACTAGCCGGGCGGCTCTACGCCGTTTCCATTCCTCACGGCATTCTTCTAGCTGGGCAACGAAACTTTCACTAGGGACTTCGCCGAAACCAGACTCGCACATTTGCGATGCGGCCTTGCCGTGCCTAATCAATTCCGAGTCAGTTAATTTCGTTATTTGTTTGCGTAAACTTTCACGGTCGAGCGACTCAATGGTCATTTTTCTTCTCGCCTTAAGAGGCACGGGCAGATGGACAGAGCCACCGGAAGATGATTCACAGCGGCCCCACTTGAAATGTATTGCCAGCAAGAAACTATTCACCCGCTGCATCAGGTGCAATACAGCGAATTGCTGAAGACAGGTTCGGTACTTAAGCAGTAAGGCATAATTAGACCCTAATCGGGTGACGGACGAACTCGAAGCTCTGGATCATAAACACCACCTTTGAACAGATCAGTTCCTAGATGGTGTTGCTTCGATCTATTGAAATCACCGCCGTTACCGGAAATGGAGTCCTGGTACAGCGTTCAGAGGATGCCGCGACCGGCTGCAATGTGACAGTGTCATAAAAGTGTCATAGTTTTAGGCTCAAATCGGCTCAAAACGGGTCAGAACCAAACAGAACCCATTTCCCGTAAGAGGTTGACCCGACAGATATAATCAAAAGTTTTCAGAACGGAGCAAGACCGGCCATAGAATTCAAGACCCACTCCTCCCAGTACGTGCTTCCCTATCGTCGTCCTTATGTCCAGTAGGGCAGCGTCTAGGCTTTACGGTGACTTTCGGCGCTTGCGGCAGGGGTCTTTCTCGACGGTAGCCGTTTGGCCGGAGGAACCGGCTGAGAGCTCGAACCGTTCGCTCAGGACCTTCAGCAACTGCTCGGTCGAGCGGAAGCGGATTTCAGTGCAGGTATCCACCTCCTCAACCCAGCCTTCCAACAGCCCCCTGTCTGGCTGAGAATCGCTTCCAAGTCGTAGTACGAATGCGAGTCGCATTGGGTCACGCTCAAAGAATCCTTGGTGCGGATGCAAACTGCTCCTGCGAACCGTCTTTTTTTTTATCGGCGGCGAAAAGCAAGAGGCGAAGCCGCAAGAGCGCCTCGCCTCCTGAACTCACGTGTCCTGATTGTCAGTCGTTGTCGATCGAGCGCACATCACCCGTTGCGATCCAGCGTCCCGCAGCGCCAGCCGGGACCGCGATACGAATCAGAAAAACGGGGTTGTCGCAGGTTGCCGGAACGCCCGAAAGTTGTCCGGAAAAGTGGGCATCGCCTTGACCGTTGAGCGATACAGCTCGGGTGTCCAGAATCGTTTGCGTGGTGCTGCCAGCACCGCAAACCAATGTGCCGTTCACCGAAGTGACCGGTCCCGGAGTTCCACTGGAATTGCTGCCGTTCAGGACCAGGCCTTCGACATCGAAAAATGCGTTTCCGTTGGTGAGGTTTATTCTTGCGTGTCCACTCCGCACCGTCCAAGGACCCGCTCCGGCGTGAATGCCTCCAACCGGATTGTCGACGCCTGGGGCGGTGATAACTCCACGGATACCGGCCCAACGAACTACGGATTCCTGGGCCCAGCCAAACGCCGCTGTGGCACACAGGCCAAGCGGAAGCAGTACAGCCAACACTTTCTTCATGTTCTTTCTCATCCTTATTTTAATTTGAAGACCGGTTCACACCGGCTACGTGTGTCACGGTAAGAGATCCGAGTTTTGCCTGAGTGACCAGACGGTGACGTTTAGGTCCAGTTCCGGTCTTGATTCATCGAAAGTTCGGACGGCTCACCAAACGAATGGAGCAGCGTCCATCGATTGCGTGAGTATTGGCAGAAATACATCCTTCTGCTATACGCTGCTAATAGCGTTAGTCCAAGGTACCCCGCCTATAGAGGAGAGGACGGCTCCTCGAAAATGAAGTCGTTTCATACATTCCGGCTTGATACCGTGAACCATTGCCTGTGGTGTGAAGGGGAGCGCTTGCCCCTCGCACCCAAGGCTTTCGACGTTTTGCGCTATCTCGTAGAGCACGCCGACAGGCTAGTAACCCAAGACGAGATTCTCGAAGCATTGTGGCCGGAAACTTACGTCAATCCGGAAATCGTAAAGAAATACATACTGGGAATTCGCAAGGTGTTGGGCGACCAACGCGACAAACCCACATTTGTTGCGACCTTTCCCCGCCGGGGATATCAATTCATCGCTTCTGTTCGCGACGAAACCGCCCTTGCGGTTTCCTCTGCTCCTACTGCGAAGAGCGTCCGTAAAATCGTCGGTCGCGAAGGCGCACTGCGACAGCTGGAAAATGCTTTTGACAAAGCTCTGCAAGGGCATCGACAAATTATCTTTATCACCGGCGAGGCGGGGATCGGGAAGACGACGCTGGTCGATGTATTTCTTCAGGGCGCTGTCAGCGCGAAGGCTCGAGTGGCGCGCGGGCAATGCATGGAAGGCTTCGGAGGAAAGGAAGCGTACTACCCGATACTCGATGCGCTAGGGCATCTTTGTCGGGAGGCCGATGACAAGCGCATCGTGCAAGAGCTTGCCACGCGAGCTCCGACCTGGCTAGTTCAGTTCCCCTCTTTAGTTAGCACTCAACAGAGACAAGCGTTGGAGAAAGAGACCTTTGGAGCGACCCGCGAGCGCATGGTACGGGAGATTTGCGAAACGCTGGAAGTAGTTGCGGCAGAAACGCCGCTGATCTTGCTGCTGGAAGATCTTCACTGGGTGGATCCCTCCACACTGGATTTTATTTCGGCGCTGGCGCGCCGCCGCGGGCGGGCAAAGTTACTGCTGTTTGGAACTTACCGCCCGGCTGAAGTCATCATTTCGCGGAGTCCTTTGAAAGCACTCAAGCAGGATCTGGTAATCCACGATCTGAGCCAGGAAGTGAGCCTTGAGCGTCTTGAAGAGGTCGATGTCGCAAAATACATTTCGGAGAGCTTCGTCGATGGAGATTTCCCAGCAGGATTTGCCAGTCTGATCTACCGGCGTTCGGGCGGCAACGCGCTGTTCATGGTGACGATCCTCCAGGACATTGCAAAAAAGGGGCTGATTGCGCAGATCGACGGCAAATGGAAGCTTGGAGCTCCGATTGAAACCGTCGCCCAGAGCGTTCCAGAGACGCTGGATCAATTAATTGACGCGCAGTTCCAGCAACTGAGTGCGGTTGAGCAGCGCGTTTTGAGAAGCGCCAGCGTCGCGGGAGAGCGGTTTTCCGCGTGGGCCGTCAGCACAGCGGCGGAAATCGATCCCGGCGAGATCGAAGAAGTTTGCGAGGGGATGGTTGCAAAACTTCAGTTCATCGAACGTGCTGGAATCAAAGAACAAAGCAATGGCGAACTATCCGCGCTCTATGAATTCCGCCATTCACTATATCGGGAAGTTTTGTACGGTCGTCTGTCGGAGAGCGCTCGTTCGAAGCTGCACCTGCTATTGGCGCAAAGACTCAAGTCCCTTTGCGACCCATGCGAGCAGGAATCGGCGATGGATCTCGCATTGCATTTCGAAGGAGGCCGCGACTACGAGCAGGCCGTAAATTATTTGCTCGTAGCGGCGGACAATGCGGTGAGGCGATTCGCCTACCGTGATTGCATCGAGATACTGCGCCTTGCGCACGAATTGGTGCAAAAGCTCAACCCCAGAGTTCGAGCCGAAATTGAGGTTCGCATTCTAGGGTTTATTGGACACGCCCATTTCGCGCTAGGTGATCTGGTCGATTCCGCTCAAAAGTACACGGACGCCGCGGCACTTGCGGGGCAAGCGGGCCTCAAAGCGGCTCAAACGCACGCGCTCACCTGCACGATGTATCCACTGGGCTTCATTGGCCCCGAAGACGGTGTTGCGGCGCTGGAAGAAGCCTTGAAAATCAGCAAGAGCGTTAACGACCCGCCGCGTGTGGCGCTCACACAGATGCTCGCCTCAGGGTTTCGCCTCGTGTTTCACTCCTGGAGCGAAACACATGCTGAACTTTGTACATCCGCGTACGAAACTTTGCTCCGCCAATATCCTTCCGAGTTGGATCCCTATCAGCGAATCATATTCGCCCACATCTTAATGCTGAAAGGAAAGTACACGGAGGCATTGGACCTGTGCGAACGCAACGTGTCCGAGGTCAGCTCATCGTGGGTGGGTCAGGTAGTGAATTTTCTGTCTCACTTCGGTGCACTGAGCGCAAAAATAGTGATTTTTCTCCGCACCGGACAGCTGGGGCAGGTTCTGCGGATTGTGAGAGCCGGCAGGTCGTCTCCCGATGAGAATTTGTCGTTGTATTGGCTACTTACGCTCCGCGAAGCCACGCTTCGCACCATGGCTTTCGACTTCGAGGGTGCCAGGCAGATCAGCCAAATATCCCGCACTATGAGGGAGGGAGAATTTCCGGACCCACAGTTCTACTCGATCGACCAGATCGCCGCCGGGAATATCGCGCTCCAGCACCGGAAATACTCTGAAGCACTTGAGTTTTTCAGAAACGTGCAGGAACTCGATGCCCACGCAAAATTCTTCATGCACTGGCAGTGGAGAATGGTGGCAGATCTGGAATCGAGCAACGCATGGCTCTTGTCGGGAAATGCCGCGAACGCGCGCCCTCTGGCAGATGGTCTTCTCAAGTCCGCGCTGGCCACCAGCGATCCGTATCTGCATATGATCGCCTGGGACCTGCAGGCGAGAGTGGCGATGGCCGAACACGATTCGCCGGCTGCTCGCGAATCGATTCAGCAAGCTCTGGCAATTGCTAACGGCTCCGAACTCGAGAGCGGGGCTTGGCAAACATTCGCGACCGCATCGCAGGTTTACCGGAACGCAAGAGAATTCAAGACTGCCAAAACGCACCGTGATCGCGCTGAGGCTTGCATATTCAAGATCGCCGATTCATTCGACCCCGAAGAACCTCTTCGAGCGATATTCCTCGCCGCACCTCCGGTCCAGCGCGTTCTATCACAAAGAGCCATGGGCAACGCTTGAGCCCAATTGCCCGTGTTGCATCCGCTTTGTTTGTGCTCTATAACCTCTCCAAGCCCGAGGCGAAACTTCCGCCGGTAAATCACGCGAAATGGGAACCCAATGAAACTCGTCAAGTTCCTGCTATGTGCACTCGCGCTTTCCTCTAGCGCCGCGATCGCCCAGCAAAAACCCGCAGCCCATCCTCCCGACCTCTCGCTCACCGCGGTCGGTCGCAACCATCACCCCATCGCCACGACGAGCAAGCCCACGCAGGAATATTTCGACCAAGGCCTCACGCTCGTCTACGGTTTCAACCACGAAGAAGCCGCGCGCAGTTTCGAATACGCCGCGAAGCTCGACTCCAACTCGCCCATGCCGCTGTGGGGCATCGCCCTCGCGATCGGCCCGAACTACAACCTCGACGTCGATGCCGAGCGTGAAAAGCAAGCATTCGAAACGATAACGAAAGCCGGTGCGCTCGCCGAACACTCTCCCCAGGTCGAACGCGATTATGTAGCCGCGCTCGCCGCTCGTTTCTCGGGCGACGCCAATCCCGACTACAAAAAACTCGCGCGCGATTACGCCGACGCGATGAAGTCGCTCTCCCAGAAATATCCCGACGATGCCGATGCCGCCACGCTCTATGCCGATAGCTTGATGGCGCTCAATCCGTGGAAACTCTGGACGCTCGACGGCAAAGCCGCCGAAAACACCGATGAAATCGTCACTGTCCTGGAAGGCGTTCTCAAGCGCGATCCCAATCACATCGGCGCAAATCACTTTTACATTCACGCGGTCGAAGCATCGCCGCAACCCGAGCGCGCCTTAATGAGTGCCCGACGCCTCGACACTTTGGTTCCTCAAGCGGGCCACCTTGTGCACATGCCCTCGCACATCTACGCGCGCACCGGCTTTTACGCCGACGCTGTCAAAAGCAACGAACAAGCCGCAAAAGTCGATCGTCTCTACGCCCAGAAGGCCGCTCAGCAAGGCAGCATGTACGACCTCATGTATCACAGCCACAACGAGCATTTCCTCGCCTCGGCTGCTTCGATGACGGGCCGCTACGCCGAAGCGAAGGCCGCCGCTGACGCCATGGCCGCGCGTCTCATGCCTCACGCCAAAATGATGCCGGTGCTCGACACGTTCATCATGACGCCGCTGTGGGTCGACGCTCGCTTCAACAAGTGGGACGCCATCCTCGCCAGCGCCGAACCCGACAAGGAGCTATTCACCACGCACGCCTTCTGGCGTTACACGCGAACTCTCGCGTTCGCTGCTCGCCGTCAAAATGAAAAAGCGTCAGCCGAGCGCGACGCGTTTGCCAAAGAAGCCGCGAGCTTTCCCGCCTCAGTCAACATCGGCGAATTCAACAAAGGCTCGGTGATTCTCACGTTGGCGGGTCACGTTCTCGACGCGCGCATCGCCGCCGCAAACGGAGACAAGGAAGCCAGCGTCGCGCACTGGCGCGAAGCCGTCGCCGTGCAAGACACGCTGAACTACAACGAGCCTCCCGACTGGTATTACCCGGTCCGAGAATCACTCGGCGCTGCACTCCTAAACGCCGGCAACCTCGCCGAAGCCGAAAGAGTCTTCCGCGACGATCTCTCGCGCAATCCACGCAACCCGCGTTCCCTCTTCGGCCTAACCCAATCCCTCAAATCCCAAAATCGCGAAGCCGACGCCGCCTGGACCGATTCCCAATTCAAATCCGCCTGGAAATCCGCCGACTCCCCACTCTCCCTCGCCGACTTCTGATCGCGCTCGCAGCCGAACGCTGCGAACCACTTTGCCGTGGCGCCATTTCAAACTAGAATTCCGCCCACAAAGCAGGTCGCCAGCCTGCAACTCGAAAGATTCGTACCTGACGTTCATTCATACTTCGGAGCGATTCGATGACTCAGTTTCGCCTTATCTCGCGCACGCTACTGCTCCTCATTCTCGCCTTCGCATCGCTTTCGCTCCCTGCTTTCGCGCGGGCCGACGACGATCAAAAACCCAAAGACAAGCCCGAAGAAAAATGGGACACCACGCTCGCCCGCGGAACAACGCGCGACATCGCCTTCGACACCTCCGAAGGCACCTGGATGTCCGTCGACATTTCTCCGGACGGCAAATGGATCGTCTTCGACCTTCTCGCGCACATCTATCGCATGCCAGTAACCGGAGGCAACGCCGAATGTCTTACGCAAAAGAGCGGCGTCGCACTCAACGCTCATCCGCGTTTCTCGCCCGATGGAAAGTACATCGCATTCATTTCGGATCGCGCCGGCCAGGACAATCTCTGGGTCATGAACGCCGACGGTTCGAATCCCCACTCCGTCATCGAAGACAAAGATCTCCGCATGTACGAACCCTCATGGACTCCCGACAGCAAAAATATTCTTGTTTCCCGATTTTCCGTGGCGACCGGATTGGAAGCTCGTCCGCCGGCCGGAATCTGGCTCTACAACCGTGATGGCGGCAAAGGACTGGAAATCGTCAGCGGCAAAGAGGAGAAGGGCGCCGAGTGGCCGGCCGTTTCTTCCGATGGCCGCTACGTTTATTTTCAGTACGACGCTGGCGAACCCTCCTCTTACGCGGGTCACGATGATTCATCGCAGGGTTTTCTTCAGATCAAACGCATCGAGCTCCGCACCGGCGACAAGGAAGACGTCACCTCCGGCCAGGGCGCGCAGCAATACCGGCTTTCCAACGGCGGCGCCTTCGCACCAGAAATTTCGCCGGACGGTCGCTGGCTCACCTTCGCGCGTCGCATTCCAAACGGCACCATCTCGTACAAGGGCCACAAGTACGGCCCGCGCACCGCGCTCTGGCTTCGCGATCTGCAATCCGGCGCCGAGCGTGTCTTGATGGACCCCATCGAAAGTGACGTCGATTCCTATGGCTCATGGCGCCTTCTCCCCGGCTATGCATGGGCTCGCGACGGAAAATCGATCGTCGTTTCACAAGGCGGAAAAATTCATCGCGTCTGGGTTGCCGACGGAAAATCCGATGGAAAAATAGAAACGATTCCCTTCACCGTTCACGTACAGCGCACGATTTCGCAGATGGCCAAGTCCGAGCGCCGCATTACCGACGATCCTTTCCCTATGCGGTTCGCGCGCTGGCACACCGCCTCTCCCGACGGCAAGACACTCGCATTCCAGGCTATCGGTCACATCTGGCTCATGGACATGCCCAATGGACAACCGCACCGCTTAACAGGCGATTCCTTCACGGCCACGGAATACTCCCCAGCCTGGTCGCCCGACGGAAAATCCGTAGTCTTCGCGTCGTGGGACGAAAAGCTCGGCGGCGCTCTCTGGAAAGCCTCGCCCGAAGGTGGCTCGCCGCAGCAACTCACCACCGAGCCCGGCGAATACATTCATCCCGCGTGGAGCCCCGACGGCGCAACGATCGTCGTCGCGCGCGGCTCCGGCGCATTCTTTCGCGGACAGCCCTGGATCACAAACACCTGGTACGACCTCGTCAGCCTCCCCGCATCTGGCGGCCAGACAAAGCTCATTGTCCGAACGCCGCGCTACTCGGAATTCCTGGAGCGCAATCAGATCGTTGCGCCAACGTTCGGCGCTGACGGCCGTATCTACTACCCCGAATTCGCGAAGAGCAAAGATCCCGAGGCACGCCGCCCCGTCGCGATCAATTTCGTCTCCGTCAAGCTCGACGGCACCGATCGCCGGGTTCACGTGTTATTTCCCTACGCTGACGAAGCCACCGTTTCCCCCGACCTGAATACGCTCGCGTTTCAGGAAGGCGACAATGTCTACACGCTCGCATTTCCATCGGCGGGCACCGCTGGCAAGCCTCCACTCATCGACAAAACCGGCGCAGTTCTGCCGCTCAGCCAAATCAGCAAAGAGGGCGGCAATTTCCCGCGCTTCCGCGACGCTCAAACTCTCGAATTCGGCAGCGCCAATCGCTACTTCGTCTACCATCTCGATTCCAAAAAAACCGACACCACCGAAATCAAGCTCAGCGTACCGCGCGAGATTCCATCGGGCTCTCTCGCTCTTACCGGCGCAAGGATCCTCACCTTCGATCACCGCAAAGTGATCCAGCGCGGAACGATCGTGATCAAGGGTTCTCGCATCTCGTGTCTCGTTGAATGCTCCACGTCCGGCGTCGATCGCGTCATCGACGTCAAAGGCAAAACCATCATCCCTGGCCTGATCGATATGCACGCTCATCACTACAGCATGTACAACGGCATCACGCCTCCCCACGACTACGAGATCGCCGGCAATTTGGCATATGGCATCACCAGCACACTCGACCCGGCAGCGTGGTCGCAAAATGTTTTTCCACCGGCCGAAATGGTCGATGCCGGCCTCATGATCGGTCCGCGAACGTTTTCGAGCGGCGATCCTCTCTACGCCGGCAACGGTTTTCGCAACAACGACCTCACCAGCCTCGAAGTCACCGAGCAGAACATCAAACGCCTCTCGAGCTATGGCGTCTTCACGCTGAAACAATATCTCCAGCCAAAACGCGAACAGCATCAGTGGGTTGCCGAAATTGCCCGTAAATACGGGCTGAACATCACTGCCGAAGGTGGCGGCCTCGAATACGATCTCGGCATGGCCATGGACGGCCAGACCGGCTCGGAGCATCCTCTCGGTTACGCGCCTCTCTACAGCGACGCCACAAAATTTTTCGGCATGGCCCACTTCACGTACTCACCGACGGCCATCGTCGCTGGCCCCGGCGTCTGGAACGAAGAATATTTCTTTCAGACGTTCGACTACTACAAGGACGCGAAGCTCTTGCGCTGGACTCCCTGGCGCGAAATTCTCCCTCACGCTCGCCGTCGAATGATGCGACCTGAAACCGACTACAGCTTCCCCCTCATCGCCCAAGCTGTCGCCGACATTCGCGAAGCGGGTGGTTTCGGCGCCCTCGGCGGACACGGTCAGCAACAAGGCATCGATTCCCACTGGGAACTCTGGATGTACTCCTCCGCGCTCGGCCCCATGGGCGCGCTCGAAATGGCCACCAACGACGGCGCTCACTATCTCGGCATGGACCAAGATCTCGGTTCCATCACCGTTGGCAAGCTGGCGGACCTCGACGTTCTCAACAAAAATCCGCTCGACGACATCCACAACAGTGCCGACATCGCCTTCGTGATGAAAGGCGGCGTCCTCTACGACGGCACCTCTCTCGACCAAATCTGGCCCAAGAATATTCCTTTCGGCGACGATTACTGGATCTTCCCCCCAGCGCTCCTGAACGACACCCGTCCCACCGATTATTGGGACCATCACTAGAGTTTTTCGGAGATTGCAGTTCCAATGTATGGGAACGGAACTGCCTCACGTGCCATGAGCGACCCTCCGGCTCCAAGACCGTCGCCAGCTCTCGATCGTGCTCGAAGCAGATTTTTTCTATTGAAGTTCGGTCAGCCGTGGCTCTTCAGGGGTTACTCAAGGGAGATTCTACTTCCGGCTGAATAGGGATCTCTCGGATGCATCTCTCTAATACTTCGTCTAATTTATCGAATTGAATAGGTTTCGTTAGATATCCATCCATTCCGGCTGCGCGGCAACGTTCCCGATCTTCACTCATGGCATTCGCCGTGAGCGCGACGATCGCCTGATGTTTTTCTCCGCCCGCTTCCTGCATTCGAATTCTCGCGGTGGTTTCCAACCCGTCCAACTCCGGCATTTGCATGTCCATCAGCACTAGCTCGTAGTTTTTGGCCGCGAGTGCAAGCAGCGCTTCCATTCCGTTCGCTACCACATCCACCTCGTGCCCGCGCTTTTCCAGTAGTCTGCTGATCAGTCGCTGATTCACAGCATTGTCTTCGGCCAGCAAAACGTGAAGGCGGACGGGTGGCCTGCGCTCATCTTTGACCGAACCCTCGAATTTAGGTTCTTGCCTGGATGCCTGTAAGCCCGGCTTAAAGTTCACCGTGAAGTGAAATTTCGCTCCGCGCCCGGTCTCACTCTCCACCCAGATTTTTCCTCCCATCAACTCCACCAGCCGCATCGAAATCGTCAGTCCCAGTCCCGTCCCGCCATACTTTCTCGTCGTCGAGCTGTCGGCTTGTGTGAACGATTCGAAAATTGCCTTTTGCTTCTCCGGCGGAATCCCCACGCCGGTGTCCCACACCGTGAACTGCAATGGAAGTCCTGCGGCAACATCGTTCACGCGCGCGACTCGCACGCCAACTTCTCCCGCATCTGTAAATTTCAGCGCATTGCCCACCAGGTTCGTCAACACCTGCCGAAGTCTCGCGGGGTCTCCGGTAACCGTCTCCGGCACTCCTGGACCAAATTCACTACGAAGCTCCAGGTTCTTGTTCTTGCTAGAGACCGCAAAAGTTTTCAGCGTGCCCTCTACCAGATTCGTCAAATCGAAATTCAATTCTTCGAGTTCTATCTTTCCCGCTTCGATTTTCGAAAAATCCAGAATGTCATTGATGACTGTGAGCAGAGAACTCGAAGACGTCTTCACTGTTTCCAAATATTCGCGCTGCTCCGCGGTCAGTTCTGTTCCCAGCGCAAGTTCCGTCATCCCGATTACGCCCGTCAGCGGGGTGCGGATTTCGTGACTCATATTTGCCACGAACTCGCTTTTCGCCCGATTCGCGGCCTCCGCCGCTTCCTTTGACCTTCGCAATTCATTTTCGGCGCGCCTCCATTCGGTGACCACCGCGCCCAGGCACATGCCCGTCATTCCCATCGTCAGAAGCGCAAGTTGCAGCCTCGGCATCGTGCCGTGTGGCGCCTGTGTGATCCACGCCGCCACCGCTAGGCCGACGTTGACTTCGAAGACGGCCAGCGTCGATCCCTCCATCGCACGGCGCACTGCCGTCCAAATAACCGGGATGAACAGCAGGTACAGAGGCTGGTAGGAAACGGCAGGCGCAAATCCAAATAACATCCAGACAATGAGGGCGATCGTGCCGACTTGCGCCAGGTGCTCGACGGTGTTCCACCACGAAAACTCTGCTTCTTGATCCACGGAACTCGGCTTCTCTTCGTCTACCCCGAGCCACGAACAGACTCTCCACATGACGTGAACTAACAGCAGCGGTGTAAAGGTCACGATTGCAATCGCGTCGCTCGCCCACCAATCCGTCAGATTTTTCAGGAACTGCCCACGGTCAGCCAGGCCATCCGCAATCAGTGAGGTTGTCCCCACCAGCCCGCTCCAAAGCGCGCCGCTGAGCATCACGATCAAGAAGCACGCCACGTCGCGCATGGTCTTCAGTCGCGGATCGATCCTCCACCGGCCTCTCAATAAAACTGCGCCGGCGACGTAACCGAAATAAGAAGTCACCGCTCCGGGCAATCCACTCCAGGAAAGCAGCGGTCTGTGATAGTTCACCACCGCTGCGACGACGCTGGCGATCAGCGGCAGGAGATAGAACTTTTTCTTAGCGGTAAGAAATAGAGCGACGCTCAACCCTGCCGGCAAATACCACGGCGGTGCGCCCTCCCACCCTTGCGACACAGACGACGAACCATCCGTCATTAGGAACACGAGGACGAATCCGACCAGCACCAGGAGGTGCTTGGCAGCGACAAACCAGCCCTTGGGCGCAAATATCGTCGGCGGCGAAGCACCGGACGGCGGCGTCGCATCCGACGACGCAATCGCTTCGGACGGAGACGTCGCTTCGGGTGGAGGCGCAGCGTCCGGCAGAACATCCGTGGCGGCGGAAGGAGGCGTAGCGTCGGACTCCGTCGAGCGATTCTGAACTCTCTCCATGGCGCGGCGCTGTCTTGTCAGATTTAGGTCCATAGCCGCCCACGAGCCGATCATGCCAGACACGTTCGAATAAACCTTCGGACACACCTCTAACACGAAGGCCGAAGCCCAACTGGGGCATGCACATCAACCTCCACCATCGGCTTGAGCCGCACCTGCCGCCGCAGGCTGCCAACGGCCCCATCTCTATGACTCGCAACGAATTGCTGTTGAGGACGACGATTGCCGAAGCAGCATCGCTGAGTCTCAGTTCCGTTTTGGTGCAAGGCCCACTTCGGTCTCGTCAGGCGCAGATCGCCCAGGTTTGAGCCGCGCCCTGTCCCACCCAAGGCCAGAGCCCGACCCGGGCCTACCCTCCCGACCCGCTTTTCCCCTGCAAAGGGTTGTGCTATAACCTTCGGGCCGTGGAACGTGCCGCGAAAGAAGGGGCCGCTTCGGTTTACCCCGAGAAAACAGGGGTCGAGCCGAAGCCGGGTGCATCTGTCTCTCTGCCGTCTGCATCCGAGGAGTCGAACGCGAACGCAGTGAATCCCGAGAAGGATTCGGCCGCGCCGCACGAAGATGCTTCCCGGTATTGTCCGGTTTGCTCGCAGAGGCTGGTGTCCCGGCGCTGCAAGCTGATTTGCACGGTCTGCGGATATTACATGTCCTGCGCGGACTACTATTAATGTAAGCTGTGCGGCCTCGGCAAAGTTGCTGCCGGCAGCCGCTCCGATTTCATAGGAGGATACGAACGTGGCATTGAAGATGACGAACCGCGAAGTGGATGGCGTGTCCGTGGTGGCGCTGGACGGCCGGATTGTGCTGGGAGAAGAGAGCAACGCGCTGCGCGAAAAAGTGAAGAGCTTGCTCGCCGAGGGCAAGAAAAAGGTTGTGCTGAACATGGACAACATCACGTTCATCGACAGCGCGGGCCTGGGCACGCTGGTAGCGGCGCACCACAGCGCCAAGGGCCAGGGCGCATCGCTTCGGCTCTGCCACCTGGGCAGCAAGTTCCAGGAAGTGCTGCAGATCACCAAGCTGCTGACGGTGTTCGATGTGTACGACACCGAAGCGCAGGCTGTGGCGAGCTTCAGCAAGAGCGCCGGCGCCTAATTTCGCCAGACGGAAGCAGCGACACGAGAGGCACGCGTGTTCGCGGTGATGCTGGACGGAAAACTTAATTCGTACTTTTGAGGGCACGCTTGCGTGCCCTTTTTGTTTTGGCGCAACAAGTTGTTGGTAGCGCCGGCATCTTGCCGGCGTTTTTGTTTTTACGGCGCCGAGCGGCGCTTGTTTGGCGCCGACGGCAACAGAGAAAACGCGCGAAGGATGCTCTTCGTTACCTAGGGCAAGCCGGCGCTATCGGCGCGTCGCGATTCAACTCTTCAGCTTCAACTTTTCAGCTTCAATTCTTCAGCAAGTCGGCGACGTGGCTGGCGATTTGGCCGTCTTCGTCGGTTTCAATTACCTGGACCGAGATTGCCCTATCGGGCCGGCCAATCCTCTGCGCGTTTTTCTTGTTTTCGTCTTCGTCGAGGCGCAGACCGAAAATTTCCATTCCATTGCAGATTTTGGCGCGGACTTCGGCGTCGTATTCGCCGATGCCGCCGGTAAAAACCAGCGTGTCGAGTTTGCCCATCGTGGCGACGAATCCGCCGATGGCTTTGGCTGCGACGCGAGCGAACATTTCGATCGCCAGCTCGGCTTGCTTGTCGCCTTTGGCGGCGGATTTGTGCAGCTTGCGCATATCGGAAGCGGTGCCGGAAATTCCGAGCAGGCCGGATTCTTTGTCGAGCGTTTTGGCGAGTGCGTCGACGTTGTTTCCGTTGGTATGCAGGATGTGGAGGAGCACGCCCGGATCGAGATCGCCGGGGCGCGTGCCCATGACGATGCCGCCGGTTGGAGTCAGTCCCATCGTTGTGTCGACGGATTTTCCGTCGACGATGGCGGTGATGCTGGCGCCGTTGCCGAGATGCGCGACGATGAGATGCTTCGGAAGGTTATCGCGCAGATGATGGACGATCGATTCGCAGGACAGGCCGTGGAAGCCGTACTTGCGGATGCCGGCGTCCCAATATTTTCGCGGTAGCGGAAGGCGCGAGGCGGCTTCGGGCATGGTGGTGTGAAACGCGGTGTCGAAGCAGGCGAATTGTGGAACGCCGGGAAAGAGCTTTTCTGTTTCGCGGATCAATGCGATTGCGGCTGGAACGTGCAGCGGCGCGAAGTGCGCGGCGGCTTCAAGCGTTTGCAAAACTTGTGGCGTGATGCGTTGGTGCGTGGTGAGTTGAGGGCCGCCGTGGACGACGCGGTGGCCGATGCCGTCGAGCTTCGGGAGTTTCAGTTTCGATAATTTTTCGGCGACGGCTTTCGCGGCGTCGGATTGTTGCGGGAACGCGCGCGATTCCTGCTCCAACGTTTTTCCTTCTGAGTCTTTCAGCCAGATTTTTCCTTCACCGCCGCCGATGCCTTCGATTTCGCCGCGATACGTCGGCCGTGGGTCTCCGGTTGCAGCCGAGTAGACACCGAACTTCAGCGACGAAGAACCGCTGTTGAGGACGAGGATGGCGTTTGTGGTCATTCGTGTTTGTGTTTGCGACGGCGGTGATTTTACTCGGCGGCGCGGTGGTTCGATGCGGCGCCGCGCCGATTTGTTCAGGCGCGCTGGGCTTTTGGTGTGGCGGGCGACCAGCGCCAGTTGGCTACTTCGGGCATGTCTTCGCCGTGTTCGGAGACGTAGAGTTTGTGGCGCTGCATCGCTTCGGTGAAGCGCTGCGTCGCTTTGTCGGCGATGCTCTTGAGGCGTGGCACGCGACGAATGACGTCGAGCGACAACGTAAAACGATCCATGCGGTTGAGCACGACCATGTCGAACGGAGTTGTGGTGGTTCCCTCTTCGACGAAGCCGCGGACGTGGATGTTGCTGTGATTGTGGCGGCGATAGGTGAGGCGGTGAATCAGCGTCGGGTAACCGTGAAACGCGAAGATGACCGGCTTGTCCTTGGTGAAGAGCGCGTCGAAATCCTCATCGGCTAGGCCGTGCGGATGCTCGCTGAGCGGCTGGAGCGTCATGAGGTCGACGACGTTGACGACGCGGATGCGCAGATCGGGCAATTCTTCGCGGAGCAGTGAAACGGCAGCGAGAATTTCGAGCGTGGGCACATCGCCGGCGCAGGCCATCACGACGTCGGGGTTTTCCGGTTCGTGTCCGGCCCAATCCCAGGCGCCGGCTCCCGCGCTGCAATGCGCGACGGCGGCGTCCATATCGAGCCAGTTGGGCGCGGGCTGTTTTCCGGCGACGATGAGGTTCACGTAGTTGCGGCTTTTCAAGCAGTGATCCGCGACGGAGAGCAGGCAATTTGTGTCCGGCGGAAGGTAAATACGGACGATGTCGGCTTTTTTGTTGGCGACGTGATCCATAAAGCCGGGATCCTGATGGGAAAAGCCGTTGTGATCCTGACGCCAGACGTGCGAGGTCAGCAAATAGTTGAGCGAAGCGATGGGCTTGCGCCATGGAATAGTGCGCGTGGTCTTGAGCCACTTGGCGTGCTGGTTGAACATCGAGTCGATGATGTGGATGAAGGCTTCGTAGCAGGAGAAGAGGCCGTGGCGGCCGGTGAGCAGATAGCCTTCGAGCCAGCCCTGGCACATGTGCTCGCTGAGGACTTCCATGACGCGGCCGTCGAGCGCGAGGTTTTCGTCGACGGGAAGCGTTTCGGATTCCCAGGTTTTTTTGCTGACGTCGTAGATCGCATCGAGGCGATTGGAGGCGGTTTCGTCGGGGCCGAAGACACGGAAATTTTTTGATTCGAGATTGCACTTCATCACTTCGCGCAAATATTTGCCGAGGATGCGCGTGGCTTCGGTTTCCGGCTCACCAGGTTGTTTCACGTCGATGGCAAATTCGCGGAAGGATGGCGTGCGCAGCGGCTGCATCAATAAGCCGCCATTGGCGTGGGGATTCATGCCCATGCGACGGCGGCCCTTGGGCGGAAGATCGGCGAGTTCCTGAACGAGCGTGCCGTTTTTGTCGAAGAGTTCTTCCGGTTTGTAGCCGCGCATCCAGCTGTCGAGAATTTTGATGTGGTCGGGCTTTTCGTGGAGTTCGGCGAAAGGGACCTGATGCGCGCGCCAAGTTCCCTCGACGGGCTTTCCGTCGACAAATTTCGGACCGGTCCAGCCTTTTGGCGTTTTGAGAATCAACATCGGCCAGCGCGATCGTTCCTTGTTTCCGTCTTCGCGCGCGGATTTCTGGATTGCGGCGATTTCATCCAGCATTTTGTCGAGCACCTGAGCCATGGCCGGGTGCATGACGTCGGGATCGTCGCCTTCGAGAAAATGCGGGTTGTAACCGTAGCCGCGAAAGAGATCTTCGAGTTCGTTTTGCGGGATGCGCGCGAGCACAGTGGGATTGGCGATTTTGTAGCCGTTGAGATGGAGGATCGGGAGAACGGCGCCATCGCGCGCGGCGTTTAAAAATTTGTTGGAGTGCCAGCTGGTGGCGCACGGACCCGTTTCGGCTTCGCCGTCGCCAACCACGCAGGCGACGACAAGATCGGGGTTGTCGTAGGCGGCGCCGAACGCGTGCAGCATGGAGTAGCCGAGTTCGCCGCCTTCGTGAATAGAGCCGGGAGTTTCTGGCGCGACGTGACTGGGAATTCCGTACGGCCAGGAGAACTGGCGGAAAAGGCGTTTTAAGCCGTCGGCGTTTCGCTCGATGTAGGGATACAGCTCGGTGTAGGAGCCTTCGAGATAGGTGTGCGCGACGATGCCGGGTCCGCCGTGGCCGGGACCGATGATGTACATCATGTTGAGATCGCGCGATTTGATGACGCGGTTGAGGTGGGTATAGATGAAATTGAGGCCGGAGGTGGTGCCCCAGTGGCCGAGGAGTCGCGGTTTTACATCGTCGAGCGTGAGCGGGCGCTCAAGGAGCGGATTGTCTTTGAGATAGATCTGGCCGACGGTGAGGTAATTGGCCGCGCGCCAGTAGGCGTGCATCTTGCGGATTTCATCTTGAGTTAGCGAGGGGGTTAGCGCGGGCATTTTTCATTCTCCGTACGAACGCTCATGTGAGGGGCCTCCGTGGTGGTGCGAGAAAAGTATGTCGTTGTGATGCCGGGGAGCGGGTAACGGCTTTGTGAAAAAATCGGCGCGGCGTCTGGAGTGAGGAAGGCGTGCGACGCGGATTTGATGCGGGACGGCGTTTGGTTTCGCCGGGGTTTCGCTTTCAGGGGGTATACCCCCCATGTTTTGTGAAGAGTGCGCAAGTGGTTTGGAATGTGGGGGATGGGGACGTATAAAATTTGGGAGTGTGGAAGTGACAGAAACGATTGGGGATGGAAAGGCGCTTCCGGCGAGATTGTTGATCGCGCGGGGATTGGTTCGAATAGGAGGAGGGATTTCACGGAGCAGAGTAGCATGATTTTATGGAGTTGTCAATAGGTATTGAGTGGTATTCATTCGAATGGAGCGTTCGAATGGGCATCCGAATTTTTGGGTGTAAATTTTTTTCACTGTGACTCGTGGGCTGAATGCGCTCACGTCGTTTTGGTTTTGCGTGCGGCGTCATCTAAACCCGCACCCTCTGAAATCGGAGGGTGCGGCACCCGGAGAGCACGCACAATTTGTCGTGCACCGGCTGAATCTAAATCCCGCGATCTGGGAAGCGATCGCGGCTACAGGGTGCCCGTAGATAGAGTGGCATGAGGGGTGGCGATGAGGTTGTGACCGGGATCACAGGAAGGCGTGATGTTTGATTCGAACGGGTGAGTCAGGCGTTGACGAGTTCTTCGAGGGCTTTTTTGTTGGTGAGGAGGAGGCTGGAGCCGTGGAGTTCGATTAAGTGTTTGCGTTTGAAAGCGGTGACGAGGCGGGAGACGGTTTCGCGGGAGGTGCCGATCATGGCGGCGATCTCTTCGTGGGTGAGAGTGAGGGTGCGGCGATCGGGTGCGGCGTCGGCGATTCCTTTTGGGGGTTTTAGATCGAGGAGGAAGCGGGCGAATTTTTCGACGGCGCTGCCGGCGAGACCCAGATAACGGATTTCCTGGCAGGTGGCGTAGTAGATCTGGCTGAGCATTTCGGCGACCTTGAGCGCGGCGTCGCCGTGTTGGCGGAGGAATCCGAGAAAGGCGTCGCGGCGGATGAAATTGGCCTGGGTGGGCTCGAGGACTTCGGCGGTGACTTCGTAGGGCTTTTCGGAAAGCGTGCTGGGGAGGCCGATGATTTCACCGGCGTCGGCGATGCGGAAGATGACGGATTTGCCGCTGGCGGCGGCACCGAAGAGTTTTACGCGGCCGGTGCAGAGGATGAAAACGCCGCGGGGCTCCTGGCCCTCGACAAAGAGAACCGCGCCCTTGGGATAGGTGGCCGAGGCGGAGATGGCGTCGAGACCGGCGAGCGCGTCCTTTGGGAGATTGCAGAAGACGCGATCTTTCAGCAGAGGGCAGGCGATGCAGTCCTCGATGACCTCGAGGCCGTAGGGTGTGTTCATGGGGCTTCCCTGGGACGAAACGCGATTGCGACCCATCGCTTGCGACTCGGGCGATTGCGACTCGGGCGATTGCGACCGATAACCCGACCGTTGAATTGGGATTATACGCCGGGCGGCGTGGTGTGACGAGCGTCACAGCGGAGGGCGACGTGGGGCACGGACGGCGGCGGGGAGCGGGCTTAGTGTGGGTGCGAGAGATGGTGGAGGTGAGCGATGCTCGCAGCACAAAGGAAGTTCGAGAACGGTCCGCAGAGACAGAAACGGGTGGTGTTTCGAAATATTTTGCTGGCGTCGGATTATTCCGCGTCGGCGAACCTGGCGATGCCGTACGCGGCGGGGATGGCGCGGAGCTTTGGCGCGAAGCTGTACGCGATGCATGTGCAGGAGCCGATCAACTATGCGCTACCGCCGGCAACTTGGCAGGGGCTGGAGCTGACGCGTGAGATGGAAGAGAAATTCCTGGTGGAGGCAATCCGGCGGGATTTTCCGGAAGTGCATCCCCATGTTTTACATGCAGAGGGTGTGGTGTGGCGCGCCATCGAGGCGGCGATCCAGAAGCATGAGATCGATCTCGTTGTCGTGGGAACGCGCGGGAGAACGGGAATCGAAAAGGCGCTGCTGGGGTCGGTGGCGGAAGAGATTTTGCGGCACGCACCGTGCCCGGTGCTGACGGTGGGGCCGCAAGCGTGTCATGAAGCGGGACGACGCGGGCGGATGGCGTCGATTTTGTTCGCGACGGATTTCGGGAAGGCGTCGCTGACGGCGGCGCCGATCGCGGTGTCGCTGGCGGAGGAGTATCAGGCGAAGCTGACGCTGTTGCATGTGAAGGAGAAGCGCGCGGCCGGGCAGACGCCCGGTGATGCAGCAGGACCGTGCGGAGCGGCGGAGAAGTGCGAGCAGAGATTGCGTGCGCTGGTGGCGGAAGAAGCGAAGCTGTGGTGCGAGCCGCATTTTGTGGTGGATTGCGGCGGTGCGGATCGCGGGTCAATGCAAAGGGCCGGAGCCGCGTGGGAACGGATTTTGGGGCAGGCGCAGGCACGCGAAGCGGATTTGATTGTGATGGGCGTGCATGATGCGGAAAGTTTTCCGTTGGCGGGCGCGGCGTCGCATCTGGAGACTGCGACGGTGCATGGTGTGGTGGCGCATGCGCAGGTGCCGGTGTTGACGGTGCGGGGCGGCGAGAATTTGTAATTTGTAGTTCGTACGCGAACGGATTTTTTTCTGAGTACGTCGCGAATGGGCCGGGGAGGTTTTTATTTTTACTTCATAGAGGCCCCTCCTCGGAAACTTCCCGGCTTGTTTGCGGCGAGCACAACTAGGAGTGCGTGGAACATGCGTAGCACGCTCTGTGCTGCACGGTGCCGGCACACCTCAACTCACGAAGCATCGTTACAGCCAAAACTTAAATTTTGACTTCGCTGATCTGGATGGTTGGCTGGAGATTGGTGTAGTTGGGGATGTCGGCGATGATTTGCGCGGCGACGGGCGTCCAGGCTTCGACGAACGCGGGGACGGATTCGAAATACATGTGACCGAGTGCGACGTAGAGCGGCGGCGAGCCGGGAGTGCGGCCGGAGATGCCGGCTTCGACGGCGGTATTCTTGACGGCTGGGCCGAGAAGACGACGGACGAGCGGGAAGTGGTGCTCGCAGTAGTAGGTCATGTCGAAGCGAGCATCGAGTTGATGGGGGTAGAAGACGCTGACCTTGATCATTTTTAGCCTCGGCGAGTAGGGATTTGATTTTGGGAGAGGAACGCTGCATGCACAAATATCATGGTTTGAAGCTGAATTTAAATCCCGCGATCTGGGAAGCGATCGCGGCTACAGGGTGGCTGCGGACGATGGGTGCGCACGAGCTGTGCTTTACGAGTGGCGAACATTTGGGTCAGACGCGGTACATGGTGATGCCGCTCATTAATTTGGGGAAGAAGTCGGTGGATTTTTGAGGCATGACTTCGCCGGAGGTGGCGATGTTCCAGGTTTGATCGACGCTGCAGGCGTTGAGGAGGAAGGCGACCTGGGCGGCGCGGCGATCCACGGCGTCGAGTGCTGCGGAGGCTTCGCGTTCGTAAGTGAGATTTTTTTCGGCGGTGGCGGCGGCGAGGGTGACGCCGAGAGCGGGTTCGAGGATGCCGTCGTGGAGGAGAACGACGTCGAGTTCGCGCTGGAGCGGGGAGACGGTGGGAAGGAGTTCGACGAGATTGGCGCCTGGCCGGAGTGTAAGAACGTAGTAGGCGCCGGTGGCGGATTTTTCGGAGGCGGGTTTTTCGGGAGCGGGGTAGACGCCGATGGCGCGGGAGGCGCGGGCTTCGACGAGGCGATGGAGGAATTTTTCGCGGGCGGCGGATTTTTCGGATTCGGTGGCGAAAGAAAAAACTTCGGCGGCGAACCAGGGTTCGAGATAGCGGCGGACGGTGGCCCAGGAGAAGTCGGGAATGTTTGCGACGACGCGGTGCGTAGGGAGGATTGTTAAACCTTCGCTGCGGGTGTTGACGAAGGTCATCATGGCGGCTTCGTAGGGGGCGGATTCGATTGAGAGATTTTCCTGCGGAGTACCGGCAGCGAGCGATGCGGCGGTTGCGGTCGCGACTGATGCGTTAGCGCCTTCGACGTGCTCGGATACGGCGGCTTGCGCGGTTGACGCGGCGCTAGTGGAGAGCGCTGGGCTGGCAGCAGTGGCGTCGTGCGCTTCGGCGTTTTGCGGAAGGCCCTGTTCGCGCGCGTTTTCTTTGCGGCGCTCGTTGCGAAAATTGAGCGCGGTTTCGTAACGATGATGGCCGTCGGCGATCACGAGTTTCTGATCGGCCATCGCTTTGTGGATGGCTGCGATGCGCTCGGGCTGCCACACGACCCAGAGGCGATGGATGACGTTGTACTCGTCGGTGAGTTCGGTGGCGGGAGCGGATTCGGATTCGGCCTGCGCGAGGATTTTGTCGATGACGCGGTCGGCGTCGCTGTAGAGGAGAAAAAGCTGGCCGGTGTGCGTGCCGGTGTGGCGGAGAAGTTCGAGGCGGTCGGCCTTGGGGCCGGAGAGCGTGTGCTCGTGGCGGAAGACGACACCGGCGGAATATTCCTCGAGTTTGCCGGCACCGATAAAGCCACGGCGTGTAAGACGTTGACCTTTTCCATTTTGATCGACGGTGCCGGGGACGGTGTACTCCTGCGTGTAGGAGTAGAAGCAGGGGCGCGTGTCGGGGACGACGACTTGCTCGCGGATCCAGCTTTGGAGGGCTTCGGCGGCGCGGGTGTAGACGTTTTTTTCACTCTTTCCATCGGACGCGCCGGTGCCCGGTGAGCCGGGCAAAGTATCGCCTGGAAAGGTAAGGCCCTTTTCGACGGCGATCAGGTTGTGCGGGTCGGCGGCGTAATACTTGGCCTGCATGGCGGGAGAAATTTTGTCGTAGGGCTGGGTGAGGACGCGGTCGTAGGCGACTTTGCTGGCGTTGTAGCGGTAAGCGGGAAAGGGGTAAACCTGGGCCATTGAAAATTCTCCGGTGACGCGGCGTTGAGTTTGGTCGGGTCATTTTACGCGAAGTTGGGGGAATTCCGAACTGGCGGATGAGCGGGCTGATAGCAGGGTGTGGGAATTTGAATGGATGGTGGATGGGGCGTGAATGAGGGGCGACTTATCGATGTGGAAACTTGAAAAGGGAAATCGAAATTCGAAAAGAGATTTCTCGCCGTGAGCGATTTGTTAGGCGCGACGGCATCGCCGGGTTTTTCCATTTTCTAGTTTTCAAATTCGAGTTTCGCCTCAGTCACTACATCATGGGGCGGAGTTTGGCGACCCACACGGCAAAGTTGTCGAGAGGGATGGACGTAACGCCGTGGCTTGCGAGGTGTTTGTGGAAGAAACGGTGATCGGAGCTTTCCAGATCGAAGTCGACGTTCGTCACCGCCAGAAATTCCGGACCAAAACCGGCTTTGTGTTGCGATGCCATTTCCTGAATCCGCTTTGCGACGGGAGCCAAGATTCTGACGTCGTCCGGTTTCTCGGTCAGGGAAATCGCCTGAACAAAGCCGCGGATTAGATTGTCGCTTCGCAGATAGCTGTAGTCGATCTGAAACGGGTCGGCGTCCAGCGTGTACTCCGCAGCCGGGACGTTTTTCTGGATGCGGCCCCAGAGACCCGCTTGCCGGAACACCTGGTCCATGTAGTTGCGCATCTGAGGACGGGTTCGGCGCGCTTCGGGTGGCGTTTGCGTTCTCGATGAAGAGGCAACGGTGACGAGTTCGTCGTATAGCCGATCTGTTTCGGCGTTGATGTCGTCGGCGGTGGTGGCTCTGGGTTCGGCGAGCTGGAGAGCGTTACTGAGCGTGGCGTCCCACTTCTCGAGTACTTGCAGCCACTCCGTGCCTACGGGTATCGGATTCCCTTGGCCATTGCGCAATGTGCTTCGGATGGGACCGCCGTTTCCGATGGACGGCGTAGCGGCGCTCAAACGGCTCTCCAGATGATCCCGCAAGCAGCGCAAGACTTCTTCGTCGGCAGGAGGCCGCACCCGACGAATGCGACCGAACTCGGCGTGCTCTTTGATCATCCGGAGGCGGCGATCGCCGGTGATGGGATCGTAAACGAGGACGCCGATGTTGACCCACTCTTCGCGAAGGAGGCTGGGGACATACCGCAGAATGCGGTGGATGAACGTGTGCTGCTCAGGCGCTCCAACGCCATTCGGAGCGTCGGGTTCGGGATCGCGATTGTTTTGTTCGGGCATCGGCGTTCCTCGTTTGAAATTCAGGACAAAATTACTCCGTGAAAAAATTCAGCGCCAGTTCGGGAACGGCTGGCGGTTGCTGCGCTTCGCATCTAGGATCAGTTCCTCAAGGCGCTTGACGCGGCGCGGGAGCTGTTCGAGCAGGCGCTTCAACGAGTCGTAATCGTCGTAATACCATTCCGGAGGGACTTCCTTTGCGAAATCCTCCAGCACCCGATCGGTGAAATTTTCGGCGCGCCGGATCCACGTACTAAAGGCTTCCATCCCGGTTACTCCTTCGTAGACGCGGTTGCGCGCGTACAAGCCACGCAGGGGGGCGTCGGGATAATTCCACTCGCCGGCGTTGAAGCAAAAGCCCTGGTCAATCATCATGGTCGAGTAGCGCTCCTTTGCGCCGAAACCGGCAGGTGACGAATCTGGTTCGGGCGACGCAGCGATTCTGTTCGGGCTGGAAGCCCGCGGTCCGTCGCCGTTCTCGCTCGCCCGGTAAAAAAGCGTCTGGCGGCCGTTGGTGTTGCACGTCCACTTGTCGAAGACCAGCATGCCGGCGAATTCGTGGACGTTTTTCACCTCGCGCAATTGCTCGTCGGGCAGAAAATCGTGGAGCGTCATGCGGCGCGGGTCCCCCGGGTGTGCCGAACCGAACTGTAGCCCCGAACAACACGGCATGCTCGAACGCGGCATCTCGATGCACAGCGCTGGAGTCCAGCGGATCAGGTCGGCTTCGACTTTCACGATTTCGACCCGCGGCACCGGAAGCCCCATACGGCCCGCGATACGGTTGCCTAGCAGTTCATTGACCAGCACGCGGGAATGCTGAGGATTGTTCTGAAATTTCACCACGCAGTAGATGGAGTGGTCTTTGCCGTCGGAACAGCGCATCAGATGCGATTGGGCGCCGCCGCGCATGCGGCGGATTTGCTCCATGGCACGTAACATTTTGGTAATACGAACGATACGTAACGAGCGGATGGAAGGCAAGGATTTTCATTTTGGAACAGGTGCCGTTCCAAAACGGGACGGAGGGATCCCGGCGGACATTCTGTCGGTACAGTCGAGAAGGTCGCGAGCCGCGGATTCGTAATTTAACGGCGTCCTGATCGCAGCCGGACCTGACGAAGAAACGGGGATGTTGAAAGGAAAAGGCCTCCGGGCTAGCCGGAGGCCTTTCAGTTTCGTCGCTATTGCTAGGTTAAAGCTTAGCGCTTCTTTTTCTTCTTGGCGGGCTTGGCGGCTTTTTTCGCCTTTGCTTTCGCTTTGGGTTTCGCTTTTGCCTTGGCCTTTTTGGCGGCGGGCTTCTTCGCGGCTTTCTTGGCCGGAGCTTTTTTCGCGGCGGGCGGTTTTGGCGCGGGCTTTGCCGGAGCGGGCTTGCTCGATTTAGGAGCAGACTTGGCGGCAGCCTTCGGAGCGGGAGGCGTGGAGGAAGACTCTTCGTCGCCCTCTTCGTCGCCGATGATCAGCTCCTCTTCTTCGACTTCAACGACGTCATCCCCGCCCAGCTCGTCGTCCTCTTCCAGCCCAGACAGCTCGTTGTCTTCTTCGAAGTTGTCCTTCTCGAGATCCATTCCATCCTCCCCAGGGGGAATCCCGCCCGAGGCATCGCCTTCGGCAAAGGCCGAAGGGCACGAGTCGAGTCGGTGGCGCTGCAACGGGCTGGAGTGTGTTGCCGCGCTCCAAAGCCTTCGCCGTTGTTACCGTACTCGCCGGATGTTGTCAAGAGTTCTGGCGCGAAAAGCCGCGCGGGGATGCGGATGGGCGGGTTGCAGGTTGGAAAGTTGCAGGTTCGGCCTACTTCGTAGGCTGCTCCGGGGTGATAGCAGTACGGGAGATCGCGTCTTTGGGCGTAAGGTCCGCCGAGGCCGGTGTAAAAATTTCAGTTTTTGTCGTTGGAAGCCGTCGCGGCCTGGGCCACGTGGGTGGTCTTTTTCTTGGAGGCCGTGCGTGAGCGGGAAGAGGCCGATTCGGGTAGGCCGCCTTGCGTGTAGATACGCAAAACCATGCCGCGGCCGACGCGGTTGGTTTTAAGACGGTTCCACTTTTTGACGTCGTCGGAGTCGACGCTGAAGCGGTCGGCGATACCGAGCAGGGTGTCGCCCTTGCGGACGCGATAGCTCACGAGACGGCGCTTGGTTTCGGCCTGCGCCTGGGTTGCCGGGATGATGAGCTTTTCGCCGGGATCGAGTCCGGCCCCGCGTTCAAGGCTGTTGGCCTCGGCGATGGCCGCCGGGGTGACGTGATATTTTTTCGCGATGGAGCCGAGGGTCTCGCCGTTTTCGACGCGGTGGCGGCGCCAGCTCACCCACTTGTCGGCGGGGATGTCGGCGATCTCGGCGGAGAATTTTTCAGCAGTGCCCGTTGGCAGGTGCAGTTCGAACGCCGGGTCGTCGGGCGTAGCCAGACGTAGAAGGGGCGGATTTAGCGTGCGAAGCGTTTCGACGTCGACGTCGATGGTTTCGGCGACCAGACGCAGGTCGATGGCGCGGCCCGGTTTGACGATATCCGTTAGCGCGGGCGTCTCGGGGTCCACCTGGACGCCATAGTGCGCGGCGTCTTTGGCGATCAGCGTCAAGGCGAGAATGATCGGGACGTAGTTCTTCGTTTCTTTCGGCAAGACGTTGCGACGATAGAGTTCCCAGAAGTCGGCGTAGCCGGTGCGTTCAATGCCCTTCTGCACGTTGCCGGGACCGCAGTTGTAGGCGGCCATGGCCAAATACCAGTCTCCGAACAAGCCGTAGAGATCGCGAAGGTGCTGGGCGGCGGCGCGGGTCGCTTTTTCTGGATCCTGGCGCTCATCGATCCACCAGGTGCGCCGCAATCCGTACTGCTGGCCACGGTAGGCGACGAACTGCCACATGCCGCGGGCGCCAGCGCGAGATAGCGCGAGAGGTTGGAAAGCGCTCTCGGCCTGCGCCAGATAAATGAGGTCCTGGGGAACGCCCTCTTCCTTGAGGACGCGCGCGATCATTTCTTTATAGCGGCCCTGACGGCGCAGACCGGCTTCGACGATGGCTCGGCCCCGGGGCGTCTGGAAAAAGTTAAGAAACGAAAGAACTTCGTCGTTCACGGTGAGCGGCAAGTCGTGTGAGCTGTTTTTTGCGGCGAGTTCGGCGCGATCTTTGAGCCGCGGATCGACCGGAAAGGTCATCTCGGCGACTTCGTCAATCGGCGCAGGGACGGCGGGAGCTTCCTGAAAACCGTCGCCAGCCTGGAAGGCCTGGAGTTCGTAGGTGTAGGTCGTGTCGACGACGCGATGGAAGAGCTCGCTCAACTTGGGATTGCTGTTGAGGTCGCGGCCGCTTTCGAGCATCAGGTCGAGAGCTTCGTCGAAGTCCTTGCGGGCGGCTTCGAGGTGGCCGGCCTTGTAGTTCTGCTGGCCAGAGGCGAACTTTTCCTCGACTCGGCTTATAAGCCCTTCGTTGTTGACCGTCGGGGAAAATTGTTTCGGCTGGACGCGGAAATAGGCGATCTGCGCGTGCGACGGGGTCGTCAGCGGCAGCCTGGGCAGAAGAAAAGGAGGTGCGCCGGCGGGAATGGCCGCGGCCGCGGCGGTGGAAGAAGTTTGCGGGGCCGGACGAGTATTGGGTACGCGGGTTTGCGCGGAAGTATGTTTGGCGGAGTCATCGCAGCCGGCAAACGCAAGGGAAACGGCCAGGGCCGCGGCAGTGAAAAACAGGGCGCCGCTGAACAATTCGCGCTTCGCGTATCGGTACGTCAAGTCTGGGGGACCTCAGACTGACTATGGTAAGGAGCGGACGGGAGGGCGGTCAACCGGTTCGAGGTACAGGGTGGGCGGACTGGGTACAGGGGGCGGGGGCGAATCCCAAATCGAAACTCGAAGATCGAAAATCGAAATTCGTAGAGAGATTGCAACCTCGGGACGAACACGATCGTCGGAGGCTCTATCGAGTTTCGAAATGTCGCTCTTCAGGGCCAGTCGGGGAAGACGACGGCGAGGGCGGGGTCGATCCAATGCTCGTAGAAGGCGTCGTCGCAATGCTTGAGAGGGACGCCGTAGGTTGCTGCGAAGTGGCGGCCCCAGTGGGGGCGGGCGCCGTCAGCATCGGGGAACAGGTATTCGTCGGAGAGGCCCCAGGAGCTGAAGACGCGGCCGGATTTATTGGAGAGAGCCGGGTCGGCGGCGAGTGCGGCGACGGCGCGGCCGGCGAAGAGCGGAGTTTCGGAGGCGAGGTAGTTCGGATCCTGCTTGGCGGCGTCGCGCCAATTTGCCGCGGTGACGCCGAGGTGTTCCAACATGGCTTCGGAGCGGAGAAAGCCAGGCGTGAGGGCGACGGCGGCGACATTTTTCTTCCGGAGTTCGCGGGCCATGGCGAATGCGAGGCGGATGACGGTTGTTTTCGTAAGGTCGTAAAAGAGGTGGCCACGGTAACTGTAGGAGTCGCCGTCGCCGATCTCCACGATTAGCCCTGTTGTCCCGCTGGCCGCTGTGTCGATCATTAGGGGCGTTGAAAAATGGCTGGTGGTGACGTGGGTTTGGACCACGTTGCGAAGATTGGCCAATCCGTTCTCGAGGTTCAACTCCCAGAAGAGCTTTCCGAAGTCGGCATGCGTGAGTTCGGAGATGTCGTTGACGAGAACGTGAAGTTTTCCCTGCTCGGTGCGGATGCGATCAATCAGGTCTTTCACCTGGGCTGCATTTGTGTGATCGACAACTACAGAGATTCCGTGGCCACCGCGCGCGGTCACCATCGCTGCGGTCTCGTCGATCGTTTCAGGTCGGTGGGCGTGATCAAAGGGGGAGATTTTTTCGTTCGACTGACGTGGAACACGATTCGCGCTGGTGCTGCGGCCGGTGCAGTAAACGGTGGCTCCCGATTCGCCCAGGGCCAGGGCGATGCCGCGGCCCAGTCCACGGGTAGCGCCGGCGACAAGTGCGACGCGACCACGTAAATCGGGAGGGTGGTACTCGCCGGCATTTTGCATCATTGAAAAACCTCAATTCGGGAATGTGGCAATACTAAACGCTCATTCACTAATGTCAAGGCGAAAGTGAACGGGCATTCAGTTATACTGTGCCCCCAATGAGCCCGCGGCCACGCGAAACGTCGGACGAAGAGATCCTCGCAGCGACTGGCCGCGTGATGCAGCGACTTGGCCCGACGCAAATTACGCTGGCGGACGTGGCGAAAGAGGCCGGAGTCGTTCCCGCGACTCTTATTCAGCGGTTCAAAAGCAAGCGCGGGCTGCTACTGGAGACGTGTAAGACGGCGCCAGATGCGGTGCCCCGTCAGTTCGCTGCGGCGCGGGCTAAGCACAGCTCGCCACTCGCGGTGTTGATCGAGCTCTACGCCGATTGCAGCGCCTTTGCGCCGACGCCCGAGGCGATGGCCAACGGTCTGGCCTATCTGCAGGTGGATCTTACGGATCCGGAGTTCCACGCCATCACGCTGGCGCAGTTTCGGGCGACTCGCGAGGAGACGCAGCGGCTTCTGGACGAGGCGGTCACGGCAGGCGAACTGGCCGATTGCGACACCGAAGAACTTGCCGGCCTGCTGCAGCAACTCAACGACGGGGCTATGCTGTCGTGGGCGGTCTATCGGGAGGGTACGCTGGACCGGTGGGTACGGCGGGAGGTCGAGGCGCTACTGCGGCCCTACCGAGTGATATCTCCGGCTCAAAAACTTGTTCGAAAACCTGCTATCAGGGGACGAAGAAAACACTAGACATTTAAACGGGAATCGTGTTACTTTAGGTCTGCGTTTGTTGCTCTTGTATCGCCTACGGTGTGTGAAAGCGGTCGCAAGGATCAAACTTGCGGCCTTTTTTTATGCCCGGAGGCGGCCCGTACTCTTTAGAGGGGTTCGGAGTCGAGGCACCAGATAGCTTAATTATCGAGAACGCGCGCCAAGAATGGCGGGCGGGCTCAAAAGTGTGATCGCAACGCGGTCAACAGAAAAGAGTAGATGCAGTGAGTAAAGAACAAGGAACAGTGAAGTGGTTCAACGCGAGCAAGGGCTTTGGATTCATCCAGCGCCAGAGTGGTGAAGATGTTTTCGTCCACTTCTCCGCGATCATGGCTGATGGCTACAAGTCGTTGAATGATGGCCAAGCGGTTGAATTCGAAGTGACCAAAGGCCCCAAGGGCCTGCAGGCCTCGAACGTCCAACCCCTCTAAGCTACTTCACAGTTGTAAGAATTCGGGCGGAGCACTTCGGTGCTTCGCCCGTTTTTTTTTGAGCGATGCGTTGTTTGAGATTGCGGCAAGACACATCGGCCGGGCGGGAGCCCTTCGAAACTCAGGGTTTGCAACAAGCCCCGCCCCTACAAGAACGAGTTCGATCCGAGGTAGCGAGCTCTTACCTCAGGCGAGGCCACCGCTGACCTGGATGGCTTCACCGGTGATCCAGCGGGCGGCGTCGGTGGCGAGGAAGCAGACGACCGATGCGATTTCTTCGGCGGTGCCGAGGCGGCGGAGCGCGGTGCGGTGGATGAGCGCATCCTTGTATTCCTGTGGTGTATCGGAGGCGAGTTCCGTTTCGACGAAGCCGGGTAGGACGGTGTTGATGGTGATGCCGCGGGCGCCCAGTTCTTTCATGTAGCAGCGGGCGAGCTGTTCGAGCGCTCCTTTGGACATCTGGTAGACGGCGAGCTTGCCGGTGATCTGTGCGATGTGCGTACCACAGCTGGAGATGTTGATGATGCGACCGTTGTCGCGCATGCGCGGGACGGCGGCCTGGATGGCGAACATCGGGCCGCGGGCGTTGACCGCCATCGTCCAGTCGAATTCCCTTTCGGTCATGTCGGCCATTTCGGTGCGGTTGCCGACGCCAGCGTTGTTGACGAGGATGTCGAGCGCGCCGAAGTTTTCTATTGTTGCGGTGACGAGGCATTGGATGTCGGCGATTTTTTCCATGTCGGCTTGGATCGCGAAGGCGCTACCGCCGGCGCGTTCGATGGCGGCGACGGTTTCGGCGGCTTGCGCGGCGCTGTCGCGATGATTGACGACGACGGAAGCGCCGGCCGCGGCGAGCGATTCGGCGATGGCACGGCCGATACCGCGGGAGGCGCCGGTTACGATGGCGACTTTGTTCGCGAGCGAGCGGGAGAGGCTCATACAGCGAGGGCTTGGCGGAGATCTTCGATCAGATCGGCAGGATCTTCGAGGCCGATCGAGACGCGGACGGTGCCGGGCGTGACGTGGGCTTTTTCGAGTTCGGCGAGGCTCATGTTGTAGTGCGAGGTGTAGGCGGGGAGTACGACAAGTGATTCGACGCCGCCGAGACTGGCGGCCAGCAGGAAGAGGCGAACGTTGTCGCAGAATTTTCGCGCGGCGGCGAGGCCACCTTTGAGATCGAAGGCGAGCATCGAGCCGAAGCCGCGCATCTGGCGCTTGGCGAGTTTGTGATCGGGATGCGATGCGAGGCCGGGATAGTGGACGCGCGCGACCTTCGGATGCTTTTCCAAATATTTTGCGATGGCGATCGCGTTTTCGCCCTGGCGTTTTACGCGCAGCGCGAGCGTCTTGATGCCACGGCTAAGCAGAAACGCGGCTTCGGGATCCATCGAGCCGCCGAGATAGATCACCATCTGGAGGACTTTGTCGATCCAGGCGCGGCTGCCAGCGACGGCGCCGGCGATGACGTCGGAGTGTCCGGCGAGCCCTTTCGTGGCGCTGTGGACGACCATGTCGAAGCCGAGCGAAAGCGGCTGCTGGAGAACCGGCGTGGCGAATGTGTTGTCGATGATGGCGACAAGGTTGTGTTTCTTGGCGAAGGCGATGGCTTTGTTGAGGTCGACGAGGCGGACGGTGGGATTGGTCGGCGTCTCGATGTAGAGGACTTTCGTGAGCGGGGAAAGCAGACTGTCAAGGCGATTAAGATCGGTTTCCACCTGGCGAACGGTGATGCCGAGACCGGGGAAAACGTCGCGCATGAGGCGGTAGGTGCCACCGTAGAGTTGGGCCGAGGAGATCACTTCGTCGCCGGATTTGAGCACGGCGAGCAGAGCATGGGAGATGGCGGCCATGCCGGACGCGGTGACGACGGCAGCTTCGGCGCCTTCGAGCGCGGCGATTTTGCCTTCGGCGATGGCGAGCGAGGGGTTGCCGTAGCGCGTATAGATGTAGGCCCTGCTCTTGCCTTCGGCCCAGCGCTTCATTTCGGCGGTCGAGGAAAATGTGAAGGTGGAAGTGCGGCTGATGGGCGCGCTGACGGGGCCGCCGACGCCGTGGCGATTGCCTTCGCCGGCGTGGATGGCTTGAGTTTGGGCGCCGAGTGGGCGGGCCGCGGATTTTGAGCGAGCGGATTTTTTCGAGGTTGCGGTTTTCATGATGGTGCCATTCTGAGCCGTCTGGAGAGCGGCTACAAAGCACCAATTTGGCGGGAGCGAGATCGGTTTAGACGCCGAGTTATCGCCGTCGCCAAGAGAAGTGCGAAACTCGCACGGCGCGGAATGCGTAACATGGGTATCTGCGTTTCGGTCGGAGAATCCGATGAAGATGCTTAGTTTACTGGCTTACAGCCTGTGGCTCGGGTCGGCGATTACGCCGGGGATGGCGGTCAACGACCTGTGGATCTTGTTCGCTGCGTACTGGCTGGTGTCGGCGCTGAAGCGGAAGAAAACGAAGCAGCGCGAGTCGATATCGCAACGGCTGAGATACATCTTGCCCTTGTTCGTCGCGTTTTTTTTCCTCTACAACCCGCGGGCGGATTTCGGGTGGCTCGCGACGTATTTCGTGCCGCACACGCCGGAGGTGCGATGGGCCGGAGTGGCCGTCATGATCGCGGGGATGGCGATTGCGGTCTGGGCGCGCGTGCACCTGGGTACGAACTGGAGCGGCGTCGTGACGCTGAAGGAAGGACACGAGCTGATTCGGACGGGGCCGTACCGGAATATTCGCCATCCGATCTATACGGGGATTTTGACCGCGTTTCTGGGGAATGCGATTGTGAACGGACAGATACGCGGGCTGATCGCGTTGGCGGTTATCTGGGGGTCGTTTTATATCAAGGCGCGACGTGAGGAAACGTTTCTGGCGCAGGAGTTTGGGCCGAAGTTTGACGAGCATACGAAGCACACCGGGATGTTCCTGCCGAAGTTTTCATAATGGTTTTTTGGCACGCGGATGGTTCCCGATTCGGAACTTGAGCCGGCTCATGGCCTGAGTGTTCCAGCCTGAAACACGCGTTTTTGCTGCGTATCGCTGTGCGCGCGTGGCAATTTGCGTTGGGTGTTGACGTGCAATTTCCGGTGGCATGGAACGTCGACACGGTTTTTTTCAGCGGAACTTAGCGCGACATAGTTTCGCGTTCGCGATGTTGTTTCTCTCGGAGTTCGGATGTGCGAGCTTCGCGCACGCGCAAGATGATTCGCTGAACGTCTCGCCGATGCCGGAGATGGAGACGATCGGCGACGCCAGGTTGAGGGCGTACGTTGCTGCGCTTCCTTCGGCGCCGGTACCGAAGGTCGAGGCGGTCGCGGGCGCGATAGTCGCGTCGCAATCACGGATTCAAAATTCCACGGAACGAAGACATTCGATTTTCTGGCTGGATCGAACGTCGTTTACCTACGGGCTGGTGCAGGGTGGCGCGGAGATCTTCGACGGCTTCACAACGCGAAACTTCGTGCATCATTGCAGTCATTGTTTCGAAAACGATCCGATGTCGCGGCTGTTGCTCGGCGCGCATCCGTCGTGGGGCGGCATGATTCCGATGGGGATGGCCGAAGCCGTCGCATCGGCTTATTCCTACAAACGGCTCAGCCACTCGCCGCACCGATTTTTGCGCGCGGCGGCGCCGCTCGTGCCCATCGGGCTGACCGCCATGCATGTTATTGAAGGCGCGCGAAATATTCCGCTGAAGAACAAATATCGCTGCGCCGATCCGGGCTACATCGTGGTGGGAGCGGCCTGCATTCCGGCGCCGCCGCCGGTCTTAATCGGCGCATCGGGACCCGGAGGCGCCGGTTCGGGCTCACGCCGTGACCCGATCTGAAAATCCGGTGCGTTCGCATAAGCGCGGTAACCTCTCCGTGCGCAAGCGAATCCAATTGGGTATGAGCACACCAAACGCGACACCAAATGCAAAGGCGAGCGGTACATTTTCTATTGGCGGAGACCTCACGGTTCGTCGGCTGGGATTCGGCGCGATGCGCATCACCGGCGAGGGCGTCTGGGGCGAGCCCAAGGACCGCGAGGAAGCAAAGCGCGTCCTGAAGCGGCTGCCGGATCTCGGCGTGAATTTTATCGACACGGCGGACGCATACGGGCCGGACGTTAGCGAAGATCTGATCGCGGAAGCGCTGCATCCGTATCCAGCGGGCATGGTTATTGCGACCAAGGGCGGATTCACGCGCCAAGGGCCGAACAAGTGGACGGTCGTCGGCCGACCGGAATACTTGCGGCAGTGCGTGGAGATGAGCCTGCGGCGGCTGAAGCTCGAACGGATCGACTTGTGGCAATTACATCGCATCGATCCGGCGGTGCCCGTCGAAGATCAAATTGGCGAGCTGAAGAAGATCCAGAAGGAAGGCAAGATCCGACACATCGGATTGTCGGAAGTCTCGGTGAAGGACATCGAACGCGCCGCGAAGACGGCAACAGTTGTCACCGTTCAGAACAAATACAACATCGCGGATCGCACGCACGAAGAAGTGCTGCAGTATTGCGAGAAGCACAGCCTGGGATTCATCCCGTGGTTTCCAATGGAAGCGGGCAAATTGAACAAGCCGGGCAGCGCGCTGGACCGCGCGGCGAAGTCGCACCATGCGTCGACGGCGCAACTGGCGGTGGCGTGGTTGCTGCATCATTCGCCGGTGATGCTGCCGATTCCGGGAACTTCGTCGGTGAAGCATCTGGAAGAAAACGTCGCTGCGGCGGAGGTCAAGCTGAGCGATATGGAGTGGCAGACGCTGGAAAAAGGGATCGGGAAGTCGGCGTCGGCGTAAGACCAGGAATCGAAAGATACGAAAAAATGGCGCGTCTTTTGGACGCGCCATTTTTGTTTGTGTTGATCGAGCGTTTTACGGGCGCGCGTTCGGCGAAAAGAACCCGATCGGAAGATCGCGCGCGGTTCGCAGTCCAGCGGGAGCGTCGAGAATCACTGGGATCGAATTCACGACAACGGAAGCCGTCGCGATGTCGCCATGCGATCCGCCGGGAATCACTAGGCTGATGTCCGGATGGCCTTTGAGATAGACGGTGTCCGCAGGATCTTTTGCGCCGACGTACATCTGCAATTCCAGATAAACCAATTCTTTGCCGTTGCTGAGTCCGCGCGCGATCTGGTGGACTCCGGCAGCCTGGCCCGCTTCGACGGTGAGATACTCGGTCTGCACGCGTTCGGTAGCAACCTTTGGCTCGATCGTCTCGGTGATTTCGTCGACGGGAAGGTTCAAGCTGTCGGCGACCATCGCGACGGATTCGGGCAGGCCGACATGTTTGATCACGCCTTCGGCGACCTTGGCGCGAAATTCCTCGACGGTCATGCCGGCGCCGATTTTTTTCTGCAGCGGGAGGCGGCGCTTGGACGCGTCGACAATGCGGACGGATTTCGCATGCTCGATGCGCTGCGAAACAGCTGCGAGCGTGACGACAAGCTTGTCCATCACGAAGCCGGGATTCACACCCGTGCCGACAAGCGCGACGCCAAACTCTTTGGCCGCCGCATCGAGCTGGGCGGAAAGCTCCGGATAAGTGCGATAAGGATACGAAAGCTCTTCGCATGTCGAAACGATGCAGGATTCCGCTTCGAGACAGGCGAGCAGCTGATCCATCACTTTAGGCAGCGATGACGAGGTGGTGTGAATGACGATGTCGGCATTTTGCTCGAGGACTTCCTTCGCGTCGGCGGAAATCTTGACGCCCCAGGGCGCGTCGGTGGCACCGATGACTTCGCCGAGGTCGCGGCCGACCTTTGCCGGGTCGCTGTCGATGGCGCCGCAGATTTCGATAGCTTGCTTTTCGCGCATGAGGCGCGCAGTGGAGGCGCCGATAGGACCGACGCCGTATTGGATGGCGCGAATCTTCTTTTTCACGATGTTCTCCGGTGGTTGGGGCAGCGCAGCCGCACGCCGCGCGCTTTTGCCGCAAACGAATCTCATACGATACGGGAATTCGCAGGGTCAGGCAAACAAGGAAATTGGATGTCGAAAAGTTATCGCCGCACGTCTAACGTGGCCGATTGCGTTAGAGCGAGGCGTATTAGAATAAGAGGTTCATGACGACCCCGAAACGATACCCAGTGCGCGCTCTGGTTTTTGATCTGGACGGCACGCTGATCGACTCCAAGCTCGACCTGATTCACTCGGTCAATGCGACGCTCGCGGAAATGGGCCGCGCGAAGTTAAGCGACGAAGTTATTTCGAGTTACATCGGGCATGGCGCGCCGATGCTGATATCGCGCGCGCTAGGCGGCGTGGCGACCGAAGAAGAGCTCGCACGCGGACTGAAATATTTTCTGGCGTACTACGAAGAACACAAGCTCGACAACACGTGCCTTTACCCAGACGTGACAGAGACGCTCGCCAAGTTAAGCCAGCAAGAAATCGCGATGGCCGTGCTGACCAACAAGCCGGTCAAGATCAGCGTGCGGATTCTCGAAGAGCTAGGCCTCGCGAAATATTTTCAGGCGATCTACGGCGGGAACAGTTTCGAGACGAAGAAACCGGACCCACTGGGAGCGAAAACAATCCTGAGCGAGTTTCGCGTGAACACCGGTGACGCAATGATGGTGGGCGATTCGGAAGTGGATATCCAGACTGCGCGGAACGCGGGCATGATCGCTGCCGCTGTGAATTTCGGGTTCGGGATTCACGATCGCGCGCAACATCCCGCCGACATTTATCTGGATCGCATGAGCGATCTGGTGCAAATCGTCGACACCTCGCGTTCCGTTCGATAGCTCTCTCTGGATTTCAAATTCGCGTATCGCGCATCGATTCATCCATCGCAATCTTCATCGCCATCCCATCGCAAAACAAATCGCGCCTTGCCTTCCGACTCCGCTGTTGGCAGACTCGGCGCGTGATAATTGGCCTCTTTCCCGAGCTCGCACCAGCCGGCGGGATCCAGAGAGCAGGACGGCATTTGGCGGCGGTCATCACCGAGTTCGCCGAAAGCCGCAAGATGGAATGCCGGCTGCTGAGCTTGAACGACTCGCCCGAACTCCATCGCATGTCGGTGGGCGATCGCGAATTCGTCTTCACCGGTTGCGAGCGCGCGAAAGGACGCTTCACTGCGACGGCGCTGCGTTCGGCGCGGCGTCACGCGAAGCTCGTCGTCGCCGCGCATCCTAATCTCGCGCCCGTGGTGCAAGGGATGCGGATTGCGGCGCCGCGAATGAAGTCGATCGTCGTCGCGCACGGAATTGAAATCTGGGAGCCATTGTCGACGTTTCGGCGGCGCGCACTTCGCCGTGCCACGATGATCCTTACTCCGACGCAAGACACCGCAAATCACGTCGCCACGCAGCAGCAGATTCCACGCGATCGCATTCGCGTATTGCCGTGGGCACTCGATCCTGACTTTGAAAATCTAGCCGTCGCAACCGCGCAGTCTTCGCTGCCGCTGAATTATCCAGTCGGTCGCGTAATTTTGACGGTCGGCCGCTGGCAATCCACGGAACGATATAAAGGGATGGACACGCTGATCACCGCGTTGCCGCGACTTTTGCAGAATTGGCCCGATTTGCAGTTAGTCGCGGTCGGCGAAGGCGACGATCGAGATTGGCTGGAGCAGATGGCCAAGAGCAGCGGCGTCCAGGGCCACGTACATTTTTATACCGGGCTGCCGTATTCCGAACTCGCTGCATGTTTTTCGGCCTGCGAGATTTTCGCCTTGCCCAGTCGCGGTGAAGGATTCGGGCTCGTCTATCTCGAAGCGATGGCGCGCGGAAAGCCCGTCATCGGCGGCGCCCACGGAGGCGCTCCCGAAGTGATCGACGATGGTAAAACCGGCTACCTCGTGCAACACGGCGATGTGCCGCAGCTCGCGACATCGATCGAAACGCTGCTTTCGGATCCTGCTTTGGCCAGCGAAATGGGCGCGCGCGGCCGCGAACGCGTGAATCGTGAATTTAAATTTGGAGTCTTCGCAAAATCCCTGAAAAAAATCCTGCGCGAGCTATGCGAATCCTGAATGTCACGCCGAGCTATGCTCCGTTCTACGAATTCGGCGGGCCTCCGGTAAAAGTTCGGGCGTTGTCGCACGAATTGGCGCGGCGCGGACATCAGGTCACGGTGCTAACCGCGGATTGGAAACTCGAAGCTCGCTTCCCCGATGGCGAGCCGCCGGCTGGCACGACGCGATCGCCCTTTGGTTGGCGGCAAGATGAAAACGGAGTGCAGTCGATCTACCTGCCTACCTGGTTCCGCTATCGCGCACTGAGCTGGAATCCGGCGGTCAAACGCTTTGCGCGCGCACGATTGCAGAATTTCGATGTCGTGCACATTTTCGGACTCTACGACTTGCTTGGCCCGGCGATTGCCGCACAGTGCCGTGCTCTCAATGTTCCTTACGTTGTCGAGCCTATCGGAATGTTTCTGCCGATCGTTCGCAGCTTCTGGAAAAAGCGCATCTATCACGCGATGTTCGGCAAAGAAATGCTCGCCGGTGCTCGCTTTCTGATCGCGACATCGGAACAGGAAGCCGACGAACTGGTATCCGGAGGCATTCCGCGCGAAAAGGTTTTCCTTAGGCGCAATGGCGTGGAAGTGCCCGCGGAAATGCCCGTTCGCGGTGCTTTTCGCGCCAAACATTCCATCGCCCCGACGTCGAAGGTAATCCTGTTTCTCGGTCGGCTTTCATCGAAGAAGAGTCCCGATCTCTTACTGGAAGCTTTCGCGGCTCTCGGTGCGGACTTACTACAAAACCAAGACCCGCGTCTCGTTTTCGCCGGGCCGGACGACGAAGGCGTGCAGAAAAGCTTATCGCAGATCGCAGAGCGATTGGGCGTTGCAACGCGCGTACTTTTCACCGGGCCGCTTTTCGATGCAGCGAAGTGGGAAGCGTATCGCGACGCCGACATTTTCGTTCTGTCATCGCAAAACGAAAATTTCGGCAACACCGCCGCCGAAGCTGTCGCCGCAGGCACGCCTGTCGTCGTAACCAAAGGTTGCGGCATCGCGTCCTTGCTCGTCGGCCACGCGGGCCTCGTTGTCGCCCATGACGCGAACGCGATCTCCCAAGCTTTGCGATCGATCTTAACGGACTCCGCCTTACACGCACTCCTCTCCGCCGGATGCGCTGAAGTCACCGCGCGCCTCGGCTGGCAGGAACCCGCGCAAGCAATGGAGTCGCTGTACCGAACGCTTGCCCCTCCACCCCCGCCCGTGTAATATCTCCACTCTATAACTTATCAGTGTATTACATGACTTATACTCGCGCATTCCGCGTCGCGTGGTGGGCGGTCAATCTGTTGCTCGTCGCTTCGCTGGTGTGCCTCGCCTATGCGGCGACACGGGAATGGTCGGTGCGGCAATACCTACGCGGATTTGCGGACGCGGTCGTGTCGGCCTCAGCGCCGCCCGATCAAAAGATCGACGCCATTCTGGATTGGATGAGGGCGGGCCCGCCTCGCACCGTAGCTGCGAAACCAGACGACTTGTCGCCGCGCAATCCCGAAAATACGCTGAACTACCGCCAGCTTCTGACCGTTTGCGGCAGCGCCACCAACGCCTTCCTGAATCTTTCGCGCAGCTCCGGGCTCCAGTCGCGCCGGCTGCTCCTACTGACGCCGGATCGAAAAACGAAACATGTTGTCGCCGAGGTTCTGGTCGACGGGCGATGGATCGTGGTCGATCCGTCGTTTCGCATCGTGATGCGAGATAGCGGCGGACGAGCGCTCACGCGGAAAGATTTGCAAATCCCCGCGACATTTCGGGAAACCACCAGCATCGTGCCGAATTATCCTGCCGACTATAGCTACGACCGCTATGCACACGTTCGCCTCGCGCGCTTGCCTCTGGACGGTTTTCATTTGAGGAAGCTGCTAGAATCGGTTCTTCCCGGCTGGGACGAAACTCTCGATTGGAGTCTCTTCTTGGAGCGCGAATCGTTTTTCGTTTTGGTGATCACCGCTGCGTTCGCGTCGACGTTGCTGGCGCTGCGCCTCCTGCTCGCTTGGTACGCCGACCGCCGATTGCAAGTTCCTCGCTTTCATTTCCGCCAACATTTTCTGCGCGCCACCTCTGCGTTTCTGACCACACCGGAGATCGAATAACGCGTGTGCGGCATCAGTGGCGCCGCATTCACGAATCGCACGCCTGACGCCGAGAAGCAAGTGCGCGCCATGACTGAGGCGCTGCGTCATCGCGGACCGGACGAAGACGGATTCCTGGTCAACGATCCGCGCGCGCCGGGGCTCGCGCTCGGCATGCGGCGGCTGAGCATCATCGACCTGCCCGGCGGCCATCAGCCTGCCTGGAATGAAGCGAAAGACGTCGCGGTCGTTTTCAACGGCGAAATTTACAACTATCGAGAGCTGCGCGAGCGGCTGACATCTTTGGGACACGTGTTCTCGACGCAATCCGACACCGAAGTGCTGGTGCACGCGTGGGAGGAATGGGGCGAGGACTGTTTGCCGGAATTGCGCGGCATGTTTGCGTTCGCGTTGCTCGATCTGCGAAAACGCTTCGCGACTTCGCCGTTGCTGTTCCTCGCGCGGGATCCGTTAGGTATCAAGCCTCTCTACTACACGCAGACTGCCGACGGTTTCGTATTTGCGTCGGAAGTGCGAGCGCTGCTCGCGCGAGGCGACGCTAGCGCCGCAAATCAAATTTCGCCCGACGCGCTGACGTCGTACCTGCTTTTCGGCAGCGTGTCGGAGCCGGTGACGTTGCTCGAAGGCATTTTTTCCCTGCCACCGGGACATCGCATGTTGTTGTACGTTCCCGAACGGCGGCGCACGCCGCGCGCACAACCGTGGTGGGACTTGATGCGATCGCCCGCTGCACGCGATCCTCGCAAGCCGCGCATTTTCCAAGTGGCAGCGGCGCGGGTTCGGCCATTGCTCGAAGACGCTGTGCGCGCCCATCTCGTCGCCGACGTTCCGGTCGGGCTTTTTCTTTCGAGCGGAATGGATTCGGGCGCGATCGCGGCGATCGCGGGCAAGCTCAAGCCAAACATCTGGAGCTTCACGCTTTCGTTTCCGGGGACGGCGTATGACGAAGCACCGCTGGCTCGCGCGGTCTCGAAAGCGTGCGGCACACAGCATCGCGAAGTCGCACTGGATGGCGAAGCCATGCTCGGCCGTTTGGACGAGGCGATCAGCGCTCTCGATCAACCGACGATGGATGGCATCAATACATATTTCGTGTCGTGGGCTGCGCGCGAAGTGGGACTGAAGGTCGCGCTGTCTGGTCTTGGCGGAGACGAACTGTTCGCAGGTTATCGCACGTTCGAGAACGTGCCGCGGCTTGAGCGGCTGATTCGCACGGCGTGGTTCGCGCCGGCGCCGGTCCGGCGCGCGATGGCGCCAATTCTGCGCGGGTTGATCGAAAATCGCGCCAGCTCCGATGGCGCACGCAAAGTGATCGATGCGTGGATCGCACCGGACGCATTGCCACATCCTTATTTCTTTACGCGGACATTATTTCCTGTGGCCGAGTTGTCGCGCTTGATCGAGCCGCGGTTTCGTCCGAGCACGGTCAACGCCGATGGTGTCACGCTGGAGCCGACGTGGGTCGGACGGCTGGAGCGCTCGTCTGACGTCGCGCGTAAATTAGAGCCGATCGCGGCGATTTCGTGGCTCGAATTGCGAAGCTACATGGTGAATACGCTGCTACGCGACACGGATTCGGTGAGCATGGCGCAGTCGCTCGAAGTGCGCGTGCCGCTGCTCGACACGCCACTGGTGGAATTTGTGAGTTCGTTGCCGGACGCCGCGCGCCAACGCCCTGGCGTGCAAAAAGCGTTGCTGGCCGAAGCGCTTGGCGATGTATTGCCGAAGCAGGTTCTCGAGCAGCGCAAGAAAACCTTCACCTTGCCGTGGAAAGAATGGCTGCGCGGGCCGTTGCGAGCGCGAATTGAACGTAGCCTCGGCGATTTATCTCCGGCGCTCGCATCGCATGTTCACGCGAACGGAGTGAAATCCGTTTGGCAGGACTTCATTGCCGGGAAAACGTCCTGGTCGCGGCCATGGTCGCTGTTCGTTTTGAATGAGTGGTGCCGTCGCAATCTGTAACGCACGATGGAACGCAAGCTCCGAACAGACGCTCGGACAGCAGGATAATCGAGTGTATACTGCCTTTACCGAATGAATATCCTTGGAATAAACGCGTACCACGGCAATGCGTCAGCCGCGATCGTTTGTGACGGCAAACTCATCGCCGCAGTCGAAGAGGAGCGCTTCAACCGCGTGAAGTACGCCGCGGGCTTTCCCTCGCTGGCGATTCGCTATTGCTTGCAGGCAGCGGGCATCACGCTTGCCGACATCGATCACGTGGCAGTACCGCGCGATCCCTACGCACGGATGGCGACAAAACTTCTGTACGCGCTGAAGATGCCGTCGTTCGCGCGCGAACGGGCAAAAGTGCTCGTCAAGTTCACCGGAATTCCCGAAGCACTCGCCGGTGCGTTCGACAACGACCCGGCAAAGCTGAAAGCGCGATTTCATCGCGTCGAGCATCACCAGGCGCATCTCGCCAGCGCGTTTTTCGTTTCGCCGTTTGAAGAGGCGGCGCTGCTTTCGGCCGACGGTCTAGGCGATTTCGCGAGCACAATGTGGGGCACCGCGGCGGGCTCGCGGATGAAAATCGATGGCGCGGTTGCGTTTCCTCATTCACTGGGCCTTTACTACAGCGCTGTGACGCAGTATCTCGGTTTCCCCAAGTATGGCGACGAATACAAGGTGATGGGCTTAGCCGCATACGGCGAACCCGAATCTGTCGATGTATTCCGCGACATCGTGCGATTCGATCCGAATTCGCGCGCCAACGGCTTCCGGCTTGGGCTCGAGTATTTCGTTCATCACCGCACCGGTCCTGAAATGAGCTGGTCCGATGCGGGAAAAACTCCGACGGTAGGAAGACTCTTTTCCGACGAGATGTCGCGACGGCTCGGGCCGGCGCGTTCGCCGGAATCACCCTTGGAGCGACGCCACAAAAATCTCTCGGCGTCGTTGCAAGCTCGGCTCGAAGAGGTTTACCTCGGCATGCTGACAAAGCTCGCGCGGCAGACCGGGCTGAAATCCGTTTGCCTGGCCGGCGGCTGCGCGTTCAATTGCGTCGCAAATGGCAAGATTATCGATGCGACTCCGTTCCGTGAAGTTTTCGTGCAGCCGGCCGCCGGTGATGCGGGGCTCGCGATTGGAGCGGCGTACTTCGTCTGGCATCAGAAGCTCGGAAAGCCCCGCACATTTGCCATGGGCAACTCGTATTGGGGACCTGAATTTTCGCGCGACGAAATCCGCAAAGCGATCGACGCGAGCGCGATTGCCCACAACGGCTTTTGCGTATCAGAGCTGAACGAAGACGACGTATGCAACCGTGCAGCTTCGGTCATCGCAGACGGAAAAATTCTAGGCTGGTTTCAAGGTCGAGCCGAATGGGGCCCCCGAGCGCTCGGCAATCGCAGCATCGTCGCCGATCCGCGCCGGCCCGACATGAAAGACACTTTGAATCGCCGCATCAAGCATCGCGAGATTTTCCGCCCTTTCGCGCCATCGATCCTCGCAGAGTCCACCGGTGAATGGTTCGAGAAATCGTATCCGTCGCCATTCATGACGATGGCTTATGCAGTCCGTCCCGAAAAGCGCGATCAGATTCCGGCGCCGACGCACGTCGACGGCACCGGCCGTTTGCAAACGGTGACACGTGAAGCGAACCCACGTTACTGGCAACTGATTCGCGATTTCGAGCAAGCCACCGGCGTGCCCATCGTGCTAAACACTTCCTTCAACGACAACGAACCGATCGTTTGCCGCCCGGAAGAGGCGCTGGATTGCTTTCAGCGTACGCAAATGGATGCGCTCGCTCTAGGCGATTTTTTCATCACAAAGAAATGAGTGCCGCGTCGCACCCGCCGACTCGATGAAAGTTCTACTGCTCAACCTTTATTATCCCCCCGACACTTCGGCGACGGCCAAGATGGCGGCAGCATTCATCGAGCCGTTAGCGCCGAAACACGACGTGACCGTCGTCTGCGGCAGGCCGTCGTACGATCCCACCGAGCGTCGCTCGTGGCGCCTGTGGCAAGCCGAACAATCGAATGGCATTCGGATAATCCGCGTCGGTTCTACCGACTATCCCCGCACGCAAATGGCGCGTCGCGTCTTCAACTATCTAACGTACGTCGCCCTCAGCGTGCCGCGCTCGCTTTTCGTCCCGTGCGACGTCGTGCTCGCGATGACCGATCCACCGTTCGAGGGCATCGTCGGCGCATTCGTCGCCATGCTGAAGCGCAAGCCATTCGTCTACAACATCCGCGACATGTATCCCGACATGGCAGTAGGCGGCTCGATCGTCAAGCCAGGCTTCATGGCGCGAGTGTGGGAGAAGCTGCACCGTTGGGCCTTGCGCCGCGCAACGCGCGTCATCGTCCTCGGTGAAGACATGAAAGCGCGCATCGCCGCGAAAGGCGTCGCGCCCGGTCGCATCGACATTGTCCGCGACGGAGTCGATGTGACCAATTCCCCGGCGACCTCCTCGGATTTCGATCCCGAAGTAATTCGAGCAATTCGCGGTGATTTTCGTTTCGTTCTCATCCATGCAGGAAATCTCGGTTTCTACGGCGCATGGGAAACCTTGCTGACCGCCGCCCGCGAATTGCAGAACGACGGCGTCGGCCTCATCTTCGTCGGCGACGGCGCGCAACGTTCTCGCCTGCAAGAACTCGCCGCCGATGCGCCGAACATCCGCTTCCTCCCCTTTTTTCCCGCGAACAAAATTCCCTCCGTGCTCGCCGCAGCCGACGCGCATGTCATCACCATCAAACGCGGCCTCGAAGGCGTAGTTGTCCCCAGCAAAATGTACGGTATCCTCGCCGCAGGCCGCCCCATCCTTGCGGTCGCACCAAATGAAACCGACGCCGCAACGCTCGCCGGCCGCGAAGACTTCGGCTCCGCCGCCGACCCTGACAGCCCCGAATCAGTCGTAGCCGCCGTGCGCTCCCTGCTCGCCGATCCCGCGCGCCTCGCCGCTATGGGAGCCGCCGCTCGTTCCGCGGCCCCCCGCTATTCGCGCTCCTCCGAAATCGAGAAATTCGCCTCCATCCTCGAAACCGCCGCGCAACGCTAGATTCAACCCAGCAAACTTACCTCCCCGCCATTTACCGTCTCGCGCGCCCCCGGAATTTTTCGCCGTAAGCCTTGTATCGGACAAGGTATGGTGTGTAAGCTGTGTGGGACAGCATTTATTTACTTTAAAGTACCGTAAATACTTGGGATGCTCGATCCCCAATCGAGCATAAATTTACGTGAATCGCCGTCTGTTCGCAGTCTCTCCCCAGCCGGCGGAATCACAATTCATCGAGGTCACATGGCCGCGGGATTCTTGGCCTTTGGTATCGCGCTCTTCGCATCGCTGATGCTCACGGTTCCCGTTCGCGCGCTCGCGCTACGCGTCGGCATGGTCGATTTGCCCGGACCGCGCAAAGTGCACCTCCAGCCGATCCCGCTTCTCGGCGGACTCGCCATGTGGGGCGCGATCATGCTCGCCGTCTTGTTCGCGTTCGACGGCCCAGCGCGCGCACAAAGTCTCGGCATCGTCACCGGCGCAACTCTCGTCGCCGCCGTTGGCTTTCTCGACGACAAAGGTTGGCTGCATCATCAGGTCAAACTCTTCGTCGCCATGCCGCTCGCAGCCGGAATCCTCCTGGCCAGTGGAATCCACGCGCAAGTATTCGAAGTTCTCATCGGCGGTCGCGCCGGCTACGCGCTCGACGCCGTCCTCACCGTTTTCTGGGTCGTCGGCATCACCGCATCATTCAGCATCCTCGATCACATGGACGGCCTGTGCGCCGGCGTCGCCGCAATGTCTTCCATCTTTTTCGCAATGATCGCCTACCTCAACGGCCAGACTCTCGTCACCACGCTCGCAGCCGCCGTGCTCGGCGGCGCCGCCGGCTTCCTCCGCTGGAACTTCAAGCCCGCCAAAATTTTCATGGGCGATGGCGGCGCGATGTTCCTCGGCTTCCTCATGGCGACGCTCGGACTGAAGCTCCGCCTCGAACATTCGAATTCCCTCTCAGGTTGGCTAGCTCCACTCCTGATCCTCGGCCCAACAATTTTCGACACGACGCTGGTCACGATTTCGCGTTCGCGCCGCGGCCTCATCCCCTTCACCACGCCCGGCAAAGACCACACCGCGCATCGCTTGGCTAATCTCGGCTGGGGTCAACGCGGCGCCGTGCTCGCCCTATATTCTCTCGGCGTAATCACCGGCGGAGCCGCCGTTCTCGTAACCTATCTCTCTCCCACCGGCGCACTCGCGATCGCCGCAATCGCAATCGCATTCACCCTCGCCGGCGTCACGCTCCTGGAGCGCGCCCCCTACGAGCCACAAAAACGAAAACAGCCCGCGCCGACGACCACGACCGCAGCCGCCTGACGCCAGCACTCAGCGCTCACAACTTGTAAAATCTTTCAGCCCGCGTTCTAATTTCGTGACCAAAGTTTTGTCCCCACTTTTGATTTCGCTATACTTGCACCAGACGAAGCTCCTATCGGTGGCAAAGCGGCTCGCGTGGCCCTTCGCTGCCTAGTCAATCAAAACATTGCGTTCCTCGGCCCTCGTCGATGAACCTTTGTCCGTAACGGTAAGATTGGACCCGCGGAATCGTGCCAAACTTTTCTTCGCAGTCCGGCCCCAGCCGGCAAAATGATGAAGTTGTGATTGTTGGTGGCTCCGCTGCCGGCCTCTTCACCGCCACAGCGCTCGCCCGTGGCGGCCGCGCCGTTCGCGTCCTCGAATCGAAATCCGACTTCGACCCCGATCCGCGCACTCTGATCGTCACCGATCACTTCCGCAATCAACTCGGCGCATCCGCTGGAACGAGCATCCTCAACGAAATTCGCCGCTTCGAACTTTTCACCGACGGCCGCTCCGCTCAGATCGCGCTTTCCAAACCCGACCTCATCATCGAACGCTCAAAACTTATCCCGGGTCTCGCAGCCGAAGCGCAGCAAGCCGGCGCTCAGGTTTCCTTCGATTCGCGCTTTGTCAGCCTCTCGCCGAATTCGCGCGGCCTCCATCTCGAGGTCGAGTCCGCAGGCCAACGTCACGAACTACACGCCGCGAGCGTTGTCGGTGCCGATGGCGCCACAAGCCGCGTCGCGCGAACCGCCGGCTGGCCTCCCATTGAAACCCTGCCTCTGGTTCAGGCGATCGTGCGCTTGCCGAAAGATTGCCCCGTCGACACCACGCGTGTCTGGTTCGTCCCCGACGACACACCTTATTTTTATTGGCTCATCCCCGAATCGCCGGAACGCGCCGCTCTCGGCATCATCGGCGAAGGCGCCGACACCGCGAAGCGCCTCGCCCGCTTCCTCGAGAGAAAAAACATGGAGCCTCTCGAGTGGCAAGGCGCGCAAATTCCCGTCTACCGCAAGTGGGTTCCCGTAAAGCGCCGCATCGGCAATGGAGACGTCTATCTCGTCGGCGACGCCGCCGCACAAGTGAAGGTAACCACCGTCGGCGGCATCGTCACCGGCTTCCGCGGCGCCATCGGCGTCGCCCAATCGATTCTCCGCGAAGGCACAAGCCGCGAACTGCGAACACTACGTCGCGAGCTCGACACGCACAAACTCATCCGCCGCACGATGCACCACTTCCAACAGAAAGACTATTCCCACCTCGTCGATCTATTAAATCTCTCGACCAAAAACACTCTCAGCGAAATCACGCGCGACGAATCCGCGCGCCTCCTCTGGACCGTCCTTCGCCGCCAACCCCGTCTCGCCTTGCTGGGGTTACGTGGTTTGCTGCTTGGCAGACCTGCGGCACCACCCGCGGCCAACGTTCCTGCCTAAGAGCCCTACCTACAATCACTTGCGAAAGTCACTTCCTGCGCAACTGCCGCTTTCCCCATCGCCCCAAATCCGTCACAATAGAGTCTCCGAGCCGGCCCACACGGTTTCAGTAGTCCACCGCAGCCTCATTGAGGAGAAGTGCCTTGAATCTTTGTGTCATTGGATGTGGTTATGTTGGCTTGGTCACCGGTGCCTGCCTCGCCGAAGCTGGCCACGACGTCTTCTGCACCGACGTCGACTCGAATCGAATCGCAAAGCTGAACGCCGGCGAAGTTCCCATCTACGAGCATCACCTCGACGATGTTCTGAAGTCGGCGCGACAAGCCGGCAAGGTTTCGTACACCACCGACGCCGGTGAAGCCATTCGCAAGAGCGATGCGATTTTCATCTGCGTTGGCACTCCGCCCAAGGACAACGGAGAAGCCGATCTCTCTGCAATCGACAACGTAGCCCGCCAAATCGCCGCCGAAGCACGTTCCCCGAAACTCGTCATCGAAAAAAGCACCGTGCCTGCGCGCACAGGTCTCGAACTGCGCCGCGCGCTCAACGCGTATTCGCGCAACAGCGGCCTGACGTTCCACGTTGTTTCCAATCCCGAATTCTTGCGCGAAGGCACAGCCGTCGAAGATTTCCTTCACCCCGATCGCATCGTTGTTGGAGTCGAGGACGAGGCTTCCGCCGCTCAGATGCGCGAAATCTATCGCCCGATTCTTGAGCGAAAGTTCACCTGCCCGATCCACAAGAACGGTTGCCCCGGCTCGGCCGACGCGCCCTTGCTCGTCACCACCATCAACAGCGCCGAACTCATAAAGCACGCTTCCAATTCGTTTCTGGCGCTAAAAATCAGTTACGCCAACGTCCTCGCCGACCTCTGCGAGCGACTCGGCGCCGACGTGAACGAAGTCACGCATGCGATGGGCCTCGATCCTCGCATCGGCGGTCAATTCCTCAAGGCCGGGCTCGGCTTCGGCGGTTTCTGCTTCCCGAAAGATTTGCAGGCATTCGTCCATCTTGCGGGCACGGTCGGCGTCGACTTCGACATCCTCAAAGCCGCCGAACGCGTCAACAAACAACGCATCGATCGCTTCCTCGAAAAAGTTCATCAGGCCTTGTGGGTCGTCAAGGGCAAGCGCGTCGCGGTTTTGGGCCTCGCCTTCAAAGCCAACACCGACGACACCCGCTTCTCGCCTGCTCTCGATGTCGCCCAGCGACTCGTCGGCGAAGGTGCCGATGTACATGCAACCGATCCCGAAGCGATTTCGCGAGCCAAAGCAATTCTTCCGCAGATCACCTATCACGACGACGTGTACGAGACCTTGCGCGACGCCGAAGCCGTCCTGATCTGCACCGAATGGGACGAATTCCGTAATCTCGATTGGGAAAAAGCCGGAAAGCTCATGGCGCGCCGCCTGGTCATCGACGGTCGCAACATCTGCTCACCGCAGCGAATGCGCGAGCTAGATTTTGAGTATTTCTCTTTCGGTCGCGAGGAAGTTCGCGCTGTTGCTCATCAAGCCGCGCGATAACTTCGCAACAGCACCTTTACCTACGCGTTGCCCTACTTCGTCGCAGCAAATTGTCGCTTGAAATGATCCATCGTGATCTTCAAGCCCTCGGCGAGTTCGACCTTCGGCGACCAGCCCAACAATCGCTTCGCTTTCGAAATGTCCGGGCACCGTTGCTTCGGATCGTCCTGCGGCAGCGGCTCAAAAATAATCTTCGGCGCATTCTCGAAGTGTTCCCGGATTTTCTCCGCGAACTGAAGAATCGTAATCTCTTGCGGGTTCCCGACGTTCGTCGGCAAGTGTTCGTCCGACATCGCCAGCTTATAGATTCCGTCGATCAGATCCGAAACGTAGCAAAAGCTGCGCGTCTGCTTCCCTTCGCCGTAAACCGTGATCGGCTTGCCCGTCAGCGCCTGGTGCACGAAATTCGGCAGCGCACGCCCATCGTTCAACCGCATCCGCGGGCCGTACGTGTTGAAAATGCGCACGATGTGCGTGTCGACGCCGAAATAGCGGTGATACGCCATCGTCATCGCTTCGCCGAAGCGCTTCGCTTCGTCATAAACGGCGCGCGGCCCGATCGAATTGACGTGTCCCCAATACGTTTCCGGCTGCGGCGAGACATCGGGATCGCCATAACATTCGCTTGTCGACGCAATAAAGAATTTCGCCTTCTTCGCGCGCGCCAGATCGAGCGCGTTCTGCGTTCCCACCGACCCCACCCGCATCGTTTCGATCGGAAATTTTAGATAATCGAAAGGGCTCGCCGGCGACGCGAAATGCAGAACGTAGTCGACCGCACCGTCGACCGAAATCGGTTCGCAAACGTCCACGACGCGGCTTTGAAACTTTGGATTCTTCGCCAGGTGCGCATGATTCGCTTCGACACCCGTGATTAGGTTGTCGAGCGACAATACTTCCCATCCCTCCGCGATAAACCGGTCGCAAAGGTGCGATCCCAGAAATCCCGCACCGCCCGTAATTACCGCCAGCATGCATCCCCCTAAAGTTCCAAAACGCGCAGCCAAAACGTCAAATTCGCAATAACTCAGTCTATCGTCCGCTCTCTCGATTGACCACTTCCAACCCGCACGCTACCATCCGCTCTTTCCGTGCTCCCCGACGATCCATTCGCGCCCGCATCCTTCGATGATCCCGAGCCGCCTCGCGCGCCGCGGTCCAGCGCGCCATGGATCTGCGCGATCGCATTGCTCCTCGCCCTCGCCACGGCTGTTGTGTTGTTTCTTAATGTCGGACGATGGCTCGTCGTCGAGGACCCTCTCGAAAAAGCGAACGCGATTGTCGTCCTCAGCGGCCGCATCCCAATGCGAGCGCTCGAAGCCGCCCGCCTCTATCAAATCGCTTGGGCGCCGCAAATCTGGCTGACGCACCCCAATGAACCGACCGCATCGCTCGCCACCCTCGATATCGACGAGCCCGGCGAAGACGCTCTCAACGCTCGCGTCCTGCAGCACAGCGGGGTCTCGCCAGCCGACATTCACACGCTGACGCCTGCAATCAGCAACACCGCCGATGAAATCCTCGCCATCGCGGCCGAAGCGGAAAAGCAAAACGCTTCCGTCGTGATCATCGTCACCACAAAAGCCCACACCCGCCGCGTTCATGCTCTATGGAAAAAGTACGCCAACAGCCGTGCTCGCATCATCGTTCGCACGCCCGTCGACGATTCGTTCGACCCAGTCCACTGGTGGCGCTCCACCACCGACGCGCTCGACGTCGTGCGCGAAGTTCTAGGCATGTTTAATATTTGGATAGGCCTGCCGCTTCGTCCCGCTCACTCATAGAAAATCCCACACAAAGCGCGGCATCGACCTCGACTAGAAAAACAAAAATCGTTTCTTCGCTTTCGGCCTGTCGTCGAGCGCAATCTCCGGCACGTACGGCAGCTCTCGCCCCTCAAAAGCCGCGAACGGATTCTCAGAGAAAAGCGCCCGCGCTTTCACTTCCCCGAATTTTTCCTGCACGACGTCATACGCAGGCTGCAGTTTCAGCGGACGCCCTCGCGTGTTGTGCGCATCGCTCGCCACGAAATGAATCAGTCCCTGCTCGATCCACTTCAATGCCGACGCTTTCGCTTTCGGCCCAAAGGTGCCCGTCAGCGACCCCGCCGTCACCTGCCCGTAACATCCCAGCCGAATCCACGAAGGCAGCATCCCCGCCGTCCCCTCGATGATCGCGTTGCGCTCCGGGTGCGTGATGATCGGATGCAGCCCCATCAACTGCATATCGTGAAGCGTGTGCGCAGTATTCGGTGGAATCGCGTAGTCGCTGAATTCAACAAGCAGATAGTTTCGCTGGTTGAGACAAAACCGGCGCGCATCTCGTCGCAGCCCGTCCAGATTTTCCAGATTGAGGTGAAAGTCGCAGCCCGTCGCGAGCACCAGCCGATCGCCGATGAGCCGCTGCAATTGACCATGAAGCTGCCGAACGCGTTCGTAGTCGAAGCGATATTCGGAGCTCGAATGCGGCGTGGCAACAACGTGAGTTATGCCGTCGTTAATCGCCGATTGCGCCATCGCCAACGACTCTTGAATGTCGGCTGCTCCGTCATCAATCCCGGGCAGAATGTGGCAGTGCACGTCGACCATAGCCGAATACTCTAACCCATTCCTGCGTAACTGGTCAGCGATTGCTCGATCGTTCGGGTGAGCCCCCGCCATAAACAACTGTACAGGAACGACTTAGCCCTCACGCCGCGAGCGTCAGCACTCGGCAAAGCCGGTACTGGACCTTTTCACTCTGGAACCTATAGGACCTTGGTTTCTTGCACTCAGTCCTGACCCTGCTAGTATTAATTGTCCCGGCTTCTCCGGCCTTTTGGCCCGCACCACCCCCAAAATAATTAGGAGCGCGACGTAAACTCAAATGGCAATCGACCGTAAACCCGAATTTTTCAAAGGTACCCAGCTCAAAGTTGGCATCATCGGCTGCGGCTACGTCGGCCTTCCCCTCGGCCTCCGTTTCGCCGAAGCCGGTCACAAAGTGACGGGATTCGATACCGATCCCAAAAAAGTTTCGATGCTCAACGCTGGCAAGTCCTACATCGAGCACATTCAGCAAGCCAAGATTCAGCAGTACGTAAATAGCAAGCACTTCCGCGCAACCACGGATTTCGCCGAACTCAAGGACACCGACGCCATCATCATCTGCGTCCCGACGCCTCTCGATGAGCGCCGCGAGCCCGATCTCAGCTACGTCGAGAACACCGGCCTTTCGATCTACCCGCACCTGCAAAAGGGTCAGCTCGTGGTTTTGGAATCCACCACTTACCCGGGCACGACCGAAGAACTTCTCCTCCCCATCCTCGAAAAGAGCGGACTCAAGTGCACCATCGCCGCGGGACCCGACGCCGAGAACGTTCCCTGCGACTTCTTCCTGGCCTTCTCGCCAGAGCGTGAAGATCCAGGCAACAAGCAGTACGGCCTGGCGCAGATTCCGAAAGTCGTCGGCGGCATCAACCCGCCGAGCGGCCGCGCAGCCGTCGCACTCTACACCCCGATCGTCTCGAAAGTTGTGCCGGTCAGCTCGACGCGCGCAGCCGAAATGGCCAAGCTCCTCGAAAACATCTTCCGCTGCGTCAACATCGCGCTCGTCAATGAGCTCAAAATGCTCAGCCTCCGCATGAACGTCGACATCTGGGAAGTTATCGACGCCGCGGCGACCAAGCCCTTCGGCTTCATGCCGTTCTACCCCGGCCCCGGCCTCGGCGGTCACTGCATCCCGGTCGATCCGTTTTATCTCTCTTGGAAAGCGCGCGAGTACGATTTCGCGACGCGCTTCATCGAACTCGCCGGCGAAGTGAACACCGCGATGCCGTATCACGTGGTGGAAGCCGTAGCCTCCGCGCTCAACGATCGCAAAAAAGCCATCAAGGGCTCAAAAATCCTGATCCTCGGCGTTGCCTACAAAAAGGACGTCGATGATCTCCGCGAATCTCCGACGCTCAAGATCATGCAACTCTTGCAGCAGCGCGGCGCGGAACTCGATTACAACGACCCCTACTTCCCGCAGCTTCACAAGATGCGCCACTACAATTACGAAAATATGAAGTCGGTGCCTCTGAATCCGCAGACCATCAGCAGCTACGATGGCGTAATCATCGCGACCGACCATACCAGCTACGACTACGCCTCGATCGTCGACTCGGCCAAGCTCGTCGTCGACACGCGCAACGCAACCCGCCGCGTCGTCCGTCACCGCGACAAAATCGTGCTCTGCTAATCTCGCAGCGCTAAAAATAACCGTAGGGGCACGGTACCGCCGTGCCCTTTTTATTTTGCCCGCCAACTGAAAAAGAATCGGGACGGTTGAGTTGTGTGTTTTAGCTAACGCCCGAGACTTGCTTCTCGATCAACGAACAAGCGATGTGCCCGATCGTGATGTGCGACTCCTGAATCCGTTGCGGATCGGTAGAGGGAACATTCAGAAGCAGATCGGCAAGCGGACCAAGCTTCCCACCGGTTTCGCCGGTGAATGCGACGAGATATGCCCCGCGAGCGCGAGCCGCTTCCGCTCCTCGAATAATATTTGGACTCAGACCGCTCGTCGACAGCGCCACCACCACATCCTTCGCCTCGACCAACGACTCAATCTGTCGCGAAAATATACGCTCGAACCCATAGTCATTCCCAGCCGCCGTCAGAACCGAAGGATTCGTCGTCAGCGCCAGCGCCGGAAGTCCCGGCCGCTCCGCCCGAAGCCGGACAACCAGTTCCGCCGAAAGATGCAACGCATCCGCAGCGCTGCCTCCATTCCCAAACAACACGATCTTGCCGCCGCCACGCAGCGCAGCCGCGGACTTTTCCGCGAACGTAGCGATGCGCTGCACAAGCTCCGCCGAAAAAGACTGCTTCACCTGCGCGCTCTCGTTCAGTTGTCGTCGGATTTCGTCGGTCGTCGAGGGCATAGTCTGCTTCAGCTTCGAGTGACAGTATCACAGCCGGATTCCAGCACGATGCATACCGGAAGCCGCGTTCGCTGCAAGGTTAACTTGGTCGAATCGCCGCAAGGTCTAAGCGCCGTAAGCCTCCGCCCCAGATCGCTGGTGCCACGCGAGTATGCATCTCAATCGACAGCGAAACTGATCGCCGAGTGAACTCAGGTAAACCACTCGAGCGGCACTACTGTTGAAGACCCGCCCAAACCCTTAGAGGTAAAGGGGTTAGCAATTCGTCCGGGGGCCCTGCGTGGGCTTAACCCGCTTAGAATCACATTCTTACAAAAGTGCGTCGCTAACTCCCCTGGAATCACATTCTTAGAAAAAAAGGGGGGGAGGGTCAATCCAACCTCATCTCACCGATTTCAACGCCACTCGAGCCGACGCGAACGGCATCTCCGCTTCCAGCAAAACCGGTGTCCGCGCATCATTCTTCGCAAAATAAACAAAGAAGTGCGCGTCCTTCATTTCCTGTCCATTATCGAAAACGCGAATTTCCACCTTGTCCGCATTAAAAGTTCCGGCAGGCACAGTCACACTCTGCCCCGCTCCTGCCAACGACGCCGTCACATCGTAAAGCTTATGCCCGTCGTAAACGGGTCCTTCCACCTTCTGCGTCTTCGACCAATCGATATGCCGCAGATATTGCATCATCCCAAGCGGATCGCGCGTCCCCGGCAACACATGCGTTTGCACTGTATTTGGCGGCGCCGCATCGCGCCCCGTTGAAGTCAAATGCTGCACCGAGGTCACCTTCTGCCCGCGCTCGCTCAGGTGCATCTCGTACTGCATGCTGGTCATCGTCGCGGCGTCGCTGTACGAATCGAACTGGTCGTCCAGCTCAAAAACCATCCGCAGCGGATTCTGCGTATGCGCCAGCGCCTGCAAATGCCACGCATTCTTGCCGAAGAAGTTCCGCTTCTCGACAATCTGCAGCTGCAGCGTCGCAACGTTGCTCACCTTCGCAACGTCAGCCGTGAAATCCAGCACCTCACCGCCCTTCAGCGGCAATCCCGGATCGCCCGCAGCAGCTGGCCCCGCCTTCGCCGCCGCAGCCTCAGCCGCGCGCACAGTCGAAGTCGTGGGAGCAGGAGCAGGCTCGACGGCAGGTGCAGGCGCTTCCGCCGCCGGGGAAGTCGGCACAGTCACTGCCGGCGGCAACGTCCGCTCAGCCCGTGCCGACCGCTCGTGCACAAAGTAGTACGCCCCGCCCGCAACCACCGCGATAACTACAAATCCGATAGCAGTTTTACCCACGCTCATAACCCTTTTGCGACCCGTTTCCCAAACTATCCGTTGCCCTGCCTGCTTCCATCGTACAATACGATTTCGCGCGAGTCTGGTCGCGGCCAATCTCGCGTGCGGTGCATCGAACTGGAGCGCACCGACAACGCACCCCGGCCTTCTGGTCCGGTTTGCGTCCGAGCCGCGATACTGTCCCACCACAGTTCAAACCGATCGGTGGTCTTTGGATGCAGTCATGCTGTGCCGTCGTGGCCACGCGCCGCGACTCGATTCGGATCGGCCGCCCAGCGGCCCGAGGTTGATCAGGCAAAGCGGATCAGCCCAGTTGATCAGGAGGATTTCTCCCCATGCGTTACGTCGTGACAGGCGGCGCCGGCTTCATCGGATCCAACACCGTAGACGAGCTCGTTAAGCGCGGTCATAGCGTCGTCGTTCTCGACGATCTTTCCGCCGGCAAGGAAGAAAACCTCGCCGAAATCCGCAACAAGATTACCTTCATCAAGGGCAGCATCACCGACATCGAAGTCGTCCGCAAAGCGATGCACGAAGCCGATTTCGTGCTGCACCTTGCCGCGCGCACCTCGGTTCCCCGCTCGGTGAAAGATCCGATCGGCTCAAACACCATCAATATTGATGGCACGCTCAACGTCCTCGTCGCCGCACGCGATGCCAAGGTAAAGCGCATCGTTTTCGCCGCGTCTTCCTCAGCGTACGGTGAAACCGCGACGCTCCCGAAAGTTGAAACCATGCAGCCCGCGCCGATTTCTCCCTACGGCGTCACCAAGTTTGTCGGCGAGCTTTATCTCCAGACCTTTGGCCGCTGTTATGGCCTCGAAAACGTTTGCCTCCGCTACTTCAACATTTTTGGACCGCGCCAGGATCCCAGCTCCCCCTACTCCGGAGTTCTCGCAAAGTTCTGCACCGCCGCATTGAACGAAACCACGCCGGTGATTTTCGGCGATGGCGAGCAAACTCGCGATTTCACTTACATCGAAAACGCCGTCCAGGCCAACCTGCTCGCGTTTGAAGCCCCAAGCAACGTCTCTGGCAAAGTGTTCAACGTCGGCGTTGGCGGTCGCGTGTCGCTCAACCAAGTCGTCGAACTGCTCGGCAAAATTTCCGGCCATCCAATGGAAGCCAAACACGACCCAAATCGCGACGGCGACATTCGCGACTCACAAGCCGACATCACCGCCGCGCGCAATTTCCTCGGCTACGAAGCCCCCGTCGATTTCGAGGAAGGCCTCCGCCGCACGTTCGACTGGTACAAGACGGTAGCTGCAGCGGCCGCCGCAAAAACCGCCCAGGCCGAAGCCCAACCCGCGCCAACCAAGTAACCCGCGAATCCAAACCAGAGCCGTTCCATTCAGAAGTTGTTCAGTTGACGCCTTGGCGATACAACTATAGTCACCAGTTCCCGCATCGGTAGGAGCAAGCCATGTATTCCTTGCTTCAAGACCTCCGATTTTCCGTTCGGCAACTCGTCAAGAGTCCGGGATTCACATTCACTGCGCTCATTTCCCTAGCACTAGGTATCGGCGCGACCGCCGCCGTTTTCAGCGTCATCTACGCCGCATTGCTGAATCCGTTTCCCTATCCGAACGCCGACCGCATCGTGCGTCTGAGAATTTTCTCCAAAGAAACCGGACCTCGGGGCTTCAATCCGAACGGCCCTCAGATCAGGGAACTCCAGAAGTTATCGATCGTCGACAGCCTTCTGGTGATGGACTACCAGGCGATGACTCTGACGGGCCGCGAATTTCCAGAGAACGTGCAAGTGATCAAATTGATCGGTAACGGCTTCAGCGATCTAAAAATGTCGCTCTTCCTGGGTCGCGGCATTCTTCCTTCCGACGCGATCGACGGGCAAGACCCGCAACCTGTCGCGGTGCTGTCGTACGAGTTCTGGCGCAAACACTTCCTCGGTGATCCAGGTGTGATCGGGCGGATGATCGAACTCGACCACCAGAATTATCAAGTGGTAGGAGTCGTTGCGCCGCATTTCACCTGGTACAGCCCGAACGTCTATTTGCCGCTGAAGCTCACTCAGAATCCGGGCCTTTCTTTTCTCGTCGATCTTCGTTTGAAGCCGGGCGTGACCTACGAATCGGCGGATGCGGCGCTACAACCCATCCTCGAACAATTCGCGCGAGAGATGCCGAAGCGCTTCCCCCAACATTTTCGCTCTCAGGTGGAAGGCTTGAACGCGTGGGTCCTCCGTCATTACGGTGGAACGTTATATCTCATGTTTGGTGCCGTGATGCTGTTGCTCGCGATCGGCTGCGGCAACGTTTCGATCCTGCTCTTGGCGCGTGGCACCGCGCGCCAGCATGAACTGGCGGTCCGCGCCGCGGTTGGCGCGGAGCGTGCCCGGCTGCTTCGCCAGTTGCTTACGGAGTCTTTGCTCCTCTCCGTCTTTGGAGCGGCGCTCGGTATCTTGACCGCGTACGGAATTCTCGCGGGACTCCGCTTATTACTACCTCCGTATGCCTTCGCCCCAGAGGTCGTGATCCGTATCAACCTGCCGGTGCTTTACTTCAGCGTCGGAGTCGCACTCGCGACGGGAATCCTGTTCGGGCTCTGGCCTGCGCTACAACTTTCGCGAACGCAAGTCGGCCGCATCATGCAATCGAGCACGCGCCGTGTTGCAGGCAGTGTCAGCGGACATCGCATGCACAGTCTGTTAATCGGCGGACAGATCGCGCTCACGCTCTTGCTTCTGACCGCCGCCGGATCGGCGCTGAAATCCTTCACGCAAATGCTGCACAGGCCGCTGGGCTACGATCCGCGCAACGTGATGTCTGTCGAGATCCCGGTCCGCATCAATTCCTATACGAACTGGCATGCGCGAAGCGCCTATCTGGAACAACTTCGCCGGAAAGTCGCCGAAATGCCCGGCGTGACTGTGGCAGCGATCTCGAGCTACGCAAACCCGCCGCGTAGTGGTTGGGATATGCCTTTCGAAATTTTGGGACGGAACAGGGACGAGCAACAGATAAGTAACGTCCACCTCGTAAGTTCGGAATATTTTTCAGCCCTTCATATCCCGCTTCTTCAAGGCCGGATGTGGACCGAAACCGAGAATCACGACGCTGCCCATGTCGCGCTGATCAATCGGGCGCTCGCGTCGCTCTATTTCCCGAATGGCGATGCGATAGGGCATTCGATCAAACTCAGCGCGATCGAGAATGCTCCTCCCGAGGCGCTGTCCGCGCCGGACGCAGTCGATGCGTGGGTGCCCATCGTCGGGATTGTCGACGATTTTCTGGACGACGGAATGCGAAACGCCATTCGCCCCGCGATATTTGTGCCGTACACAGTCGAGTTGTGGGACGGAACTCAAATCCTGGTGCGAACGAATGTGCCCCCACTGACGCTTGCAAACGAAGTGCGGAAACAATTGGCCGCGGTGAACCCTGACCAGCAAGTGGGTGGCGACATCGAAGAACTCGGCGCCTTCATCTCCAACGGCCCGGACTGGCAGCAGGAACATCTGGCCGCGTGGATCTTCGCGATTTTTGCGTGGCTCGGACTCGTGCTGGCCGCGGTCGGGCTATACAGCGTGGTTTCGTACGCGGTCGGGCAGCGCACCAACGAATTTGGAATCCGCATGGCATTGGGTGCTCAACGCAGAGATTTACTTCGGATCGTGTTTGGATCGGCCGCCACCAGCGTGGGCGGCGGGGTGCTGGCTGGCGTCGTGCTTTCGCTTGCACTCGGCTCAATTTTCGCAAAATGGGCGGAAGGGAATGTGCGCGATCCCGTGATTCTGATCGCAGGGACCGTTCTCCTTGGACTTGTCGCTGCCGCCGCATGCGCGATCCCAGCGCGACACGCCGCGGCCATCGACCCAATGACCGCTCTGCGGTGCGATTAAGCCCGCGAGCCGGATTCACGATGGCTGACGACGGAGAATTTGCCTTAAGGCTTCCTACAACCGGATTCATCCCCTCGCATCTATTGGTATGACCGCCTCGACGCACGTTGCGTGGCCCCAGCGGCCCACGGGGATGGCCACCTGTGCGGCGCCAACTCAAACGAAAAGAGCAAATCGAAATGAAATACCGACTTCTTGGCAACAGCGGACTTCGCGTCTCTGAAATTTCTCTCGGCACGATGACGTTTGGCGAGGATTGGGGATGGGGCGCGGCGAAAGATGAATCGCGCAAAATGTACGATGCGTACCGCGAAGCTGGCGGCAATTTTATCGACACCGCCAACATCTACACCAATGGCACGAGCGAATCGCTGCTCGGAGAATTCATGAACGGCCATCGCGAGAGCATCGTGCTCGCGACAAAGTACAGCAATGCATTTCCCACCACCGACGCAAACGCTTCGGGCAATCAGCGCAAAAACATGGTGCAAGCCGTCGAAGCCAGTCTTAAACGCCTGAAGACGGACTACATCGATCTCTACTGGGTGCACATCTGGGATCAACTTACACCCGCGGAAGAAACGATGCGCGGGCTCGACGATCTCGTGCGCCAGGGAAAAATTCTCTATGTTGGAATTTCGGATGCGCCTGCGTGGTGGGTCGCGCAGGCCAATACGCTCGCGCAGCTGCGCGGCTGGTCGCCCTTCATCGCGATGCAGATCGAATACAGCCTGATCGAGCGAACCGTCGAGCGCGAACTCATCCCAGTCGCGAAAGCTCTCAGCATTGGCGTCACCGCGTGGTCGCCTCTTTCCGGCGGCGTTCTCAGCGGCAAGTATCACGGCAAGGATTCGTCGGCAGAACAAGGCCGTATGAATGGCGACATGATGAAAGACTTCAAGCCCGACCAGGAACGCGCCGATCGTATCGTCAAAGCGCTGAAGTCGGTTTCCGATCAGGTGGGTCGCAGCATGGCGCAAGTAGCGTTGGCGTGGCTGCGCTATCGCCCCGTCCCGGTAATTCCCATCATCGGCGCGCGCAAGTTCCAGCAGTTCCACGACAATATGGCGAGTCTCGAGCTGACGCTTTCACCCGAACAAGTGAAGTCTCTCGACGACGCCAGCAGCATCGACCTCGGCTTCCCCTACTCGATGTACTCGAAGGATATGGTCCGCGGCATCGCCTACGGCGGCCTCCGCGACAAAATCCTCGCCTGAAATGAGCGTGCAGCGCACTGAGTAGTAGTAAATGCCCACGGACACGTGTTCGGGAACGTCGCTCCACGCGCGGTCGAAGTGACCGAAACTAGCTTTACCTCCCTTGCTCGTGAAGCAAGGTATAATCCGCAGCCGGTATGCTCCCCTCCGGCACCAAACTAGGCCCTTACGAAATCCGCCGGCTGCTCGGCGCCGGTGGGATGGGCGAAGTCTATTGCGCTCACGACCCGCGCTTGGGCAGAGAAGTCGCAATCAAAGTATTGGGCACAAATTTCGTGTCCAGCGAAAGCGCCGTCGAGCGCTTTCAGCGCGAAGCCAAAGCCATCTCCACGCTGAGCCATCCCAACGTCTGCATGCTTTTCGACGTTGGCTGCGAAGACAGCACGCACTACATCGTCATGGAACTTCTCGACGGCCAGACGTTGAAAGACGCCATCGAGTCACAAACACTTCCGTTCTCGTCCGTTCTCGCGTGGGGCATTCAACTCTGTAGCGCGCTCGAGTCGTCTCACCACACCGGCATCGTTCATCGCGACATAAAGCCCGCCAACATATTCATCACCCGCCACGGTAACGCGAAGCTGCTCGACTTCGGTCTCGCCAAATTCGTATCGCCGGCCACAGCCGAAACCGTCGACGACCCGACCGTAACCGCTAATGAACTGACCACCCGCGGAATTCCCATCGGTACCGTCACCTACATGTCGCCCGAACAAGCGCGCGGCTTGCCCGCCACATCGCAAAGCGATTTGTTCTCGCTCGGCACGGTGCTCTATGAAATGGCCACCTCATGCCGCGCATTCCCCGGTACTTCCGCCGCCGAAATCTTCGCCGCGATTCTAAGCAGCACACCGATCGCTCCCAGCCGAGTCAATCCCCTCGTTCCAAATGAATTCGATGTTGTCGTAGCGCGCCTCTTGGAAAAATCTCCCGAAGCCCGTTATCCCACCGCGCGTGACCTAAGCACCGCACTTCAAAACTTGTCCTCCACGCGAACTCCTTTCCCCGAAATTCAATTCCCCTACTCTGACGCACCCAAATCGCCGGAGGCCAAATCGCCGACTCCGTCGCGCATTAAAGCTCTCGCGGTCTTGCCCCTCGCAGACCTTTCTCCCGACGCCGCAAACGACTACTTCGCTGACGGTCTCACCGAAGCTCTGATCACCGCCGTCGCCCGCCTTGGCGGCGTCCGCGTCATCTCTCGCACCTCATCGCTCTGCTACAAAAACACCCGCAAAAGCATTCCGGCGATAGCTCAGGAGTTGAACGTCGACGCCATCGTCGAAGGCTCGGTCCTCCGCACGAGCGACCACCTCCGCCTCACCTGCCGCCTGATGGACCCGCGCACTGAAGAATCGTTGTGGAGTGAGACTTTCGATCGCAGCATGCGCGACATTCTCTCGCTTCAGGACGACATCACCAACGCCATCGCGACCGGCGTCCGTGCGCGAATTCAGGGCTCGCCTCAAATCACCGCCACTACTATTCGCACCATCAATCCCGAGGCCTACGACGCTTACCTTCGCGGCCGATTCTTCTGGAATAAACGCAACGAAGCTAACCTGAGAAAAGCCATCGAATGCTTCGAACTCGCGCTTCGCCTGGACCCGCATTATGCGCCTGCATACGCCGGCATCGCCGACTCCTACTTTTACCTCGGTTATTCCTTCGGCCGCATGGACCCGAACGATGCCATGCCGCGTGCCAAAGCCGCCGCTTTTCGCGCTCTCGAACTCGACCCTGAGTCCGCCGATGCACATACTTCGCTGGGGCTGATTCAGATCGCTTTTGATTGGGACTGGACGGCCGCCGAAAACAATATCCGTCGCGCACTGAAACTGAATCCGAGTAACGCTTTAGCGCACCACTTTTATGCGTTGTTGTGCTCCGGGTTGCGGCGAAACGATGAGGCAATCGCTCAGATTCAAGCCGCGCTCCAGTCCGACCCTCTATCCCTCCCCATCAACGCCTTCGTCGGCATCGCGCATTTTGGCGCGCGCCAGTACGAACAATCCATCACCGCTAGTCGTAAGACTCTCGAACTCGAACCACGCTTCGGACTAACTCGCGCGGTGCTCGGCGCTGCGCTCGAAGCAAAAGGCGAGATCGAAGAAGCCGCGGAGGAATATCTGATCTCGCTGAGTGTCGGCCAACACGATACGGCCGAATGTGAGGCCGTCCGAAGCGCCTATCGAACCGGCGGCATTCGCGCACTCCACGAAGAAGATCTACGCCAAAGCATTCGCCGGTGGGACGGGTGGCACGCTCATTCTTTCGACATCGCCTCTCTCGCCGCGGGACTCGGCCACATTTCCGAAGCCCAGGATTGGCTTGATCGCGCCTACCAAGCCCACTCGGGCCGCCTGATCTGGCTCAATGCCGGCACCCCCACCGCCCGCATCGCCCAATATTTCGATAACATGCGCCACACCCCCAAATTCGAATCCCTCCTCCGCAACCTGAAGCTACCTATCTGAATCACCTCACCCAGCGGCTCGGTGAACTTCGGCTCGTCGAATTTCCAGAAATAGAGCGGCTCGAGCTTCTTTTGCCGGGGCCACACTTGGTTCAGCGCATAGCCTTTGAACAATTCGCCGTTCTTCATCACCCAATGAATCGCATTCGTGTTGTGAATGTCGTCTCAATGAAGCCAGCAGCGTCGACCTCGGCTTCCGGCGGTCTTGCTTTTGTTGTGAGGTTTACTTCGTCGCCGAATTGCTTCCCCAACTATCCTTCGCCCGCCGTCTGAGAGAACGGCTCATTCTGCGAAGCAGAGGCGACTGCGCTGCTGTGGTCGGTCGGAATCCATGTGATTGGCGCAACTTGCC
>DASXPD010000051.1:0-17369 GCA_036493835.1 Candidatus Acidiferrum sp. | reverse complement strand
AAGCGAATTGCTTACATCCCCAACCCCCGCGGGGACAGGCAAAGTTAGGTGTATACCTAGATGCCCAACCTTGGCGGCGCCCCCACCCGTTTGCCAATCGAGGATTCATACCTCGAGCTCCTAGCCGAAACACTCGACGGCCTGGACACAGCTGCACGGGGACAATTTCTCCAGCGCTATATTCGCGCGATTACCCATCTGGATCTTCGCGAAAACCAGTGCATTCAGCTCTGGGACGAGACCATGACGCGGCGACGCGAGCTTACCGACCACATGGGCCGGCAAGTCGCGTTGAAAACAGCGCTGATGGACGTGCTGACTTCGGCCGGCTTGTTTCGCGTGCCGATCGTCCTGGAATACGACGAACTGAAAATTCTGCAGGTCAATGCGGTTACCGATCCTCTAACCGGGCTGTATAACCGGCGACTGTTCAGCGAGGGGTTTGAAAAAGAATTAAACCGGGCGCGGCGCTATGGATTGCCGCTCGGCCTGGTGATGCTGGACCTGCACCGATTTAAAGAAGTGAACGACAAGCACGGTCATCCGGGCGGCGATCAAGTTTTGCGCGCCGCGGCTACAACTTTGAAAAAGGCGCTGCGTACCTCGGACTCTGCGTTTCGCATTGGCGGAGACGAATTCGCGGTGCTGCTGCCGCAAACGGATGCGGACCAGGCGCTCGCGCTCAGCCGACGTATCGAAACGGTGTTCGCGGAGACGCTGCAGGAATTGCCTTTGAGCGTTACCGTGAGCATGGATCATGGCGTCGCGACATTTCCTCTGGATGGCGAACAGGCCGACGAACTCATTCGCGTTGCTGACGAGCGTTTGTATCGGCTGAAGCACGCGAACCATCGCAAGTTGGGTAGCGGTGAGAGCAAGGCTACGGTGACTCCGCCGGCGCTGGGTCCATCGGTATCGAGCGCGGCGCCTTCGGCCGCGACTACAACTCCTGCGCCACCGCCTCGACCAACCGTTTCAACACCGCCGCCTGCGATTTCGACTCCCGCGACGACCGAAAGCACGTCTCGTCCGGCTTCACCGATCTCCATCGAATTTCACCGTCCGGTCGAAAAACCAGAAGCGACGATGGCCGCATCAGCTTCGGCGAGCACGACCGAAATTGCGCCGGCTGCTCCGAAAGCTGTGACTCCCGAGCCAAGCTCGCAGCCGCTCTATACGGCGCAGCGCAAGGCTGAGCGCGTCTCGATGATCGGGACGAATGCGTACGCGATGTTGGGTGAGCAAACGGCAAAGCGCGCGCGCGTCGTCGACCTGGGATTTGGCGGCGTGGCGATCGAACTCGATAAACAGGAGTCGCTGCCGACGAGCATTCTCGCCGTGCTGCATGTGCCGATTTTGCCCCCGGTGCGCGTTAGCCTGAAGCCGATCTGGTCGCAGCTGACCAAGCAGGGCGGATATCGCATCGGCTGCGCGTTTATTTCGTAGTCATTCGCAGCGCTGCGCCGAACGACCCGCGCATCTTCTAACCAGCGCAAAATTACAAATCTCAAACGAATCCTCGCTGGCATAGGTGCACGTTCCGTGCTACTTAGGCTCCTCGATCGAGAGGAGTCCGCAATGAGCGAGCCGAAAGTTGGTCGTCCGCACTGGCCCGACGCGATCAGCGAACACTCCGATGATCCGTCCGCGCTGAAGCCGTGGAGCTGGGCCGTCGAGCGACTCGAAAAATCGCACAACTATTGGATTTCGACCGCTCGGGCCGATGGGCGACCTCACCTGATGGTGATTTGGGGAATCTGGTGGGACAGCGCTTTCTGGTTCAGCACCGGTCCGAAAACGCGAAAAGCAAAAAACATCGCGGCGCAGTCACACTGTGTCATTGGAACGGAAAAGGCAGACGAAGCGGTGATCGTCGAGGGTACCGCGGTCGAAATCACCGACCGCTCGGACTGGAAGCGGATGGGCGACATCTACGACAAGAAATACGGTGGCAAGCTGCTACCCCTGCTGGAATCATCCGGCGGCAGCGTGTTTCGACTCGAGCCGAAAGCGGCGTTCGGGCAGGACGAGCACGCCGACGATTTCGTGCAGGCAGCCACCCGCTGGACATTTTAGTCCTCGTAAGTCCATCAGCCCGCTGTAAATGCAAGTTTTGGAATCCTGAAGGCCTGTCGTATAATCTAAGATTGTCACGCGACCTAGCGACGCGGCTGTACGACCCAGCATCGAGCTGCGCAGACCGGACGCGACAGACTGGAGCATCATCATGAAAACCGGCATTCATCCCGACTACCACGCCGTCAACGTGCACTGCGCGTGCGGCAATTCGTTTCCAACACGGTCGACCATCAAGGGCGACACGCTGAAGGTCGAAATCTGCTCGAACTGCCACCCCTTCTTCACCGGTAAGCAGAAGCTGATCGATACGGCAGGGCGCGTCGAGCGCTTCACGAAGAAGTACGCCGACGCCGCAGCCAAAGCCGGCGCAGCAAAGAAGTAAACCTCAATTCGAAATCGAATTGCTGCAGAGGGACAGGCCAAATGGTTTGTCCCTCTTTTTGTTTGGAACCGCGATGGGCGAGTGATACAGGTAAGCAGTGGATCATGACGCCGATCTGAAAGCCGCTACCAAGTTCGTGATCGATCGAATCGCGGCAGAAGCCACCCAGTCTGGCAAGCGACTAACTTCCGAAGAGCAGTTCTTACTCGAAAATCTTCCTCATACCAGTCCGGCAATGACGTTTGCGGCTTCTGATCCGCGAAATCTGACGCCGGTCCCCCGGGATCTCAACTACGAGCGGATCAGCGCCCTCGCAAAGCATGCCTATCTTGCAGACTTTCCGCAAAACCACGAACTCCTAAAATGGGAATGCGCTTCGGCAGTCTTCCTATTCCACAACGATCCTATGTGGACTCTGTTGCACTACGCCGGGGTTAGAAATCACAGGCCGTGGTGGGACCCTTTTCTTCTCCTCTTCGGGGCGCTGCTATGGATTGCGATCACCCTAGCAACTTTTTTCGTCTTTCTACGCGAGTCCAAAACATTGACTGCAGTCCAATGGACGGAAGTCTTTATTGTGATTGTTCCTATGACAATTCTGATGGGTTTCGGCGCTCGACGAATCCAACGGTGGGAACTGGATCAGGAAATCGAGCGCTGTAGCGCTGGGATCAGCCGATCCGACGACCAATGAGCTGTCGTTTATCGGAATCCCGCAAGCGGTATAGGACGTGATGCCGCAGCGGGTGACCGGCTGGCAGGTTCGGATGTTCGAAATCTTCGACGGCATCGCGCGTCATTCCAAGGTTCTGCATGACGCGAATCGATCGCTGATTCCCGGGCACAGTGAACGAAACGATTTCTTCGAGCGACAAATCCTGGAATGCATGACGAGCGACCGCTCGCGCGCCTTCTGTGGCCAGTCCTTGTCCCCAAACATCGCTTGCGAGACGCCACCCTATTTCGACGGTCGGCATGAAGCGCGCCTGAAACGTCGGAGTGTGAAGACCGACGTAGCCGACGAAGCGACCGTCGCCGCGCAACTCCGCCGCGTACAGTCCGAAACCCTTCGAACGAAAATGTTCCTCAATCCGATCGACCATCGCGTCGCTTTCCTCGCGCGTCAGCCGCTTCGGGAAAAACTCCATGACCCGAGGGTCAGCGTTCATCCGTGCAAAAGGTTCGCGGTCGCTCGGCTGCCAATTTCGTAGGCGAAGTCGCTCGGTTTCCAACACGACCACACCTTATCACCGACTGTCACGTCGCCCCGTCACACATCTCGCCGCACAGGCTTCTTTCCTTTTCAATCCGCAAGGCTTAGAGGTATGCTCCCGTGGTTTCGCTGGTCGGCGAGAACGGGCGAATCGTCATTCGATTCTTCAGGGGAGATCGATGCGGAAATTTTTTAGCGGTGTGAGTTTCGCGGCCGTGGCCGTGTGCGCAGCAGCGTTGCTGTTAGTTCCGAACGCGCAGGCCGCGCCGGATGACAAAACCGCGACACACCCGAAGGGACCGGGCGCGGTGAAGTGCGGCAAGCTGCTGGATGTGCGCTCGGGCAAGATACTCGCCGATCAAGTGATCGCTTTCGACGCAGCGGGCGTAGTGACTGAGGTCAGTCCCGCGAGTTCATCGCAGGCGTCGAGCAGCGGCGCCATCGTCGATCTCTCGAACGCCACCTGTCTGCCCGGCCTGATCGATGTGCACACGCACATCACCGGCGACCCGACCGACGGCGGCTACGCAGCGCTCGGCGTCTCCATGCCCGAAGAGACGGTGCGCGGCGTGAAAAACGCGCGCATCACGCTGCACGCAGGATTCACAACGATTCGAAACGTCGGCGCGAGCCGCTACACCGACGTCGCCGTGCGCGATGGAGTCAACTCCGGCGAGATCGAAGGCCCACGCATGCTCGTGTCAGGCCCACCGCTGGGAATCACGGGCGGACACTGCGACAACAATTTGCTCCCGATTGAATTTCACTATCGAGCCGAAGGCGTCGCCGACGGACCATGGCCGGCGCGCGCGAAAGTACGCGAAACCGTGAAATACGGTGCCGACGTCATCAAGGTTTGCGCTTCCGGCGGAGTCTTGAGCAAGGGCGATTTGCCGGGCACGCCGCAATATACGCTCGAAGAGTTGCAAGCCATCGTCGAAGAAGCGCACAAACTCGGCCGCAAAGTCGCAGCGCACGCGCACGGCACGCAATCGATCAAGGATGCAATTCGTGCCGGCATCGACTCGGTCGAACACAGCAGCTTTATCGACGACGAAGGCATCGCGCTGGCGAAACAGCACGGCACCTATCTCGTCTTCGACATCTACAACGACGATTTCATTCTGCAGGAAGGCGCGAAGGCGGGCATGTTGCCGGAATCGATAGAAAAAGAAAAGAAAGTCGGCCGCACACAGCGCGAAAACTTCCGCAAAGCCTGGCAGGCCGGCGCAAAAATCGCCTTTGGCACCGACGCCGGCGTCTATCCGCATGGCGACAACGCACGGCAGTTTGCAAAAATGGTGGAATGGGGCATGAAGCCGACCGACGCCATCCAAGCCGCAACGATTAAAGCGGCGGATTTGATCGGCTGGCCGGATAAAGTCGGCGCGATCGAACCCGGCCACTTCGCCGATGTCATCGCAGTGACGGGCGACCCGACGTCGGACGTCAAACTGCTGGAAAATGTTCAGTTTGTGATGAAGGGTGGAGTCGTCGTGAAAAATGAATTGGCCGCCAAGTAAGACCTTGCCGATTCAACTGCATCTGACCTATTGATGGATCACCGTCTCGCATTCATTGCCCTGGTGGCGCTGCTGATTGCCGCAGGCACGCCTCTGGCATTTGCCTGGGCTCGATTGATTCCCGAGGACGCGCCGCCATTCCCGATCGAGCCGGGCTCATTCCCTTCCGTCGATCACGAAGCGCCGCAAGAACAGCCGAGCCGCACGAAAGATTATTGGATTGCCGCTCCGCTGGTATTTTTCCTGACGGTCGCGTTTATTTTCCGCGTTCCGGGTTTTCCGAGCGGCACGTTGCTCGCATGGGCTGGCGGAACGATTCCCGGAGTCAGCGAGCACTGGAGCGTGATCGCGGTTCAGGTGCTTGTCGCATTAGTCGCGATCGGCGCTGCCGTGTTCGGCGCGCTGCGTCCAGGACCGCTGCGAATTCCCTTCATCGCGTCCGGCGCGTTAATTCTCGCTCTCTGGTTCCTCGGCCCACTTCTCCAAGCCGCGATGCTGACAGGCACCTAAAAAGAAAAAGGCACGGCGTTGCGCCGTGCCTTTTCGTGTTCGAACCTATTCGCGAATTTTCTAAAGACTACGCCGACGCCGACTTCACTTGCGTCAACGCCGCCGCAACTTCCTTAATATCCGGCACGACCGGAATATCGTAATTCTTGAACCAAGCAACATTCCCATCTTTGCCCACAATCGCGATCGCCCGGCCCGTGATCCCCTTGTCGGCCAGATAAATTCCAAACTTCTCGCTCACCGCGCCCTTCGGATGAAAATCCGCCAGCAACGAATACTTGATGCCCATCTTGTCCGCATACGCTTTGTGCGACCAAACGCTGTCCACGCTGATTCCCAGCACCTCGGCGTCAAGCGTGTCGAACGTCTTCATATCATTGACCACGCACGCATGCTCGTTCGTGCAGACCGGGCTCCAGTCCAGCGGATACCACATCAGCACCACGTTTTTTTTCCCCGCGAAGTCCGAGAGCTTCACTTCCTTCTTATCCTGATTCTGCAGCGTGAAGTCGGGGGCCTTTTGTCCCACGGCAATGCTCATGTCATTCCTCCATCGATTTAGATCGCGTCTTGATAGTAGCGGATTTAGGGGATTGGCTCAAAACGTGGAGGCCACATCGACTTGTGCGGTTGCCAGAGGCAGCGCAAGGTTACCTTTAATGCGAATCGCCCGCCGTCACCCGCATTTCGGGAGTAAACTCAACCCAAGGAGCCCCGAACATGGCCGCCGAACCGCGTCGCGCACCGATCATGACCCTGCAACAACTGGTCGCCAAATACCAATCGCTCGCGGGAGCCTTCGGCGTCGCAATCCCGCTCTCAAGCTTCGGCCTAAGCAAAGCCGAAACCGAACAACTCCTCACCGACTACGACGAGGACTACCATATCAGCCGCTTTTTCGATTTCACCGACGTCGAAGGCAACGCAGATAAATTCCACATCGACGGCGTTCCCGCCACGCATCTCGCAATCGACGCAGAAATCCAAAACATTCTCTAACTAAGCCTGATCTGATTTATCCGACTTGAAGTGTGCGAGCGCGAACACGCGCGCGACCGCAAAAACACGCCTAGCGCGCGACCCCAGCGGAATGCCCCAGCCGCCCCGACAATTTGTCATGCTCCTCGCGAATCTCGCGCGGCAGCCGACTTCCAAATTTCTGCAAGAATTCCTTGCTGTCCACCAACTCCTGCTCCCAATCCTCAGGATCCACTTGCAGAAGTTCATCCACCGTCCGCGGCGACAGGTTCATCCCGTCAAGCGTCAGCGCGTTTCGCGAAGGCACAAACCCGATCGGCGTCTCTTCCGCGCCGCCACGCCCCTCGACGCGCTCCAGAATCCACTTCAGCACGCGCACATTCTCGCCAAACCCGGGCCAGAGAAACTTCCCGTCGGCATCTTTGCGGAACCAGTTCACATGAAAAATCTTCGGCGGCTTCGGGATGCGCTTGCCCATTTCGAGCCAATGCCCGAAATAATCCGCCATGTTGTAGCCGCAAAACGGCAGCATCGCCATCGGATCGCGTCGAACGATGCCAACGTTCCCAGTCGCGGCCGCAGTCGTTTCGCTCGCCATCGTTGCGCCGACAAACACGCCGTGCTGCCAATCGAACGATTCGTAGACAAGCGGAGCAACTCGCGCGCGCCGTCCACCAAAAATAAAAGCCGAGATGGGTACGCCCTCAGCTGCTTCCCACTTGGGTGAAATGCTCGGCGACTGATGCGCCGGCACCGTATACCGCGCGTTCGGATGCGCCGCCGGCCCCTTCGACGTATCCCACAACTCGTTCTTCCAATTGACCATGCCGCTGGGCGGCGGCCCGCCAATGCCTTCCCACCACGGCTCGCGGTCCGGCGTCATCGCCACATTCGTGAAAATCGTGTTCTGCCGCAATGCACCCATCACGTTGCGATTCGTCTTCATGCCCGTGCCGGGAGCTACGCCAAAAAACCCCGCTTCCGGATTGATCGCGTGCAAATAGCCGTCGTCCGCAATCTTCATCCACGCGATGTCGTCGCCAACAGTCCACACGCGATAACCCTGGCTTTCGAGCGCCGAAACCATCATCGCCAAATTCGTCTTCCCGCAAGCGCTCGGAAACGCCGCGCCCATGTACGTCACTTTTCCGCCGGGCGATTCCAGACCGAGAATCAACATATGCTCGGCCATCCAGCCTTGCTCGCGCGCCATCACGCTCGCGATGCGCAGCGCAAAACACTTTTTCCCCAGCAGCGCATTCCCGCCATAGCCAGAGCCAACGCTCCAAATCAATTTTTCGTCCGTGAAATGCGCGATGTACCGCCGCGTCGGATCGAGGTCGCCGAGCGAGTGCAGCCCCGGCACAAAATCGCGCGTATTCCCAATCCGATCGGTCGCCACTTTCCCCATGCGCGCCATAACCCGCATGTTGGCCACAACGTAAGGACTGTCCGTAATTTCCACGCCCGCCTTGCTGATCGGCGAGTTCACCGGCCCCATGATGTACGGCACTACATACATCGTTCGCCCGCGCATCGCTCCATCGAGCAACGCGCCAATCTTGAATTTCGCAGCCGCGGGATCCATCCAGTTGTTCGTCGGGCCGACGTCGTCTTTGTCGGGGGCACAGATAAACGTCAGGTGTTCGGTGCGGGCAACATCGTTGGGACTGCTTCGGTGCAAGTAACAGTTGGGATAGGTTTTTTCGTTGAGCGTGACCGAATCGGAGCCGCGCAGCATTTCGTCGAGGATCCGGCGATTTTCCGCCTCGGACCCGTCGCAATAGACGATCCGATCCGGTTTGGTGAGTCGCGCCGACTCCTCGACCCACATTTCCAGTGGTGTGGCCACTCGATCCCTCGTTTTCTAAACCTCAGCCGGACTTCGGCCTGCAAGCGACCGTGCGCGAAGCTCGGCAACTCACAAGTTGGTGACCCGGCAACTGAACCGCAGGCTTTTGGCGGGGAACGTCCCTACCCGAGACGTTCAAGCCTCAATTTTATGTTAGCCCCTCGCCTCGCTGCAAGACGCGCATCGCATCAGCTTGTGCAAAGTTCCTATGTCGTTAGCACGATAGCAACTTAAGCCAACGCGCTTCCCTTCCTCTTGGATTCCCCGGAAACGCTTTCGTCCGCTCCCTCGTTCCTAAGAGCAGGGCCTAGAACCAAGGATGTACTCATTCGTGCTTCGCCTGGGTTTCGCCTTGTCACTGCGGTTTTTGCCCCTTACCCTTGGTAACCCTGCGCGCACGCAGATTTCATAATCTTTCGTAAGCCTTTTTCTAAGGAGCGGCAATGGCGACCTCGGTCTGGAAGGGCTACCTGACGTTTGGACTGATCTCCATCCCCATTCGACTTTTTTCCGCTGCGCGTACGGAGCGCATCGGCCTCAACCAGCTCCACAACGTCTGCAAGACGCGCATTCGCATGCCGCTGTATTGCCCGCAGTGCGAGCGTCAGGTCCCGCGCAACGAAATCGTGAAGGGCTACGAATACGAAAAGGATCAATACGTCCTCTTCGACGAAGCTGAGATCGACAAGATCGAGCCGCAATCCGCGCGCGCCATGGAAATTCTGGAATTTGTGAAAGTCGACGAGATCGACCCGCTGTATTTCGACGCGTCGTACTACGTCACGCCCGAAGATGAAGGCCGCAAGGCGTATCAGCTCCTCCTCGACGCCATGGAAGAATCCAATTACGCTGCCATCGCCAAGCTCACCATGCACCAGCGCGAGCACATCGTCGTCGTCCGCCCACGCACCAAGGGCATGACGCTCCACACGATGTTCTACACCAACGAAATCCGCGAAGTCGCCGAGTACGGCAAGATCGACGCCGCGTCCGAGCCCAAGCCTGCCGAGAAAAAGCTTGCCGAGCAGCTCATCGAGAGCCTCGCCGCTCCATTCGAACCGAACAAGTACAAAGACAACTACATGGAAAGCATGGAGAAAATGATCGAGGCCAAGCGCCAGGGCCTGGAGATCGCCGAAGCTCCGCATCCGAAGCTCGCGCCCGTCATCGACTTGATGGAAGCTCTCAAGAAGAGCATCGCCGAAAAGACGCCCACGACCGCAGGCGGAAAGAAGCCGCCGGTCCGCGCCGTCTCCGCGCAAGCGCAAACTGCCGCCCCGGAAAAGAAGCGCAAAAAGTCTTCCGCAGGCTAATCAGCCTAACGTTCCCCCTTCCCTTTGCATCCAAGTGCGCTGCATGGTATTTGTAGCGCTGGGCGTGTGTGCGGAGCTTTGTCGACTTTTCGATTGAACGGTCGGGTTTTCTTCTAGCTTTAAACTTGTAAAGCGTTCCGCGCCCAATGCCACTCCGTGCGACCTGCACGCGCTTGCCAGAAATGCGAGCTACCTGATCGATGGGCGCCACCGCAACCGAACGCTTCTCGCGACGCGAATTCCTGCGCCTCATCGACATTACCGATAAGCAGCTCAATTATTGGGAGAAGCTCGGCATCGTTTCGCCTCGCAAAGCCGCCGGCGACGATTTCTACGATTTCCGCGACCTCATCAGCCTTCGCACCGCGAAGCAACTCATCGAGAGCGGCGTCTCCGCGAATCGCCTGCGCCTGGCGCTCGCCGCGCTGAATCAAAAATTATCGAAGGTCCAGAAGCCGCTCACCGAACTCCGCATTCTTTCCAACGGCCGCGACGTCATCGTCGATCACGAAGGCGCGCACCTCGAACCCATCTCCGGCCAGTTCGTCCTCAATTTCGATACGCGCGAACTCCGCGACAAAGTTCGCGTCATGCCCGAGCGCAACGCCAACGATTGGTTCGCGCTGGCGCTCCAATACGAGTCCGACCCCGACTCGCATCCTGAGGCCATCGACGCCTACCGCCGAGTCCTCGCAGTCAACCCGACGCACGTCGAAGCGCTCATTAATTTAGGAATGCTGTCGTATGAGCAAGGTGACCTCGAAAACGCATCCGCATGCTTTCTGCGCGCCGTCACCAACGACGCCGACAACGCCGTCGCGCATTTCAACCTGGGAAGTGTCTTGGATGAACTAGGCCATCTCGAAGCAGCGCGCCGCCACCTGCGCATCGCCGTTCGACTCGACGCCCACTACGCCGACGCTCACTACAATCTCGCGTTTGTCTGCGACAAGCTGGGCTCCGCTTTCGAGGCCCGCCAACACTGGCAAAACTACATCCGCCTCGACCCCACCAGCCCCTGGTGCGACTACGCACGCCAACGCCTCGCCATGCCGCTTCCCTGAGCTGCACCTAGAGTCGTGGATGCGTGGACGTGCGCATCTTCGTGCCGCGCGGCAACTCTGTGTACGGGCGCAGCATTGCTGCGCCCCAGCTTGCCCAGGCGAAAAAACTCACTCGATTCGTTTTTTCTTTTCTTGTCTTTGGAAAACTCGCGCCCCTCAACCATCGCGCGATCTAGTAAACCTGCTGAAATCCCACGTTCACGACATCGCGAAACTTCGGCGTCCCCGGCGGCAGCTTCGACAAATCCAGAAACTCGGTGTCGAACGCATACGCGCGTGTCGGAGGCGAATACACCGTGCCGCAGCACTTGAACACGCCGGTCGCATACTGTGAATAGAATAGGCTCACCATCGAACCTTCGTAGTTCAGCGTCTGCCCGCCCCAATTTTCCAGATAGCGCAGAAAATTGTGCACGCCGCCATCGGTCCCAAAGTCTTGCGTCACGCCCGCAAAACCCGGCTGCGGGAAATTGATATTTTTCCCGGACGCGATCGCCAGCCGATAATAGCTGGTTACCGCCGCGCGCCCGGCCACCGACGCCGGACTCTTGAAACTGTTGAGGTCCGTCCAACTGCTCGAAAGCAGCGTGACCGTGTCACCCATCACCGCCGCTGCCGCGTGTGGATCGCCGAAGCCGCCCGCGTTCGCATTGTAATTTCCAAGCACGTAGGCCGGTTGCTCGCTCGCCAGCGTGAACCCACCCAGGTTGTTGTCCGGACGAACCGGCAAATTCCCGAGCGAACCATTTACCAGCCGCACTCCGTGCCGCGGACCCGACACCCAGTTCGGCCGCGCAATCGCCATGCAATTCACCGGAGCGTTCGGCAACGTACCCGGCTGCGTCACTCCGAAGCCAAGGCCCATAAAGTCCTTCGCAGCATTATCCAATGTTCCGTTGTTGTTCACATCTTCGCCGGCATTGAGCAAGTTGTCCGGCGTTCCGGGAACCGATCCCGGATTGATCACATCTTCGTATCCATACTCTCCGTTTTTGTAAGTGAGCGTAGAATTCGCAACGATCGTCCCACGCCGATCCGAAAGAAACAGAACGTATCCGTTTTGCGACACATATTCCGTGGTGGATCCGCTGGCGCCGATAGTCCCGGCCAACCATCGCTGAAGATTGTGCACATCGATCTCAACCAGATTCAGGACGCCGCCGATGCTGCAATTCGTCGTCGTGCGCTGGTTCTCGCGAAATTCCCCCTCGCGCGCCTCATACATGTTGATGGGATACCAGTTGTTCCGCGTCAGTGGGCCAGTAACGACACTTCCAGTGCCGCCATCGGTGACCAATTCCGCCGCGCTCGCCGTTCCATCGCCGTTGCGGTCCGCCTGTTGCTGCAAAATCAAAATCGCGCTCGGATGAACAGGATTCGCGGCGCCGTTCAAGAGCGGACTCGCTCCACGCGCAAACCCAAGCTGCAGCCATTCCGCCGTAACCGGCTGGTATGCGCCGCCACCGTTTCGAATCTCCACACGCAAATACCCATCAATCAAATTCCACGGCTGCACCGTCGTCGTCGTTGGCCCAACCGTCGTAGTCGTTGGCGTCAATACAGGAGCGGTCGCGGGAGCGAGCGTCGCTTTACCCGCCGGAGGCGTCGTCGGCACGACGTTCCAGTTCGTTTCGCCGCCTGGTCCGACGCGATACGTCGTCGAACCGCCAGTCGTATCGCTGGTTCGAACGCCTTCCGCAAAAAAAGAATTGCCAACGCCAGCCACCGGGACGCCATTCGTATAATCGGGCGCGCCGCCGTTGGTCTGAAGATTCGCAAGCCGAATGTTCTGCGGATCGCCCGCTCCGCCCGGCAGCTCGTTCGGATCGTCGCTCAGCAAAACGCGAATCTGCGCTTGGTTGTAAAGCCGCGACTCACCCGTCAATGACGACGGGTCTTCCGCTGGAGCCGGCCGCCGGATAATTTCGATTGGACCTGTGGCACCTTGCACGAAGGAAAGCGTGAGTTTTTTCGCGCCCGTCGTGCCGCTCAGAATATTCCCCGCATACGTGCTCGTTGAAATCGTGTTCCACGCCGGATTCACGGAACCCGTGCCACCCGGCGAATACGTCGGCGTCGGACCGCCAATCGAGCTGCCTTCGTTCGGGCTCACCTGCAAGTTGCGGCAAGCGGGCTGACCGCCATCGCATCCATTCGGCGCGGTCGGAATCAACACCTGGCCTGTACGGCCTTGTGCCAGCGTGTTCGCTCCATTCGCCAGCTGGTCGCGAACGACGTCGCCGACGGCGCGAATCGGACTGTGAAACGTAAGCGTCGCCCCGCCGCCTTCCGCCAGAAACAAGTTTCCGTTGGTCTGCACGCGCCCGGCGAAGTTGAAATCCGGGCCCGGAAAATAGCTGAGATCGCTCTGCGAAAACACACCAAACTGGAAAACGGGAATTTCCGCAACCTCGACGTTTCGAATCAAACGCGCTTCATCCCCCGCCGGACTATCCGCCGTCACCTGCAGATTCATTCGAACGATTTGCGCTTGCAGACCGGCGTTCGCGCCGCTGCTGATTGTCTGCACGTTTGTCGGAGGTGCCGCGCAGCCGCCGCCCGGTGGCGGTGGAACGTTGTAGATGTACTCGCGATACGTAGTGCCGACGGCCGCCGCATTCGGCGGAGTCGCCTGCAATGCCACGATGTCGCAATTCGTTGGTGCCGCCTTTTGCGTGTACAGCAGCGAAAGGTCCGCCATCATTTTTTCCATGCCCGCTTCTGCGCCGTAATACGCAACCGTATTTCCAGAGTCCGCTCCCTGCAAATGCTGTTCGTGATTGACCTTGTAGACCAGCGCAACGGCGATGCCAGACAGCAGCGTCAACAGTAAGAGCACCGTAATGAGCGCGATTCCGCGCTGCGGTTTGCGCGCCGCTGCGTCGCCGGCCGCTCCTCGCGATGTTCGTTTAATCCTCATAAATTCGCTCCTGCTCCGTTCCTTATGCAGACGATCGGCGAGCGCCGCTTCACTGATAACGATCGCGGAAACTCAGGTTTCTCGGCCCGATCGAAGTGGTCAGATTGACGCGCTGATTCGTCTGCGCTCCGCTCATGTCCGCGCGAAACGCTTTGCTCGTCACGTTGATGTTGATCTTTCGAATCTGATTGGGCTGCGTCACCGGCGGCGTACCGGTCACTGCGTTCGGCGTATTCGCCGTGAGCGCGTTCGAAATCGGATCGATCACGTCGTACGTAAACTTCAAATCTTCCGTGTGCTCCGCGACCGGCACGGGCGCGTGCGCACCGCCTTGACGCATCAGCCGCGCGTCAGGTCCGCTCGGTCCCACAAATTTCTGAATGAAGTACGTCGCCATCACCAGCCGCGAGACCTGTGTCGGAGGGTACGTAACCGGATTCGACGCCGGCGTCGCCAGTGCCCTGATATTTCCCGCGGCCGCTGCCGGTTGATTGATGTTCAGCGGATCGACGCCGAACGTTATCGTCAGTCCGCCGACTCCCGTCACCACGCCAACCGCCGATCCATACGCGTTCTGCAGCAGAATGACGTCGCCAGTCGTGATTCCCACCCCCGGATCGGTGACCGCAGGCGTAGTCCCCGGCGGCATCGTCAGGCTGCTGCCGTCCGGCGCGATCGTGGCCGCTTGATACGCGCTCCAGTCCAGCGTCGGATCCACATACGTGATCTTGATCGCGTCGCTCGCTTCCGAAAGCGTCGGCCCAATCTGATTTCCCGGTGTCACCTTATAGAGCAGCCCTTGCCCGTAGGCCGTGTCCGCTGCCGTGTAACACTGCGCCGTGTCGCACGCGAAATTCGGGTCCGCCCCGCCTGTCGAAGCCGACGGAATCGCGATTCCGTTCAGCGGCACACCAGTTCCCGCCTGCGAAAGGTCACGCGTAATTTGCGTGAGCGCCGCGCGCGCCTCGGTCTGCACCTCGGAATGCTTCAGGCTGATGCTCGACGTGTTCACCGAATGGGCGAACAGCATCACCGCGCCTCCAACCACCGTCACGGTCACCGCCGTGGCCACCAGCAGTTCGACCAATGTGAAACCAATCTGTTTGTTCTGCGCCGTGTGGGTCATACCCGTTCCTTACTGAAACTGTTCCTCACTGAAACTGTTTCCTCATTGAAAGCGCGAAATGTATCCGGTTACGGTGTAGTTCCGGGCAGCGCGCCCCTGCGACGTCACCTGCACGGTGACCGTAATCTGCCGCACGTCCGGGCTGACGTTGCCCGTGGAATCGATCAGCGGTTGAATCAAAATCTGCCGCTGCATGTTCACAAGCGGAATGATTTCGTCGTCGGCGGTACCCACGATTCCGTCCGGCCCGGGCAGAATCTGGCGGTCGAGAATGCTCGTTTGTGCGGTTGTGCCGACGACGCCGTCCGCGCCCGCAAGAAACAGTGGGTTGAACCCATCGATAAAAACTCCGCCGTTGGAAACGTTCTGAATCCCAGCAAATCCGATCGTGGCGTCGTTGCGCGCGCTATACACGCTCTCCAATGCCTCGCGGGCTTTCTGTTTCGCGATCAAGTCTTCGCGCGTGTATTGCAAAAAGGTCAGCGACTGGCTGAAAAGCCCAGCGAGTCCCACCAGTCCAACGACCAGAATCACCGAGGCGACAGTGGCTTCCAGCATGCCGAAGCCGGATTTCGACGAGATATGCGTGCGATGTCGCGGTTGATGGCGATGCCGAGAGAAACTAAAAATTCCGGTGCTCATTGTGTCCACCCCGGCGCTCCGCTGAGAGTGCCAAGCGTCCAACCCTTCGATCGACCGGTCGATCCGAACAGCGTCACCGCTCGGCTCGAGTAAAGATTTCCTGGTTGCGCGATGTAAACCACGCCGTCGTTCATCCGGTTCGCCCCATCCAACGCGCGCCCATCGGGTTGAAAATAGATCTGTGTTCCGCCTCCGCCATTCGCCAGATCGAAGTCGATCGCGTTGGCGCCAGAGCCGAGTCCATCCGGCACCGTAGTGGCGCCGGTCGGTATCCCTCCAACACACATAAATCGAATGCCGTCCGGCAGCGTGAGTGGCTGCTGCGCTTGCGTGAATGCCGGCGTCGTTCCCGTGATCGTGCTCGCCACATTCGCCACTTGGCCAACTTCAAGTTGAATCTGATTCGGCGCGACAAACGTCATCCGATAAATTCGGCGTTCATCAATGGCGCGTTCGTGTGCGCGCCGCATCTCTCCGAGCACCAATTCCATTCCGGCATTCGCGCGCGAGTTCTGTACCGTGGGCACCATAGTGATCAGAGCCGCAGCCACCAAAATCAGGATGATGGTGACAACAACCATGAGCTCGACCATGGAGAAACCGCGTTGCGGCTGTCGTGTAGCGGGGGTGGACATAACCTTCCGTTCTTTCGTCCTTGAGGCTTGGACCGCTGAGGTCCGGAGGATTGCCTTGGATAGAAGCACGCGGGGTTCCGGTGGTTGACACAGTTAAGCCGCACTTTTTCAATGGGTTATGGGATGCCACTGCGTACGTAGCGCGTCTTCAAAACGCCGCGGGGAGAATTTGTTACAAATTGCCTCGGATCCCAAGCAGGACGGACCCGCGCGGGCTTCGCAATGCTCGACGCCGAAAAACGATTCGATCAACGTAGGGCGAAGATACTTCGAAAATCATTCGCACTTTTGCCGGTACTAGCCTTTAGCAAATCGCACGGTCGGGTGAATCCTTTATGGACATGCAGGGAGGGATGGTGTTCAATCATGCGGCGCTTAGGTGAACCTGGTCCCGGTACCTATGCGTCGGCGTCCAAGCCTGTGTTTCGGGTGGAAGCGGTTCTCCCGAGACAACCGCAGCAGTCCCACGACGCGCGAACCCAATAAAAAGTGTGCCGACTAAAACTGTGAGCTCTTCTCTCATGCTTGGTGCTGGGGTGTCCCTCAAAATTCACCCGGTGCCGCGCGGGCCGATCGTCAACGAAGACTTCTTCGGATTGCGTGAGAACCCGTTTAGCCTCACGCCGAATCCTCGCTATATTCACCGCACCCGCCACGCTCACGAAACCCTGGGCCGTATCACTCGCGGCATTCTCGACCGTAAAGGCTTGATCCAGTTGACCGGCGACGTCGGAACCGGCAAGACCACCCTGCTTTACACCGCTCTGCATCTTCTCGACGGCAATCCGGCCGTGCAGCACAAGATCAAGACCGCCGTCATCGTCCACCCGACGCTGACCCGCGAAGAATTCCTCGAAAGCGTCCTCGACGAATTCGACGTTCATCCCTCGTCGAATCGCCGTCAAGCGCGCCTCGAAGCCCTTCTGAAAGTCCTGCTCGACGTTCGCCGCAAAGGCGGCCTCGCCGTTCTCGTCATCGACGAAGCGCAAATGCTTACCGCCGAGCTGTTGAAAGAGATTCGCTCGCTGCTCGAGCTTCAGACCACGCAGGAAAAGCTTCTTCAAGTCATTCTCTGCGGCCATCCCTCGATCGAAGCCAAGATCGATGCGCTCAATCAGGACGGCACGCCGCT
>DASXPD010000050.1:0-22654 GCA_036493835.1 Candidatus Acidiferrum sp. | reverse complement strand
GGGGAGAAGGCGAGTTTGCCTTCGAAGGAGTGGAGGACGATGCCTTCGAGGAGGTCGCCGAGGGTCATGTCTTTGAGTTCGGCGAGGGCTTTGAGGACTTTGAGGAGGCGTTTTTCGAGGCGGACGCCGGTTTGGATGCGGTCGATGGGGATGGGATTGGATTGTTTTGGCATCATGGTACCAGTGTACCACGGTACATTAGTGTGACATGATGAGTTTTTAGTGGGGCTTAGTTCTGAGATCCTTCGCTTCGCTCAGGATGATGGGTGGGCAAAATGCCTGCTGGTGCTGAATCTAAACCCCGCAATCTGGGAAGCGATCGCGGCTACAGGGTGGCGTATTTTCGAGTTGGGTGGGGACCACGAAAAGCCGCGCCCTCCTAACTGCAGGAGGGTGCGGCACCCAGGGTCAGTCCGGGCGAGTTGGAATGGATCGCGACATTCGGTAGACCGCGGTTAGTAGGTGACGCGGATGCGGTATTTGAGGACGGAGGTTCCGGATTTGTCTACGGGGACGTTGAATTGGGCGGCGAAGGCGGCGGTTTTGGTGAACTTGTAGCTGCTGGACAAAATTTCCCAGGTGCCGCCGATGGGTTCGTTGCACTGGACGGTGATGGGCGTGTCTTTGTGGTTGCGCAGGGTGATCTCGAATTCCATTTCGTAGACGTTGGTGGCGATTTTTTTGAAGTCGGTTTGCTTGCGCTCGGCGACGACGTCGAAGGCATTGCCGATGTGGATGTTGATGTCTTCGTCTTTGGGAGTGTGAGCGATGCGGTCTTCGCCGACGAAGAGGACGCCGCCTTTGGAATCTTTTTGATAGACGCGAACGTTGCCTGCGGGCAGCGGCATGCCGAGGCCGGATTTTTCTTCGTTGCGGAATTTGTAGTAGACCATGACCGGATCTTTTATCGGCGAGCCGGGATTCTGATAGTTGTGATAGTAGAAATTCTGGCCGTTGACGATGAATATTTTCTGGACCGGAACGGCGCTTCCCTGCAACAGGCTGATCTGCTTGGTTTCCTGATTTTCAATCGAAGTGCGGCGGCCGAGCGTGTAGAGGTGATACTCGGAGAAATTTTCCTGCTGGAATTGCGCAGGGGCGGCGGCCGGCATGGCCTTCATCATTCGCACTTCATCCCTCATCGCTCCTGAGACGTCGGGCAAACGATTGAGATCGCCGGCGACGAGTTGGAGGCGCGCGTTGTGAAACGCGGTGCCGCTGTTGTTGCTGAGTGTGACCCAACCGTCGAGATCGGCGGCTTTGTCGTCGCGATTGACGGTGAGGACGTAGTCGGAATTCCAGGCGAGCGCGTTGGCGAGGTAAGAAGTTTCGATCTGCTGCTTTTGCGCGCCGGAATTTTCGAGAGACATGAGCAGTGTGGGGTGATCGTAGAGATTGGCGGGGACTTCGGGGAAGCGGTAGCTCTGGGCGTAGCCGCCGGTGACGATGTCGTTGCCGATTTTCCAGACCTGGCCGTTGTTGTCGGAGAGCAGAGTGGCTTTTACCTCTTCGCGTTTCAAGTTGCCGTCTTTGTCGGTGTAGGTGTGGACGAGCGTGACTTCTTTGCCGACGTATTTGTGGAGGAGTTTGGCGGGATCGAGGAGATCGTATTCGTAATTTTGTTCGAGGACGGAGAGTTTCGTGGGATCGGTGAGCGAGCGGAAGTGGACGGTGGCGGGATTTACGGTGGCGGCGATGTCTTCGAATTTGAGGCGGAAGGCGCCGGTGGGAAGCGTGAGATTGCGGACGTCACGGATGAGGGCGATGTTGGAGTTGTAGACGGTGACGTTGAGATCGGATTGGTCGGAGAGGGTGGTGGTGGATTGGTCGCGGGCGGAGTTTTCCTGGGGGCGGGGACTTTTGGGTGGCGCGGAGTGAGTGGCGATGGCGGTGGCTAGAGTGGCGGTTGCCAATGCGGACGCGATTATGGTGGCGCGGAATTTCTTGGATTTTGACGGGAGAGCGGGCATTTTTTGTCCTCGATTCGAAGTTGCGTTCCTTAGATAGAACGAGGATGCAGAGAAAACTTGCAGTTGGATTGAGAGTATCGCGAATGACGGATTGCGGGGAGAAGCATTTGCGAGGCGATAAGAAGGCGACGAAGGTAAAGGTCGTGGTCGTGATTACGCCGGGCGGAGCAAGCCCCGCCCCTACAAAGAGGGAGAGGGATTACTGCTGGAGTTGGGTGCGGGACCAGTGGGAGCCGGCGGAGGTGGTTTCGAAGGCGCGGCCGGCGGCGTCGGTGATGGTGGCGGAGTCGGCGTTGATGGAAAAGATGGAGAGCAGGTCGACGTTGGAGGGCGACGTGAGTTTTTGCCAAGTGGCGCCGCCGTTGGTAGTGCGGAGGATGGTGCCGTTGCGGCCGACGAGCCAGCAGACTTGATCGGAGTAGGCGGAGCCGGCGATGAGGTCGGTGACCACGCCGCTGGGCTGAATGGACCATGTGGCGCCGGAATTGGTGGAACGCTGAATCATGCCGGCCTGACCGATGCGCCAAATTGTGGTGCCGCTGGGAGCGGGGACGCTGAGAGGGGTGAGCGAGGCCATGACGCGGGCGTTTGCGGCCTTCGACAGCGACTCATCTTTGCTGATGAACGCGGGTTGATTGGTAGATACGGATGTCTGTACAGCAGGCGGTGCGGATTCGAGGGTGACGGCGTCGCTGACGACGCCGGGGACCATTTTTGTGCGCGCGGGTGGCGGCGTGGCGGGGATGCCGGAGGGCGAGTTCGCAGGCGAGGCGCTCGCCGCGCCGCTGCCAGTCCTTGCGTTCGTTAGGCCACCCACAGTTGAAGAACCGATCACAGCGTCGAGTTTGCGGGCGGCGGAGTCGGACGATTTCTGAGGGACAGCGCGCGCGGAATAGAGTCCGTTGGCGGGTGACGATTCGTCTCTTGGGGTGAAAGCGGGCTTTCCGGCTGCGGCGGCGGTGCGAGTTTTTTCCTGGAGTGCTTTGGCGGAGTCGATGGTTTTCTTGGCGTCGTCGAGAGAGTTGGAGACGGAGTCAGCGTTGGAACGCGGTTGCACTGGAAGAGGCTGCGCTGCGGCTGGAGATTCGGAGCTCTTCGCCTGCGCTGGAGCGGCGTCTCCCCCGACGGAACCGTTGTCCAAAGTCGCGTCTTTCTCTTTGTTCTCGGCGGACGGAGCGGCAGTCGGCGACTGCGGAGGAAGTTCGAGCTTGCTGGGAGGGTGATTTTGGGCGAGGTCGATGGGTTTGCCGGAGTGGTCGAGATAGACGAGCCAGAAGATTAGGCCAGCGGCGAGGGCTCCAGCGAGCGCGACGAAGCGAACCAACTTGGGGCGCTCGGAACGTTGAGGGCGGAACGTGATTGTCGCGGAGGACGGAGCGGACTTTGGCGCGGCGGCGACTGGTACGACCGCGGCCGGGACGGGAGCTGAAGCGGCGGCGCGGGAGAGTTCGATCGACGGGAGGGCGGCTGAGGCGGCGACGAGGTCGGGTTCGTGCTCGATTTCGAATTCGGGTTCGGACGCAGATTTGGGCTCGCGAATTGGCTCAGGTTCGGGCGTGGCCTCGGAAGCAGGTTCGGATACGGCGCCGGAGGGAATACTTTCTGCGGCGAGAGTCTCGGTCACGGTCGATTCGGGAAGGTCGAGAATGACCTGATCGAGCATGAGGTCGCGATCGGCTTCGACCGCGATGCGGTCGGTGGCTTCGAGCTGGGCGAGGATTTCCTGGCAGCGTTCGCAGGAGGCGATGTGAGCTTTGCGCTGGGCCATCTCTTCGGGGTCGAGGAGGCGCTCGTGGTAGGCGGCGAGGATTTCGGCGTCGAGGCAGTCGTCACCGGGCATGCCTTTGGGGGGGGCTTCATGCGCGGCGCTGTTCGCAGCGTCGGAGGAGCGGAGGCTGCGGGCGAGCGCTTTTTCGAAATTTTGGTCGCGGTCGTCACGCGGCATAGGGGACTCCTGATTTAGAACGGACGGCGCCGTGGGGCTTGCAGGCGGCGATGGCGCGCGAAAACGTCCTTTCGAAATCGCGGCGATGGCGAAGTTGGCGCGTCATGACTCTTGCCTTTCGGGCTGGGGCGATGGCGGTTCCTTCGGGAAAACCTGATCGAAATTGAGCGGAGCGTCCTCGGCGGCGTATTCAAAGCAGACGGCGATTTGGTCGTCGCTTAGAGCGGGCTGGGGGTACGTTCCATTTTGGGAACGGAATTGGCCGGAACGCAGAGCGGACTCGACGGAGGCGCGGAGTTCGCGGCGGATGCGGTCGAGATTGCGAGAGACGCTGGATTCGTGTTCGCCGAGTTCGCGGCCAATGTGCGCGAGGGTTTGCTGGTCGGCGTAGTAGAGGCGGAGACGGCGACGGTCGAGGGGGTCGAGCGCGTTGAGCGCCTGGTGGAGGGCGTCGGAGAAGAGCGAAAGATAGCGAGAGCGATGCGGGTCGGGTGAGGAGTCGTGCGCGGGGTTGGTGAAGGATGAGGAGGCATCGATGGGGGTGACGCGTTCCCGAAATGTTTTTCCATCGTCAGCGGATGAGGAGGAGGATTCGTCATCGATTTCGACGAAGCGGCGCGACGCGCGGATGGAATCGATGTGGCGCTGGGCGAGAACGGCGCGGAGCCAGGTCTTGAGCGAGCTGCGTCCGTGGAAATAGCGAAAGAGCGAGCGATCTTCAGACTTGGCCGATGCGGAGATGCCATAGAGGTCGGTGAAGAGCGAATCGGCGAGATCCTGGGCGGCGACGGAGTCGGCCGGGCATCGAAGAATGGCCGCGGCCGCGCTGCGCAGATAGCCACGATAGGTGATGACGAAAAATTCCCAGGCGGCGGGCTGGCCGCTGGCGCAGGCGGCGGCGAGGCTGAGGTCTTGCAGATGGAGCGCGCCGAGAAATTCTTCGAGCTTTGGGCGAGAAACCTGCACGGAATCGGTGGGAGAAGCGAAGCGTTTCGCGGCGCTGCGTTCGAGCGCGTCTTCGAAACGGTGGCGCGAGACCGACCAAGGGGAGGCGGAGACTTCGGAGTACAGGCGATCGACCAAATCGGGATGGGATGCGAGCAAGCGCGCGGGTTTGGCGGAGCCGGGGGCGGCGCCGTCCATGCCGGGGGTGTTGCTACTTGATTGCGCGCACATTTCGCGGCACCCTATTCCGCAGAGCTGGCATCACAGGACGTACCTCCGGACGTGCCGGAGGCAGCCAGGGAACCGGTCAATGTCCCCCCTGGGCCTGCGAATGCGGTACTCTAGACTAACGTTGCGTCCCTACCCGCAACGATACGCCTTCATCGGGTCAGTCGGTGAAGATGGTTCGCTACTAGCATTAGCGACTTCGCGACGCTAGTACCTTTGGCCTATTAGGCAGTCCCCAGCCTCATCTGTACTCTGACGTAGCCAAAGCCCAAGGCCTGTCCGGCCCGGCGAACAGTAGAGAAGTCTGCATTGCCGGACGCGTGCACGAAACTGAACGGAAACCCAATTAGGCGGACAGGATGAATACGGTAACAGAAGAAACGCCGACAAAGCAGACGCGTCTCAACGTGGGATTTGAGGCGCATCAGGGCGGGCATGGCGGAACGGAAGCGTGGAAGCGCTCGATCGGGAACAAGGGTGTAGCGGCGCGCCTGGAGATGCTGCCGGAAGGCGATTCGCGGCTCGGACGAGTCGGAATCAGCCTGATTCTGCAAATTGCGATTTTAGGGTTTTTCGTGGCGATTCCGATTTTCTTTCCTGAGCGGCTCAAAGCGGTTTTGAACCAGCAAGTAGTGCCTTTGGCCATGCCGGTGACGGAGATTGCCACGCCGCCGCCTCCGCCGGTAGTAAAGGCGAAGGTCGAACCAGTGAAGCCGGCTCCTCCCATCGAGATCAAGCTGAATCCGAAGCAGCCGCACATCTTCGTGCAGCAGAAGGTGCTGCAGCCGAAGATTCAGAAGGTGGAAGCGAAGGCTCCGGAGATGGCGCCAGCGCCGGTGATTCAGTCGCAGATTGTGGACCAGTCGAACCAGCCGAAGCGCCCACGCGAAGAAGTGAAGATGGCGATGGATTCGGGCAGCGCGGCGACGCCGACAATCAAGGCGGATCCGAAGAACGTGCAGACCGGCGGCTTTGGCGATCCGAACGGATTGCCTGGCAAAGGCGACCCGAACAAGACGACGAATGTGAATCGCGCGGGATTACAGGCTCTTCCGGGTGGACCGGGATACGGAAACGGGACCGGCGGCGATAAGGGCGCGCGCGGCGTGGTGGCGAGCTCTGGATTTGGCAACGGCACGGCGGTTCAAGACGGCGGCCAGAAGAAGGCGGCGGTTGCGACCAGCGGATTTGCGAATCAGGTGGTGGCGGACGATGCGCCGAAGAAGAAAGCGGCGGAGTCGGGAACGACTCCCGTGGAGCTTCTTGAGAAGCCAAAGCCGGTTTACACCGAAGAAGGCCGCAGCCTGAAGCTCGAAGGCGATGTGGCACTTGACGTTGTTTTCCAGGCGAACGGTACGGTGCTGGTGACGAAGGTTGTCAGCGGACTGGGCCACGGATTGGACGAAGCCGCAACACGGGCCGCGCAGCAGATTAAGTTCAAGCCGGCGAAGCGCGACAACGAAAACGTGGATTTTCCGGCGCGAATTCGGATTCAGTTCCGACTGGCTTATTAATGCCGGGTAGTTACTTGGGCCAGGTTGTTAGTGGTCCAGGGATTTACTGAGGAGAGCAACAATGCGTACGTTTGTGTATAAGGGAATCTTGGGACTCGCGCTGTTAAGCGGGTTTGGGACGGTGGCTGCCGCAGCGGCCACGCCCACTCCGGAACCATATCCGGCCGATCAGGCGCGAACGATGGAGCAAGTGACGGATCGTGTCGTCAAGAACGAAAACCAGATGAACCAGGATATCCGCAAGTATTCACCGCTTGTGGAGACGTACATCCAAAATTTGAAGCCCGATACGGAGCTGGGATATGTCCCAGCGGGCGATCGCTATTTTCTCGGCAAGGCGGATTTCGGCAAGGGCGTGAACCTGGTATCGCTGTCGGACACGGACGGCAAGACCAAGAAGGTTCTTGGCGGCGTCGGGAATTTCTTTTCGTTCGCGATGCAGTATTTGCCGGACGGCTTTCTGCAGATGATTTTTATCGATACGAATGGATTCGATAAGCAGCACTACAAGTTTGACTATGTGAAGCGCGAATTTCTGGGAGAAGTGCGCTGCCTGGTGTTCGACGTGACACCGCTGCCGAAGTCGGGCAAAGGCCGCTTCCTGGGCCGCATCTGGGTCGAGGATCAGGATTATCACATCGTGCGGTTTAACGGCGGATACGGCGGCGCGGGCAAGACCACGTATTACTTCCATTTCGACAGCTGGCGGACGAATTTGCAGCCGGGAGTATGGCTGCCGTCGTTTGTGTACAGCGAAGAAAAAGAATTGCACTACGCGATGACGAAGAAGCTCGACTTCCGCGCACAGACGCGGCTGTGGGGCTACAACATCGGACGCGCGTCGCAGGAACAGGAATTGAGCAAGATTCTGGTCGAGACGCCGGTGAACGACGATACGAAGACGGCGAACGACTTGACGCCAATTCAGGCGCAACGGTCTTGGGATCGCGAGGCCGAGAACAACGTTTCGGATCGATTGCAGCGACTGGGATTGATGTCGCCTCCGGGTGAAGTCGATAAGGCGCTGGAAATAATCGTCAACAACCTGGAAGTGACGAACAATCTGGATATTCAGCCGGAAATTCAGTGCCGCGTGATGATGACGACGACGCTGGAATCGTACACGCTGGGCCATACGATCGTGCTGAGCCGCGGTTTGATCGACGTGGTGCCCGACGAAGCGAGCCTGGCGATGATCATTGCTCATGAAATGGGGCACGTCGTTTTGGGTCACCGGATGGATTCGAACTTCGCGTTCTTCGATCAATTGCTGATCGATGACAAGGATTCGTTCCGTCACTTTGGATTTGCGCGCACGCCGGAAGAAGAGACGGCAGCGAATGCTAAGGCGATCGAATTCTTGAAGAAGTCTCCGTATAAGGATCAGCTAGGGAATGTGACGCTGTTCCTGACGGCGCTGGATGCTCGGCAGAAGCAAGTGCCGAACCTGATCAGCGCGCACCTCGGGAACCGCGTGCCGAACGTTGGCGATTTGAAGTCGGGCACGGCGCCGGACACGAAGGCGAATCCGACGCTCATCGCGGCGTTGCCGATCGGCGGGCGCGTGAAGTTGGATCCTTGGTTCGACAACCTCGCGCTGCTGAAGAGCAAGCCAGTGGGTCTGGTGGCGGAACGGGAAAAGATGCCGTTTGAAGTGACGCCATTCATGCCGTACCTGACGCGGTTTACCGCTGGTGACGCGAACAAGCCGGTGAATGCTAGCGCTACGGATGGCAAGATTCCGGAGTCGGCAAATGCTGCGCCGGATGGCGCGGCTAAGCCGTAAGCGACAAAAACTAGGACGAAGATTGGGACGGCTCGGCGATTTTTCGCCGGGCCGTTTCGCTTTTGGGAGCATTGTGATTGCCAGCCCGCCCAAAATTTCGATTGACACCACCTTGTACTTAGTTGAGCATTCAACTCAATGAAGGTCGTGCGCAAACCTACACGGGATCGACTGGTCGAGGCAGGGCTGTATCTCTTTTGGCTGCAGGGGTATGCGGCCACAGGGATGGCGGAGATTCTGGCTCGGGCCGAGGCGAACGCTGGCAGCTTCTACCACTTTTTCAAGACCAAGGAAGAGCTGCTGCTGGCGGTTCTGGAGCTGTACATCCATTCGCTGGAGCCGGTTGTGGTGCAGCCGATTTTGGGTGCGATTGCCGATCCGGTCGAGCGGGTGTTCGGGATTCTGGAGTTCTACCGGCTGAACCTGCTGAAGACCGGATGCACGTACGGATGCCCGATCGGGCGACTGGCCCTTGAGATACCCGAAGAGCAGTTTCGGGTGCACAAGCGGCTGGCGGACAACTTCGACGGGTGGACGGCGGCGGTTGAAAAGTGTTTGGGGGATGCGCGAGAGCGGTTTCCGGACGGGACGAACTTCGCAACGCTTTCGAAGTTCGTGCTGACGGTGATGGAGGGCGGAGTCATGCAGGCGCGAGCGCATCGGGATGTGGCGCTGTTCGATGCGTCGGTGGAGCACCTGCGGGAATACTTCCGCTTGATGATGGCGCGAAGTGGGGACAGCGGTGGGGCCAAGGGGCAGGAGTCGACGGAATCGAAGTGATTGGGAAAAATTCGAGACGGGGTGGAACGATGAAGCGAGCAATTGTGTTGGCGGTGTTTTGTGTTGGGTTGATTGGCATCGCGATGATGAATAACGCGCGTGGAGTGGCGCGAGGTGCTGCGAACGGTGGCGTCTCGGCCGATGCCAAGGCGAAGCCAATTACGGATTTGGCCTGGCTCGTTGGCGGCGTGTGGACGGCAGACGCGAGCAAGATGGGCGATGGAATGAAGAGGATCGAAACGCGGTATGTGTGGTCGGACAATAACGCGTTCATCCGGTTCACGACGCATTTTGTTTCGGACAAGGGGACGGCGAAGACGTACGACGGGAATTTTTTCTGGGAGCCGGAGAAGTCGCAGCTTGCGATGTGGTACATGGATTATGCGAACGCGATTATTCAGGGACCGATTGCGATTGACGGCGAGACGACGAAATTTTCGTTTCGGGCGACGGATTTTGCGGGGAAGCCGGCGGACATGCAGGTCGAGCTGCTGCGGAAGACGAAGGATAAGTATCAGTGGATGCTGGAAGAGAAGAGTGGGGAGACGTGGAAGCCGTTGGCGGCGTTGGAGTATATGAGGGCGGCGGAGTAAGGGCGGCCGAAGGGGCGTTCGTTGGATCGTTGGCGCTGGCCGCGACCGAAGAGAGATGGCGATCGTGTTGACGCCGGGCGGAGTGAACAAGCCGACAGACGGTAGTACTGGACGGTGTTAGTTGGATGATGAGAGGGCGCGGATCAAGGCGTAGTTAAAGGCGATTCCGTCGTAGAAATCCTGTACGCCGACGCGTTCGTCTTTACCGTGGGCACGGTTGTCGTTCATCTGGAAAAACATGCAGGCGATACCGTAGGTCGGAATGCCGGCTGTGCGCGTGATGCGGCCGTCGGTGGCGCCGGTGGACATCGTGGCGATCACGGGGACGTTTCCGTACAGCTGGTGAACGGTCCTGTCCATCGCCTGGGTCACTTCTGGGAGCAGCGGCGACGGAGGCACGGTGACTAGGGGAACAAGCGATCCGTCGGCGGCGTGCAGGGCTACGTCGGAAACAGTGACCTTTGGATCGGCGATGACGCGCTCCAGATTCGTTCGAACGTTGGCGGGATCTTCCCCTGGGAAAATGCGGCAGTTTACGTTGGCGCGAGCCGTCTGCGGAAGGGCGTTGGGAGCGTGTCCGCCGGTGAGCATCGTCGCGACGCAGGTCGTGCGCAGCAGGGCGTTGTAATACGGCGTCTGAGAAAGACGCGCGATGGCCGCTTTGTCGGGCGGTTCTTTCACGGCGGCGCGTAAATCGGCGGCTCCCGAAGCTTTCATCAACTCAGCGGTCTTCAAAAAATAATTTCGCGTGATCTCGTTGATCTCGACGGGAAACGAGAACGCCTGAATTTTCGCCAGCGCATTGGCGAGATGATAGATCGCATTGTCGGGCGACGGCAGCGAGCTGTGACCACCGGGATTTAGAGATTCGAGTTGGAAGTCGGCGTAGACCTTTTCGCTGGCCTGAATCGCGGTGAGAATGCGCTGGTTACCGTTTCTCTCGAATTCGCCGCCATCGAGATTGATGCAGTACTCGGCGTCGATCCAGTCGCGATGATTTTTGACGAGCCAATCGACGCCGTTGAAGTTCCCGCCCTCTTCGTCGGCGGTGAGCGCAAGAATTAAATCGCGGTCGGGTTTGTAATTTTCTTTCTTCATCCGGATGAAATTGGCGATGAGGATCGCGTCGCCTTCTTTCATGTCGTCGGTGCCGCGTCCGTAGAAATAGCCGTCTTTCTCGATGAACTTGAAAGGATCGGTGGTCCAGTCTTCGCGGCGGGCTTCGACGACGTCGAGATGGCCGATGAAGAGAATCGGTTTGCGCTGCCCAGTGCCATGTATACGCGCGACGAGGTTCTTCTTGCGATCGTTTGGGCCGTCGACGATGACGTCGTTGCCGGTGAATCCGGCGTCGCGAAGGCGGGCGGCCATGGCTTCAGCGGCGGTGGTTACGTTGCCGACGGAGTCGGTCGTATTAATTTCGATTAGCTGCTGAAAGATTTCGCGCGCGAGCGGATTGGGCGGCTCAGTCTGCGCCGCGAGATTGTTGCCGGCGAGCAGAGTGAGAACGGTGGCGAGGCTCAGGTATAGAAACGATTTCATCTCGACTCCAGGCAGATTTCACAAAGCAAGAAATCAGACGGCTGCATCGGAATTCTCGACCGGAACTGCCGGCGGCGGAAAAGTAGGCGCGGCAAGAGCGCGGCGCAGGCACTCGGAGATATACGACAGCGGGAAAAAGAGCAGGATGAGGCCAAAACCGGGATCGAAAACCCGCAGGATCAGCGCGCCAAGGACGGCGAGGCCGACTGGCGTGGGCCTCATCACGTTTGAGCGCATGCGAAAATTCACGAAGGCGGCGATTTCCTTGGGCCACTTGAAGACCCAATACAAGTTGTAAAACGGGATGAAATGAAATCCAACGGCGCGCGCGGGTGAGATGGGATGCTTCCAACCCGGCACCGCCGCGAGAATCACGTGATAGCGGTAGATGCACACGAACCAATACACTCCGCCGACAAAACTGACGAGAAAAAGATACAGCGGCGGGATGCCGCCATCCTTGGCAAGTTCGGGATGCAGGCTGACAGCGACAAATTCGGAGATAATGGTCGCGACGCCGAGCAAGTACCCGATCCAAATTAGCGGCAATGCGGGAATGGGAGCAGGCTGGCGCGTCGAGTCGGGAAGTTCAGTGTCGGCAGGATTCATTGGGCAGAAATGTCGAGAGATGTGAGCGTAACGTTGCAGTGGCGGGCGCGTCAAACGGTGGAGTCACGCTGAAGGCTCTGGTGAATTTAGATTGAGCACAGTGGAATTTGAGGAGAAGAAAATGGCGGCGAAAAGTTGGGTTATTCGTGTGGTGGCAGGCACGGTGTTGTTCGCGGCGGGCGTTGGCGCCGGAACCTGGCACGAGCGCAGCGTCGAGGCCCAAAACAAGTTTGGGCAGCCGAAGACCGTGATTCACATGGTGGTCTACAAATGGAAGGCCTTCGCGTCCGAGGACGACAAAGAGCAGGCGCTGAATGGCATCAAAACCTTGGCGGGGCAGATTCCCGGCGTGAAAAATATCTGGCTCAAGACCGGCCGCAATCAAATTCGGGATTTCGACGGCGTGTTTGGGATCGAATTCACGAGCCCAGAGACCGCGGCGGATTACGCGGAGAGTCCGAAGCACGAAGAGTGGGCGAAGAAGTGGGAAGCGTTGCGGGAGAACAGCTTATCGTTTCAGGCGACGAATCCGTGAAGCGGTTACTCGGCAAATCTAAGATCTAAAAGACGAAGGGCGCGCTCAAAGCGCGCCCTTCTTGACCCTCAATCGATCTCAATCTCACAGAAAATTTTCTAGAACTTCACGCCCCAGAACGACGGATCCGGCTTGACCAGCTCAAGGCCGACATCCCAAGCCTCGTGATCGCGCCAGACGACGTCCGCCTCGGCTTTGCGCCCGGTTTCGGGGTGAATCAGCCGCACGCGCCGATGCAACGGAAGCGGCGCGCCGACAACCGCCATGCAGCCGGAATGGCTTACATCGACGGTAACCGCATTCGCGCGCTGCTGCGCCGACTCCTCGTCCCATTCGACGAGCAATTTCACTTTCGAAAAGATGCGCTTGTGACTGCGCAGGCGAGCCCAACGCTCTTGCTGGGCCGCGGACATCGGATTGGTCTGAGTGACGGTGGCCATGATGACCTCTTATTCGCGGAATTCGCAGGAAACAGGCCGGGATAGGAAATCCAACCGTACTGCGACGGTCGTCCTTGGTCAATAGTACTTTTCCTGAAAATCACTGGCAAAAGGGCGGCTTTGAGCGTGGGCCGGATACAAAAACGACTGGCAAAGATTACAAAATAAGGGCCGCTCCGTCTGATGGAAAGGCGTACAATTATCTACATAGGATAGACACCAAGTTCGTGTTGCTCACAGGTCTGCTCCCAGGTCTCCAGCGGTGCGCGCAAGCGGCTTCGAAGCCGCGTTTTTTCGTTCAGCCATGCCCTTCTAGCTCATTTTCCACCCTCAAAACTTGCATCACCGCGACTGTTTTCTCTTTGCTGCTTTGCTTTCTCGTCGCGCCGGCGATGTTCGGGCAGGTGGGAGGCAGGTTGGGCCAGCAGTCGCAAGCTGGCGGGGTCACTGGCGGCATCACGATACGAGTGCAGCTGCCCGACAAAACTCCCTTCGACAACGCAGTCGTCACTCTCAGGACATTCAGCGGAGCGCCGCTTGGCACCCAAACGACCGTCGGGCAGGGTCAAGCCAGTTTCCAGGATTTGCCGAAGGCTACGTTTAACGTCGAAGTAATGGCACCGGGCTTCGAGACGATCACTCAAGAGGTCGAAATCATAAGCAACGGCGACCAGCAATACATCACCATCGTTTTGAAACCGCTCGCCGGCACCGACGTGTCGCTGGTTCGCTCTGGCCCGCCGATTCTGGCGCCGGGGGCTCAGAAAGAACTCAACAAAGCGATGGAAGCGCTGCGCGAGGAAAAGCTCGACGAAGCGAAAAAACATCTCGATAAGGCGGTGCACGGCGCTCCGTCGAATCCCGACGTGAACTACATCCTCGGCATGTACTACGTGCAGGAAAAAGATTACGCGCACGCCGAAGAATATTGGAAGAAAGCGATTCAGATTTATCCGCTGCACACGTTCTCGCTGTCGGCGCTGGGCTCTCTCGACACGAACAACGGAAAAATCGAAGAGGCGATCGGCTATTTCAAGCGCGCCGTGCAGGCATCACCCGATTCCTGGCGCTATGAAGCGCAGCTGGGTCAGGCGTACCTCTTGCACAAGGAATGCGCCGAGGCCGAGAAACACGCGAAGCGCGGCGTCGAGCTTGGAAAAGACCGCGCGTCGGCAGCGCAATTTATCCTGGCAAAATCGTATGTTTGCCAAAATCAGCGGCAGGCGGCCGAACAGGCGCTGAACAAATTTCTCGCCGAGAGTCCCGATCCGGATGACGTGCAAGAGGCGACGAAGCTTCTCGCTGTCGTGAAGCGTCCGGCCGGCAGCGCCGACGGGGGACCCAGCGCGGTGAATGCGTCGACCGCCGGAGCAATGGGTGGGCCCGCGGAACATGGCGATGCAGCGCCGCCGTCTTCGGAAGAGGTCGCCGTCGGAACATCAGCGGCAACAAAATCTGCTCGGTTTTCGAGTGTCGATCTCCTGCCGCCATCAAAGTGGATGCCTCCCGACGTCGACGAAAGCATGCCTGCCGTCGAGCCCGGCGCAACTTGCCCGATGCAGAAAATCAGCGACGAGACCGCCAAGCGGGTCGCGGCATTCATCGACGGCGTCAATCGCATCAGCGCCACCGAAACGCTGGACCACGAAGTCATTGATCGCTACGGCTTGACGGCGAAGCATGAGTCGCGCCGGTTCAGCTATGTCGAATCGCTCACGGAAGTGAAGAAGGGGATGTATCGCGTCGAAGAGTATCGCGACGGCACGATGGGACTCGATGTATTTCCCGAGCGCCTCGCATCACTCGGACTCGGTTCGATGGTGATGATTTTCCATCCCGTCTACCGCGACGAATACGACATGACGTGCGAAGGGCTGACCCACTGGCACGACCGGCAAGTGTGGCAAGTACATTTCCGGCAGCGTAAAGACAAGCCAGCGCGCATGCGCGAGTATAGCGTCGCCAAGAATGTGTATTCGGTGGGGCTGCGCGGGCGCGCATGGATCACGACCGACAGCTTTCAAGTGATGAGTATCGAGACCGATCTCGTGAACCCCGTGCCTCAGATTCGCTTGGCCGCCGAACATATTTCGATCGACTACGAGCCGGTGCAATTCCGCAAGAAGCATGAAGAACTATGGCTGCCGCAAAACGCCGAGCTGTTCTTCGATTTCAACGGACGCCGCATTCACCGTCGGCATCACTTCGACGACTACCGCCTGTTTTCCGTCGACGAAAACCAGAAGATCTCCGCGCCTCCATCAGAGGCGAAGCTCGACTCAACGCAACCTTCATCCGAGTAAGAACTTTCCGTTCGCAAACGAATCACAACCTAGAAACTCGAAAAATGCGTTTCGCATTTCTGCCGCACGACAACCGAACCTCCCATTGAATTTCTAAATTCAGCCGATGCGTTGTTTAACTTTGACTTGCCTAACCATTAAGCGCAGCATTCGCGAAACCTCGGCACTGTTGCCGATTCATTCCATCCACCTCCTAGCAGAGGCCGGAACACCCAGGGGCGAATATGGGCGTGTGTTGTAGCAAATCCTCGAGCTTCGGTTCTTAACAACTTCCGAAATTCAGATTGCCTATCGGCGATAGCGCCGGCACACCTCTATTTACTCCAACACCTGCTGCCAGGGCAGCATCGGTCGGCTCATCTGTAAAAACTCGACTTGTGAGGGACGGGGATGAAAAAATTCTTCGCGGTGGTGTTGTTTCTATTTTTTGCCGTCTTGCCTTTGACGGCCCAGACGTATCGCGGCGCAATCAACGGCACCGTGACCGATCCTTCGGGAGCGGTTGTGCCGGGCGCGTCGGTCAAAGCAACAAACAAGGCGACCGGCATCGATCACGCAACGATAGCCACCAGTGACGGACAATTCGTATTTCAGGATTTGCCCGTTGGCACTTACTCTGTGACGGTCTCGGCATCGGGATTCCCGGTGACAACCATCGAAGGCATCCTTGTCGAACAAGGCGCGATTTACACCCTTCCGGTTTCACTGAAGATTTCGCAGGCAGCGACTTCGGTTGAAGTGTCAGCCGCGGCGCTCTCACTCGACACAACCTCGGAAACCCAAACAACGCTGGTCGGGGGCTCCGACCTGCAAACCCTCCCGCTCAACGGCCGTGACTTTACGCAGCTGATCGGCGTTGCTCCCGGCTTCGCCGGCTACTCCGCCGGCGGTTTCGGCTCCCTGAATGGCACGCGCGCCAACCAGATCAACTGGCAGATCGACGGCGTCGACAACAACGATCTCTGGCACAACATTCCCGCCGTCAATCAGGGCGGCGTGTCCGACATCGCCGGCATCGTGCTTCCAATCGATTCGATCGACCAATTCTCGGTGCAGACCCAAGCATCGCCGGAGTCGGGCCGCAATCCTGGCGGCACCGTCGACCTCGCGCTAAAATCCGGAGGCAACGATTTCCACGGCTCGGCCTACTTCTACATCCGCAACGAGGCTTTCGCGGCAGCTTCGCCGTTCGTCGACTCGAAGAAAGAAAATCGCAACCAGCAGTATGGATTTTCCGTCGGCGGGCCGATCCTGAAAGACCGGCTGTTCTTCTTTCTCTCGTTCGAGAAGCAGCGCTTCACCATCGGACTGCCGGGCCTCGGCACCGAGCCTTCCGCCGATTACCAAACCGCAGCGGTTGCCGAACTAGCGAAATTTGGCGCCACGCCCAATCCAGTGATGACCAATCTCCTCGGCTCGCTCTGGCCGTCGTACGCGCTGACTGGCCCTGCGACTCCCGACAACTATTCCAGCCCCGACCCCGAATACGGCTACAGCTACAACGGTCTCGGCAAGATCGATTACAAAATCAACGACAAGAACACCGTTTCATTCCACTACTTCGCCGGACAAGGCAATCAGGTCGCGCCCGTCGGCGGCACCGCCCTTTCCGAAGCCGCTTCCGAGCTGAAGTATTACTACGAGGTTGCGCCGATTCACGTGTCCAACTATGCCGCTTCGTGGAACTCGACGTGGACACCCAAACTCTCCAACCAGCTGCTCGCAGGCGTGAACTACTTCCATCAAACATTCAGTGACTTCAACACCAACTTCGATCTGACCGGCGCGGGCTTGAATCTCTACGACGGCTTCAATCTCGCCGGCGCTCCAAATATCCAGATCACCGGATTTGACGAAATCGGCCTGACTCCTCCGGAAGGCCGCGAAGACATCACCGGCCACCTCACCGACGTCGTGTCATACACGACCGGCAAACATCAATTTCGCTTCGGCGGCGAATTCCGCCGCGCGCAGCTCGAAGAGTTCTATCACCGCCATGCACTCGCCACTATTTTGTTCGACGGCTCGCAGGGTCCATGGTCCGCTGACGCCACGGCATCGAGCAACGTCCTCGCCCTTGCCGACTTCCTCGCAGGCGACGTGAGCCGTTCGAGCGTCGCCATCGGCGATCCCGTCCGCCTCGTCCACGTAAAAACTTTCGCTCTATTCGCGCAAGACGCGTGGCAGGTCAACCAGAAACTCAGCATCAACTACGGCGTCCGTTGGGACTACGAAGGCCCGCTCGGCAACGACAAGAAGGATTTGTCGGTTTTCGATCCATCCAAAGGCGGTCTCGTCTTTCAGGGCGCCGGCATCGACAGCGTCTACCCCAAGGACTACAAAAACTTCTCGCCGCGCGTCGGCTTCGCCTACAAGATCGGCCAAAAGGGCGACTTCGTCGTCCGTGGCAGCTTCGGCACATATTTCGATACGCCGAACCTGAATCCGTTCCTCGACAACCGGCCGAACAATGGCGCACCAAACGGGCTCGAAGGCAACCCAGCGGGTCCGTCTCCGGTACAAACCATTTCAAACAACAGCTTCACGATTGCTTCCGGCGTGCCGCTGTTTATCCCATCTTCGATTCCCTGCCCCACCGGCAACGGTTGCGGTCAGGTCTTCAACATTTTCTCGGTTAGCCAGGATTTCCGCACACCTTACAACTACAACTACACGCTGCAGCTCGAGAAATCGATCGGCAAATCCCTGCTCTGGCAGGTCGGCTATGTCGGCAGCGCCGCTCATCGTTTGATGACCACCGCAGACATCAACCAGCCGCCTCCAGGCATCTATGCGAGCGAGGCAGCCGTACAAGCCGCGCGGCCGTTCTTCTCCACCTTCCCCGACTTCGGCATCATCAACCAGATCGAAACCAACGGAAACTCCAACTACAACTCGCTCCAGACCGTGCTCAAGGTTCGCGAATGGCATCGCTTCACCAGCCAGTTCACCTATACCTGGGCGCATGGCCTTGACGACATGACCGCATATCGCGGCACGCTTCCTCAAGACAGCTTCTTCTTGAAGGGCGACTACGGCAGCATGGACTTCGACACCCGGCACAACTTCACCGCCGTGTTGAACTACGACCTGCCGAATGCCAATCGCTTGCGGCCGCTCCTCAACGGGTGGGAACTCAGCAGCTTGGTTTCTCTCCACACCGGCCAGCCGTTCACCGTCTTCTCGTCGAACGACACCAGCGGCACAGAAGAGGGCGAGCAGCGCGCCAATCTCATCGGCGATCCGTATGCCGGCGTCTCGCATAAATTCAGCAAGAGCGGCGTGCAGTGGATCAATCCCGCTGCGTTCGCTGATCCTGCGGCCGGAACATTCGGCAACGCCGGACGCAACGCCTTCTACGGACCTGGCTACGCCGCGGTCGACTTCAGCGTCGTGAAGAACACGAAGATTACCGAGCGGATCGGCTCGCAATTCCGCATGGAATTCTTCAACCTCTTCAACCGCATCAACCTGGCGCCGCCGAGCGGCACCAACGGCAGCGGCCTCGGCATCACTGCCGACACCATCGGCGACTACAACGGCGCACCGGGCATCGGTCCGGGCGAAGCGTTCAACCTGCAGCTCGCATTGAAAATTATTTTCTAATCGAGCAGCACCCGACTTTCACCCCAACCTCCCGCGAACACGCGATGCGGCCTAGACCACCGCATCGCGCGTTCCGCGAGAGCCAGCATTTCAATCGCAAAGTTGAGTTTTTGTGGAGGGAAAGGCCGGATCAAGTCGAAGTTGGTAACGCCGCTTGTCGCCGCTGCAAAAACCGCCGAACGGCTGGATCTCGCTCCAATCCAATCGCAATCTGATAAGCCTCGCGCGCTTCACTTCCCTTTTTCAATTTCATGAGCAGTTCCGCGCGAACAGCCCAGTAAGGCTGATACTCCGCGAGCCGTGAGTCCGTGGCAATTTTGTCCAATTTTGTCAAAGCGAGTTGCGGTCCTTCGGTCTCCGCAATCGCCAGCACTCGATTGACCGCCACCACCGGCGATCCAGTCAGCGCAAACAGTACATCGTAAAGTTTTACGATCTCGCCCCAGTTCGAAATCCCCGTCACGCATCGATGAACGTGCGCCGACTGCAGTGCCGCCTCCAACTGGTATCGCCCGAGAACTCCGTGCCGGCTCGCGCGCAGCAGCAATTCCTCCGCCTCGGCGATCGTTTCGCGATCCCAGGACGAAGTATCCTGCTCCGCCAGCGGCACATATTCGCCGTCCGCATTGCGCCGCGCTTTCCGTCGCGCCTCGGCATGCAGCATCAACGCGAGCAATCCCAAAGTTTCCGGTTCATCGGGCAGCAACTCGACGATGACGCGCCCGAGGTAAATCGCTTCTTCGCTAAGATCGCGCCGAACCGCATCAGTCCCCGCGGGATCGCTCCAAGCCTCCGCGAACGCCGCGTAAATCGCATCGAGCACAGTGTCAAGCCGCACCGGCAATTCGTCTTTCTCCGGAATGCGAAACGGAATCCCCGCCTGCCGAATTTTCTCTTTAGCGCGCACGAGCCGTTGCCCCATCGCCGCCGGCGACACCAAAAACGCCGATGCAATTCGTTTCGCATCGAGCCCCAGCACAACCTGCAAAATCAGCGGCGAACGCACGCTGGCTTCGATCGCCGGGTGAGCGCACGCAAACATCAGCCCGAGCCGCCGATCGGGAATTCCCGAAGTTTCCGCGGCCGCCGCTTCCAGCACATCCGCGATGCGTTTCATCTCCGGCTCCGCTGCATCGCGGGTCTCGCGACGTCGAACGCCGTCGATCGTTTTCCGTCGCGCCACAGTCAGCAGCCAAGCTTCCGGATTTTCAGGGCAACCATTGCGCGTCCAATCCTCAAGCGCCGAAGCAAACGCATCCGCCAGCGCGTCTTCCGCTGCCGCCACATCCCGCGTGCGCGCCGCTAGAAAAGCGACAAGCTTCCCGTAGCTCCGCCGCGCCACAATCTCCGCCGTGCGTTGAGCGTCCGCGCCCGCTGCCTTTGCGCGCGACGCCGTCTCTCCGAATTCATTCGCCAAATTCATCAGCTGGTTTCATTCGTCCGATTCATTCCGTCTGCAATTCCGCGACTTCACCCGGCCTGATACCACAACATCACCGTGCCATTTCCAAACGCCCGCGTCTTAGTCAGTTTCAAACTTTTTTTATCGACGCCCTCGAACATCGACTTCCCCTTGCCGATCACCACCGGCGTCAACGCAATCTGATATTCGTCGATCAGCTTCGCCTGCGCGAGCTGCGAAATCAGATTCCCGCTGCCCATGATCACGATGTCGTCGCCAGGTTCGCTTTTAATTTTGCGGACCTCGGCCGCGAGATCGGAGCCTTTGACCAATCGCGTGTTGTTCCACTTCGCCTCGCTCATCGTTCGAGAAAAAACCAACTTCGGCTGCTTGTTCATCGCCTCCGCCACTTCCGGCATATTCTTCATCGCAATCGGCGTCGGCCAGTACCCAGCCATCATGTCGTACGTCTTTCGCCCGAACGCCAGCACCGCCCCGCCTTTTGCGTTCGAGTTCGTGAATTCCAGCCATTCCGGATCGAACTTGTGCGCCCAGCTCATATCTCCGTCAAGTCCGGTGTAATAGCCGTCGAGCGTCACATTGTTGAACACAACCATCTTCCGCATTTTTCATCCCCTAAAATTTTCTCGACTATCGACCACAGCAAACGCAACGAGCCCGACGACCTCGGCAAACCCTCACTCCGGCTTGATGAAGTCGTTGATGTCCCTCGTAAGCCACGTACCTTCAAAAATCGGCCGCACCTCGACGACACCATGCAACGCAGTCGGCGAACGCGCCGCCCAAACCAGCGCCTCATCCAGATTTTCCACTTCGATCAGATGAAATCCGCCCAACTGCTCCTTCGAATCCGTATACGGCCCATCAAGCACTCTCGGCTTATCGTTCGCCACGCGCATGGTCGTCGCCGTAGCCGTAGGCTGCAGGCCGATGCTATTTTTCAGCACGCCCGCCCGCGTCATCGCCTCCATATAGGCCTTGTACGCGCCAAGCCAATGCTTCTGCTCCTCGCGCGTCAACTGCGGCCATCCGCTCTCGCCGACATAGTCCAGCAAAACGTATTTCATGCTCTTTCCTCTCAACGACTTGGCGTCCCGCCCGACGGCGGCCGGAATTCGCCTTCATTATGATGACGTTCCACTCAGCTTTATTCAGACATCGCCAATAGAAATTTTCCTGAGGAACACGAAAACTACCCTACTGATCGTCACTGTGCGTTATTCGAAGTTCAAACGTCGGTGATACTCAATACGTTGCCATCCAGATCCTTGAACCATGCTACGTGCGTGGAGCCACCCGGAACAGTCCACACACCGAGTTCGTCCTGCTTAAATCCAGTATAGAAATTGAAAGCCACGCCTTTCTCGCGCAAAGCCTTCACGGTGGAAGTGACATCGGCGACTCTGAATCCAAGAATGCTGTGCTCGTGCGGCACAAAGTCCGCTTTCGTCGAGACGCGCAACATGATTCCGCCGATGTCGAACACCGCCGCGAATTTATCTTCGAGCGTCATTTTCAGTCCGAGCGTGTCTCGATAGAACTCGATCGCACGCACACGATCGCGCACACAAACAAGAATTACAGGCGCCGAGGCCTCGAGGATTCCCATGTTCCCTGCTTTCGCTTGAGATTTTTTGACGCGAAGGAAACTGCACGAAATGTGGCGACTTACGCACAAAAAAGGCCAGCAAGGAATCTGCTGGCCAAATCAAACTATTCAAAAATTATTAGGCGCAAAACAAAAAGGCCGCATCGATTTCTCGATACGGCCCTTTCTAATGTAATCCCGGCGACGACCTACGTTCCCACACAGTTGCCCGTGCAGTATCATCGGCCCTGCGAGGCTTAACTTCCGTGTTCGGGATGGGAACGGGTGTGACCCTCGCGGTTTGATCACCGGAAACTTGTAACTCGCGCGTTTTTGGGGATCCATTACATTCTTATCTAGTTGAATGGATTGACTCATCGCACGCGAGTGCGACAACAGAATTTGGCTGGCATTACAAGTTCGACGAAGTCGAACTTCACTGTGCAAACAAAGGCGTTTTGTATCTTGTTTGCTCTCTCTCAAAGACGGTTTGAGAAAGTTTTATGATTAAGCCGAACGGGCGATTAGTACTGGTCAGCTTCACGCATTGCTGCGCTTCTACCTCCAGCCTATCAAAGTCGTAGTCTTCGACTGCCCTTCTTAGGTCTTAAACCTTGGGAGAACTTATCTTAGGGCGAGCTTCATGCTTAGATGCATTCAGCATTTATCTCTTCCAGACTTCGCTACCGAGCGGTGCCCCTGGCGGGACAGCTCGTACACAAGAGGTCTGTTCATCCCGGTCCTCTCGTACTAGGGACAACTCCCTTCAATTCTCCTGCGCCCACACCAGATAGGGACCGAACTGTCTCGCGACGTTCTGAACCCAGCTCACGTACCGCTTTAATAG